>NZ_CP093845.1:1493085-2239628 GCF_024732245.1 Dietzia sp. B32 | reverse complement strand
GGATCGGCGGTCTGGCGTTCACGTCCAACCAGTCGGTGAACGGGTTCGTGCACCGCCTCGGGCTAGAGGACACCGCGGCGTCGGTCGCGTGGTTCGTGGTGTCCGCGGCGATCGGCCTGGGGATCGCGTGGGTGTCGTGGCGGCTGCTGCGGTCCGGCCACGAGGTGGCCGCCGCGGTGGCGGTGGGTCACGTGGCGCTGTTCTGCTCGCCCGTGTCGTGGGGGCACCACTGGGTGTGGGCGGTGCCGGCGATCGTGCTCACCCTGGTGTGGGCCGACCGCGCGGGGCGAGACGGCGACGACGACGAGCGCGGCTGGCTCGCCCTGGCCGGCAGCGGCGTGGTGGTCTTCCTGGGCACACCGCAGTGGTGGGTGCCGCACAGCGAGGACCGCGAACTCGGCTGGGGCCCGCTTGAGCACCTCGTCGGCAACGCCTACCTGATCTGGGCGGCGATCTTCCTCGTCGTCGTCGGACTCCGGGCGTCCCGCCTCGGCCGCCCCGACCTGGGCGGCGACCCCGAACAACCCGCGCTGCTCGACAGGGCCACCGCGAGCCGCTGAGCGCCCGCCGTCAAGGCGGAATGGCGATCTGTGGATTACGGATCGCTGCTCCACAGATCGCGGATCGGGGCTGGTCCGGGTCGGGTGTCCGGGACACGATTCTCGTCATGGACTACTTCTTCGGAGACGGCGTCGGGGACCCGACGCAGTGGCAGGGCGAGCCCGACCTCACGCTCGGGACCGGTGCGGCAGACGCGCTGTGGTTGGACTTCGACGGTGACGGTTACGCCGACGACGCCCTCTGGGATTCGGACGTCGACGGCGTCGCGGATCTCGTGGTGACCGACGTCGGCACCGCCGCCCAGGTGGCCTACGCCGACGACGGTGATCGCGGGCTGTGGAACGTCTATGCGGGAGGCGCGGGCGCGCTCGCGGCGGGATCCGCGGGCGCCGGATCCCTCGGCGCGGGGTCTGTGGGCGGCGGCTCGGTGGGGGGCGGGTCTGTGGGCGGTGGCTCGGTGGGCGGAGGTTCGGTCGGCGCGGGGTCGGCTGGCGCGGGCTCGGTCGGGGCGGGATCAGTGGCGGCCGGATCGGTGCTGGCCGGGTCGATGTCGGCCGGTGCCGAGGGGGCGGGAGCCCTGGTCGACGGCTCGCTGGCCGCGGGCGCGGAGGCGATCGCCACCGGCTCGGAGGCGCTCGGGGAGCTGCCGGACTGGGGCGCGCTGTTGTCCGATGCGATCGGTGCGATCCACCACGGGTCGGCCGCTGCCACGGACTCGGCCAGGTGGACCACCCCGCCGGTCGCCGAGCCGGATCCGGTGCCGCCGCCGGTCCAGGGCGGGACGAATCCCCTGCCCGCCGCCCCTGTCGTCGAGGATGACGGCTCCATCACCGTCGACACGGGTAGCGGGTGGCTCTCGGTTGCCGACGTCAACGGAGACGGGCTGCTCGACGCCGCCCTGCCCTTCGAGCCGCCCCGTCTCGAGTTCCCGCACCTCGACGCGGGCTCTGCCACAGGAGTGGTCGGGACGGGGGTCATCGACGCCGGTGCGATCGGTGGTGGCTCGGTTGGTGGTGGCGCCGGAGCTGTCGGTTCCGCCGCGGCGGGCTCGGCTGCGGCGGGATCCGCTGCCGCCGGGTCGATGGGCGCGGGTTCGGTCGGGGCGGGTTCGGTCGGCGCAGGGAGCGTCGGCGGCGGCTCGGTGGGTGCAGGCTCGGTGGGTGGCGGTTCAGTCGCCGCGGGCTCTGTGGGCGGTGGCTCTGTGGGAGGAGGGTCAGTGGGTGGTGGTTCGGTCGGTGGCGGTTCGATCGCGGCGGGCTCGCTCGGGCTCGGCTCCTGACCGCGTGCGAGCGGCCGGAACCGCGGCGACCGCCGCGGCGGCGGCGTACAGCGCGGCCGGGACCAGCATCAACGGCACCGACCGCCCGTCCGCCGGCACCAGGGGCAGGATGGCGACCATCCCCACCACGAACGCCGAGTTGAACAGGGCGTCCTGCAGCGCGAAGACCCCGCCGCGGCGGGCGTCGGGGACATCGGTCTGCATGGCGTTGTCCGCGACGAGCTTGACCACCTGGGCGCCCAGACCGATCGCGACCGCACCCACGACCAGCGCGGTCGGGTCGAGGGTCGGCCCGACCGCGAGCTGGGCGACCCCCGACAGGACCGCCCCCGACGCCACGATGGCGATCCGCCGCCGACGGGCGATCGCCCACGGGGTGACGACGGCCGCCAGGCCCATTCCGGCGGCCACCGCAGCCGACATCAGTCCGAACCCGCCCATCCCGGCGACCACGGGGCCGCCCGCTCCTGCGGACTCGGCGTCGCGCAGCAGCAGGATCGCCAGCATCGTGGTGATCCCGAACGCCGCCCGGCCGAGCGTCACGCCGGCCAGGGACACCCACACGAGGGTCGTGGAACGGGCGGCCCGGACGCCCTCGGCCAGTCCACCGGCGAACAGGGCGAGCGCCTCCCGAGTGACGGCCCGGCCCGGATCGGCGCCGAGCTCGTCGTCGTCGGGGCCCAGGTGCCGGTGCGGCAGGGCCAGGATCGCCCAGACCCCCACCAGCGCGGCGATCACGGACGGCACGAGGGTCCACGACACGGCGTTGTCCCCGGCGCCCAGGACGGCCAGGACCGCGAAGGCGGCCACCGCGCCGATGGCCGTGATGATCGACCCCACGGTGACCAGGACCGAGTTGGTGGCGGCGAGGATCCGGTCGGGCACCACCTTGGGCATGGCCGCGGTCATGCCGGTGTTGATGAGGCGGCCGAGACCGATGGCCACGAGCGACAGCGCGAACAATGCCGCCAGGCCTGTCCCGGTGTGGACGGCCCCGGCGGCGATCAGAGCAATGGTCGCGATGATGGCGACCGTCCTGACCAGGGCCGCGACCGCGACGACGACCCGGCGGTCCCACCGGTCGAGCGCGGCGGCCGCGAAGGGCCCGACGATCGAATACGGCAGCAGCATGACGGCGAACCCACCGACGATGGCGGCCGGCGTCGTCGCGGATTCCGGACTGAACAACACGATCCCGCCCAGCGCGGCCTGGTGGATGCCCTCGCTGAGCAGGGCGGCCAGGCGTGCCGTGGACAACCGGCCGAGGCCGTCCGACTCGCGCACTGCGGCGGCCATTCGTCCGCGCGGGGGGCCGACCGGGTCGGCGGACAGGGAGGTCACCCAAGTCACCGTATCGTCCACGACTCGAACCCTCACCACACGAGCGGTCACCTCACGGGCGCGGACCACCGCGGCGGAGCCCGATCGAGGGGACGCGCGTGTGGGTCGGCGACGACGGGGGCATCATGGGGACATGGACACGGGACCGGACGATCTGGGTGGCGGCGGCCTGTTCGGCGACCGCCTCTACTCCGCGATGGACAAGCGTGACCCCGTCGCCGGTTCGCTGCTCATCGCGGCGCCCGACATGCCCGACCCCAACTTCCAGCGAGCGATCATCTACATGATCGAGCACGACCACTCGGGCTCCCTGGGGGTGGTCATCACCCGTCCGAGCGAGACCGAGGTGGAGTCGATCCTGCCCGCCTGGGCCGAGATCTGCGCTCCCCCGTCCGTCTTCCACATCGGCGGTCCCGTCAAACCCGACACCGGAATCGCGTTGGTGGTGCTCGGCTCGGGTGTCGACGGCGATCGGTTCGTGGGGCTCCAACAGATCGAGGGTCGGGTGCACGTGGTGGACCTGGACAGTGACCCCGACCTGCTGCGGGACCACGTCGAGGGGATGCGGGTGTTCGTGGGCTATACCGGCTGGGCCCCCGGGCAGCTGCAGGACGAGCTCGACCGCGGTGACTGGTACGTCGCGCCCAGCCTGCCCAGCGACCTGCTCGCCCCCGCCCGCGTCGACGTCTGGGGCGCGGTGCTGCGACGGCAGGAGATGCCGCTGCCCCTGTACGCCACCTACGTCCAGGACGGCGACGTCAACTGACGAGCCCCGGCCAATAGTAATCCCACTAATTGGGATCATCTTTCTAAACAATGAGATCATGCCTAGGCTCATGCAGGTGGAGACGGGTGAGGGTGCAGAAACGGCGGTGACCGCGCGGCACTGGCTGGTGCTGGCCGTCGCCACGTTCGTCGCCGCGTCGGGCTCGGCGTTCGTCGTCGGCGTGGGCTTCCTGCTCCCCCACCTCACGACCGCCGAGGGGCTGTCGCTCTCGCGGGCCGGGGTGCTGGTCGCGATGCCGCTGGTGGGAATGGCCACGGCGTTGATCGCCTGGGGCTGGCTCGTCGACCGCACGAGCGAGAAGCTGGTCCTGGTCTCCGGTTCCATCGGCGCCGCGATCGCCCTCACCGCCGCGCTGTTCGTCGACGCCTTCGCACTGCTGGCGATCCTTCTGCTGGTCACCGGGGCCTTCACCGCCTCGGGGAACTCCGCCAGCGGGCGCCTGGTCGTCAGCTGGTTCCCGGCCCACCGCCGCGGGCTCGCCATGGGAGTCCGGCAGATGTCGCAGCCGGCCGGATCCGCGGTCGCGGCCATGACCATGCCGCTCCTCGCGCAGTCGTACGGATTGGCCGCTGCCTTCGCGATACCCCTGGCCATGGCCGTGGTCTCGGCGGTCGCGGCCCTCGTCGTCGTCACCGACCCGCCTGCTCCCCCGCCGGCGCCGGTCGCCCCGGCCCCCAGGGCGACCGGCGCATCGTCGATCGCGGAGCCGCCGCCCCCCGCGCCGTCGGACGCGTCGCCGTACCGCGGCTCGCGCTACCTGGCCCGGGTGCACGGCGCGTCAGTGCTCCTCGTCCTGCCGCAGGGCATGCTGCAGGCGTTCCTGCTGGCGTGGCTCGTGCTGGGGCACGGCTGGTCGGCGGTCTCCGCGGGCATCGTGGTGACGGTGAGCCAGGTGCTCGGGGCGGTTGCCAGGATCGTGGCCGGAGCGGTGTCGGATCGGGTCGGATCGCGGGTGAGACCCCTTCGCGCTGTGGCGGTCTCGGTCACCGGCGGCCTGGCGGCCCTCGCTGTGGCCGAGGCGCTGGGAGCCCCCGGGGTGATCGCCGTGACGCTCGGCGTGGTCGCGACCGTCCTCTCGGTGTCCGACAACGGCCTGGCGTTCACCGCCGTCGCCGAATACGCCGGCCCGCGGTGGAGCGGGCGCGCGCTGGGCGTGCAGAACACCGCGCAGTTCGTGGCGATCGCGGCGTCCACTCCCCTGGTCGCTGCCGTGATCGAGGCGGTCGGTTACTGGCCGGTGTTCACGGGCGCGGCGGTGGTCGCCGCGGTGGCGATCCCGCTGGTACCGCGCGCAGACGTCGTGCGGGTCTGAGGAGGGGCTGGTCGCGGGCCGGGCCTGCCCCGACGGCCGCTGCGTCAGGACGTCCCGGTCGGCAGGGGTTCGCCTCGGTACTGACCCACCGACCACACGTTGCCCTCGGGGTCGCGGGCGGAAAAGGTGTGATCCCCGTAGTCGGTGTCGTGGAGCTCCATGACGATCTCGGCGCCCGCGGCCCGCGCGCGTTCGTAGACGGTGTCCGCGTCGGCGGTGACCACATAGGCCAACCCGGTTCCCGGCGGCATCGCATGGGGATCATCCGGCCCCGGCCGTTGGTCACCGAGCATGATGCCGCCACCCTCGGGCCACAGCAGTTCGGCGTGCACGATGCGGCCGTCCTCGGCATGGGAGACGGTCTCGACGAATCCCAGGGCCTCGACCAACCAGTCGATGACGGCGCGCGCGTCCGAGCACTGGAAGCAGTGCCACACGGTGGGGGCGGGCGGGGTCCCGGGCTGGTGTGCGCTCATGCTCAGAGTCTGCGCCGACGGGCGCGAGGGCGGAAGGGCTCCGACGGGGGTGATGCCAAATCGTGGCTGGCTAGACTGCCCGGCGTGCCGCACGCCCCCTCCACCAGCGCAGAGATCCGCAAGGGTCTTGCCGACTGCTCGACCGTCGGCCTGGGACTCGTCCCGCTCGGTCTGGCGTTCGGGGTGCTGATGACGCAGGCGGGGTTCGACTGGTGGTGGGCGCCGGTGTTCTCGATCGTCATCTACGCCGGCTCCATGGAGTTCCTCGCGATCGGCCTGCTCACCGCGGTCACTCCCCTGTATTCGCTGGCCGCCGCGGCGTTCCTGGTGAACTTCCGACACGTCTTCTACGGGCTGAGCTTCCCGATCGAGGCCATCCGCTCGCGGCTCGGCCGACTCTACGCCGTCTACGCCCTCACCGACGAGGTGTACGCGATCACCGCCACCAAGCGGCGCGTGGAGATGACCGGTGCCCGGACGATGACCATCGCGATCACCTGCCAGTCGCTGTGGGTGGTGCCGGGCATCGTCGGAGCGCTCGTGGGATCCGCGCTGCCGGAAGGACTGGACGGGCTGCAGTTCGCGCTGACCGCCCTGTTCGCCGTGTTGGCCGTGGACGCGTGGCGCTCCTCGGGAGACCTGCCGGCGCCGGTGATCGGCCTGCTCTGCGGCCTGGTCGCGGCGGTGGTGGCGCCCGGGCAGATGCTCATCGTGGGCCTGTGCGCGTTCGTCGTGGTGTTGTTGCTGCGCTACGTCTGGAACACGCGTGCCGGGCGGGACGCGACGTGACCGCCGCCGTTCCCGGGACCGCCTACCTGTTCGCCGGGCTGGGCGTGATGTTCCTCGTGACGCTCGCGCTGCGGGCCGCCCCGTTCGTGGCGCTGACGCGCCTCCGCGATTCCGGCGTTGTCCGCTACCTCGGCCGCACGATGCCCGCCGGCGTGATGGTCGTGCTGGTGGTCTACACCCTGCGGGACACGACCACCGAGCTCGGCTCGTGGGTGCCGGCGGCCGTCGCGTTGGGGCTCACTCTTGCTGTGCACCTCGCGTTTCGACGGGCCGCGGTGAGCATCGTGCTGGGGACGGCGACCTACATGCTGCTGCAGACCGTACTGGTGTGATGCCGCCGGCCAGGTGGCCCCGCCGGCCCGGGTGGCCCCGTCGGCCCGGCCGGCCCGGGTGGCCCCGCACACGCGCGCAAGTCCTGCAGCCGCGCACGAAATATCGTAAGCGGCTGCAGGACTTGCGCGCGGCTGCGCGATCGAGGGTGGCGCTACCTCGGTCGGCGCGGTCGGCCGCTCAGTGGACCACCGGGCACTTGCCCAGGTCGACCTTCCACTCGGTCAGGCCGTTGAGCCACCCCGACCGGAGCCGCGTGGGGTCGCCGAGCGCGGTCAGATCCGGGAAGTAATCGGCGACCGCGTTGAAGATCAGCTCGAGCTGCATCTTCGCGAGGTTGGCGCCGAGGCAGTAGTGCGGGCCCTGTCCGCCGAAGGTCACGTGCGGGTTCGGATCGCGGAGGATGTTGAAGCTGAAGGGGTCGTCGAAGACCTCTTCGTCGAAGTTCGCCGACCCGTAACAGATGAGCACGCGGTCGCCCTTGGCGATGGACACCCCTCCGACCTCGGTGTCCTCCATGGCGGTCCGCTGGAACTGGGTGATCGGCGACGCCCACCGCAGGATCTCGTCGTAGGCGGTCTCGGGCCGCTCACGCTTGAACAGCTCCCACTGCTCGGGGTGCTCGAGCATCGCGACCATGCCGTGGGTGGTGGCGTTGCGGGTGGTCTCGTTCCCGGCCACGGCCAGGAGGGTGACGAACCAGCCGAACTCCTCGGCGGAGAGGTGTTCGCCGTCGACGTCGGCCTGGACGAGCTTGGTCACGATGTCGTCCCGCGGGTTGGCGGCACGGTCCTCGGCCATGGCGTTGGCATACCCGATGAGCTCCATGGACGCGATGGCGGGCGCGTCGGGGTCACCGCCGGCGTCGTAGCTGGTCATGATGTTGGACCACTCGAAGATCTTGTGGCGGTCCTCCTGCGGCACACCCAGCAGGTCCGCGATCGCCTGGAGTGGCAGCTCGGAGGCGATGGAGGTGACGAAGTCGTCGGCGTTCGACTCGGCGGCGGCGGTGACGATCTTGCGTGCCCGGTCGGCGAGCTCCTCGCGCATCCCGGCGACACCGCGGGGGGTGAACCCGCGGGAGATGATCCGCCGGTGCTTCTTGTGGATCTCGCCGTCCTCGTTGACGAGCATCGACCGCTGCGCCTCGATGATCGACCGGTCGGTGCCCTCGGCGAACCGCGGGATCATCGTGTTCTCGCCGGCGGAGAACACCTCCCCGGTCAGGCGCGAGATCTCCTTGACGTCGGCGTGCCGGGTGACCAGCCAGTAGTGGTCGTCGTCGAACCCGTCGGAGCCCGCGCGCTTGTCGACGCGGTGGATCGGCTCCGACTGCCGGAGCTGGCGCCACTCGTCGTGCGGGAGCCGCTTCTCGAACAGGTCGGGGTCGGTGAAGTCGAAGCCTGCCGGGATGGTGACGTCCATGGTGTCTCCTGGGCTGGTCGCCCGCCGGGTCCGGCGGGGATGAAACCGTGAATGGTGGTAACTATATACACGTGGCACTATCCTCGAGCGAGATTCTCGACCGCGCTCTGATGTTGGCGGAGCAGATGTCGGGATCGATCGCGCGCGCGGCCGCGAACTACGACCTGACGGTGCCGCGTCTCGAGCTGTTGTTCGTGCTCGGCCTGCAGGGAGAGTGCAAGCAGGTGGAACTCGCCACGTATCTCGATTGCTCGCCGCGTCAGGTGACCGCGCTGGTGGATGGCCTGGTCGCCAGCGGGCATGTGGAGCGCACGATGCCGCCGGACGACCGGCGGGTGCGGCTGGTGAACCTGACGGAGAAGTCGCGCCGGATCGTGGATGAGGTGGTGACGGCGCGCGTCGGACTCGCCGACTGGTTGTTCGAAGGATTCGACGACGACGAGCTGCAGGCGTTCGGAGCAGTGTCCGAAAAGCTGGTCTCCCGGATGAGCGGGCGGGCGCTGAGCCGCCTTCCCGAGCAGTAGATATGGTCGAATTTGATCCCGGGGCCGCGAATGTCGACGATGCTTACTAGATGAGTACTCGACGCATCGTGATTGCGGTGGCCTCCGTACTGCTGCTTACCGCCTGCGGAGCCGTCGACAACGCACCGGACGATACGACGACGCAGTCATCGAGCACGAGTTCGCCGACCACCACCACGAGCGCTGAACCGGTGGAAGAGGGTGAGGGAGAAGGGGGCCCGGCCGACGAGGCCCAGGTTGAGCCGTCGGCAGAGTTGCCTGCCGCGCAGCCCTACATCGTCGATTGTCAGATGGGGCTGGGTCCTGTCGAGACCTACTGGTCTGACGGGACGATAACGGGCTACTCCGACTACTGTCAGTCGGTCCATGACGCCACTCTCAATGAAGAACGTGAAGCGAACACCCCGGTGTGCGATGGGACTGTGTGTCGGTATCCGAGTGGCGCAGAATTCCCCGACCCCGATGCGGTCCCGACAGTGGATGTGCCCTACACCTGCAACTATGACGTGCTCTGCGATGAGGCGGGCAACGTCATCCCGGGGCCGGGTGGACCGGAAGTCCCGGTGCAGCTGGGTAATGGGCAGACCTGTGCGGGTAATGGGTGCACTCGGCCACGGTGAGCGCGATTCAGGCGGTGCAGGCCGCGCAGCCGGTGTCTGCGCGGGCGTATTCGACGAACCCGCGGGAGAGGTAGTTGGGGACGGCGGCGGGGGAGTCGTTGTCGCAGGTGTGCAGCCACACCCGGCGGCACCCGGGCACCTTCCAGGCGATGCGACAGACCTCGGAGAGGAACCATCCGCCCAGACCCCGGCCGGCGAACTGGGGGAGCAGGCCGAAGTAGACGATCTCCACGTCGACGCCGTCGTCCGCGGCACCGTCGGAGTTGTCGAAGGCTGGGCCGGTGGTCTCGTCGCACGGGCTCATGCGGAGCTCGGCGAACCCGACGATCTCGCCGCCGAACGTCGCGCGCAGCGTGCTGACGCAGGGGTCGGAGCAGTACGAGGCCCAGTCGCCCTCTGCCCACTCGAGACGATCGATCCAGTTCCAGTCGCTGCCGATCTCGCGGTACATACGCGAGTTGAATGCCGGTTCCGCGGGGAAGACCCGGGAGATCGTCAGCTCCGCACGGCCAGCAGGACGCAGGTGGTCGGCGTCGGTCTGCTGGAGGTAGGTCACGCTGGTCATCGGGTTATTGAAGCACCGCAACCCCACCGCGACCCAACCGGTGACGGGCCACGGCGGGGCCGTGGAGATGTGCACTCAGTTCACGTTGATGTGGACGCCCGGGATGTTGAGATCGTTCACTGCGCCGGCGACCGAGCCGGCTGCCGCGTTGAAGGCATCAGCACCGGCGTTCTGCAGGCCGTGCGCGGTGAAGGGATTGCTGGCGGCCGCCGCTCCCAGGAGGCCGGTGGCCCCGACTGAGCCGGCGGCCCCGGTTCCCGCGACGATTCCCGCAGGAACGGCCCAGGCAGGCGCGGTTGCGACAGCCGTTGCGGCGGCACCGAGGGCGGGAACCGCGCCGGCGGAACCGGCGGCGGCGGCCGGGGCCGCCCCGGCGGCGATGAGAGTCGCGATGGCGAGTGAGATGGGATCCATGGTCGTGCCTTTCTCTGGTGGGTGGTCAGCCGATCGTGACGACACGTGGCTCGATGACCGGTTGTGGGTTGACGGGAAGTAGCGGTACGTCGATAGCGAGGGGAGGCGGGACCGGGGCCGGGTCTGGCGGGGGTGCCGGGCGGGGAGCGGGTGCCGGGCCCGGTCTGTACGGCGCCGGTGCGGGTGGCTGCGCCGGGACAACCGGCACCCGGATCGCTGGCGGCCGGGCCGGCGCGACCGGCGCTGATTCCGCGGCCGGGCGGGCCGCTGGCGACCCTCGTCTCGAGGACGGCAGGCGCTCGCTACTCACTGGCGCGGTGGAGGTCGGCGCGGTGGAGGACGTCGCGGCGGAGGACGGAGACCGCGCCGACGTGGTGGAGGGTGCAGGCGATGTGAGGCCGGCCTGCTGTACCGAGGGCGGCACGGGCCCGGCGGCTGTGGCCGTCGCGGTCCCCTCGGTGAGCCATGCTGCGCCTGCTCCTGCCGAGAACCCGAGCAGGGCCAGGCCGGCGAGAGCCAGGAGCGGCATGGACCGAGGAAGCGGCGGGCGCGTCGTCATGGGCACGGCACCCCTCCTCGAATCGTCTGACAGCCCGGCGGCTGCCCGAGCTACTCAGCTCGTGCGGCGTGAACATTAAGACGGCTTCGGGGGCGCCTCAACGTTTTCCTGCCTAAAGAGACCGTCGGTCGAGGGGTCCTGTGACCTGCTGATATGTAGTCACCCTCCGGGAATGGAGGGAACCCGCAGGTAGCGGCGACGGGGAAGTGAGTCGCGATGACATGACGCCATGATGAGAATCGATTTATTACCGGGATTTGTCGTCGGTCGGCGCGGTCGGAACTTGTCGGGAGCGACCAGTTGCGAGTCGTCCCGAGATCCGTAGTGTCGCGGCATGGCTAACGTACTGATGATCATGTCCGCGGCCGACCACTGGACCCTCAAGGACGGGTCGGCGCACCCCACCGGTTTCTGGGCAGAGGAGTTCGTCGCACCGTACGAGGTGTTCACCGACGCCGGCTGGTCCGTCACCGTCGCGACCCCGGGTGGGCGTGCTCCCACCGTCGATCAGGCAAGCCTCGGCGAAGGCGCCGGCGACCCGGAGACCCTCGACAAGGTCAAGGCCTCGCTCGATCGGCTCGCGCCCGTTCTGAACTCGCCGGCCGACCTGGCCTCCGTCGATCACAACCAGTTCGACGTGGTCTTCTACCCGGGCGGTCACGGCCCGCTGGAGGACCTCGCCGTGGACAAGACCTCCGGGGCGATCCTCGCCGAGCGGGTGACCGCGGAGAAGCCGCTCGCCATGCTGTGTCACGCCCCGGCGGCGGTCCTCGCGGCGTCGGATGACGTGTCGTCCTCGCCGTTCGCGGGATACAAGATGACCGGATTCTCCAACGTCGAAGAGGAGCAGGTCGGGCTGGCCGAGAACGCGCCCTGGTTGCTGGAGGACAAGCTCGTCGAGCTGGGCGCCGACTACTCCTCGGCCGCCGAACCGTGGGGCTCGCACGTGGTGGTGGACCGCAACCTCTACACGGGTCAGAACCCCCAGTCCTCGGAGGAACTGGCCAAGCGGATCGTCTCCGACCTGGGATGAGTCCGCGCCGATGAGCCACATCGTCGACCGGCACGCCGTCATCGACGGCCACCGCATCTCGTTCGGCGTGCACGGCGAGGGCGAACCCGTGGTCCTTCTCCACGGAACGCCCTCGTCGTCGTACATCTGGCGCGACGTGGTGCCCGCCCTCACCGGGGCCGGGTACCGCGTCCACGTCTTCGACCTGCTCGGTTACGGACTATCGGAACGGCCGCGGGACCCCGACGTCGACACGTCCATCACCGGTCAGGTCGCCGTCCTCGAGGGCCTGCTGGGGGAGTGGGGACTCGACACGTTCCACCTGGTGGCCCACGACATCGGTGGCGGGATCGCGCAACGCTTCGGCGTGCAGTCGACCGGGCGCCTCCGGTCCCTGACCCTCATCGACGTCGTGAGCTTCGACAGCTACCCCTCCGAGCGGACCCGGCAACAGATGGCCGACGGGCTGGACGAACTGGCCCGCACGCCGGACGCCGAGCACCGGGCGCACTTCCGCGACTGGCTGCTGTCCACGCACAGCGACCCGGCGAACTTCGACCCCGCCGCGCTCGAGGTGTACGTCGACCTCATCAGCGGTCCGATCGGACAACCGAGTTTCTTCCGGCACCAGGTCGCGCACTACGACCCGCGCCACACACTGGAGATCTCCGACCAGCTGGACAGGCTCGGTCGGATCCCGGTCCAGCTGGTCTGGGGCGCCGACGACACCTGGCAGGTCACCGACTGGGCGCACCGCCTCCACGCCGCGATCCCCGGCAGCGAACTGCACCTCATCGAGAACTGTGGCCACTTCGCGCCGGAGGAACGCCCCGCCGAGGTCGCCGCGGCACTCCGGGCATTCCTCGACGCCCACCGGAGCTGACGGGGCCCACGGCGCTCCGGGCCCGAGGTCCCGGCCAGACCCGGGACCGTCTCCGTTGCCGGGGCCCGTGTGAGGATTGTGCCCGTGACGCAACCGACAGACTCGAAGGTCAGAGGCTGGGCTGCGCTCGCAGTGGTCGCCTACGGCGCCGTGGTGGTGGCGCTGACCATGCTCAAGGCGTTCTTCGTGATCGGTCTGCTGTGGCGACCGGAATCCCAGCGTGGTCGTTCGGCCGAATGGATACCGTTCGCCCAGTTCCGCGACGCCCAGACCTGGTTCGGCCCACTGTTCGACGCACTCGGCAACCTGGCCTTCTTCGTGCCGCTAGGAGTGCTCCTGTACATCCTGCTGGAGAGCCGGGCCAGGGCGGTCCTCGTCGTCGTCCTCATCGGAGCGGCGATCAGCGCGACGGTCGAGATCCTCCAGAACGTCCTTGCCCTGGGACACTCCGACGTCACGGACCTGCTGTTCAACACCGCCGGGGCGCTGGTCGGCGCCCTCATAGAGCGCACCAGCGGCCCACGTCTCCACCCACTGTGGATCGGACTCGCGCTCACGACCGCCGCGGTGTTCGCCGTCCTGGTCGTCCTCGGTCCGCGCCTCGGCGACCCCGCCGCAGTGGTGGAGCTGGGCACGGGCAGGCCACCGGCGCGGTGACCCGCGGCCGGGGTCGTCACGCGCCCGGCGCCTACGCCGTGTCCGCGCCGGGGTCGGTGCCGGCGTCAGTGTCCGCGGCCCGCCCGTACCGGCCGGCCAGCCACGCGCACACGATCAGCTGGATCTGGTGGAACAGCATCAGCGGCAGCACCATGAGGCCGATCGGCTGTCCGACGAACAGCACGGCCGCCATCGGCAGTCCCGTGGCCAGCGACTTCTTGGACCCGCAGAACTGCACGACGCGCTTGTCCCGGTCCTCGAAACCCAGGGCCCGGGAGGCGAGTTCGGTCAGACCCAGCACCACCGCGAGCAGCACGCAGCACGCCACGATCAGCCAGGCCAGCTCGGCGGCGCCGATCGTCGACCAGATCCCGTCGGCGACCCCGTCGGAGAACGCCGCGTAGACCACCAGCACGATGACGGTCTTGTCGAACAGGGCGATCCGCTTGATCCTCCGGATGACCGGCAGGACCCAGGTCCTCGCGAGCTGGCCCACCACGAACGGCAGGAGGAGTTGCAGGGCGATCGTGCCGACCGAGTCCCACGTGATGGTCACGGACCCGTCGGTCGTCATGAGGGCGAACACCAACAGGGGAGTGACGAACACTCCCAACAGATTGGACACCGACGCCGACACCACCGCCGCGCTGACGTGCCCGCGGGCGATCGCCACGAAGGTGATGGACGACTGGACGGTGGACGGCACCAGCGTGAGGAACAGGAACCCGGCGGCCAGGGGCGCGCCGAGCAGAGGCGTGAGGACCCACTGGCCGAGCAGGCCGAGCAGGGGGAACAGGACGAACGTCGAGGCGAGCACCACCGAGTGGAGCCGCCAGTGCGTGAGGCCGACCAGGAGCTCCCGGGGCTCGAGTCGGGCGCCGTAGAGGAAGAACAGCACGCCGATGCCGATCGTCGTCACCCAGTCCAGCGCATCGGCCGCGCCGCCGGTGGCCGGCAGTACCGCGGCGACGACCACCGCCGCCAGGATGGCCAGGATGAACGGCTCGATCCGGAGACGACGCAGGAGGCCCATCCGTCTATTGCACCACCCGGGTCGGGGAGGGCGCCCGATAGGCTCGGCCCCATGACGGGTAGCGGACGATGACCGGACAGGACGACCAGACCGGACAGACCGGACAGACCTCGGAGGGGTGGCGGCCCAGGGCGTTGCGGGACGGCGAGGAGCCGGACCCGCGGTTCACGCTCGCCAACGAGCGCACCTTCCTGGCCTGGATCCGCACGAGCCTCGGGTTGACGGCGGGCGCGGTGGCGATGGAGGCCTTCGCGGGAGAGGAGATCCCGGAGGTCGTCCGCACGCCGCTGGCCTGCATTTTGCTGGTGCTCGCGGCGGTACTGGCGATCGTGGCGTTCCGGCGGTGGATCCGGATCGAGGCCTCGATGCGGCACCAGCGGCCGCTGCCCATGCCGCAGGCGTCCATCCTGTTGGTGCTGGGGATCTCGATCGGTGCGGTCCTGCTCATCGTGGCGATCCTGGGCGGCACCTTCGCATGAGCACGCCCCGGCAGAGGCGGATCGGGGTGGAGCCCCGGGCGGTGCCGCCCGACGCGGGATTGGCCGCCGAGCGTACCAGTCTGTCGTGGGCCCGGACGTGGGCCGTGGTGGGAGTGAACATCATCCTCGTGGCCAAACTGGTCGCGGAGACGTCGGTGTTCTGGGCGTCGGTCTTCTCACTGCTCACCGTGATCCCGCTGCTGGCACTGCTCCGGGTGCAGCGTCACCACGAGCGGCGGGTGGGGCGCTTCATCCGGGGGGCCGAGGTGCCGCAGACCCGGGCGTCCCACAACGTCGGTCTCGTGGTGTTGGTCATCGTGATGGCCACCTGTGGCCTCGTCGCCGTCCTCGTCAGCCTGGTGACCGGCTAGCTCTGACCCGATCGGGCGGCCCGGCCGAGCGAGGCGAGGCCCTGCTCGAACTGATCGCCCAGCACCTTGTCCATTTTGATCAGCCGACTCATGATGCGCAGGAGTGGTCCGCGCCGACCGGTCATGTGCCAGGTGACCTCGGTCGAGTCCGGACCGCGCGGGACGAGGGTGAACGTGGTGGGGTTGATGCCCTTGATGGGTTTGCTGAACCTCAGGTCGATCACGACCTGGCGCCCCGCGGAGGCGTCGACGATCTCCATCGAGCCGGCACCGGCCTTCGCGTTGCCGGACCACTCGTAGTGGGCGCCGACGCCGCGCTCGGGGCCGCTGTACCGGCGCTCCATGCCCGGGTCGACGTTCTCCCACGGCGACCAGTCTTCCCAGGCATGGAAGTCCTCGAGCTGGGCGAACACCGCTGCGGCGGGGGCGTCGAGGACGGCCGTGCGGGTGATCGAGTAGTCGGTTGCCATGACGGGCTCCTTCGCTCCGGGCGCTCTCCGTCCAGTGTGCGCCCGTCCCCGGCCCCGCGCGAGTGGTCGCCGGGGCCGGGAAAGGAGGCGTCAGGTGTTCTTGGCCCGTCCGCTCAGGGCGTCGCGGAGGCGGTCGACCATGCCGACGCCCGGTCCGAGTGTCATGTGGAACAACTCGGAGTGCGGCGAGCCGGGGTGCGGCCGGGTGGGGGCGATCTTCTTGGCGGCCTCGACCTTGCGGCCCAGGTCGACCAGGTCCTCGGCGGAGATGTGCTCGCGCATCTTGGGGAACTGGTCCGACTCCTCGTCGTCGGCGTGGTGGTCGAGGAGTTCCTTGAAGCGCTTCACGGTGGCGATGAACTCGGCGCCCCCGGAGTCCAGGCCCTCGAGTTCCTTCATGACCTCTTCGAGTTCCTGGTGCTCTTCCTTGTCGTGCTCGACCTCGTCCTTGCCGCCCGGGACCTCGCGCTCGTAGACGGGGTAGACGAACAGTTCCTCGGCGACGGAGTGGCGCACGACCTCGGCGATGGCGGAGTCGGCGAGCGAGCGGCGCTCCTCGGCGTCGGCGGTGTTCTCGATCATCTCGAGCAGGCCGACCATCTCGCGATGGTCGGCGGTGAGGATGTCGACGACGTCCCCGGCGGTGGTGGGATCGGCCATGGTGATCTCCTTCGCGGTGTGAGACGGGTGGACCTCAGACCGTAGAGGCGGTCGTGCGCGTCGGCCACCGGAGGAGCCGGTGGCCGGTTCAGCGGCTGGTGCTCTCCGTCTCGCACATGCCCTGCAGGACGCAGGTGCCGCAGCCGCCGGTCACGCCGCAGTCGGCGGCGGGGTCGCCGGGCGTGGAACCGTCGGCGGGGGAGCAGGAGGCGCCCTCACCGGTGGTGGAGTCGGTGCCGCCGCAGGTGGACGCGGCGGAGTCGGCGTCGCCCGCGGCGTGGCCGCCGCAGCCGTCGGGGCCGCAGCCGCAGCCGCCCTGATCGCCGGAGGTCGCGTCCCACCTGGCCGCCGCGCGTGCCCCGGCCAGGCCGGCGACGCTGAGCAGGACGAGGGAGGCCACGAGGGACACGACGACGACGAGGCCACCGATCCAGCCACCGATCAGTCCCAGGGCGAGGGCCCCGAGCAGCAGCACGAGACCGGCGCCGAGGAACGAGGGTGCGGCGGCGCGGTTGGCCAGCCCCCATGCCTCGGGGGAGCGGCGCGTCTCCGGGGTCCGCACGCCCAACACGCCGTTGCCGGGGAGGGTGCCGGAGAGGGCCGCCGCGCCGGTGCCCCCGACCACGAGGGCGAGCCCCACGAGGAGCACCATGACCACCACGAGCACTGCGTTCACGCCCCTGAGGGTACGCCCGCGGCGTCGGATCTCCGATTCGTCTCAGCCCCGACCGGACCCCGGACGAGGGCGAGCAACCGGGCGAGTTCGCGCTTGTCCCGGTCACTCAGACGGTCGAGGAACTCGCGGCGGACCGTGGCGACGTGGTCGGGGGCGGCCTTCTCGATCTCGGCCATGCCCTCGTCGGTGGCGGACACGAACGCGCCGCGACCGTCGTCGGGGCAGCTCGTGCGCTGCACGAGGCCCCGCTTGGCCATGCGGGTGACCTGGTGGGACAGGCGGCTGCGTTCCCACTGCAACACGTCGGCGAGCGCGGTCATCCGCAGCGGGCCGTCGGCCTCGCTGAGGTACACCAAGACCTCGAACTCGGGCTCGGTGAGGCTCGACGACGTCTTGAGGTCCCGTTGGATCTCCAGGTGGAGGCGGCCCTGGATGGCGAGATAGTCACGCCACAGCGCCTTCTCCTCGTCGTCCAACCATCGCACTTCCTGACCCAGAACCTGTTCGACCATGGGGCCCAGCGTACCCGGTTAGTTGACACAACACATAGGAAAACGATAGATATATGTGTCACATCATCTACTGAAGGAGTCGCATGACCGTCACCACCGACACCGCCACCGCCACCGGGACCACGGCCACCGGGACCGCCGCCACGCGGCCGGCCACCGCCGGTACCGCCACCGCCGGGACCCAACTGCTGCCCGTCCCGGCCGTCGTGCGCGACATCGGCCTGCTCGTCGCCCGTGTCCTGCTGGGCGCCGTGCTGATCGTCCACGGCGGGCAGAAGCTCTTCGTCAACGGCGTGGACGGCACCGGCGCCTTCTTCGAGTCGGTCGGCGTCCCCGCCGCCCAGGCCGCGGCCGGGTTCGCCGGTGCCGTGGAACTCGTCGGCGGTATCCTGCTCGTCCTGGGTCTGCTCACCCAGGCGGTGGCCGTCCTCGTCGTCGTCGTCATGGCCGGTGCCTACGCCTACGTCCACAAGGCCGCCGGCATCTACGCCGCCGACGGTGGCTGGGAGCTCGTCGCCGTGATCGGCCTGGCCGTCGCCGTGTTCGGTCTGGTCGGCACCGGGCGCTACAGCCTCGACGCCCTCATCGCCGGGCGTCGCGCGGCCAAGGCCTGACCGACGGGTCGGTGCCCACACGCTGACGCGGCCCGGCCCGCGCCAGGGTTTAGGCTGGAGACCGCCTGCGTGTGGGCACCGGCGATACCAGGGAGAGCAGACAACCGTGAGCAGCAGCGACCAGACCGCCACCGGCGTGCAGTCCGAGACCGGACCGCAGTCCGACACCGGACCGGCCCACCGCTACGGAGCCGCCCTGGCCGGGCGGATCGAGTCGCGCTGGCAGACCGAATGGGCCGAACGCGGCACGTTCGAGGCCCCCAACCCCGTCGGCCCCCTCGCCGCCCCCGACGGCGCCGCCCCGCCCGAGGACAAGCTCTTCGTCCAGGACATGTTCCCGTACCCCTCGGGCGCCGGCCTGCACGTTGGCCACCCGCTCGGCTACATCGCCACCGACGTCTTCGCCCGCTACCACCGCATGCAGGGCACCAACGTCCTGCACACCCTGGGCTACGACGCGTTCGGCCTGCCCGCCGAGCAGTACGCCGTCCAGACCGGCCAACACCCGCGCGTGACCACCGAGGCCAACATCGCCAACATGGAGCGCCAGCTCGGCCGCCTCGGCCTGGGCCACGACCGCCGCCGCGTGTTCGCCACCACAGACACCGACTTCTACTGCTGGACCCAGTGGATCTTCCTGCAGATCCACGGCTCCTGGTACGACCCCGAGGCCCCCGCCCGGGCGATCGACGGCGGCGAGCACCCCACCCGCACCGGCCGCGCCCGGCCCATCGCCGAGCTGGTCGAGCAGTTCGTCTCCGGAGCCCGCCCCCTGCCGGGCGAGCACGCCGGACGGGACTGGGCCGAGCTCTCGAACGCCGAGCAGGAGAAGGTCCTCGACGCCCACCGCCTGGTGTACCTGTCCGACTCCACGGTCAACTGGTGCCCCGGGCTGGGCACCGTGCTGGCCAATGAGGAGGTCACCGCCGAGGGCCGCTCCGAGCGCGGCAACTTCCCCGTCTTCCGAAAGAGCCTGAGCCAGTGGATGATGCGGATCACCGCCTACGCCGACCGGCTCGTCGACGATCTCGACCGCCTCGACTGGACCGACAAGGTCAAGTCCATGCAGCGCAACTGGATCGGCCGCTCCCAGGGCGCCCGCGTCCGCTTCGCCGTGGCGGACCAGTCCATCGAGGTGTTCACCACCCGCCCCGACACCCTCTTCGGCGCCACCTACATGGTCCTGTCGCCCGAGCACCCGCTGGTCGACGAGCTGGCCGGGCCGTTCTGGCCGGAGACCGGCGCGGCCGACGCACCCGGGGCAGGCGCCGATGGCGGGCTCGACGAGCGCTGGACCGGCGGCCACTCCTCGCCCGCCGAGGCCGTGCTGGAGTACCGCCGCCGCGCGGCGCAGAAGCCCGACCTGGAGCGCCAGGAGAACAAGGAGAAGACCGGCGTCTTCCTCGGCGCCCACGCCATCAACCCGGTCAACGGGGAGCAGATCCCCGTGTTCGTGGCCGACTACGTGCTCATGGGCTACGGCACCGGCGCGATCATGGCCGTGCCCGCCCACGACTCCCGCGACCACGAGTTCGCGACCGCCTTCGGGCTGCCCATCACCCAGGTCGTGGCGCCGGCGGACGGCTCGCGGATCGACGTGCAGGCCGAGGCCTTCACGGGCGACGGCGTCGCCGTGAACTCCACCAACTCCGGCGGACTCGCGCTGGACGGACTCGCCGTGGACGAGGCCAAGGCCGCCACCATCGACTGGCTCGAGGGTCAGGGCACCGGCGAGGGCACCATCCAGTACAAGCTGCGCGACTGGCTGTTCGCCCGCCAGCGCTACTGGGGCGAGCCGTTCCCGGTGGTCTACGACGCCGACGGTGTGCCCCACGCCCTGCCCGACGAGATGCTGCCCGTCGAGCTGCCCGAGGTCGAGGACTACAAGCCCGTCTCGTTCGACCCCGACGACGCGGACTCCGTGCCCTCCCCGCCGCTGGCCAAGGCCACCGAGTGGATGACCGTCGAACTCGACCTCGGGGACGGCCTGCAGACCTACACCCGCGACGCCAACGTCATGCCCAACTGGGCCGGCTCGAGCTGGTACCAGCTGCGCTACATCGACCCCACCAACTCCGAGCAGCTGTGCGCCCTGGAGAACGAGCGCTACTGGACCGGCCCCCGGCCCGAGGTCCACGGCGCGGACGACCCGGGCGGTGTGGACCTCTACGTCGGCGGCGTCGAGCACGCCGTGCTGCACCTGCTCTACTCCCGCTTCTGGCACAAGGTGTTGTTCGACCTGGGCCACGTCACCAGCGAGGAGCCCTACCGCCGCCTGTACAACCAGGGCTACATCCAGGCCTTCGCCTACACCGACGCCCGCGGTGTGTACGTGCCGGCGGCCGAGGTGACCGAGCGCGACGGGAAGTTCTACTGGACCGACCCCGCGGCCGGGGACGGTGGCGCCGAGGTCGAGGTCAGCCAGGAGTACGGGAAGATGGGCAAGTCGCTCAAGAACTCCGTCTCCCCGGACGAGATCTGCGACTCCTACGGCGCCGACACCCTGCGCGTGTACGAGATGTCCATGGGCCCGCTCGACACCTCCCGGCCCTGGGCCACCAAGGACGTCGTGGGCGCGCACCGCTTCCTGCAGCGGCTGTGGCGCGTGGTGATCGACGAGACCACCGGCGAGGTCCGCGTGACCGACGCCGAGCCGACCGTCGACGTGCTCAAGGCACTGCACAAGGCGATCGCCGGGGTCCGCGACGACTTCGCCGGCCTGCGCGACAACACCGCGATCGCCAAGCTCATCGAGTACGTCAACACCCTGACCAAGGCCTATCCGACCGAGGGGCCGGGCGCACCGCGCTCGGTCGTGGAGCCGCTGGTGCTCATGGTGGCGCCCGTCGCCCCTCACCTCGCCGAGGAACTGTGGTCCCGGCTCGGGCACAGCGGGTCGCTGGCCCACGGGCCGTTCCCCGAGCACGACGAGTCCTACCTGGTCGAGGACTCCGTCGAGTACCCGGTGCAGATCAAGGGCAAGGTGCGTTCGCGCATCACCGTCCCGGCCGACGCCTCGCCGGCGGACGTGGAGGCGGCGGCGCTGGCCGACGCGAAGGTCCGGGAGAACCTCGGGGGCGCGGCGCCCAGGAAGGTCATCGTGGTGCCGGGCAAGATGGTCAACATCGTCCCCTGAGTCCCGCCCCGGCCCGGCCCCGATCCCGCCCCGGCCCGGCCCGGCCCGGCCCCGAATCCGCTATCCGGATTCCGGATCCGCTACTCCCGTGCGGGTAGCCGATCCGGAATCCGGATAGCGGATTTCGTGCGTGTGACGTCTCCGTAGAGGCGGCCGCATTCAGCCGGCCGGCATCAGCTGCTCTGGACGAACACCGCCGAGGACGAGATCAGCAGATAGGCCGTGGTGACCATCCACATCGCGTAGCTGGCGAACAGCCACGGGCGCCAGCGGATGTGCTGCTGCCAGCGACGGTACGTCGTCACGCCCGCCATCACGGACAGGCCGATCGACAGCAGCAGCGGCAGGATGACCACCTCGACGCGGTCGGAGGTCAGGCACAGGGCGCCCCGGTCGGCGCACTGCTCGTCGATGCCGCCCCGGATCAACACGATCGCCGCCGCCAGGGCCACGATCGCGACTATCGACAGCAGCACGTACCGTAAGGCCTGGCCGGCCTGCCGCTCGTTCCGCTCGAGGCGTTCGAGTGGGTCGTCGAAGTCCCCGTGGGCGCTGTGGTCCCCGCCGTCGCCTCGGTCCCCGTGGTCGCCGGACGTCATCCCTACCGCCCGCCGAACCCGTTGTGACCGCCCGCGGCGGCCACCTCGTCCACCGTGTCCAGACCCAGCTGCTCGTCCGTCACCGGCGGGAAGAGCGGACCCCCGCCGAACGCTCCGCGGTGCGACAGGGGGACCTCGCCGTCGTCGTTCCTTATCCCCTTCTCGCGACCGTACTCGGCGGTGATGACGGTCGAGCCGCTCATCCGGGCCAGGTCGGGGTCCTCGGCGAGGGCGGCGATGACCCGTCCGACGAAGGTGGGGTCCTCGGCGCGGTCCAGTGGGAAGCCGTTGAAGTCGTCCATCCCCAGCGACAGCAGCAGCTCGGTGCGGATGAGGCCCAACCACAGCGAGAGGGTGGAGACCCCGGTGCCGGCGAGCTCGTGCGCCATGTCGGAGGCCATCTTGTCGAGGGCGGTCTTGCTCATCCCGTAGAGCACGGTGTGGAACGGCGCGCGCGAACCGAACGACGAGATGTTCACCATCAGACCGGAGCCCTGCGGCACCATCACCTTGGCCGCCTCGCAGCTGGCGACGTAGTGCGCCCGTAGCCCGACGCCCATGAGGGCGTCCCAGTCGCCGGCGGGCCGCTCCCAGAACCTGCCGTTGAACCCCATGAAGCCCTTGGGGTTGGTCCACACGTTGTTGACCAGCAGGTCCAGGCGACCGGTCTCGTCTGCGATCCGGGCGACGACGGCGAGGACTTCCTCGTCCCGGGAGTGGTCGCATTCGAGCGGACGAATCTCGCCCGGGGCGCCGGAGGCCGCATCGACCGTGCCCCGCAGCCGCTCGGCGGACCGTCCGGTGACGTAGACCGTCCACCCGGCCTGCGCGAGTGCGGTGGCCACACCGCGTCCGACACCGCGGCTGCCACCGGTCACCAGGGCGACGCGGGCGCTCACGAGTCCGCTCCGGCGGTGGCGGCACCCGGGACGGTGTGGACCTCGGGGTAGGTCACGGTGGCGTCGTCGAGGGTGCGGGTGACCGACCAGCCCGGGGTGAACAGGCATTCGGCCATCACCCAGCGGTCGTCCTCGATGACATACGCATCCGAGTACTCGCCGGTGGAGAGCGTCTCGGTGCCCTTGTCCCGGTCCACCTGGCGGAATTGCAGGGTCCAGGTGCCGGTGGCGCGCTGCGGCGGGCTGCTCGGCCCGCCCCCCTGCACGCTGATCGACGGCATGAAGCCGTGGTGCATGTCGAGGATCCGCGGGCCGCCGTCGGAGGCGGTCGCCAGCGCGATCTGGCGGAAGATCCCGACCATCGTGTCCGGGTCGGTCCGCCCGAGGGGTCCGAAGTCCAGCACCCCGCCGGAGGCCACGAAGCAGGACCGGAAGCCCTCGGGGTCCTTGGCGTCGCACGCCCGCCAATACCGGTACTTGAGCTGTTCGATCGCCTCGCGGGCGCGGACTTCCTCCTCGTACTGCATAAGGCCACGTTAGCGTAGGGGGCATGAGCCGAACACTGGTCGAACTATCCGACCGCTGGGACCTGCAGGACCTCATGACCACGTACGCGACCTGCATCGATTCGCGGGACTTCGACGGGCTGGACACGGTGTTCACCCCGGACGCCCGGGTGAGCTACGCCGCGTCCGGCGGCCCGGATGACGACTACCCGGCGGTGCGCGCGTGGTTGGCCGAGATGTTGCCGATCTTCGCCGCCACGCAGCACCTCATGGGCAACCTCGAGGTCCGTCTCGACGGCGACTCGGCCACCGGGCGCTGCATGTGCTTCAACCCGATGGCGCTGAGGCCGGTGGAGGAGAAGGACCAGCAGGTGTTCTTCTACGGGCTCTGGTACGTGCTCGAGTTCGTCCGTACGGATGCCGGCTGGCGGATCGCCCGCCTGAGCCAACAGCAGGCGTTCCACCACAACCTGCCCTGAGGGTCGCGGCCCGCCCCGAGTGTCAGACGGCCCCGCAGGAGCTCGGCGCGGGCCGGTCGAGGACACGGTCCAGGAGGTAGCGGGCGTTGGTGGCCCGCTCGGACAGCATCGGGATGGCGTGGTCGACCACCAGGCCCGGCGCGATCGACGGCACCTCGGCCGTCCGCAGTTCGACGGTGGAACCGCGCTCGCACCAGTTGCGGACGAGGTCGACGGCCGTGTGGTGCGGGACGACGTCGTCGTTCCGCCCGATCATGACCAGCGCCGGCACCGCCGGCGCGACCCTGCCCAGGTTGTAGCCCTCGAGTACCCGGACGATCTCCGGCTCGGACCGGGCGGCGTCGCCGAGCGACCGGCCGTCCACGGTGAACTCGCCTGTGCGCTTGAGGCCGTAGGCGAACGCGGTCTCGGCGACGCACTGTCCGGCGGTCACCTCGAGCATGCGCTGCCCCTCGGCGTTGAGGTGCCGGTCGAACGCCGGACGCAGCTCGGGGTGGACCTGCAGGATGCCGTTGATCGCGTACCCGACCGCGCCGGTGAGCAGTCCGCCGTCCACGCGTTCGAGCGTGCCGAGCATGTCGGAGGGTGGCGCCCCGGCCGCGATGCCGACCAGGTTCACGTCGGGTGCGTAGTCCGGCTGCATCTCGCCGGCCGCGGCGGCCGCGCCACCGCCCTGCGAGTAACCGCTGACCACGGTCTTCGAGTCGGGCGCAAGGTCCGTGCCGGGCAGCCGCACCGCCGCGCGGGCGGCGTCGAGGGCCGACCGGCCCTGGGAGTCGCGGTTGACGTACGGGTGGTGGCCGGGCGTGCCGAGCCCCTCGTAGTCGGTGACGACGACGGCGAAGCCCTCCATCACCATCGTGAGTGCGTCCATGACCGCGTATCCGGCGGCCATCGAGGGGGGCGCGGTCCGGATCCCCAGGCCTACCTCCATGGAGCGCGACGGCGCACACTGGTCGCCCTGCCCCTGCGTGCCGGGCGTGACCACCGCGAGCGGGCGGGGCCCGGGCCCTGTCCAGGGCGCCTTGGGCTGCAGGAACGTGCCGGTGACGGCGATCGGTCCGCCCGCGGCGCCGGTCGAGCGGTACATGATCCGCTGGGCGTCGGCGGGCAGCGCCCCACCGTTCATCAGGTCGGGCAGGCTCGGCGTGATGGTCATTGGCTCGGTGCGGATGACCGTGCCCGGGTCGGCGGGGAGCTCAGCCGGCGGAGTGTAGAACGCGGCGCGGTCCGGGATGGTCGACGAGCCCTGGGCCGCGGCTTCCGGGGCGCCGGCGGGAGCCACTGCGGGGGCCAGTGCGACCGCGAGACCCAGCACGAGTGCTCCGGCGACGGTGGACGGTCCGGGTGATGTGCGCCGGCTGGACGGAGTGCTCACGAGTGCTCCCGGGGTCGAGGCTGCGCGGAGGTCGGCACCGCGCGAACTGGACAGAACCCTAACGCGTGTCGAGCCGTGGGTGTGGCGCACCTCACGGCCCCGGCGGCCCTCCACCTCATTTCTGATCACCGTGAACTTCTCGGTGGCCGGTGTCCGACCCCGCTGTTACGGTGAGGGCGTGCCCAAAGACGTGCTGATGTGCTGGCGATGCGGACCGACGTGGTCCCGCATCGCCCACGCCGTCGTGGCGTAGTACTGACGATGCGAGGGCCCGCCGGGATCGGTCGGGCCGGCTTCGCCATGCGAGACGGTGTACGACGGAACCCGGGTCGACGCTTCAGACCCCACGGCTCGGAACAGGACCGGGCCAGCTGACTTGAGGAGAGTCCCCAGGTGACCGCAAGTCCCCAGACCACCTTCCACGCGCTCGAGGACACCGATGTCCTCGTCAGTGCACGGTCGCTGGACGAGTACACGGACATGTTCGGCCTGGACGAGGCCGACCTCGGTCGGCGCATCGTCGACTGCCCCGGTGGGGCGGCCAGCGCGGTGGCCGAGATCTGTGCGGCCGGCGGCGACGCGGTCGCGGTGGATCCGCAGTACGCGCTCGGTGCCGACGACCTGCGCGGGCGGATCCTCGCGGACGTCGAGCGGTCCCTGGCGCAGAAGCACGCGCGGGAGATCGATTACGACTGGGACGTCCGCGGCGGGGTCGTGGGCCACGAGGTCATCCGCCGCACGGCCGCCGACCGGATGCTGGGCCACCTGGCCGCGGCCCCCGAGCGGTACGTGGCCGGGGAGTTGCCCTCGCTGCCCCTCGCCGACGACTCGGCGGACCTGGTCCTGTGCTCGCATCTGCTGTTCACCTACGCGGACCGCATGGACCTGGCCGACCATGTCGACGCGATCGTGGAGATGGCCCGCGTGGCGCCGGAGGTGCGGATCTACCCGCTGGTCGACCACGCGGGGAATCCGCTGCCGGAGCTGGTGCGCAGCGTCATCGCCAGGCTCAAGAAGGAACGACTGATCAGCCGGATCGAACCGGTGATCCGGCCGTTCCAGTTGGCAGCCACCACGCGGTTGGTCGTCGAGCGCAACGGCCGCCAGCGCCCCTAGGGTTCAGGACCGGTCGGCGGGCGCGAGCCGGAGGATCTCCTGACCGGTGAACGGCGAGACCTCGGCGGTGGCGACGAGCGGTCGTGGTCCGCCCACCTCGATGGTCTGGCCGGGCTGGAAGACGGTCCCGGTGGCCAGCGAGTAGGCCACGAGGTCGCACATCTGGGCGTAGACCGCGGCGGGCGGGGCGTCCACGTCGAGCCGCTCGAGGTCCATCCGGCCGAATCGGCCCATCCCGCTCGTGTAGACGCACGAGGTGGTCTCGGTCTGCATCCCGGCCCGCACCCCGACGAGGGCCGGGGCTGGCAGCGGATTGCCCGTCACGAGGTCGCGGTACGGGCCGGCCGGCAGGGTCGCCGCGGCGCCGCCCACGCTCACGGCCACCGCGCCGGGTAGCGCGGTCAGGGCTGCCGTGACGTTCGCGACCGCCAGTTCGCAACGGAGCGTGTCGAGCCGGGGGTCCAGGTACTCGGGTTCGCCCGGCTCGCCGTCGTCGCCGATCGGTCCCCACCGGAACCCCGCCACCACGACCTGGGACCGGTGCGACTCCACCACGGACTCGCCGCCGTTCCACGCGGCCAGGTCGCGGGTGTACTGGACAGCCTCCGGCACGGGGGCGTCGACCGAGGACACGATGACCGTCGCGTCCTCGATGTAGACGGCGGTGGCGGGGTCGTCGTCGCTGCCCCGCTCGACCTCGTACGATCCCTCGAAGATCTCGGTGAGGAGTTCACCGACCTCGTCGTGGCCGGGGGCGGGCCGGTCGACCAGGACGATCGCCACCGGGGTCTGCTTCCACGACAGGTCCTCGCCGGTCTGCGGGTCGACGGCGGGCTGGTCGGGCTGCGGCGTGTCGGTCATGCTCCGAGGCTAACGCCTGATCGCGCCGGGACCGCCGGGACCGCCGGGACCGCCGCGACCGGCCACCGCGCCGGCACCGCCGCCGGGTCAGTTGAGCAGGAAGTCGATCACCAGGCGCTCGAACTTGTCCTTCTGTTCGATCATCGCCCAGTGGCCACAGCGGGAGAAGGCGTGCAGCTCGGCGCGCGGGAGCTGGCGGAACGCGAAGTGGGCCTGCTCGTAGGGGAGCATGCGGTCGTCCCGGCCCCAGATGAGCATGGTCTCCTGCCGGATCTGGGAGGCGCGGGCGTACAGCGGGGTGTAGGCGTTCTCCGGCTTGAGGATGGAGCCGAACACCGAGTACATGCGCTCGACGGCGCCCGGCGCGGTGGCGGCCTCGGTGCGCGCGCGGATGAGCTCGTCGTCCACGACCTTCTTGTTGCCGACCATCGTGTCGACCCACGCCGCCATGTTCTTGTCGGTCGGCTCGGCGAGGAACTCGAACAGTCGGCGCGATCCCTCGCTCGGCTCGGGCGTGAACAAGGGGGCGGCCAGGCCGCCGGGGCCCATGAGCGCCATCTTGCGGACGCGGTGCGGGTAGGCGAGGGCGGTCTCGCAGGCGACGTTGCCGCCCATGGAGTTGCCGATGATGTCGACCTTCTCGATGCCCTTGGCCTCGCAGAACGCGTCGATCGCCTCGGCGGCGATGAGCGGGTAGGCCTTCTCCCACTCCAGGTCGGAGCTCTTCCCGAAGCCGGGCATGTCCAGCAGGATGGTGTGGAATCGCTCGGCGAAGACCGGGAAATTGCCGGCGAAGTTGGACCACGCGGTCACGCCGGGGCCGGATCCGTGCAGGAAGAGGACGGGAACCGCGCTCTCGGGTTCGGCGACGCTCTGCTCACCCGCCTCGTGGTAGTGCAGCTCGAAACGGCCGGCGGTGATGGTCTTGCTGGTGGACTCGAAGTCGAGGGCGCTCATGACGCCGACAGTACTAGAACACGTTCTAGGAATCCCGCCGTCGTCCGAAATTAAGTCAGCCGCGCGGGGAGTCCCTGGACCATCCCCGCGCGGCGATGACGGAACTCTAACCCGAACCGGCACTTGGTGACAAGTCGGTAACAATTATGACGGTCGTCACATTAGACCGACCTTCTCCGATGCGCCTGGCCAGCAGTTATGAAACGCCGCATATGGACGATCGGTGAAAACGGGGGTAGATCGGCGGTGCAGGCCACCCCGGCGCCGGGCCCGGCGGGGTCGACCCGATACATGGACGAACCCGCCCCGCCCGTTCCCGCGGTCACCTCATGACCCGGTCGAGGAACGCGGTGGCGTCGGGGGTGGCGGCGTACACGGTCCCGCTGTGATCCCGGTCCGGGTACACGCGCAGCTCGAGCGGCTGCCGGTTGAGCGTCATCTCCGCCGCGAGGGAGAGAGCCGAGGGTGCGGGCACGTCGAGGTCCAGCAGGCCCTGGCCGAGGAACACCGGACGGTCGTAGCCCGCAGCCGGCGTGCCCATGTAGCGCCGGAGGTGGCCGAAGACGTCGGGGACCTCCTGCAGGGGCCGGGCCAGCGCCTGCGAGACCTGGAAATCGCCCACCTTCTCGCGCATCGCCGAGTAGCACAGCGTCTCGGCGGCGTCGACCATCTCACGCCCCTGCGGCGTGAGGAACCCGTTGACGTCGAGTTCCGGGTGCTGGTCGCGGAATCCGGCGAGGATGTACATCGCGTACAGGTTGAGCCCGGTCGGGAGGTTCACCGGCGGGAATCCGGGCCCGCCCCATTGGAACAGGTGCTCGATGTTGGCCGGGGCCCCGGTCGCCACGACGCCGCGATAGTCGAGGCCTGCGGGCGCGCCGAGTTCGGTGGCGCGGGTCGCGGTGACGAGCGCCGCCCCGGCGCCCTGCGACTGCCCGACGAGTCCCCATCTGGCGGAGAGCGGCAGTCCGTCTGCGCGGGCGGCGGTGATGGAGTCGACGATCCCACGTGCGGCCGCCTGCCCGTTGAGGTAGCTGAGCAGCCCGGGGGTGCCGAGGCCCACGTAATCGGCGGCCACCACGGCGTACCCACGGTCCAGCCAGTGGCCGAGGTACTCGGCGTCGCGCTCCGAGCGCGGCTGGGTCGAGGGAGCGCAGTCGTCGCCGAGCCCGGTGGTGCCGTGTGCCCACGCCACGACGGGCCAACCGCCGGGGGGCGGCGTCCCGTGCGGGAGGAACACGGCGGACGTGGCGATCGCCTCGCGGCCGTGCTGGTCGATCGTCCCGTAAGCCTGCCGCACCGCCCGGCCGGCCTGAGGGAGGGAGAGGGCGGGGTCGAGCGGGACCGTCGCCGCGGGCGCGCCGGGGACGGGGATCGGAGCGGTCCACTGGCGGGTCTCGAGCCCGGACCAGTTGGGCGCGGGGTTGGGGGACGGTGCCGGGGCGGCACCGGCGGTGGGGGCCGCGAGAGAGGCGACGACGACGAGGGCCGCAGTCGCCGCGGAGAGCATCCACGGGGAGCGCCGGGGTGTGGTGGAGTTCATATCTGGAGGGTAGTCCGCTACCGGGGACGCTCCGGTGAGGTTCGCGGTGGCGGCCATCCCCGGGGCCCGGCGGCTCGACGTACGCTGCGCTCGTGACCCGGAGAACCATCGACATTCCCGACCTCACCGGCCAGACGTGGCTCGTCACCGGCGCGACCAGCGGGGTCGGGCTGGAGACGGTCCGGGCCGCATCCGCGTCGGGAGCGCGGGTGATCCTCGCCGTTCGCGACACCGCCCGAGGGCGGGAGGTCGCATCGCAGTTGCCCGGTGAGTCCCGGGTGGTGGAGGTCGACCTGGGTTCGTTGGCGAGCGTGCGGCGGGCGGCCGGTGAACTGACCGGCTCCGGTGGGGGCGATGCTGGACGTCGGGTCGGTGGCGGGATCGGTGGCGGGGCCGAGCAGATCGACGTGCTGGTCAACAACGCCGGTGCCATCACCCCACGCCGGCGCGAGACCGCCGAGGGATTCGAGATGCTCCTCGGCGTGAATGTGCTGGGCCCGTTCCTGCTGACGAACCTCCTGCTGCCGCTGGTGCGGCGGCGGGTGGTGATCGTCGCCTCCAACGCCCACAAGAGCGGCACTCTGCACTTCGAGGACCCGCATTTCCGCCGGCGCCGGTGGACGCCCGCCGCGGCCTACGCCCAGTCGAAGCTCGGCGACATGCTGTGGGGCCTCGCGCTGGACCAGCGGCTACGCGACGGGCGCGCCGAGGCGGCGGCGGTCGGGGTCGATGTACAGCTCACCCACCCCGGCTGGGCGGCGACGGGGATCTCCAACGCCACCGGCAACGTGGCGCTCGATCGGGTCGTCACCGGCGTCTGTTCGCTGTTCGCGCAGCCCGCCGCGCAGGCCGCGCTGACGACGTTGTTCGCCGCGACCCGCCCGCTGCCACCGTGCGGTTACACCGGGCCGGACGCGCTGCGCCACCTCCGGGGCCTTCCGACGCTCATCGGTCGCAGCGCCGAGGCGTCGGACCCGGCGATCGCGGAGCGGTTCTGGGAACTCGCGGAGGCGGCGACGGCCGGGGTCTGATCCCGCGTTCCCGGCGGTGGCCGCTCGGTCAACGGCGGACCAGGTAGCGCAGGTGGAGTACGCGGCGTCCCCGGATCACCACGTCCGGGTCCTCCAGCAGGTGCCGGGCGTCGACCGGCCCGAAGTAGCGCTTCCCGGATCCCAGCACGACGGGCACGACGTCCATACGTACCTCGTCGACCAGTCCCGCGGCGAGGACCTGGCCACCGACGTCGCCCGCCGCGACCTCGATCACCCGGTCACCGGCGAGCTGCCGGGCCGTGGCCACCGCGTGGTCGACGTCGGTGACGAAGTGGAACGGCGCCTCGAGGTCCCAGCCCTCGGGCGGGGGTCGGTGGCTCACGACGACGACGTCGTCGACCCCGCTCGGCGGGCGCCCGTCCCAACCGTCCGTCAGGTCGAAGACGTGGCGGCCGACGATCGTCACCCCGATCTGATCCCAGTACGGCCGGATGTAGTCGTACGACGTCTGCGTCACCGCCACGACGCCACTGTCGTCCAGTGGCACGTCGCCACCCGTCAACCAGTCGAACAGCGGTCCGGGTTGGTCGTCGGCGTCGGCTATGAAGCCGTCCACGGACACCGAGCCGTACATCACCACGGTGCCCACGGGTCTGTCCTGTCGGTCTCGGAACCCGCACCGCTGCCGAACCGGGGTGTGGGGTCGATGCTGGTCGGGGGCGTCAGACCCGGTGAGGTGTCGTGATCGTCAGAGGTGGTGGTCATGTCTGATCAGGGCCCTTCCTGGTGTAGACCGCCGCGATGGTGCCCGTGCTCGTGGCGGCGACGCTCGTCAAGCGAAACGCCCGCGGGGCCGACAGGCCGCCGAACAGGTGTTTACCGGTGCCCAGGAGGAGGGGGTGGATGAAGAGGCGGAGTTCGTCGACGAGGTCGGCCGTCAGGAGTTGGCGGACCACGTCGCCGCTTCCGAGGATCACGACGTCCCCCTCGCCCTCGGCGGTGAGCTGACCGACCGCCGAGGTCAGGTCCCCTTTCAGCGGCACCGCCCCCTGCCAGTCCAGTGACGGCTGACCTCGTGTGGCGACATGCTTGGGTGAGGAGTTCAGGCTGGCCGCCATGGGGTTCTCGTCCGGCTGGGACGGCCAGAAGGCGGCCATCTTGTCGTAGGTCCGGCGACCGAACAGGTACGCCGAGGTTCTGCTCAGTCCGCCAGGGTCCAGGACCTCGTGCATGGCCTCGGCATAGGGGAGGCCCCAGCCCCCGTGCTCGAAGCCGCCGTCGCGGTCCTCGTCGGGGGAACCGAGGCCCTGCATCACGCCGTCGAGGGTCAGGAACTCGACGGCCACCAGATTTCTCATGGGGTCACCTCACATTCGGACCCCGCCGGACGGGGGGTCCGATTCCGTGCGCGGGCGGTCCATCGGTGACGAGTGCGGCGGGCGCGGCGCCCGGGGAGAACGTCGCGACGTCGGGAAACAGGTGGTGAGGACGGTGGTATCGCGTCTGAAACGCTACGCCGACCCATCAGCGTGGGCAAGAGATCTGCCGTGCGGGAACAGAGCCGTCCGAAACGTGAGTGCAACCAAAGGGTTGCACTACGTCGGGGATCGTGCCAACGTGGAGGCACAGGTGCACCCCGCGACGCAGCATCCACCGAGCGGAACGCACCGCGAGGGAGGGAAGTCCGATGAACGAGGACCGAGCAGCCGGAACCGGACCCGACACGACCACCGACGACGTGCCGGACGAGATCGTCCGCACCATCCACATCGATGCCGGGGCGCAGACCGTGTGGGGCATCGTGTCGGAACCGGGATGGTTCATCAACAACGGTGAGTGGGCCGAGCACGAGATCACCACCGAGGGCGATGTCTCCCACGTGGTGGACCCGGTGCACGGCGAGTTCAGCATCCGCACCGTGGAGTTGGACCCGCCCCGCCGCGCGGTGTTCCGCTGGTTGGGCGGGCAGATCGGAGACGTCGACGAGTTCCCGTCCAACACGATCGAGTTCACCGTCGAACCCCGGGGCGACGGCGTCGTGCTCACGGTGCGCGAGACCGGATTCGCCGGTCTGAGCCGTGACGCGGTGGTGCGGCGGCAGCGATTCGAGGAGAACTCCGCCGGGTGGGAGGCCGAACTCGACATCGCCCGGCGCCGTGCGGAGGATCGCCCGTGAACGGCGCGACCGCGACCGACGGCCCGTCCGGGCTGCTCGACGCCCGGGCCGACGGGGTCTTCACCGCTCTCGCCGACCGGACCCGCCGCCGCATCCTCGTCCGACTGGCCGATCAGCCGGACGATGCCGGAGCGGTGGCCGCCGACCTGGGGATCAGCAGGCAGGCGGTCGCCAAACACCTCCGGATGCTGGTGGACTCGGGGCTCGTCGCCGCACGCCCGCAGCAGCGACGGCAGGTCCACGCGGTCCGGCCCGATCGGATCCGCGAGATCTCCGATCTGCTCGGCGCGGTGTCCCGGGGATGGGACCGCAGGCTCGCCCTGATCAAGGACAGCGCCGAGAGCGCCGAGAGCGCCGAGAGCGCGGGAAGCGCCCGGCGCGTGGAGTGACGGACGGTCACGTGAGGTGGTCGAACTCGCCGTCGACCCAGGCGGCGTAGCGCTCCGCCGAGCGCTGGACGGCACCGCGGGCGTCCTGTGGTACGCAGCCCCCGAAGTTGCTGTAGATGCGGTCGAAGTCGTAGCGCGAGACGTGCTCGGCGATCCGGCGGACGACGGCCCCGGACAGCGGCATCCAGTTGGGGAACGAGCGCATGAACGTCACCCACCCCGGATCCGCGACCGAACCGATCGTGTCACCGGTGAACAGCACGCCGCGGCCGTCGGCGGCGGTCCAGTGCACCACCACACTGCCCGGGAAATGCCCGCCGGGCTGGGACGCCCGCACGCCCGGCACGATCTCGATCTCACCGCCGTCGGCCGGCTCGGCGGCGTGGCCCCCGCCCCACACGACCGTGTTGCGTGGCCGCAGCCCCAGCCACTGCTCGTCCGGGGCCGAGACGTAGACCGGGCAGTCGTCGAACGCCGCCGACCACAGTGACTGCACCCCGTACATGTGCGGATGTGAGGCGATGATCGCAGCGAGGCCACCCCATCCGCGCACCGCCGCGACCGCCTCCTCGCTGATGACATTGGGCACCTCGACCAGCACGTTGCCGTGTGCGGTGCGGATGAGCGCCGGCTTCTGACCGATGCCGGGGCTGTTCTTCTGGACGAGTGAGATGACGTCGGTCTCGCGCTCGGTGAACTCGATCGATGCGCCCCCGGCCCGCGACTGCTCGGGGTTCGTCCACCGCTGTCCTCCGGAGGGCACGTACTGGCGCTCGTCCGCGCAGATCGGGCACACCTCCGGCAGCGGCCGCGCGCGCTCGAGGCCGCAGGTCGCGCACTGGGTCACCGAACCCGCGAGCGCCCCGTGACCGGGGCTCACGGCATGTCCCCCTCGATGTCGACCGAGTGCCAGTCGGCACCCACCTGCAGCTCGAGTGACCCGTCGACGGGAATCTTCTCGGACTGGCTGGAGACGGCGGACTCGAGTGCCTCCTGGGCGTTGTCGAAGTCGCCGAGATCGATCGTCTGGTCAGGGGTGCGGAGGCGGTAGTGCGGCATGCCCCGATTGTCCCCGCCGCGCGCGACCGTCGCATCCGTCTCGGCCCCCGACCCACCCGCCCCGGCGTAGTGGGCGGCGCAGGCGCGCGGTGGTCGATGCCCGCCGGGTCTTCCCTGGTGGCCGCGCGCGGCGCACACTGGGTAGAGGCCACCGCGTCATCGAGAGGGCACATCATGTCGTCGTCGTCATCCTCCCCGTCCCACGACCGACCCACCGCCGTGCCGGACGACCCGCCGCCCGGGTACCCCGACCTCGGGCCTGAGCCGGTGGGGCAGATGCGACTGCTGCGCGTACCGGCCGTGCCGACCGCCGTCGTCCGCGCGACCGGCGTGCCCATGTCCACGATCGCCGGATACTTCGACGCGGCGTTCGGCAAGGCATTCCCGGCCTTGTTCGCGGCCGGCGTGGCCCCGGCCGGGCCGGCGTTCGCGGTCTACACCCGCACGACCGAGGAGCCGGAGTTCACCGCCGACATCGAGATCGGGTTCCCCCTCGCCCGACCGCTGGCCGAGCTCCACGACGGTGACCCGGCGGAGGTCGACGGGATGCGGGTCGTCGCCTCCGAGCTCCCCTCCGGCGACGTGGCGGTCGTCAGCCACCTCGGCTCCTACGACGGGCTCGGGCAGGCGTGGGGCGAGTTCATGGCATCGATCGGTGCGATGGGCCGAGCGCCCGGGACCCCGTTCTGGGAGAGCTACGTGACCGAGCCGAGCCCGGACATGGACCCCGCCACCCTGCGGACGGACCTGTTCTGCCCGGCGCGCACCCCGGACGACGCGGCCTGACCCGGGCGCCCGCCGCCCGCCGCCCTCCGCCCTTCGCCCGCCCCTCATCGAGAAGAGCGTTTCGCACACCCCCTTCTCGGCCGATGCGTGCCGAACAGCCTTTTCGACAAGCCGGACGGGCCGGACGGGCGACGGGCCGGGCGGGGGCAGCGCCGAGCGCCGCGCGCCTACATGTCCTCCAGCGATCGGCCGGTCGTCTCCGGGATGAACCTGGCCACGAACAGCAGCGACAGCAGCGCGGAGACCGCGTAGAAGCCGTAGGTGAACGTCAGACTGAACTCGGCCATCGGCGGGAACGCGGTCGAGACCACGAAGTTCGCCAGCCACTGGGCGGCCGCGGCCAGGCCCAGCGCCGCGGAGCGGATGCGGTTGTTGAACATCTCGCCGAGCAGCACCCACACCGCCGGGCCCCAGGACATGCCGAAGAACACGACGAACCCGTTGGCCGCGATGAGCGCGATCAGCCCCTGGGTGTCGGCGAGCTGGGGGGCGAGTTCGCCGTCCGGGCCCGGCCCCATGGTGGCGGTACTGAACATCAGGGCCATCACTGCCAGGGAGATCGTCATGCCGACGGAGCCGGTGATGAGCAGCTTGCGGCGCCCGATCCGGTCGATCAGTGCGATCGCCACGATCGTCACCGCGATGTTCGTGACGGAGGTGATGACCGTCTGGGTGAGGGCGTCGGACTCGGTGAAGCCGACCGACTGCCACAGCGAGGTGGAGTAGTAGAAGATCACGTTGATGCCCACGGCCTGTTGGAAGACCGACAGGACGATCCCGATCCACACGATGGGAAGCAGGTTGACCCCGCCCGGCTTCACGAGGTCGCGCCACGTGCGCTTGCGGTCGTCGCGGACCGTCTCGCGGATCTCCTTGATCCGGTTGTCGATCCCGCCCTCCTGGATGGAGCGGAGGACCTCGCGGGCCCGGTCGACCATCCCCTTGCCGACCAGGTAGCGGGGCGATTCGGGAATGGTCAGCGCCAGCACCCCGTACGTCACGGCGGGGATCACCTCCGCCCAGAACATCCACCGCCACGCCTCGGCGCCGAACCACAGTTCCTCGATCGCGCCGCCCGCGACCCCCGCCAGCCAGGCGTCGGAGAGCAGCGCGACGAAGATGCCGGAGACGATCGCGAGCTGCTGCAGCGATCCCAGCCGACCGCGGATGGCAGGCGGGGCGACCTCTGCGATGTAGGCCGGCGCGATGACGGACGCCGCGCCCACGCCGAGACCGCCCACGATCCGCCACACGATGAGATCCCAGGGCCCGACCGCGAGCCCGGACCCGAGCGCGCTGGCCGTGAACAGCACCGAGGCGAGGATCATCACGCGCGTGCGGCCCCACCGGTCCGCCAGGCGTCCGGCGAGGTAGGCGCCGGCGATGCAGCCGAGCAGGGCCGAGGAGACGGCGAACCCGGTCAGGCCGGCGTTCATCTCGAACGTCTCCTGCACGGCGTCGACCGCCCCGTTGATCACCGCGGTGTCGAACCCGAACAGGAAACCGCCCAACGCGGCGACCAGGGAGATGATCACCACCCGGCCGGTGTGGAACGACTCCTCCTCGGCAGGCGTGGGTGAGGTCTGTTGCGTGGACATGGCGTACCCCCGATTCCGGGCCGGTCGCACCTGCTCCAGGTGGTGTCAGGAGCGTAGGCACGTGACGAGAGTGGCGCAAGTCACAACTCGCACGATTGTTCCGCCCGGTCCGCCCCCGCGGAACGAGAACACGTTCTAGGCTCGGGGTCACCTCGTCGTCGTCACCGAAAGGGCCACCGCCTTGAGCGCCTCACCCGAACAGATCCGTTCCACCGCAGACTCCTACATCGCGGCGCTGACCGCCGGCGACCTCGAGGCCGTCATGGACCTCTACGCGGAGGGCGCCACCGTCGAGGACCCGGTCGGCAACGGGACCGTCCACGAGGGCAAGGCTGCGATCCGCGAGTTCTACGCCAGCGTCGTGGCGATGAAGATCGAGGGCGAGGTGCTCGAGGCGCGCGTGTGCGGAAACGACCTGCTGTTCAACTTCGAGATCACCACCCACTTCGACGCCGACTCCAAGGCCACCATCAACGTGTGGGACCTCATGACGCACGACGAGCAGGGAAAGGTCGCCTCGATGCGCGCCTACTGGACCCCGGAGAACATGAGCTGACCTCGCGCCCTGAACTCCGCCCCGGTCGGCCGGGGCGCGCGCACTACGCGCCGCCCTGGCTCCCTGCCCCCTGGGGCACGTTCTCCGACGGTTGGACGACCACCAGTCCCTGACCGCCGAACGCCAGCTGGAACGTCTCCCCGCTGCCGCCGCGGATCAGGGACTTCAGGCCGCCCGTGTCGACCCGGACGTCCATCGTCACCCCGGCGGTCCACAGGACCACGGCCTGGGGATCGGCGAACGTCGGCGCGGAGGACACGTCGAGGGCGACCGGCTGGCCCTTGGTCGTCACCGCGACGAACCCGGTCCCGCGAAGGGAGACGTTGAACAGGCCACCGGTCATGACGGCCCCCTTGGCGGCGATGCGGTGGATGTCCGACGCGATCCCCTCGGAGAACGCCAGCACGCTCGCCCCGTTGACCGAGATCATGTCGTCCTCGAGGTGGAGCACCTGGACCTCGGAGGCCTGATCGGCCAGGAAGAGCTCGCCCCGGCCGGTACAGCGCATGAGGGGCACGCCCTCACCGGTCGCCGCCGCCTTGAACATCTTGCCGATCCCGCCGCTGCCGACGTTCTCGAGCCCGACCTGCCCCTGGTAGGCGACCATCGACCCCGTCCGCGCGAGGATCGGCTGCTCGGCGAGGGTCACCTTGAGCATCTTGGAGTTCTGGAGCGCGAACCGGCGATTCGTCTCCGTCTCGCGCGCGGTCTGGAAGAGGTCGCCGTGGATCATGGCGCACACGGTACGCCCGCTCCACTAGCCTTGAGGCCATGATCACCGCAATCGTCTTCGTCCACGCCGAGACGGCGCGGATCCCCGAGGTCGCCTCCGCGATCGCCGACATCGACGGGGTCTCCGAGGTGTACTCGGTCACCGGCACCATCGACCTCATCGTGCTGGTGCGTGCCCGGCGGAACGAGGAGATCGCCGACATCGTCTCCGATCGCCTGAACAAGGTCCCCGGGGTGCTGGACACCGAGACCCACATCGCGTTCCGCACACAGTCCAAGCACGACCTCGAGGCGGCGTTCTCGATCGGCTACGAGGACTGAATCCGGTACGAGGACTGACCCGGCTACGGGGCGGGAGTCAGGTCGGCTGGCCGGTCATCTGCTGTATCCGGGCCAGTCGGCGCGCGCGGCGTCGGGCGCGCTGCAGGTCCGTGAGCAGCTCCCGGCCGGTCCACCTCCGGCGATCCGCGCCGGCGGCCTCGGCCTCGTGCACCAGCTCGACGATCCGCGCGCAGGCCGGCGCCTCCATCCCGAGCTGACCGGCCATCTTGACGACCTTGCCCTGGAGGTACTCGATCTCGGTGGGCCGGCCGCGTACGAGGTCGTCCGTCATGGAGGAGGTGCCGTCCGCGTCGACCCGCACCGCGGCCCGGGCGAGTCGGCGGAACAGCGGGTTGGGCAGCCGCATCACCACCGGGAGGGCGCCGGCGGGGACGGCCAGCGGCACCCGCGGCACCACCCCGGCCGCCGTGAACACCCGGTTGGCCTCGGCCTGGCACAGGGCGACGCTGCGCCGCAGGTCCCGGTCGAGCAGCTCGGCCCGCAGCGGGAGTCCGGACAGCGCCTGGACCGCGTTGTTGAGGTTGATGAGGACCTTGCCGTGGAGGACGGCCTGGATGTCGTCGGTGGGCCGCACGGGTAGCTCGGCCGCCGTCATGGTGTGGATCAGCGGGACGGCCCGGGGGTGATCGGCGAGCCGGATCACCCCGGTGGAGGTGCGCCGGTAGGTGGCGGGGCCGGTGCGCGCCAGGTTGAAGGGCACGACGCCGGGGATCACCGTGGTCGAGTCGAGCAGTTCACGGATGAGGTCCGCCGAGTGGAGGCCGTTCTGTAGGCCCACGACCAGTGTGTCCGGTCTGAGGAAGGGGGCGAACTCCGCGGTGGCGGCGGCGGTCTGCCCGGCCTTGGTGCACACCAGGACCACGTCCGAGCGGCGGACGCTCTCGGGCGTGGTGGCCAGGGTGAGGGCCTCGGCGGGGACGTGGAGCCGGTCGTCCTCGCCGGCGCCGGACTCGACGGTCAGGCCCACCGCGCGGATCGGGTCGAGAACGTGGGGACGCCCGACCAGGGTCACGTCGGCATGGCGGGCGAGCCGGCCGCCCACATAGCAGCCGACCACGCCCGCGCCGATCACGGTGACCCGCAGTGGGGTGTCCGGGCTGGTCATGGTGGAGCAGACGTTACGACACGCGCGGCGGCGGGGGAGGCGTTCGCCGCACCTGTCCGCCGGACGGGGGAATCAGTGCGGGCGCGGCCGCAGGACGACCTCGGTGGGATGTGAATCCGGAGTGGACTCCAGCGCGTTCCGGACCGCGGTGGCCACCGATTCGGCCCGGAGGAATGCGGTCGGGTCGTAGGTGCGACCCTCGGCGGCGACGATCGCGCGCTGCATATCGGTGTCGACGCGGCCCGGGTGGATCGAGGTGACTCGCAGGTCGGGTTCCTCACCCCGGAGCGTGTCGGTGACGGCCCGGAGCGCGAATTTGGACGCGCTGTAGGCGCCCCAGCCGGGCTTGGCGGTGATCCCCGCGCCGGAGTTGACGACGACGAGGTGGCCCCGTGCCGCGCGTAGCGCCGGGAGCAGCACCCGGGTCAACTCGACCACCGCGAGCACGTTGACCTCGAACGCGCGGCGCCAGTGCCCGGCGTCCGATTCGTCGATCCGGCCGAGGTCCGCGACCCCGGCGCTGTGGACGAGGCCGTCGAGCGAGTCGATGTCGTGGGCCGCGCGGGCGACCCCGTCGGCGGTGGTCAGGTCGGCCTCCACCACCCGCGCTGAGCGGCAGTCAGCAGCGACGGCCTGCAGGGAGTCGACGTCCCGACCCACGAGGATCAGGTCGTGGGCGGCGGACAGTTCGCGCGCGGTCGCCGCTCCGATCCCGCGGGAGGCGCCGGTGATCAGGACAGTGCTCATGCCCCGAGGGTAGAGGGGCGCGGCTGACCGGGCCGGGGTCGGGCGGAGGACGGCCGGACGGGCCGAGGTCAGGCGGGGTGCGGCGCGTCTGGCCGGGTGTCGGGCTGGGTGTCGGGCTGGGTGTCGGGCTGGGGTTCCGGGTCGCCGTCGAAGGCGTCGAGCAGGGCGGTGAGAGCGGGCACCGCCGAGGAGAGCAGGTCGCGGTGTTCGGGGGTCAGGTGCGCCATGCGCTCGGTGAAGTCCCGGTCCCGGTCCGCCAGCACCTCCTCGATGCGGGCCCGCCCCAGGTCGGTGAGGCGGACGCACACCCCGCGGCGGTCGGAGGCGTCGGGTTCACGCTCGACGTACCCCATGGCCTCGATCACGCTCACCGAGTTGCTGGTGGTGGGGACCCGCACGTTCTCCAGCCGGGCGAGGTCCGACATCCGGAGCCGCCCGTGACAGGCCAGGGTGTGCAGGATCGAGGTCTGCGCGCGACTCAGGGCGTACTGGGTGCTCTGCCTGCGGACCAGCAGGTCCAGGCGCAACAGGATCGGCCGGAACTGTTCGGCGAGACCCGAAGCGGGCCCACCGTCCCGTATGGCCGGTTCGCTCGTCGTCGTCTCCATGACCCCTGCCCCCTCGACACCGGCTTCCCCCGGAAGCCTCGCGGAACCGAATCTAGGCCCAAATTCGCCAGTCGTGGGGCGTCACCTCGCCGCGGTGGGGGACACTGACGGCATGGGTTTGTATCACCAGATCACCGGGACCGGTCCCACCATCGTCCTGCTCCACGGCGTGTGCCACCGGGCGCACGCCTGGGATCCGGTCGTGCCGCTGCTCACGGATCGGTTCCGGGTGGTGGTCGTGGACCTGCCCGGCCACGGGCAGTCCGCGGACCTGCCCGACGCCGGGGATGTCCTCGACTACGTCGTTACCGAACTCGTCACTCTCCTGGAGGAGGTCGTCCCGGCCGGGGAGCGCCCGCACATCGCGGGCAACTCCCTCGGCGGCTTCCTGGCGCTCGAGCTGGGTGCGCGGGGGTTGGCGAGCAGCGTCACCGCGCTCTCTCCCGCCGGGTTCTTCCGATCGCAGGCCGAGTGGCGCTACACGGTCACCGTCTTCCGGAGTCTGCGACGGGCGGCCGCGAAGCTCGGTCGCCACACCCCCGCGCTGACCGAGCGGGCCGCCGGACGTGCGGTGATGATGGCGGTGTTCTGTGCCCGGCCGTGGCGCTACCCGGCGGAGGCGGCGGCGATCGACAGCGAGGCGATCGTGTCCAACACCGTGCTCGACCGCGCCGACCGGCGCGCGTTCCTCTTCTCCGCGCCCGTCGACGAGGACCTGCCGATCACCATCCGGTGGGGCCGGTTCGACCTGGTCCTGCCGGTGCGCCAGGTCGCGCTCGCCACGCGGTTGTTCCCACAGGCGAAGATCGAGATCAGCGCGGACGGCCACGTGCCGATGTCGGACGACCCGGAGGGGGTCGCCGCCTCGATCATCGCCTGCGCGGAGCGCGGCCTGGCGTACACGCCGGCCGGGGGCCGGGTCTGACGACCCGGCCCCCGGGCCGTCAGGACCCGAGCCGGCCCGTCGTCAGGGAGCCGGAGCCGAGTGACCCCGAGCCGAGTGACCCCGAACCGAGAGAGCCGGCGCCCCCGGAGAATCCGTTGCGCCACGCGACCACGGTCGACGGCCGCGGCTGCGAGGTGCCGCCGTCGGGCCAGTGCGAGGCCGGGTTCTCGATCGACGCGCCGTCCTTCTCACCCGGGTGCTGGACGTTGACGATCGCGCGATCGTTGAACACCAGCGGACCGCAGGTTTCCGCCCCGATCGGGACGGTGAGGAACAGCTTGGTTTCGCCGCGGTTCGGCCCCTCGGTGGCCACCGAGTAGAGGCCGTCGTTGAAGCCGAGCGCGTTGCCGTCGGTGGACACCCACAGCCCGCCGGCGGGGTCGAACGCGACGTTGTCCGGACAGGAGATGGGGCTGACCTTGGACTTGTCGAAGCCGCCGAAGTACGAGTCCGCCTCGGCCGGGTCGCCGCACACCAGGAGCAGGTTCCACCCGAAGGTGGTGCCGGCGTGGTCGTCGGTGATCTCCACGACCTGCCCGTGCTTGTTGTTGTGCCGCGGGTTGGCCTCGTCCACGTCCGCGGTCGTGCGGCGGGTGTTGTTGGTCAGCGCCATGTAGACCTTGCCGGTGGTCGGGCTGGGCTCGACGTCCTCGGGGCGGTCCATCTTGGTGGCTCCCACCCGGTCCCCGGCCATGCGGGTGTACACGGCGACCTGCTCCGCCGTCATGCCCGGCACGTGCGAGACGGCGCTCCCGCCGGCGGCGACGGTCATGAGCGGGATCCAGGTGCCGGTGCCGTCGAACGCGCCGTCGGCGGGCAGCGCCCCGGAGCCGTCGATCTCCGCGGCGGGGGAGTTGCCGGCGAACGTCGCCACGTAGAGGGTGCCCTCGTCGAGGATCCTCATGTTCTCGGCCCGCGCGGCCGACGAGGTGCCGGGCGTGATCCGGCGGCTGGAGACGAACTTGTAGAGGTAGTCGAAGCGCTCGTCGTCGCCGGAATAGGCGACGACCGTGCCGTCCCCGGTTACGTGGATGCTGGCGCCCTCGTGCTTGAACCGGCCCATCGCGGAGTGCTTGACCGGGGTCGAGTCCGGATCCCAGGGATCCACCTCGACGACGTAGCCGAAGCGGTTGACCTCGTTGGGCTCGGCGGCCAGGTCGAACCGGGGGTCGAAATCCTCCCACCGTCGTCCCGAGCGGGAGACGGAGATGCCGTAGCGGCGCAGGGCCTCGAGTCGCTCCGGGTCGGCGACCGTCCCGGCGGTGCCGAAGTACTGGTTGAAATTCTCCTCGCCGGACAGCACGGTGCCCCACGGGGTGTGCCCGCCGGCGCAGTTGTTCAGCGTGCCCAGCACGCGCGTGCCGGTCGGGTCCGCAGTGGTCCGGGTCAGGGCACCGACGGCGGGGCCGCGCAACTCGAACGGGGTGGTGGCGGTGATCCGGCGGTTGTACGAGCCCATGACGGGGTCGAGCCCGCCGTCGCCGGCGCGGCTGGCCAGCTCGACGACGGTCAACCCGTGGGCGGCCCAGGCGATCTCGACCTGCTCGCGGGTCGGCGACGAGGAATCGTACCCGCGGAACATCGACGGCTCGGTCGAGTACTCGTGGTTGACGATGAGCAGGAAACGCTCGTCCCGGTCGTCCATCGGCAGCAGTACGGCCAGGTCGCAGTTGAAGCCGTACTGCATGGCCTGCGCCGCGGCGGTCTGGTTCTCGAAGTCGAACTCCGGCGCCCCCGGCAGCACGGGGTCGCCCCAGCGGATCACCACGTCACTGGTGTACCCGTCCGGGACCGTGACGGCGTCGGCGGTGTTGGGTGCGACCGGGGTGAACGACGTATCGATGGTGGCCCCGCCGGTCGACCCGGTGGGGCCGAGCGGGCCGGCGGCGATCGAGCCCTGCGCCGCGGCGGTCGCGGGCAGTACCTGGCTGGCCCCCACGGCCAACGCCACGACCCCCGCGGCCTTGAGCGCCCCGCGGCGGCTGATCTGGGTGGCGATCTCGCCGAAGTAGGGGTTGGCGGTGGTGTTGGGCACCGGTGCGGCGCACTGGTCGCCGCACTTGTAGACGCAGGTCACGTGCTGGCGGTTGGAGATCCCCGGCGACGGGGTGCTGGCGATCGGGAGCAGGCGGCGGACGGACATCGGGGTCTCCTGGAGGTGTCGACAGTCGTAGTGGACGCATGCACGCTAGGGGCGCCGGACCACCGGCCGGCCGCGTCCCGACCACGCGCGGATGAACTCTGGGCACAGCCACGGTGAACTCCGCCCGGGCCCGCTACAGTCGTCGTGTTGCCCTCTATCTCGGATCGTCCGGCACGTTCCTGCCGGTGAAGGGAAGTCTTCTCATGGCCTCGGTGACCTTCGAGAACGTGTCCATCGTCTATCCGGGGGCCGCGCGTCGCAGCGTGGACCGCCTGGACCTGGAGATCGCGGACGGGGAGTTCCTCGTCCTGGTCGGCCCCTCGGGCTGCGGCAAGTCCACGACGCTGCGCGCCCTCGCCGGCCTGGAGGACGTGGCGGCCGGCCGGATCCTCATCGGCGACAAGGACGTCACGGGGACCGAGCCCAAGGATCGCGACATCGCGATGGTGTTCCAGAACTACGCGCTGTACCCGCACTACACGGTCCGCGAGAACATGGGTTTCGCCCTGAAGCTGGCCAAGGCCTCCAAGACGGAGATCGCCGAGCGGGTCGACCGCGCGGCGGAGATGCTCGACCTGGTGCCGTACCTCGACCGCAAACCCAAGGAGCTCTCCGGTGGCCAGCGCCAGCGCGTGGCCATGGGACGGGCGATCGTGCGCAACCCGCAGGTCTTCCTCATGGACGAGCCACTGTCCAACCTCGACGCCAAGCTGCGTGTGGCCACCCGCGCACAGATCGCCAAGCTACAGCGCGACCTGCACACCACGATGATCTACGTGACCCACGACCAGGTCGAGGCCATGACCATGGGTGACCGCGTCGCGGTGCTCAAGGACGGGGTGCTCCAGCAGGTGGACACCCCGCGCGAGCTGTACAACAACCCGATCAACGCCTTCGTGGCCGGCTTCATCGGGTCCCCGTCCATGAACCTCTTCGAGGCCCCGGTCGGCGACGGCACGGTGGATCTCGAGGGGTTCCGCGAGCCGCTGCCCGAGGGATCGGGTTCACGGGTCACCGTCGGCGTGCGGCCCGAGCACCTGCGGTTGGCCGCGGACGGGCGCGGGTTGGAGGTCACGGTCGACCTGGTGGAGGAGCTCGGGGCGGACAGTTACCTGCACTGCTCGACCGGTGACGGGCATCCGGTGGTGTACCGCGCGGAGTCGGGCGACCACCCGCGCAAGGGCGAGACGATGTACCTCGAGGCGCTCGACGGCGAGGTCCGATTCTTCGACGTCGAGACCGGTCTCAGACTCCGCTGACGGTCGCGGGGCGGTGCATGCTACATCCGCAACAATTGTTGTTGCTAGAGTGACAAGTGTGACCTCGCTCGCGTGACGCCCCATGTCATCGGAGCGACGGCGCGTCGGCCACATGTTCGCACGTGGTCCCGCGCCACCGCCGCCTCGTGGGTTACGCTCAGCAGGTCCTCAGTGAGACCCGCGTCACAGGCGGCACCGGTCCACTGCCCGTCGGTATTCGCCGAGGGGAGTCGAGACACGACAGTAGGAGAGAGCGCATGGCCGTTCACGGCAGGTTCCTCAAGGCGGCGGCGGCCGCCTCCATCGTCGCCCTGGTATCGGCAGGGTGTGGATCGGGTGGCGACGAGTCCGACCAGCAGGCGGAGGCCGGCGCCTCCGGCGTCGGCCCCATCACCTTCGCGATGGGCAGCAACGACACCGACAAGCTCCGCCCCGTCATCGAGCAGTGGAACGCGGAGAACCCCGACCAGGAGGTCACCCTCCGCGAGCTGCCCGCCGAGCAGGACGGACAGCGCGACACCCTGACGCAGTCCCTCCAGACCGAGAGCGGCGAGTACGACGTCTTCGCCCTCGACGTCACCGACACCGCCTACTTCGCGGCCAACGGCTGGCTGCAGCCGATCGAGGGTGACACCGAGGTGGACACCTCCGGCCTGATCGAGGCCGCCGTCGACTCGGCGACCTACAACGGCACCCTCTACGGCGTGCCGCAGAACACCAACGCCCAGCTGCTGTACTACCGCACCGATCTCCAGCCGGAGGCGCCCGCCAACTGGGAGGCACTCGTCTCCTCCTGCGAGGCCGCCGAGGGTGCGGACGTCGACTGCCTGCAGACCCAGCTCAGCCAGTACGAGGGCCTGACCGTCGCCGCCACCCAGTTCATCCACAGCTGGGGCGGCAAGGTCGTGGGCGAGGACGGGAAGACGCCCGAGCTCGACACCGACCAGGCACGCGAGGGTCTGACCGCCCTCGTCGACGCCTACAAGGGCGGCGTGATCGCCCCGCAGACCGACGCGTTCACCGAGGAGGAGACCGCACAGGCCTTCCTCGCCGGCGAGACCATGTACTCCTACAACTGGCCGTACATGTACGAGTCGGGTCAGTCCGACCCCACCTCCCAGGTCCAGGGCAAGTTCCAGGTCGCCCCGATCGTCGGCAAGGACGGCGCGGGCCAGTCCACGCTCGGTGGCTACAACAACGCGATCAACGTGTTCTCGGAGAACAAGGGGACCGCGCGCGCGTTCCTCGAGTTCATCATCTCCGAGGACGTCCAGATGGGCTTCGCCGAGCAGTCGTTCCCGCCGGTGCTGTCCTCGATCTACGACGACGAGGCGCTCCAGCAGGAGTTCCCGTACATGCCGGCACTGAAGGCGGCGCTCGACAACGCCGAGCCGCGCCCCGTCACGCCGTTCTACCCGTCGGTGTCCAAGGCGATCCAGGACAACACCTTCGCCGCGCTGCGTGGGGAGAAGGACGTCCAGCAGGCCCTCACGGACATGACGGCCGCGATCGAACAGGCTCAGTGATCCACGACAGCTGAGTGATCGACACGGTCCGATGACAGACGGTTGTCGGACCAGGGCAGGTGGGCCCCGGGTAACGTTCCCGGGGCCCACCGGTCTCCCTGGTGGGCGGGCACGAACCCGGCGAGGAGCGAGGCGATGACGACGATCGAGAAGTCCCCGGCGCCACTGGTCGAGAAGAAGTTCGACTGGCGGCCGGTGTGGATGGTGGGCCCCGCACTGGCCATCCTCGCGGTGGTGATCGGCTACCCGGTCATCCGCGCCGTGTACCTGTCCTTCATGGCCGACCGAGGTCTCGACCCGGCGACCGGAATGTTCTCGGACGGCGGGTTCGCCGGCTTCCAGCATTACCTCTACTGGCTGACGCAGGCGTGTCCGGCGCCCGGCGGGGACGGCACCGTCACCTGTCCGCCCGGCGTCTCGTCCGTCGACTTCTGGCCCGCCATGGGCAATACCCTGTTCTTCACCGTCACCACGGTCTCCCTCGAGACGGTGCTCGGTTTCGCCATGGCCGTGGTCATGGGCAAGAGCATCTGGGGTCGCTCCCTGCTGCGGGCCGCCGTGCTCGTCCCGTGGGCGATCCCCACCGCCGTCACCGCCAAGCTGTGGGCGTTCATCTTCGCCCCCAACGGGATCGCCAACACCATCCTGGGCACGAACATCGCCTGGACCACCGACCCGTTCTACGCCCGGATCGCCATCATCGTGGCCGACGTGTGGAAGACCGCGCCCTTCATGGCGCTCCTCATCCTCGCCGGCCTCCAGATGATCCCCGGTGACGTCTACGAGGCGGCCCGCGTCGACGGCGCCTCACGCTGGCAGCAGTTCACCAGGATCACCCTGCCGCTGGTGCGGCCCGCCCTCATGGTGGCGATCCTGTTCCGCACGCTCGACGCGCTGCGCATGTACGACCTGCCCGTCATCCTCGTCTCCGCCAACTCCAACTCGCCGACTGCGACCGTGTCGATGCTGGTGGTCAACGAGATGAGGATGGGCAACTTCAACAGCGCCTCCGCGATATCGACACTGGTGTTCCTGCTGGTCTTCGCCGTCGCGTACATCATGGTGAAATTCCTCGGCGCGAACGTCGTGGAAGATCGCACCGGCAAGAAGGAGGAGATCCGGTGAGCGACCGAGTGTCTGAACCGAGCACCTCGCCGACGATGCCGCGGCCCTCCTCGTCGTCGTCGACCCCCGGTCCCGATCGGCGTCCCGACGACCAGGACATCAAGCCGCCGCGCAAGCCCTTCGGCCGCACCGCGAGCACCTACGTCGGGGCACTGCTCATCCTCGTCTGGGGACTCGCGCCGTTCTACTGGATGCTCGTCACCGCGTTCCGCGACAACCGGTTCATCTTCTCCGCCAGCCCCGTGCCCTCGCACCTCACGTTGGACAACTTCCGTGAGGCCCTGTCCACGGACGGCGGCAACAACTTCCTGGGCGCGATCATCAACTCGGTGGTCATCAGCTCGATCACGACGGCCTTGGCGCTGACGTTCGGCGTGTTCACCGCCTACGCCCTCGCCCGGGTCGACTTCCGCGGCAAGTTCCTCGTCACCGGGATCATCCTCGCCGCGTCGATGTTCCCCGGCGTCGCGCTGGTCACCCCGCTGTTCCAGCTGTTCACCGACATCGGCTGGATCGGCACCTACCAGGCGCTCATCATCCCCAACATCTCGTTCGCGCTGCCGCTGACCATCTACACGCTCACGTCGTTCTTCAACGACCTGCCGTGGGAGCTGGAGGAAGCCGCTCGCGTCGACGGCGCCACCCGCGGCCAGGCGTTCATCAAGATCATCCTGCCGCTCGCCGCGCCGGCGCTGTTCACCACCGCGATCCTGGCGTTCATCATCACGTGGAACGAGTTCGTGCTCTCGCAGCAGCTGTCCACCGCCGCGACCGAGCCCGTCACCGTCGCGATCGCCCGCTTCTCCGGCGTCAACCCGTACCTCCCGCCGCACGCGGCGATCATGGCCGCCGGCGCGCTCGTCACCGTGCCGCTGGTGGTCATGGTGCTGATCTTCCAGCGGCGGATCATCTCCGGCCTCACCGCCGGCGGCCTGAAGAGCTGACCGACGGTGGCTCGTAGCGGCGGGGACGCCCTGGGTGCCCGGCAGCGGCTGGAGGTCATCGGCGGGTTCGTCGGGTTCTTCACGGTGCTTGCACTGGTCAATGCGGTCGGGCTGATCCTCACCGGGCGGCCGTCGATCTTCGCCTCGCTGGTGCTGGTGCTCATGCTGGTGGCGTCGTGGTACACCTACCGGACGTGGCGCCGGGTCGACAGGGCGGTCAAGCGGGGCTGAGTGCCCGCGATCCGCCCCTCGGAACGCGCCTTGCGCTGCAGATTCCGGCCGCGTCGGGTGCCCCGGCGCGATCCGCCCTCCCGAATGCGAGTCGCGTGCGGGGGCCGGAGGGCAGATGACGAGCCGGAGGGCGGATCGCGGGAGCGAGGGTCAGCGCCCGTCGCGCCAGGCCACCAGCGATTCGACCAGGTCCAGCGGGTACTCCGGCCCGTTGAGCCCGACCGTGAAGAGGGTGACGCCCTCGGCGTGCAGGTCCTCGGCGAGTCGCCTGGCCTCATCGGGTGAGCTGGCGCCGCCGATCTCGGTCGACCGCTCGATCTCGTCAGGGTCGCGCCCCACGTCCGCGCAATGCCCGGCGAGCACCTCCGACTTGTGGCGGTAGGTCTCCACGTCCACGAACGAATGCCAGATGTCGGCGTGACGGGCCACGTGGCGCAGGGTCTTCTTCTCGCCGCCGCCGCCCAGCAGCACGGGGATGTCCCGCGTCGGAGCGGGGGTGAGCCTGGCGAAGCGCTGCTCGATCCGCTCGAGGGAGTGCCCGAGGTCGTCGAGCCGCGAGCCCTTGGTGCCGAACTCGTAGCCGTATTCGGTGTAGTCCCGCTCGAACCATCCGCTGCCCAGGCCCAGGATCAACCGGCCGCCGGAGATGTGGTCGACGGTCCGGGCCATGTCGGCGAGAAGGTCGGGATTGCGATAGGTGTTGCAGGTGACCAGGGCGCCGATCTCCACGCGCTCGGTCTGCTCGGCCCAGGCGGCCAGCATCGTCCAGCACTCGAAGTGGGCGCCGTCGGGGTCGCCGTAGAGCGGGAAGAAGTGGTCCCAGTTGAAGACCACGTCCACGCCCGCGTCCTCCGAGCGTCGGATGGCGTCCCGGATCAGCCCGTAGTCGGGCGAGTGCTGCGGCTGGAGCTGGACGGCGATGCGGACCGGGCGCGCGGGGTTGGGGGTCATGCGCCCCATTGTGGGGCGTGGCGCCGCCCCGCGCACCCGGCCCGCGCACCCGCCCCGCGCACCCGGCCAGCGGGGCTCAGTGCTGGCGCTCGAGGACGAACCAGAAGTGCTCGCCCTCGTGGACGGTGCCGCGCCCGTTCATCACCGCGAGGAGGGTGTCGGGGCCGACGACGGCGAAGTGGTCGATCACCGGCAGACGGTCGTACACCATGGAGGCGGTCGGGCGGCCGCGGAAGGAGACCTCCCACAGGGATGCCCCGCCCCCGCCCGTCGCTGAGGTGTCCGGCACGACGTCACCGGCGTCGTCGGTGACGAGGATCGGGTCCACCTTGCGGGCCTCGGTGAAGTCCTTGCCCCACCAGCGCATCTGCCCGAGCATGCCGAACATGGGATGCCCGGTGTCCAGGCCGGTGCCCCTCCAGCGGCTGCCCGTGATGTCGTCGACCCGCGCGGGCTCGAGGGAGTCCCACAGTGCGGAGATCCGGACCGAGGGGACCGTGTCGAGCGCCAGGATGAGCTCGAGCTCGCGCGCGGCGGCGCTCACAGTCCGAGCGTCTTGCCGATGATGTCGCGCTGCACCTCGTTGGTGCCGCCGTAGATGGTGGAGACCACCGCCTGGCGCACCAGGCGCTCCATGCCGTACTCGGTGGCGTATCCGTACCCGCCCATGGACTGCATGCACTCCAGGGTCACGCGCTTGCTCAGCTCGGAGGCCTTGAGCTTGGCCATGGACGCCTCGCGGGGGAACAGAGCCGTGGGGTCGGCGTCGTCGACCTTCCTGGCCACCGCGTAGACGAGCAGCCGCGTGGCCTCGATCTCGGTGGCGAGGTCGGCCATCCGGTGGCGCAGCACCTGGAAGGACCCGACGGGCCGGCCGAACTGCTCGCGCTCCTTGATGAAGGTCAGGCAGTCGTCGAACGCCCGCTGGGCCACGCCGAGTTGCATGGCGGCGAGGATGAGGCGCTCCGTGTTGAGGCCGGTCATGAGCTGCTTCCACCCGCCGCCGACCTCGCCGATCACGGAGTCGGCGGGCAGGCGGACGTCGGTGAAGTAGAGGTCGTTGACCTCTTTGCCGCCCATGGTCTCGATCCCGGTGATCTGCAGGCCCGCGATGTCGGCGGGCACGTCGAACATCGTGATGCCCTCGTGTTTCTTGCCCGACGAGTCGGTGCGGGCCACGAGCAGGATGCGGTCGGCGAAGTGCGCGTTGGAGCACCAGGTCTTCTGGCCGTTGATCACCCAGTCGTCGCCGTCGCGCTCGGCCTTGCAGCGCAGGGCGGCGACGTCGGACCCGGCACCCGGCTCGGACATCGAGATGGACAGGGTGCCGCCGTTCACGACCAGCTCGAGGGCGCGCCTGCGCTGCTCCTCGGTCCCGAACTTCTGGTACGCGGCGGCCGTGATGAGGGTGGGGCCGATGCCTCCGATGGGGGTCAGACCGCGCAGGGAGTGCTCGAGGAGGAGGCACAGTTCGACGGCGCCGGCGTCGGAGCCGCCGTACTCCTCGGGGACGGTGAGTCCCAGCCACCCGAGCTCGGCCATCTTGGCGTAGATGTGCGGCGAGTGGGTGCCGCCCTCGGTGGTGAGCTCGCGCCGCTTCTCGACGCTGCCGACCTCGCGCGCGCAGAAATCATCGATCGATCGGGCGAAGTCACGCTGCTCTTCGGTGAGGATGTCGAACACTTCTCGCCTCGGTTTTCTGTGGGTGGTTGTCCCGGTATCGGTCACGGGGTGTCGGTTGCGTGCACACTGGACTACTGTGGCCCGTATCACGGTACGCTACATCAAATATATGTGATCGGAAACGAGAGGACCTCAGATGACGACCACCGAGCCCAGCAAGACCGGACCCACGTTCGCGAGCGTGGACCCCCGCGACGGCACCGTCCTCGCCGAGTACCCGATCGCCGGGCCGGAGGAGGTCGCCCTAGCCGTGGAGCGTGCGCGCGCCGCCGCCCGCTGGTGGGCCAAGCAGGGTCCGCGGGGCCGCCGCGAGTGGCTGCTGGAGTACAAGCGGGCGATCTCGTCGAGGGCCCAGGAGCTCGCGTCGCTGATCTCCGCCGAGACCGGTAAGCCGGACGAGGACGCGACGCTCGAGGTCATGCTCGCCGTGAGCCATCTGGAGTGGGCGGCCAAGAACGCGGACAAGGTCCTACGTCGCCGCCCCGTCTCGGCGGGGCTGCTCATGAGCAACCAGGCGGCGTACGTCGAGTACCAGCCCTACGGTGTGGTCGGCGCGATCGGCCCGTGGAACTACCCGGTCTTCACCCCGATGGGCACTTTGTCGTATGCCATGGCCGCCGGCAACGCGGTCGTGTTCAAGCCCAGCGAGCTCACCCCGGGTGTCGGCGTCTGGCTGGCCGAGGTGTGGGACTCGCTCGGTGCCTCCCAGCCGCTCATCCAGACCATCACCGGGGACGGTTCCACCGGTAACGCCCTGTGCAGGGCCGGCGTGGACAAGCTCGCGTTCACCGGTTCCGCGGCGACGGGCCGCAAGGTCATGGCCGCCTGCGCGGAGACGCTCACGCCGGTCGTCATCGAGGGCGGCGGCAAGGACGCCCTGCTCGTCGACTCGGACGCGGACCTCGACGCGGCCGCCGACCAGGCGGTCTTCGGTGCCATGGGCAACGCGGGCCAGACCTGCGCGGGTGTCGAGCGGATCTACGTCCACTCCGATGTCCACGACGCGTTCGTCCAGAAGTTCACGGCCAAAGTCCGTGCGCTGACCCCGGGGAATTCGACCTCCTCCAGCTACGGCCCGATGACGTTGCCGGCGCAGGTCGACATCGTCCGCAGGCACGTCAAGGACGCACTCGCCAAGGGTGGCAAGGCCGTCCTCGGCGGTGAGGAGTCCGTCGGTGAGAAGATCGTCGAGCCGATCGTCCTGGTGGACGTCCCCGAGGACTCCTCCGCGGTCACCGAGGAGACCTTCGGCCCGACCGTGGTGATCAACCGGGTCGCGGACCTGGAGGAGGCCGTCGAGAAGGCCAACGCCAGCCGCTACGGGCTCGGCGGCTCGATCTTCACGGGCAACAAGAAGCGGGGACTGGCCCTGGCGGAGAAGCTCGACGTGGGCATGGTGTCCATCAACTCGTTCCTCGCCTTTGCCGGCATCCCGTCCCTGCCGTTCGGCGGCTCGGGTGACTCGGGCTTCGGCCGCATCCACGGCGCCGACGGGCTGCGTGAGTTCGCCCGCCCCAAGGCCATCACCGCGCAGAAGTTCGCGGCCCCGCTCAACCTCATGACCATGACCCGCAAGCCGCGCGACATCAAGATCGTCAAGTGGATGCTCGCCAACGTCCAGGGAAAGATGTGATGTGGGATGACCGCCACCTCCGCTGAGAGAACCCCGGAGAAGACGACGACGACGAGGTCCACGGTCACCGACCGGCCCGCCGTACCCGGGGTGTTCGGACCCGTCCCGGCCGACCTCGTCACCGACTCCGCCGTCGAGCACCCGCTCACGGCGGGGGTCCCGCTCAGGCCCGGTCGTTGGTACTGGCGCGACCTCATCGACACTCTGGACCCGGTGTCGGATGCGGAGGAGATCCACCGCATCACCTCGACGTACGAGTTCCCCTGGGACTACCAGCGGGCGCTCGAGCTGGCGCTGTACCGGACCTACTGCATCCCGTCGGTGTCGGCGGTCCTGGAGCAGGCGGGGAATTTCCGCGACCACCCGCAGAAGCGGTACGACGACACCGCGCTGCTCATGGTGGAGCTGGTGGAGCACGGGTACGACTCGCCCCGCGGCAAGGAGGCGCTGCGGGTCATCAACCGTCAGCACGCGATGTACGAGATCACCAATGACGACATGCTGTACGTGCTGTCGACGTTCATCTACGAGCCGCTCGAGTGGATCGATGCGAACGGCTGGCGGCGTCTGCATCCGAACGAGCGACTCGCGGCGTTCCACTTCTACCGCGCCGTCGGGGAACGGATGAAGATCTCGGGGATCCCGGAGGACATCGGGGAGTTCCGGCGCTGGCGGGACGACTACGAGGCCCGCACCATGCGCTACGACCGGAACAACGAGCTGATCGGCACGTACACGCTCGACCTGATGTGTTCCTGGTATCCCGCGCCGGTCCGGCCGGTGGTCCGCAAGGTCGTGCGGTCGCTGATCGACGACGACATGACCCGCGCCTTCGGCTTCCCGTGGCAGCCGCCGGCGTTCCGGGACGCCGCCTACGCGGCACTGCGGATGCGGTCCAGGGTGGTGCGCTGGCTGCCCGTCCGTCGCCGGGAGCTCGGGGCCCGTGCGACCGAGAACCGGACGTACCCCGGGTACCCGGAGGGCTACCGTCCGGCGGATCTGGGGGCCTGCCCGATCCAGCCGCGGGACCGGAAGGGCGCCTGCCCGGTCGCGCACGCCCCGGCAGCCGGGGCCACCGGAGCCGCCTGACCCGCCGCGGCCGGCTCAGCGGGGGAGCAGCAGTGTCCGGGCCAACTCGCCGAGCCTGGCGGTCGCAGCCGGGTCGAAGCCCGTCCCCCAGCCGCCGTCGAGGACCACCGACAGCGCGGCGTGCACCCGGAGCCGGGCGGTCACCTCGTCCGGCGGGGTTCCCCCGTGCGCGCGGGAGGCCTCGTTCACCAGGTTCGCCCACCGGTCGAGCTGGGCGCGCTGGGCCCGCTGGATCCGGCGCCGGTCCTCGGTGGCCAGACTGCCCAGTTCGGAGTGGTACAGCATCAGTTCGGGGCCGTGGGAGAACGCGATGCCGATGTACTGGTCCAGCAGGTCGACCAGGGACCCGGCCGGATCCGTGCCCGCGCCGTGCCAGGCGGCGTGCCGGTCCAGGAGGTCCCCGACCAGCCCGGCTGTCCTGTCCACCGCCGCGGTGAGCAGAGCGGCCTTGCCCGGAAAGTGCCGGTACAGCGCCGACGCGGCAACCCCCACATCCGCGCCGATCGCCTCCATCGTCACCCCGTCGTACCCGGTGGAATGGAAGAGCTCGATGGCGGCGCTGATGGCGCCCTCCCGGGTCGCGGCGCCGCCCCGCAGCCGGATCGACCCCGGTGCCGCACCGGGGGGTCCTGTCCTCGCCGCAGTGTCGGGTTGCCGGCGTCGCTGCGGAATGCACAGCGCGAGGTCGTCGGCGATCGAGGTCATCAGCGTCACGGCGTCGGGCCCGGTGATCTCGATCCGGTGGTGCCCCAGCGAGGCGATGCACGACAGGATCGCCCCGGCCGCCGAACCCGCGCCCGCCGTGGGTCCTCCTCGTCGTCGTCCCCGGACGGCGTCGGCGACCCGGCCGCGCACGCGGGCGTCGGCGGCGACCACCGCGGCGCGGTCCTCCGGGCTGAGGTACCGCAGTTGCCAGCGGTACAGCGACGCCCGTGAACGGTGGGTGAGCGTGGTCAGCGTGACCGACTCCACCACGTGCCGCAGTGCGTCCTCCTCGTCGACGTCCGTCCGATCGCCACCCGTGACGGGCGCGCCTCCGGTGGCGGACTCGAGCTCTGAGATGAGGATCGCGACGGCGTCCCGGAACATCTCGTACTTGCCGGGCACGTGCCGGTACAGCGCCCCGGGCGTCACCTCCAGCCGATCGGCGATGTGCTCCACGCGCGTGGAGTGGTAGCCGCGCCGGGTGAACTCCTCGCCCGCCACCAGCGCTATCTCTGCACGTCGGGACCCCGGCGGCGGGGCCTGGAGGGGGCGCGCGGCCTGCGCGTGGGTGGGGGTCACGTGGTCTCGGCTTCCGGGTTCGGCGGAACAAGGTGTGATCTTGACAACACCGGTTACAGTGGCCATAGTAAACCCGAATTCACAGATATATGTGATCGGATCCACGAGACGCGTCACGTCGACGGCGCGGAACGTGGTCGAACGCGGAAGGGATCACCCACCCATGTCAGTGCCCGAGGCCTACATCTACGACGCGGTGCGTACGCCACGCGGACGGGGAAAGTCCAGCGGTTCGCTCTACAGCGTCGCCCCGATCGACCTCGCCGTCGGCGTACTGCGGTCGCTCGTCGAGCGGAACGCCGACCTCGACCCCGCGCAGATCGAGGACGTGGTCATGGGCATCGTCGGCCCCGTCGGCGAGCAGGGCGCGGTGCTGCCGCGGATCGCCGCGATCGCGGCGGGCCTGCCGGAGACGGTGGCCGGGGTGCAGGAGAACCGCTTCTGCGCCTCGGGCCTGGAGGCGGTCAACCTGGCCGCGCAGAAGGTCCGCGCCGGTTGGGAGGACCTCGTGATCGCCGGCGGCGTGGAGTCGATGTCCCGGGTGCCGATGGGCTCCGACGGCGGGGCGTGGGCGCAGAACCCCCGGGTCAACTACGAGACCTCCTTCGTCCCCCAGGGCATCGGCGCCGACCTCATCGCCACCCTCGAGGGCTTCTCCCGCCGGGACGTCGACGAGTTCGCGCAGCGTTCCCAGGAACTGGCATCGGCCGCGTGGGAGGACGGCCGGTTCTCCCGGTCGGTCGTCCCGGTGGTCGACCTGGCGGGGCAGGTCGTCCTCGACCACGACGAGCACATTCGCCGCGGCACCACCGCCGATGACCTCGCCGCCCTGAAGCCCTCCTTCGCCGCCCTCGGCGAGCAGGCCGGGTTCGACGCCGTCGCGCTGCAGAAGTACCACTGGGTGGAGAGGATCGACCACGTCCACCACGCCGGCAACTCCTCCGGCATCGTCGACGGCGCCACCGCCCTGCTCATCGGCAACGCCGAGGCGGGCGAGCGGGGCGGCCTGACGCCGCGCGCCCGGATCGTCTCCGCCGCGGTGGTCGGATCCGAACCCACGATCATGCTCACCGGCCCCACGCCCGCCGCGCGCAAGGCGCTGGCCAAGGCGGGACTGACGGTCGACGACATCGACCTGTTCGAGGTCAACGAGGCGTTCGCCGCCGTGCCCATGAAGTTCGCCAAGGACCTCGACGTCCCGATGGACAAGATCAACGTCAACGGCGGCGCGATCGCCATGGGCCACCCCCTCGGCGCCACCGGCGCGATGATCCTCGGCACCGCCCTGGACGAGTTGGAACGCCGCGACGCCCGCTACGCCCTGGCCACTCTCTGCGTGGGTGCCGGGATGGGTATCGCCACGATCATCGAACGCCTGTAAGACCAGCCGCCGGCCTCAAGCCTCCCAAGGACGAGAACACCCCAATGAGCAGCGAATTCACCAACACCATCACCTACGAGCGCGATTCCGACGGCGTCGTCGTCCTCACCATGGACGATCCCAATCAGAGCGCCAACACCATGAACGCCGACTACCTGGCGTCCATGGAAGCGGCCGTGGACCGGCTCGAGTCCGAGGCCGACGACATCACCGGCGTCGTCCTCACCTCCGCCAAGAAGACCTTCTTCGCCGGCGGCGACCTCGGCGACATCCTGTCCATCCCCTCAGACGCCGCGGACCTGGCGATCGAGACCGTGGAGCGCGCCAAGGCGCCGCTGCGGCGGCTGGAGACCCTGGGCAAGCCGGTCGTGGCCGCGATCGGCGGGGCCGCGCTCGGTGGCGGTCTGGAGATCGCCCTGGCCACCCACCACCGGATCGTGGTGGACTCGCCGGCCATCCAGCTGGGTCTGCCCGAGGTCGGGCTGGGCCTGCTGCCCGGTGGTGGCGGGATCGTCCGCACCGTCCGGATGCTCGGGGTGACCACCGCCCTCATGGAGGTGCTGCTCGAGGGCAAGCGCGTCCGACCCGGTAAGGCCAGGGAGATCGGCCTCGTCGACGAGCTCGTCGCCGGCCCGGACGATCTGCTGCCCGCGGCGAAGGCGTGGATCGTCGCCCACGCGGACGACCCCGCCGCTGCCACCCAGCCGTGGGACCGCAAGGGCTACCGCATGCCCGGCGGGACGCCGTCGAGTCCGGCCCTCGGGGCCAACCTGCCCGCCTTCCCCGCGATGCTGCGCCAGCAGCTCAAGGGCGCGCCCTACCCGGCGCCCGTGGCGATCATGGCCGCCGCAGTGGAGGGCGCCGGGGTCGACTTCGCCGCAGCCTCGACGATCGAGGCCCGCTACTTCGCCGGGCTGGCCACCGGGCAGACCGCCAAGAACATGATCCGCGCCTTCTTCTTCGACCTGCAGAAGGCCAACGGACTGGCCAGGGCCCACGGCTCGGCCGACCGGGAGCCGATCTCCAAGGTCGTCGTCCTGGGTGCCGGGATGATGGGCGCCGCGATCGCCTACGTCTGCGCGAAGGCCGGCATGGAGGTGGTGCTCAAGGACATCGACCAGGCCGCCGCCGAGCGGGGCAAGGGTTACTCGGAGAAGCTCGTCGCCAAGACCGTCTCCCGCGCCGCCGAGGGCGAGGCCCGCGACAGGGCCCGGGCCAAGGGCGAGGCCCTCCTCGCGCGCATCACCCCCACCACCGACGCGGCGGAGGCCGCCGGGGCGCAGGCCGTGATCGAGGCCGTGTTCGAGGACCCGAAGGTCAAGGCGACGGTGTTCGCGGAGATCGCGCCGCACATTGCTGACGACGCCCTGCTGTGCTCCAACACCTCGACCCTGCCCATCACCATGCTCGCAGGCGGGGTGGACCGGCCCGCGGACTTCATCGGGCTCCACTTCTTCTCCCCGGTCGACAAGATGCCGCTGGTTGAGATCATCAAGGGCGCCGAGACGAGTGAGGACGCGCTCGGACGTGCCCTGGCGCTGGTCGCCCAGATCTCCAAGACCCCGATCGTCGTCAACGACTCGCGCGGGTTCTTCACCTCGCGCGTTATCGGCACTTTCACCAGCGAGGGCATGGCCATGCTCGCCGAGGGCGTGCCCGCCCCGACGATCGAGCAGGCCTCGGCGCAGGCCGGATACCCGGCGCCCGTGCTCGCACTCATGGACGAGCTGACGCTCACCCTGCCCCGCAAGATCCGCGACGAGACGCGAGAGGCCGCCGAGGAGGAGGGGCGCGAGTTGCCCGACCACCCGGGCAATGCCGTGCTCGACCGCATGATCGACGAGTTCGACCGCAAGGGCCGCTCGACCGGTTCCGGTTTCTACGAGTACGCCGACGGGAAGCGGGCCGGACTCTGGCCGGGGCTGACCGACGCCTTCGGCGGCACCACCCAGATCCCGCTGCAGGACGCGATCGACCGCATGCTCTTCGCCGAGGCGATCGAGACCGTCAAGTGCCTCGACGAGGGCGTGCTGGAGACCACCACCGACGCCAACGTCGGGTCGATCCTCGGCATCGGCTTCCCCGGCTGGACCGGTGGCGTCGCCCGCTATATGGACCAGTACCCCGGCGGACTGTCCGGGTTCGTCGCCCGCGCCGAGGAGCTCGCCGAGCGCTACGGCGACCGATTCACCCCGCCCGCCTCCCTTCGGGAGAAGGCCACCTCCGGTGGCACCTACGAGGAGGTCCACCCGTGATCCGCACCCGATTCACCGAGGAGTTCGGCGTCCGACACCCGATCGTCCAGGGCGGCATGATGTGGGTCGGCCGGGCCGAACTCGCCGCCGCCGTGTCCGAGGCCGGCGCCCTGGGCATCATCACCGGGCTCACCCAACCCACGCCCGAGGACCTGGTCCGCGAGATCGCGCGCTGCCGGGAGATGACCGACCAGCCGTTCGGCGTCAACCTCACCATCCTTCCCGCGATCACCCCGCCGCCGTACGCCGAGTACAGGCAGGCGATCGTCGAGTCGGGCGTGAAGATCGTCGAGACGGCGGGGTCCAACCCCAAGGACCACCTGCCGGTGTTCCACGCCGCGGGCGTCAAGGTGATCCACAAGTGCACCTCGGTGCGTCACGCGATCAAGGCCGAGCAGCTCGGAGTGGACGCCGTGTCGATCGACGGCTTCGAGTGTGCCGGCCACCCGGGGGAGGACGACGTCCCGGGCCTGGTGCTCATCCCCGCCGCCGCGGCGAAGCTGTCCATCCCGATCCTCGCGTCCGGCGGGATCGCCGACGCCCGCGGCATGGTGGCGGCGCTCGCGCTGGGCGCCGACGGCGCCAACATGGGCACCCGCTTCATGTGCACCGCCGAGTCGCCGGTCGCCGAGCAGGTCAAGCAGCAGATCGTGGCCAACACCGAGCTCGACACGAAGCTGATCTTCCGGACGCTGCACAACACCGCGCGGGTGGCCGCCAACGCCGTCTCCGCCGAGGTGGTGTCGCGGGAGGCCGAGGGTGCCGAGTTCTCCGACATCCAACACCTGGTCGCCGGTGCCCGCGGACGCAAGGTCTTCGAGGACGGTGATCTCGACGCCGGTATCTGGAGCGCCGGACAATGCCAGGGACTGATCGACGACGTGCCCACCGTGGCCGAGCTCGTCGACCGGATGATGTCCGAGGCTGAGGAGATCATCACCGGCAGATTGGCCGGGATGGTCGAGGCGAGGGAGACGGTCCGATGACCGCGACCGGACGTGACGCCATCAAGGTCGACCATGACGACCTGGGAGTGGTGACGATCAGTATCAACCGGCCCGACCGGATGAACGCCCTCGACCACCCCACCGTGAGCGCGCTGACCGAGATCATCTCCGAACGCGGCACCGACCCGGGCACCCGGGTCATCGTGCTCGCCGGAGAGGGCGGGGCGTTCACCACCGGCGCCGACCTGCAGGCCATCAAGGAGTCCGGGGACGACGCGCCCAGCCCCGACGACACCATGGCGGGGGCCGCCGCGTTGGTCCGCGCGGTCCTCACCGCTCCGGTCCCGGTGATCGCCGCGGTCACGGGTCCGGCCGCCGGGGTGGGTGTCTCACTCGCGCTGGCCTCCGACCTCGTCCTCATGTCGGAGGACGCCTACCTGTTGTTCGCGTTCACCAACATCGGCCTCATGCCAGACGGCGGGGCCAGCGTGCTGCTGCCGGCGGCCGTCGGTCGGTCGATCGCCTCGCGCATGCTGCTGCGCGGCGACGCCGTCTCCGCGTCGGAGGCCGGCGACGTCGGACTGGCCATGGAGGTCCACCCGACCGCGGATCTGAAGCCCGCGGCCACCAAGCTCGCCCGCCGGCTGGCCCGGGGCCCACGCCGCGCCCTGGAACTGACCAAGCGGGCCGTCACCGGGGCCACGTTGGCCGAGCTGGACGCGGCCCTGGCCCGGGAGCACGAGGGCCAGTGCGAGCTGCTGGTCTCGCCCGACTTCGCCGAGGGAGTGTCCTCGATCCTCGAGAAACGTCGTCCGAACTTCTCCTGAACCGTCCCTCTGTCACCTGCCCCTCCCGTCACCCACCGCCACGAAAGGCCGAGATCATGACCACCGCCACGGATCCCATCGCCGAGCTCCACGCGGCACGCCGCAACAACTGGAACACGTGGGTCGCCACCCACGCCGAGATGCAACCCGACGCGGAGGCGCTGCGCTACCTCGGACAGGCCACCACGTGGAGCCAACTGCACGAGCGCAGCAACCGCTTCGCCGACGCATTGGCCCGCCGTGGGGTGGGCAAGGGCGACCGGGTCATGCTCATCACGCTCAACAACCCTGAGTTCGTCGAGGCCGTGCTGGGCATCAACGAGCTGGGCGCGATCGCGGTACCGGTGAACTTCCGGCTCACCCCGGGTGAGCTCGCCTACCTGGTCGGCGACTCCGCGCCGAAGGTCGTCATCACCGACGCCATGCTCGCCCCGCTCGTCGGTGCGATCCGCGCGCAGGGCGAGGAGCCGGGCCATCACATCGTGATCGGGGGTGAGTCGGGGACGCCCGAGCAGACCACGTACGCCGACGCGATCGCGGAGGAGGGCCAGCCGCACGAGCCGGTCGACGTCCCCGAGGACTCCACCGCGCTCATCATGTACACCTCGGGCACCACCGGTCGTCCCAAGGGCGCGATGCTCTCGTATGAGAACCTCACCGCGCAGTCGCTGACCTGCATCCGCGTCTTCCGTCTGTTCGACGAGGAGGGCCGCGCGTTGTGCGCCGCCCCGATGTTCCACATCGCGGCGCTGGGATCGATCGCGCCGAGTCTCCAGCTCGGTGGCGTCACGGTGGTCCACCCGCTGCAGGCCTTCGACCCCACGGCGGTCCTGGACACGCTCGAGGCCGAACGGATCACCAGCATCTTCCTCGTGCCCGTGCAGTGGCAGGCCGTCTGCGCCGAGCAGCAGGCCCGCCCACGCAGCCTGGTGCTGCGCAACATCTCCTGGGGCGCGGCCCCGTCCACCGACACGATCCTGCGCGCCATGGCCGAGACCTTCCCGGACGCCCTGAACTGCGCCGTGTTCGGCCAGACCGAGATGAGCCCGATCACCTGCGCCCTCGACGGCGACGACGCGATCCGCAAGCTCGGGTCCGTCGGCAAGGTCATCCCCACCCTCCAGGCCCGCGTCGTCGACGCATTCGGGGAGCCCGTCGGCCCGGGTGAGGTCGGCGAGATCGTCTACCGCGGCCCCACCACCATGTCCGGCTACTGGAACAAGCCCGAGGAGACCGCGGAGGCGTTCGAGGGCGGCTGGTTCCACTCCGGCGACCTGGTCCGGATGGACGACGAGGGCTTCGTCTACGTCGTGGACCGCAAGAAGGACATGATCATCTCCGGCGGCGAGAACATCTACTGCGCCGAGGTGGAGAACATCATCGCCGGACACCCGCGGATCCGCGAGGTCGCGGTGATCGGCCGCAAGGACGACAAGTGGGGCGAGGTCCCCGTCGCGGTGGTCGCCCAGAACGTGGAGGACGGCGGCACCGATCTCACCCTCGAGGAGCTGACCGAGTGGCTGCGGGACAAGCTCGCCGGCTTCAAGCTCCCCAAGCACCTGGTCCACGTCGACGAGCTCCCGCGCAACGCCAGCGGCAAGGTCGTCAAGGGCACGCTGCGCTCCGAGCACGGCACCATGGGCGTCTGACCCGAGCGCCATGGTCTTCCACCTCCCCACCGGCCGCGGCCCGGTCGTCGATCTCGCCGGCCAGGTCGGCTCGCTCGTCGGGTTCTCGGTCTTCACCCTGCTGCGGTGCGTGAGCACCGTGGCCCGCGGCCGGTTGGCGCTCGCCGAGACCCGTGACCAGGCGCTGTTCATCGCGCGTGTGAGCTCGGTGCCCGCACTGCTGCTCATGCTCCCGGTCGGCGTGCTCGTCGCGGTCTCGGTGGGGGAGCTCGCCGGCCGGCTGGGCGCGGCCGGGTACGCGGGTGCGGTGGTGGCCTTCGTGGTGGTGGGACAGGCCTCGGCCCTGGTGTGTGCGCTCATGCTCGCCGGGGTCGGGGGCTCGGCCATCTGCGCGGATCTCGGCTCGCGGACGATCCGCGAGGAGGTCGAGGCGATGGAGGTCATGGGCCTCGACGTGGTGGAACGTCTGGTCGTGCCCCGCGTGATCGCCACCGTGCTCGTCTCGGTGGTGATGTGCGCGCTGGTCACCGCCATGGGCGTGGTGGCCTGCCTGCTCTACCAGGTCTACGGGCAGGGGGAGTCCGCCGGCGCGTTCCTGTCGACCCTGAGCGCGTACGGCCGTCCGTCCGACCTGTGGATGGCCATGGTCAAGTCGATCGCCTTCGCGATCGTCTCCGCGCTCATCGCGACGTTCAAGGGTCTGCACGCCGACGGCGGCTCCTCCGGTGTCGCGGACGCGGTGAACGAGACCGTCGTCCTGGCGTTCGTCACCGTCTTCGTGGTCAACACGGTCCTGTCCGCGGTCTACGGGCTGGCCGTGCCGTCGGTGGGGAAGTACTGAGGTGGGGGGCTTCCGGGTCGCGGAGACCACCGCGTGGCAGCGCGCCCGCGCCACGCGGACCGCGGGCCGCGTCAACGCACTGGGCACGGCGATGGCCGAGGTCGGCAGGCACGTGACCTTCGCCGGCAGGGTCCTGGTCTCGCTCCCGACCGCCGTGGTCCGCTACCGGGGACAGGTGCTCCGCGAGGTCGTCGACGTGGGCTTCGGGTCCAAGTCGCTGGTCGCCGGCGGGGGCACGGTGGGCATCGTCCTGGCGATGTCCGCCGTGGCGGCCATCATGGTCGGGGTCGAGACCTACCGCGGCCTCGACCTCATCGGGATGACGACCCTGTCCGGGATGCTCTCGGCCATGGCCAACACCCGTGAGCTCGCGCCGGTGGTGGCATCCGTGGCCCTGGCCGCCAAGGTCGGCACCGGGTTCACCGCCAGGCTCGGGTCGATGCGCATCTCCGACGAGATCGACGCGCTCGACGCCATGTCCGTGCCGACAGTGCCGTATCTGGCGGGCACCCGCCTGGTGGCCACGATGATCTGCATCGTCCCGCTCTACGCGATCGGGTTGGTCGCCACCTACATCGCCACCCGGTTCGTGGTGGTGTACGTCAACGGCGGGTCGGCCGGGACCTACGACCACTTCTTCCACATCACCCTCGGTCCCGAGGACGTGCTGTACTCGCTGATCAAGGCCGTCGTGTTCGCCCTCGTGATCGTGCTCGTGCACTGCAGTTACGGCTATCATGCCACCGGCGGGCCCGAGGGGGTCGGCCGTGCGGCGGGTCGTGCGTTGCGCACCAGCATCCTCGCGATCGGCTTCCTCGACATCGTGCTCACGTTCGCCCTGTGGGGTCTCGTGCCCGAGGTCCCCGCCCTGGGGATCACATGAGGCGCCGGGTGGCGCGCCCGGCGCCCGAGCGGACCCTGATCCTGCGCGGCGTGGTCGCGACCGTCGTGGCGGTGACGATCGGGGTGCTGCTGGTGGGCCGCGGGGCCGGCGTGTTCGACGCCGGGGCCACGGTGACCTCCGCACTGCCGGCCGCGGCGGGACGGATCCCGGAGAACGCACCGGTCCACCACCTGGGAGTGAAGGTCGGTGACGTGCGCGGGTCGGCGGGCGCGGTCGGCGACGACGACGAGCCCGGCACCCGCGTGGAGATGTTGATCGACTCCGAGTACGCCGACCACATCCCGGGGGACGTGGTCGTGCGGGTGGTCCCGCGCACGCTGTTCGGTGATGTCCGGCTGGACCTGGTCCCGGCCGGCGGAACCGGTCCGGCGGGGCCCGTTGCCGACCGGGCACGGACGCTCACGGACGGCGACGAGCTGCCCGCCGACCGGTCGGACGAGGCGGTGCAGCTCTACGACGTGTTCACCCGGGCCAGCGATCTGTTGGTGTCCATCGAGCCGCAGCGGATGCAGGTGGCCCTCACCGCACTGTCCCGCGCACTCGACGGCCGCGGGGAGACCCTGGGCCGCGTGATCGACGACGCCGACCTGGCGACCGCCCAGCTCAACCCGGCGCTCGGCGACGCGCTCGACGCCTCCCCGGGAGTGGCCGCCCTCGCCGAGGACCTGGCCTCGGCGAGCCCGGCGATCCTCGCGACGATGGAGGAGGCCACCCGGCTGTCCGGGATCGTCCTCGACCGCCCGGGTTCCCTGGGCCGCCTCCTCGACGCGGGTCTGGGCGCCGGGGCCTCGGGCGCGGTCCTCGCCGACCGGACGGTGCCGGGCGCGATCAGGTTGGTCCACGACACCGGGGTCGTCTTCGACCGGACGGCCCGCAATCCACACGGGGTCATCAGGACCCTGTACGCGATGCGCCCCATGGGCGAGGCGGGCGCGGCGGCGTTCTCGACGGGCCGGTTCGATATCACCGCGGTCCCGTCGTTCGCCGACCCGATGCCCTACGGGCCGCAGGACTGCCCGCGGTACCCGGACCTGGCGGGCTCGACCTGCACGGGCGAGCCCGCCCCGGACACCGGGCCCGGGCTGACGGTGAACGCCGCGTCGGAACGGGACGTCATCCGGGAGCTCCAGGCAGCGGCCGCGGGCGAGCCCGGGTCACCGGTCCCGCCGCCCGGGGTCCACGATGCGGGTCCCGACGCGGCCGCGTGGACGATGCTCGGCCCGCTCGTGCGTGGGAACGAGGTGGCGATCCGATGACCGGTCGTCCGGGTCTCGCGCCAGCGGTGCAGCTCTTCGTCTTCTGCCTGCTCGGGGTCCTGTGCACGGTGTTGGTGATCAACACGCTGCGCGTACCGGTGGGGTTCGGTGCCCGCGGGTACAGCGCCGAGTTCGACGACGTGGGTGGGCTCGGGCCCGGATCCGAGGTCACCGTCGCCGGCGTCCGGGTCGGACGGGTGCTCGGGGTGGACCGGGAGATCCGTGCGGGCGGTGAGGTCACCGCCGTGGTGCACTTCGAGGTCGAGCAGGACAACCCCGTCACCGCGGGCGCCCGTGCGTCGGTGCGGTACGGGGACATGCTCGGGATCCGTTATCTGTCGCTCGACCCGACCCCGGGCGGAGCGCCGGCCGTCCGTGGTGCGGTCGACATGCCCGAGGGTTCGCGCATCCCGTTGGAGGACACCACGGGACCGGTGGACCTGACCGCCCTCGTCAACGGGTTCAAGCCGCTGTTCGACTCCGTCCGGCCGGAGGAGGTCAACGCGCTCTCGCACACGGTGGTCGCCGCGTTCCAGGGTGAGCCCGGCGCGATGGACACCCTCCTGTCGAGGTTGGCGCTGCTCAGCCGGGATGTCCTCGACCGCGAGGACGTCTACACCCGGCTCGCGGACAACGTCGAGGCGCTCGGGGATACCCTCACCGGTCGGGAGGGTGACCTGCGGCGTCTGGTCCGGGGGCTCGACGAGGTCTCCGGGGCGCTCGCCGACGGCGGGGGACGCGACCTCGCCCTGCTCATCGACCGCGGGGGTGCCTCGTCGGCGGCCCTGGCGGCGATGCTTGAGGAGACGGACCGCGACCTGCGGACGAGCGTGGACGCCGCGCGCCACACCACCGACGGCTGGGTCCCCCGGACCGACGAGTTCGAGTCGACGCTCGGCCGGGTGCCCGGGTTCGCCCGTGAGGTCAACGCACTGACCCGCAAGGGCGGGTTCCTGTCCCTGTACATGTGCAACTTCACCGTCTCGTGGGACGGGATGCAGGCCAACCCGTTCGGACACCAGAACTCGGAGGTGTGCAGGTGAGGGGGTCGGAGATGATCCGCGAGAGTCTGTCGGACCTGGTCCGGGACCCGCGGCACGCCCGCCGGGGGAACACGGTGCTGGTGGGGGCGGTGTCGATCCTGCTCGTGCTGGCGGTGTTCGTGGCCGGGGTCGCGCTGCCGCGCCTGTGGTACGTCCTTCGCACCGAGGCGTACACGGCGGAGTTCCACAACGCGGGCGGTCTGCGCGCCGGGGACACGGTGCTCGTCTCGGGCGTCCCGACCGGCAGGGTCGACTCACTGTCGATCGAGAACGGCCTGGCCGTGGTGGGGTTCCGCCTGGACCGGGGCCAGGGTCTCGGGGAGTCGAGCACCGCGACGGTCGGGCTCAAGTCGATCCTGGGCAACCGGTTCCTGGACGTCGTCCCGTCGGGTTCCGGAGACCTCGGTCCGCAGCGCCGCATCAGGGTGGAACGGACCACCTCCCCGTACATGATCGACGACGTCGGTGAGGCCGTGACCGACCTCGCCGACGGTCTCGACACCGAGGCGGTGAGCGCGGTGATCGACACCCTCGACAGTGTCCTGCCGCAGGACGCCGACGCCACGGGGCGGGCGATCGACGACGTCTCCGCCGCGCTCGGACTACTCGCACGGGAGGACGCCAGGATGAGTCAGGTCGTCACCACCACACGGGAGATCACCGGGATCCTCGTCACCCAGGAGGCCGGGATCCGCACGCTCACGGATCAGGCCCGTGTCCTGGTGACCGTGCTGACGCAGCGCCGGGAGGCCCTGCGGACTCTGGTCGCGTCGGTCGAGGACCTGGCGACCCGCGTCCGCTCGCTGCTCGGTTCCGAGGCCGAGGACGTCGACCGTCTCCTGGTCAACATGCGTTCGATCAGCGAGACCTACCACCGCAACATCGAGGTGATGGACGAGGCGCTCACCCGCCTGCCACCGGGTCTGCGCGCCGTGAGCGACGCGTCCGGCAACGGGCCCTGGACCGACGTCGCCACCCCCACCGGACCGATCCCCGACTCCGCCCTCTGTGCCCTGGGGGTGATGGACGGATGCCGTTGAGTCGCGCCCGTGTCCTCATCGTTCTCGCCACCGTCCTGGTCGCCGCGATCGTCCTCGCCGTGGTGATGGTCGGGGGACGCGGTGATTCCCGCGTGCGGATCACCGCCGAGTTCGCGACCGCGGACGGGATCTACGTGGGCTCCCAGGTGCGGATCGTCGGAGTCGAGGTGGGGCTGGTGGAGGAGGTCGAGCCCCTCGGGCCGGTCGTCCGGGTCGGGCTCTCCCTCAATCCCGGGACCCGACTGCCCGGGAACGTGGGCGCGGTGGTGATGAACCCCGCCGTCATCGCGGACAGGTTCGTCGAGCTCACCCCTGCGTACATCGACGGGCCCACCTTCCCGGACGGCGGCGTCATCCCGGTTGCCAGGACCCGGGCGCCACTGGACTTCGACGAGTTCGTCGCCGGCGTCGACACGTTGAGCTCGGCGTTCGCGCCGGGTGCCGAAGAGGTGGCCCGGGGCCTCGACCGTGGCGCCGCGGCGCTCGACGGCCGCGGGGAGGAGCTGAACCGCGCCATCCGCGACCTGTCCACCGTCTCCGCGGTGGGTGGAGACCGCGCGCAGGACCTCGGGGCGATCGTCACGGAACTGTCCGTGCTCATGGACGCCGCCGGCGGACGCGACCAGAAGATGCGTGACCTCGTCCTGGGGCTCGACGACCTGGGACGACAGATCAGGGAGGACGAGATCGACGTCGCCGCCCCCGCGGAGGACCTGCGCGTCATCCTCGACGAGGTGGACGGGATCATGGCCGCCCGCGGCGAGGACCTCACGGCCGCGACGGGGGCGACCCGCGATGTCACCGCCCTGTACGCGCGCCACCGCGCCGACTTCGCGGAGTTCCTCGACCAGTACCCGCAGATGATGGGCAACATGGCCGACAGCATCGGACCGGACGGTCGGGCGCGGATCCGCCTCAACATCTCGTCGAACATCACCCACTTCGAGCGCGGTCGCGAACTGTGCGCCCGCGAACCGCTGCCGTTGTGTACGGGGGCCGGACTGACCAATCCGCTCATGTTCCCCGTGGAGCAGAACGATCCACTCGGGATCGTGGGCGCCTTCGAACGCGCGACGGGAGGCGGGTGACCATGAGGGAGACCAGGACGGGACCGCACCTCATCCGCGGACTCGTGGCATCGATCGGGGTGGTCTTGCTCGTGCTGGCAGCTGTGGTCGCCGCGCACTCCCCGGCCCTGTCGTTGCAGGCGCTCCCGCTGGGGATGGACACCGGTGAGGACTCTACGGACGTGGAGATGCGATTCGAGCGGGCCGACCGCCTCGCCCCCGGTGCCGAGGTCCGGTACGGAGAGTCCCTGGTGGGGCGCGTCCGCACGGTGGACACCGACGGCAGCGACGCGGTGATCGGGGTCCGCCTCGAAGGTGATTCCGGGGTCCCCGCCGATGTACTCGCCGAGATCCGACTCCCGACCGCACTGGGGAGTCCGTTCATCGCGCTGAGCGCCCCCCGCGGTCCGGGGACCGCCGCACTGCTGGAGGACACGAGGGTGATCCCGCGGTCGCGTAGCGGGGTCGGTCCGGACCTCGAGTCGAGCCTGGCGTCGCTCGGGCTGCTGCTCAACGGCAGCGGGATCGACCAGCTCGGGTCGGTGATGGAGGAGCTGACCGTGGCCCTCGGAGGACGTGGGGAGGAGATCGGCAGGATCCGCGAACGCGGCGAGCGGGCTCTGGCCCTGTACGAGGCGCACCGGGACGATGTCGATCGCACGCTGCTGGCGTTGGACCGGGTCAACGCCGCGCTCGCCGGCCGCCGCGACCTCCTCGACCGTGGCCTGGACGTGTCCGCGGACCTGGTCTCGGAGGCCGCCCGTAGCAGGGAGACGATCGTCGCCCTCATGGACACCACGACCGCGCTGACGGTGCAGGTCGACCAGTTCACGTCGGCGACCGAGGGGAGGATCGCGCCGTCACTGCGGACCCTGACCGTCCTGCTCGAGGACATGGAGGGCTTCGGCGAGGAGGTCGCCCCCACCCTGGACGCGCTGGAGCGGTTCGTCATCCACCTCGACGAGGCGGCCCGCGGGGATCACCTCGTCTTCGACGGTGACCTCGACCTGACGGGCTCCCTCGACGTCCTGGGCACCGGCGGCGAGGTGCGGGCGGGGCGCCCGCTGCCGCCGGGTGCCACGGGTCCGGCCGACGCCCTGCCACCGATGGGGGGCACGCCGTGAACCGGCACATCGTCGCGCAGGCGTTGCTGTTCGCCCTCATCTCGGTCGTGGCGATCGGCTACGGCATCCGCTACATCGGGCAGGACGCGGACGTCTCCAGCGGTTTCCGGGTGGTGGCGCATGTCGAGGACGCGAGGGGGGTCGGGCCCGGGGTCCGGGTGACGTACCGCGGCGCGGACGTGGGGGTGGTCCAGGGTGCCGAGCTCGACGGTTCCGGCGGGGTCCGGTTGCGCCTCCGGATCCTCGAGGGGACGCGGATCCCCCGGGACTCCCTGGCCAAGGTGGTCACCAGCACCGCGCTGGGCGACAACCGGCTCGACGTGCGGCCCGAGACCGCGGACGGTCCCTACCTCGGGGAGGGCGACGAGTTGCGCGTCCCGGAGGACGTGCAGTCCCCGCCGCTGGCGGACCTCATCGCCGACATCGACGCCTCGCTGCGGGCCGTGGACCCCCGGTCCCTGGCCTCGTTCGGCGACAGCACCGCGGCAGCACTCGAGGGCAACGGGCCGAGACTGGGCGCGATCATCGAGGACACGGCGACGCTCGCGGCCGTGCTCGCCGACCGCGCACCGACCTTCCGGGGCCTCGTCGACGACGGGCTGGTGACGGTTCGCGCGCTCGCCGCCCGCGACGCACCCGTCTCCGGATCGGTGGCGACGGCGCGCGACGTCACCGGCCAGTTGGCACGTCGCGAGGACACCCTCGTGTACATGCTCGACCGCTCGCCCGAGGCGATGCTCCGCGCACAGAGGCTGCTCGATGACAACCGGGACGACGCGGCCGGCCTGCTCGCCAACACCCTCGTGGTCACCCCGGTGTTCCGGGACCGCGGGCCGGCGTGGGAGGCGGGTCTGACCCAGGGGGAGCGGGGCCTGCGGGCCCTGGCCGGCTCGGTCCGCGACGGTCGTGCCGACTTCGCACTCATCGCGACCCAGGGGCCGGTGTGCGTGTATCCGTACGAGCCGCGGGACGTACGGGACCACTCGTGGGAGGAGCCGGACCTGAGGATGTACTGCCCGCCCGGAGAGAACCTCGCCCAACGCGGCTCGCAGGCCGCACCGAGACCGAACGGCGAGGGCCTGGCCGGAGCCAACCGGCCGGGCACGCGGATCGGTCCGGACATGGCCGCGGACCCGTTGCTCGTCCCGACGGGGACCGAGATCGCCGCGTACTGGGCGACGATGATGGAAGGACTACGCAGCAATGGCGGTTGACGAGAAGACGACCGGCCCGGTCGACCGGGCCGAGGGGGCCGAAAGAGCCGAGCCCGGGGCCGAACAGGCCGGGGCCGAGCAGGCCGAGCCCGGGGCCGAACGCCGTCGCGGCCGTGCCGGACGGATCGTGACCGCACTGGTGATCGTGGCCCTGCTCGCGGCGACGGGAATCCTCGGCTACCTGACCTGGCAGAACCACCGGGACGCCGAACTCCGGCGCTCCGCCTCGGACGACGCGACCCGCCTGGTGACCCAGCTGGCCACGTACGACCACACCGACGTGGACGCGAACCTCGACGCCGTCGTCGCGGACGCCACCCCCGATTTCGCCGAGCGCTACCGCGAGGTCTCCGACGGCCTGCGCGAGCTGCTCGCCAGCGGCGAGGGCACTTCGACGGGGACCGTCACGCACGCCGCCGTCGAGAGCGTCGATGGCGATCGCGCGGTGGTCCTGGTGTTCCTGGACCAGGAGATCAGCAACGTCACCGTCCCCGACGGACGGGTCGACTCCAGCCGCATGGTCGTGACCGTGGTCCGCGACGGCGACCGCTGGCTCCTCGACGACGCCCAACTCGCCTGACCATTTTCGAAGGAGAACCGTCCGTGCTCACCGAACTGCACCGCAATCCCGCGCCGCCGATCACCCGTGGGAGACCGCCCGGGCTCACCGACGCGGTGGACTCCCTCGGCGCCGCCAGTGGCGTCGCCAACGTGATCATGCAACTGGCCTGGCCCGAGGTCGGATGGGGGGTGCGCGAGAGCCGGGTGGACACCGGCAACGTCTACAAACGCCCCTTCAAGCGGGCGCGGACGACATTCCAGTACCTCGCCGTCGCCACGCTCGGCAGCGACGAGGACAAGAGGGTCTACAGCGAGGAGGTCTACCGGATCCACCGGGAGGTGTTCTCCACGCCCGAGAGCCGGGTGAAGTACAGCGCGAACGACCCCAGACTGCAGATGTGGGTGGCCGCGTGCCTCTACATCGGGTTCGAGGACGTCTTCGAGTGGTTGCACGGTCCCATGACCGATTCCGACAGGGAGGCGTTCTACGCCTCCGCGCCGACGCTGGGCACGACCTTGCAGGTGCGGCCCGACCAGTGGCCCGCCACCCGCGCCGACTTCGAGGGCTACTGGCGCGAGGGCATGGCGAGGATCCGCTTCGACGAACCCGTCCGGGAGCACCTGGTCGGGCTGACCGAACTCCGGATGCTGCCGCAGCCCGCCACCCTGCTGTTCGGGCGGATCAACAAGTGGATCACCAGCGGCTTCCTGCACCGCGAGTTCCGGGACGAACTCGGCCTCCCGTGGAGCCCGCGCGACCAGCGCCGATTCGAGAGCTTCCTCGCCGCGACCGCCCGGCTCAACGGCCTGCTGCCGGAGACGGTTCGGACGATCACCTACCGGATCCTGCTCATCGACCTGAGGTGGCGGTTGAGGACCGGCCGGTCGTTGATGTGAGGCTCAGGCCTCCGCGGCGAGCTCCGGCTCGCGCTCCTCGTCCCACACGCCGGCCCGCTCGAGGTGGGCGATGAGCAGCGTCGCGCCGCCCGCGAACTCGGACTCCACCACGTCGTGGGCGGTCTCGACATCGCCGCTACGCAGCGCCTCGAGCATGCGACGGTGGTCCAGCAGTGCGCCCGCACGCCAGTCGGGGTCGTCCGCGTACAACCGGTAGGGCATGTACCGGGCGGCGTTCGACAGGAAGCGGGAGAGCTTGTCCGACCGGGAAGCCCGGTTGAGTGTCCGGTGGATGGCGTACTGCGCGTGCACGACACCGTCGGTGTCACCGGATGCGGACGCCTTCTCGAAGTCGTCGATCAACCGGGCGTGGAACTCGAGCGTGGGCGCGTCGTAGCGGGTGATCGCCCGGTCGACTATCCGCTTGGACAGTTCCGCCTGGAGCCAGAAGATGTCCTCGATGTCCTGCCGGCTCATCGGGGAGACCAGGTACCCGCGCCGCGGAACCAGGTCGACGAGGCCCTCGCCGCGCAGGGTGAGCAGTGCCTCGCGGACCGGGGTCACGCTCACCCCGAGGGCCGCGGCGGTCTCGTCGAGCCGGATGAAGTCCCCGGGACGGACCTCGCCGCTCATGATGCGGGTCCGCACGTGGTCGGCGACCTCCTCGGAGAGCTGGGGGCGCTGGGCGAGTCGTGTGGGGGCCACGTCCGCCACCTCGTTTCACAAGAAGGAGCACCCGCGCGGGGTGCCGACGACCGATAATCGAAATCAAATATATCTGTAGCGGCTCACACTACCTCGCCGGGGGTGGCAGCGCCGCCCGTGCGAAAGGGATTCACGTGAAACATCTCGTGTCCGCGCTCGTTCTGGCGATGGCGGCCCTCGTCGTCGTCCCCTCCGGCGCCGCCGCGCAGCCCGGCCCCGCCGCCCCGACCACGGAGGCCACCGCACCGGTCGCGGCCGGCACGGTCCCGCCTCCCACCGCCGGCGGCCCGCACCCGGTGCCCGCGTCCTTCGTCGACGGTCTGCGGGCGGAGGTGCAGAACCCCCTCGGAGAGCACCCGGCCACCAACGACTGGGACTGCCGGCTCACCGAGGCCCGCCCGCGCCCGGTGGTCCTGGTCCACGGCACGTTCCTCAACCGCCAGGACAACTGGGCCTACCTCGCACCGAGCCTGGCCAACGAGGGCTATTGCGTCTACGCGCTGACCTACGCCGCACACCCGGAGGCCCCGTGGCCGCTGAAAGCGCTGGGCGGGACGCGGACGATGGAGGAAGGCGCCGCCGAGCTCGCCGGGTTCGTCGACCGGGTGCGCGAAGCGACCGGGGCGGAGAAGGTCGATCTGGTGGGGCACTCGCAGGGCACCATCATGCCGGCGGTCTACGTCAACGAGCTGGGCGGCCACCGCTACGTCGAGAACTACGTCGGGCTCGGCTCGGTGTGGCGGGGCAGCACGGCGTTCTTCCTCTCCACGATCTTCGACGCGTTCGGGCAGGTGGGCATCCGCGACGAGGTCCAGGACTTCATCCACACCGTCGGATGCGGCGCGTGCAATGAGGTCCTCGCGGGCAGCCGGTTCTTCCACGACCTGTGGCGGGACGGGACCCCGTACCACCCGGACGTGCAATACACGAACATCCTCACGAACATCGACGAGATCGTCACCCCGTACACCAGCGGGTACGTCGAGGGTCCCAATGCGGAGAACCACGTCGTGCAGGACTACTGCCCGCTGGACTTCTCCGAGCACGTCTCCATCGTCACCGACCCCGTCGCCCGGGATCTGGTGTTCAACGCGCTGGACCCGGCCAACCCGCGTCCGGTGGGCTGCGAGTTCGTCCCGCCGATCACGCCGCTGCACAGTTGAGCGGCCCGAATAGCGCGGAGGCGCTGCGGGGCGGCCACCGCCGGGCGAGACTGGGCACATGACCGACATCGAGAACCGTCCCGCCGTCCGCACCGAGCGCCGGGATCACGTCCTGCTCGTCACCTTCGACCGCCCGGAGGCCCGCAACGCCGTCAACGGGGAGGTCAGCACGCTGCTGGGCAACGCGTTGCACGAGGCGGACACCGACCCAGAGATCCGGGTGGTCGTGATCACCGGCGCCGGAGAGCGGTCGTTCTGTGCGGGCGCGGACCTCAAGGCCATCTCCCGGGGTGAGGACATCTTCCCGGCCGAGAACCGGCAGTGGGGATTCGCGGGGATGATGCAGCAGTACGTCTCGGTCCCCGTGATCGCCGCGGTCAACGGCACCGCACTGGGCGGGGGCTGCGAGATCGCCCTGGCCTGCGACCTCGTGGTGGCCGCCGACCACGCGGTGTTCGGACTGCCGGAGGTGCGGCGTGGGCTCATCGCCGCCGCCGGTGGCGCGTTCCGGCTGCCGGCCCAGCTGCCCCACCGCGTGGCCATGGAGATGATGCTCACCGGCGAGCCGATCACCGCCGGGCGGGCGCTCGACCTGCACCTGATCAACCACGTCGTCCCGGCCGACCGGCTGCTCGACACCGCGCTCGAGCTCGCCGGCGCCATCGCCGCCAACGCGCCGCTGGCGGTTCAGGGGACCAAACGGGTCGCGCTCGGTATAACCGACGGCGGGCGTCCGGCGGAGGTCGACAAGTGGAAGGTCAGTGACACGGAGATGATGAACGTCATGACCTCCGAGGACGCGGCCGAGGGCCCGCGGGCGTTCGCGGAGAAGCGTGCCCCGGTGTGGAAGGCGCGCTGAACCCGGACCCGATGAGATCCATCCCACGTCGCGTCCGGATGTGAACTCCGTCCTTCGGCCCTACATTTTCTTCATGGAAGCAGGGTTGAGGACCATGGTCGTCGAAGAGGACCTTCACGTCCTCGACACGACGAGTCGGGAGCTGGCACCCCGTGCGGCGGAGTTGCTGGCGCGGAGGGGTGGACACGGCGCGGGGGAGGAGCTGCGCAACTGCGTCGTCCGCGTGGCGACCGACCCCGCCCAGTCGGCGGCGGAGCTGAGATCGGCCCTGCGTGCCGAGCGGGCGGGACTCAACGAGGCAGGGATCGAGCTCGGGTTGGCGGTGGTGGCCGCCGGGGCCGTCCCGCTCGTGCCCCCGGGATCCGCTCTCGTCGACGAGAGTCCGAAGACGCGGCGACTCCTGGCCGACTACGAGTACCTGGCCCGGGACCAGATCTACTGTGGCGTCCGCATCCGGGTGGAGGCCCGTGATGCGGACGAGGCGGTCCGGGTGTCCTGCCGGGTCTCGCCGTACCTGCCGGTGCTCCTCGCCCTCACGGCGAGCTCGCCCTTCCCGCGGGACGGGTCGGACTCCGGCTACGCGAGCTGCCGGTCGGTGGCCGCCTCGCAGTGGCCCACGGCCGCGCCGGTCGCCGGGGTGTGCTCGGCGGCGGAGTTCGACGAGTTGGTGGCGGACCTCGTGGCGAGCGGGGTGGTGGTCGATGCGTCGATGGTGGGCTTCGGGGTGCAGCCCGGGCCGGGTGGACGGTCGGTGGAGCTGCAGGTGGGCGACGCCTGCCCCTCCTCCGACGCCACCGTCCTGGCGGCCGCCCTGTTCCGGGCGCTGGTCGAGCGTGAGGCGGCCGCGATCGCGAACGGCGCCGAGGTCACCGCTCCGGCCGAGACCAGGCTGCGCGCCGCCCTGTGGCGCGCCGCGCGGTCGGGCCTCGAGGGCGACCTCGTGGACCCCGCCACGTTCCGGGCCCGGCCCGCCGCCGACGTCGTCTCCGACCTGGTGGACTCCCTGACCGACGAGTTGACGCGGTCGGGCGACCTCGACACCGTGTGCACCCTGCTCGACAACGCGCTCTACAACGGCAGCAGCGCGTTCCGTCAGCGTCAGACCCTCCGCAGACGGGGGCACGCCCACGACGTGGTGGACCTGCTCGCGGCGGAGACAGCGGGGGTCAGCGGTCCCCGGTCGGCGGTCCCCGACGCCCACTCCCGACTGTTCGGCGTCTACGAACCGATCGACGGTCTGGACGCCGACCCCAGTTGGGACGAGGCGGTCGAGGAGGGGGGCTCGCCCCGCCGGTCCTACGGCCCGCTGGTGTCGGCCCTGGAGCGGGCCGGCACCGTGCGGCTCCGGTCGCGACAGGTGACGGCTGAACAGGAGGCCTCGGTCGCCGGGGTGACGTTCCGGGTCACCGGGCAGGAGCGGCCCCAGGCGTTCCCGATGGACTTCGTACCCCGCATCATCTCGCCGGAGGTGTGGCGGATGCTGGCCACGGGCACCGAACAGCGCGCCCGTGCCCTGGACGCCTTCCTCGACGACATCTAAGGGGACCGGGAATTCGTACGCGCGGGCCACCTGACGCCCGAATCGCTGGACCGCGCCCCCGGGCACCGCAGCACGGGACGGGTGCAACGACCGGGGCGGACCCGGGCGCACATCTGCGGGATCGACCTGGTGTGCGGCGACGACGGCAAGTGGTTCGTTCTGGAGGACAACGTCCGGGTGCCGTCCGGGATCGCCTTCTCACACGCGCTCCGGCAGATGACCACCTCGCTGTTCGGCGACCTCACGGAGGGGTTCGACCTGCACACGCCGGACCAGGCGTTCGGCATGATCCGGCAGACGCTCGAGGCGGCCGCGCCACCGGCCGCCGGGGACGACCCGCAGCTCGCGGTGGTCTCCTCCGGCGCGACCGACTCGGCGTGGTTCGAACACCGGCTCATCGCGCAGCGCACCGGCCTGCCCCTGGTCACGCCCGACCGGTTGGCCTTCCGCGACGGAATCCTGCACCACCGTGCCGGCCGCGACCTGCACCGGGTGGACGTGATGTACGCCCGGATCGACGAGGACATGCTCCTCAGTTCCCCCGGGGAGGACGGCGTCCCCCTGCGCGACGGGCTGCTCGACGCGCTGGGAGCCGGACGCCTGACGATCGCCAACGCGCTGGGCAACGGGGTGGCCGACGACAAGGCCGTCTACGCGTCCGTCCCCGCCATGATCGACTTCTACCTGGGCGAGACCCCCGTCCTGGACCAGGTCCCCACGTACCTGTGTGCCGACCGGACCCAGCGGGACCTCGTGCTGGACCGGCTCGGCGAACTCGTGGTCAAGCCCATCGACGGGTACGGCGGCCTCGGCATCACCATCGGTCCGGAATGCTCCGAGGCCGAACTCGCCGCCCGCCGGGAGGACCTGCTCACCCGACCGGAGGGGTTCATCGCCCAGGAGGTCGTGCCCCTGTCCACACTGCCCACCTTCGACGGCACCCGGATGCAGCGCCGGCACGTGGACCTGCGCGCGTTCGCCCACGTCCGGCGGGAGGGGGACAGGACCACCGCCCACGCGGTCCCGGCCGGACTCACCCGGGTGGCACCGGCGGGGTCGATGATCGTCAACTCCTCACGTGGGGGCGGCGGCAAGGACACGTGGATCATGCGCTGAGTCCGGGCCCGTTCCGCGGAGTGGCGCGGCTGCGGGTGCGGGCACGTCCGGGTTCCCTTAGCGTGGGAATGATGACCGACGCACAGCGATGGATCAGAGTCGAAGAGGAACTCCACCTCGTCGACACGAGGAGCCGGCGACCGGTTCGGCGGGCCGCGGACGTGCTCGCCGCTCTCGGCGACACGGGGCAGCAGGGGCAGGAGGGCCACGTCCGGCCGGAGCAACACGGGGCGGTCGTGGTCGCGGACGCGGGCGCCCACACCGGGATCGGCGACCTGGGCGATGCCCTCCGCCGGAACCGGGCCCGACTGGCCGAGGCGGCCAACGGGCTGCGGACCGGGGTGGTCGCGGCCGGGTCCCTGGCCTCGCCCGGCGTGGAGTTCGAACCCGCGCCGCAGGACCCCCACCCCGCGCCGGGCCGCGAGTCCCAGACCCGCGCCTCGGCCGGCTTCCGCGTGGTGGTCGAGACTGCCGATGCAGACGAGGCCCAGTACGCGGCCCGCCGGGTCGCCGCCCTCGCACCGGTGCTGCTGGCACTGTCGGCGAGTTCTCCCTACTGGGCCGACGGCACCGATTCCGGTTACGCCTCCACCCGCTACTTCGAGAGTCAGTGGTCACCCGCACACGTGCCCGCGTACGCCGCCGACACCGCCGCCGAGGCGCTCGCCTGTGAGGACGAGATCATCGCCACCGGCGTGGTCGCGGGACGGGAGTCCATCGCGGTCGACGTCCGCCCCGCCCGGGACGGGGACGGAATCGAACTCGTGGCCTGCGACTCCTGTAGCACCGTCGACACCCTCGTCGTCGTCGCCGCCCTGTTCCGCGCGGCGGTCGACCGCGTCCTCGCCGCACGGGACGCGGAGCACGACCCGGGATCCGACCGGTGGGACGGTCCCTCCGACGCCGTCCTTGCGGCGGCGTTCTGGCGCGCCGCCCGCTCCGGACTGGAGGGCGACCTGGTGGACGTGGCCACCGGGCGTCCCCGGCCCGCCACCGAGGTGCTCACCGGACTGGTCGACGACCACGTCGACCACCTCCGGGCCGGAGGCGAACTCGACCTGGTGCTGGAGTTGCTCGACGGGGTCCGCGGCGCCGCGACCTCGGCGACCCGCCAGCGCGCGGCGCACCGCCGACGGGGGCGCCGCAGCGACGTGATCGCCGTCCTGTTCGCGGAGACCGTCGGGCGGATCCGACCCCGGGAGATCAGCGACGACCGGGGGATGCGGAGCATGCTCGCCGCCTATTCGCCGCTCGGCGAGGCGGTGACCGAGGAGGTGCACGACGAGGCGATCGCCGAGGACGGCTCCCCGCGGCCCGAGTACGTGGACGTGCTCAAGGCCGTGTCCGACCTGGGCCCCGACGTCCTGTGCGAGCGCAAGGCGCAGGTGGACGACACCCTGCGCTCCATGGGCATCACGCTCAAGGTGTACGGCAAGGACGAACCGCAGGTCTTCCCGCTGGACTCCGTCCCACGGATCGTCCCGGCCGACCAGTGGGCGCGGATCTCCGCGGGCATCGAGCAGCGTGCCCGCGCGATGGAGATGTTCCTGCGCGACATCTACGGGGCGGGGGAGATCAGCCGGGCCGGCGTGGTCCCCGCCGAGGCGCTCCAGCGGGCCCCCGGGTTCCGGCCCACCGGGCGCGCGGTCCCCGAGGGCGTCCTGCACGCGCCGGTGTGCGGCGTGGACCTGGTCTCCACGGCACCGGGCGAGTGGATCGTGCTCGAGGACAACCTCCGGATGCCCGGGGGAATGGCGATGGCGGTCGCCCTGCGCGACCGCATCGCGGAGGGCTACCCCGAATTCGGCGCGCGCTCGGAGGTCCACGACCCCCGCGACGCCCTCGCCATGCTGACCGACACCCTACGGGCGGCTGCGCCCGAGGGCGTCGACGATCCGACGATCGCCGTGGTGATCGCCGAGGACGAGCTCGAGGCGTTCGACCTCAACAGCGTCACCGAGGCGGTCGGTGGGATCCTGGTGACCCCCTCGGACCTGGTGTGCGAGGACTCCGGACTGTGGCGGGTCGAGGGTGGGGAGCGTCAGAGGATCGACGTGCTCTACGTCCGTATGGACGAGGAGATGCTGCTGTCCTCCACGGGGGCCGACGGCACCGCGCTACGCAGCGGCCTGCTGGGGGCGATGGCGGAACACGGTGTCGCCGTGGTCAACGCGCCGGGCAACGGCGCGGCCGACGACAAGGCGATCTACGCGTTGGTCCCGAAGATCATCGACTTCTACCTCGGCGAGAAGCCCCTCATCGGCCAGGTCGACACCTACCTCTGCGCCGACCCGGACCAGCGCCGGGAGGTCCTGGACCGGCTGGGCGAGTTGGTGGTCAAGCCGATCGACGGATACGGCGGGTCGGACATCACCGTGGGTCCGGAGTGCTCGCCCCGCGAGCTCGACGAGCGCCGGGACGAACTGCGCCGCCACGGCGACCGGTTCGTCGCGCAGGAGGTGCAGCCTCTGTCCACGCTGCCGACCTTCGACGGCCGCGAGCTGCAGCGTCGACACGTCGACATGCGGGCGTTCGTCATGCTGCGGCACGGCGATGGGGGAGAGATCCTCGCCTCTGCACCGCCCGTCGCACTGACGCGCGTGGCCCCGGCGGGCACCATGGTCGTCAACGCCTCGAGTGGGGGCGGCGGAAAGGACACCTGGATTCACCGTGCGTGACACCACCGAGGTCGAAGTCGAGGTCACCGAGGAGGCGGAGTCCCGGGACATCGCGGGTCCTCCCGACGACGCCGCCGGGGGCCCCACCAAGATCCGCCACACCACCTCCCCCAACCTGTCGCCCGACGGGTCGATGCTGGCATGCGTGGTCACCGAGCGCTCCGGCTACCCGCGCGCCGTCCAACGGCCGCTCGGACCGGGCGGGCTGGACGGTGCCGGGCCGGAACGCGACGTGGTCCTGCCCGTCGACGGTCCGGTGCGCCGCGTCGCGTACTCGCCCAACGGCAGGTGGCTGGCCTGCGAGGTCGCTCCGGACGGCGGTGAACGCGAACGGATCTGGCTGGTCACCACCGACCCCGAGGATCACGCCGTCTATCCCGTCGACACCTCGAGCGACGCCACCGTGCAGATCGTCGGGTGGGACGGCGACCTGCTCGCGGTGACGGCCTTCGACTCCGAGGGCCTGGCCGAGGGCCGACTCGTGGACCCGGAGACCGGGGAGAGCACCGTGGTCGACCGCCGGATGGGCGGCGCACTGGTCCACGCGTGGGACGGTGCCGCGCTGTTCAGGGTGGGCGCTCGCGGGAACCGCGAGCTGCTGCGCATCGTCCCCGACGGCCGGTGGTGGCCCCTGCTGCCCGTCGACACCGGCTCCACCACCGACGCGGGGGTCATCCTCGACGCCGGGGACGCCGACCGCCCCATGCGGATGATCGTGCGCAGCGACCACTCGGCCGACCGGATGGGCCTGCTCGCGGTCGAGGCGGACGAGGACTCCACCGAGTCCTGGCCGGTGGCGTTCCGCACGGACGCCGATCTCGACAAGGTCGAGGTGAGCCTGGACCGCTCGACCGCGGTCCTGTTGTGGAACGTGCGCGGCGGCCTGTCGGAGATCGAGGTCCTCGACCTGCGGCCGGAACGCCCCCGTGTCATCGTCCGGCCGCCGCTGCCCGAGGTCGTGGTGTCGTCCCCGACGCTCACCGCCGACGGCCGGTTGCTCGCGCTCACCGTCCAGAGCCTCGACCAACCTCCCCGCACCGTGATGTACGACGTGGACAACCGCAGGTGGACCGGGCGGCCGCCCGAGCAGCCCGATCCTGCGCCGACACTGGTCGAGTTCCCCGCCCGTGACGGGCTCCAGCTCAGCGGCTGGCTCTACCGGCCCGACATCGGCGACGAACCGGGCCCGACCGTGGTCCACCTCCACGGCGGCCCCGAGGGGCAGTCGCGCCCCGGGTACAACGACATCGCCCGCCGCTACCTCGACATCGGCGTGAACTATTTCCTGCCCAACGTGCGCGGCTCCACCGGCGCGGGGCGCTTCTACAGTCACGCCGACGACCGCTACGGGCGGTTCTCGGCGATCGACGACGTCGAGGACGCCCTGCTGCACCTGATCGACGAGGGCATCGCCGACCCCGGTCGGGCGGTGGTCTCGGGCCGCTCCTACGGCGGCTACCTGGTCAACGCCACCCTGGTCCGTCATCCCGGGAGGTGGTGCGGCGGGATCGCCGCGTGCGGCATGAGCGACCTGCAGACCTTCTACCGCACCACGGAGCCGTGGATCGCCGCGGCCGCCTACCCCAAGTACGGCAACCCGCTCCAGGAACGGGAACTCCTGCGGGAGGCCTCGCCCCTGCGGCGCTACCACCATGTGGACGTCCCGATGCTCTTCGTCCACGGCGCGCACGACACCAATGTGCCGCTCAGCGAGACCGATCAGGCCGTGGAGTTCCTGCGCCGGAGTGGCGTACCGGTGGACGTCCTGCTGTTCGAGGACGAAGGTCATGAATTCGTGAAATTGGCCAACCGGCAGCTTCTCGGCGACCGGGTGGTCCAGTTCTGCCAGGAGGTGTTCGATGTTCGGACGCAAGAAGAATGAGACCCCCGACCCGGCCGGGTTCGAGGGCAGGCTCGTGCAGTGGCGGCGGCACATCCACGCCCACCCCGAGCTGTCCTACGAGGAGCGGGAGACGACCGGGTACATCGAGTCGCAGCTCCGGTCGATGGGGCTCGAGCCCGAGCGGTTCGAGGTGGGAACCGGGCTGTGGTGCGACATCGCCGCTGCCGACGGGGCCACGTCGACCGACGTGGTGGCGCTGCGCGCGGACATCGACGCGCTGGCCATGAGCGAGGAGTCCGGCGAGTCCTTCTCCTCCGAGGTCGAGGGCGTCAGCCACTCCTGCGGGCACGACGGCCACACCGCGATGCTGCTGGGCGCCGCCGAGATGCTGGTCGCCGACCCCCCGCCCCGCCCGGTACGGCTGATCTTCCAGCCCGCCGAGGAGACGATGCCCGGCGGCGCCAAGGACTGCGTCGAGGAGGGCGTGGTCAAGGGGGTCGACCGCATCCTCGCTCTGCACTGCGACCCGCACCGCCGGGTCGGCGAGGTGGGTGTGACCGGCGGGGCCATCACGTCCTCCAACGCCAAGATCGGCATCACCGTCCGGTCGGCGGGCGGGCACACCGCGCGTCCGCACGAGACCCAGGACACCGTCTTCACCCTCGCCCAGATCGTCACGGGCGTCACGGGCGTGATCGACCGGCGGATCGACCCGCGGTCGGGCACCGTGCTCACGTGGGCCTCGATCAAGGCCGGCGGGTCCGCGCCCAACGTCATCCCCGACTCGGGCGAGATCTGGGGAACGCTGCGCAGCGCGGACCGGGACGTGTGGGCGACCGTCGAGCCGCTGGTGCGCGAGACCGTCGAGCGGATCGGCGCCCTGTACGGGGCGCGCACCGAGGTCGAGTACATCCAGGGTGTGCCGCCCGTGGTGAACGACGACGAGTGCGCCGATCTCGCCGCGAAGGCGGTCGAATCCGTGCTCGGACCGGACGGGGTGGGCACCGCCGAGCAGTCCAGCGGCGGCGAGGACTTCGCCTGGTACACCGAGGAGATCCCCGGCGTCTACCTGCGGTTGGGCGTGTGGGACGGAGAGTCCGAGGAGACCGACCTGCACCACCCGGGGTTCGTACTCGACGAGCGCGCGCTGGCCCACGGTGCCCGCATCTTCGACGCGTTCGCCCGCCTCGACCGCAGCGCCTGAGCCGGAGGGGCGCGGGTCGGCGGGCGCCGGTGCCCGCCGACTGCGGACGGCGGGCGGCGCCTCGACCGGGCCGCGCCGTGTCGGACCCGCGCAGGTGCTGACCGGTCCGCGCGCTCTTCGGCTTACGCGTCCTGAATGCCCGTTCCGGGCGGGGGTGCGTGCCGTGAATGGTCCATTCCCGGCGCGCAAGTCGGTGACCCCGCACGTCGATACCCCGCACGTCGATGCCGTTGTGGCACCGCGGACGCACTCCGTCCGGCAGCCCCGTCGGCGCCTTCCGGTACCCGCCCGCCTGCGCCCGTTAGCGCCCGTCAGCGCCCGCCGGCCCCGTCAGCGCACGGTGATGGCCGCGTCGCCGGCGGGCACGAGTTCGCCGATCACGGTGCCCCCCGGGATCTCCCCGGCCACGAGTAGCCCGCCGGAGGTCTGGGCGTCGGCGAGCAGGAGCAGCTCGCCCTCGTCGACCCCGGATGCGAGGTGCGGACGCACCCAGTCGAGGTTGCGTCGGGTCCCGCCGCTGACGAAGCCGTCGGCGAGCGCCTGCCGCGCACCCTCGAGGTAGGGAACGGCGGCAGCATCGATCACCGCGGAGACGCCGCTGGCCCGGGCCATCTTGTACAGGTGACCGAGCAGTCCGAACCCGGTGACGTCTGTGGCGCACTCGACCCCGGCGGCCAGGGCGTCCCGGGAGGCGACGTCGTTGAGTCGGGTCATCGTCTCGACCGCCTCTCGGCTCACCTCGCCGGTGTTCTTGTGCCGACAGTTGAGCATCCCGATCCCCAGTGGCTTGGTGAGCGACAACGGCACCCCGGCCCGGCCCGCGTCGTTGCGCAGAAGCCGGTCGGGGTCCGCCACGCCGGTGACGGCCATGCCGTACTTGGGCTCGGGGTCGTCGACACTGTGTCCGCCGGCCACGTGACAGCCGGCGGCGCCGGCCACCTCCTGCGCACCGCGCAGCACCTGCCCGGCCATCTCGTACGGCAGGACGTCCATCGGCCAGCACAGCAGGTTGATCGCCATGATCGGCGTCCCGCCCATCGCGTACACGTCCGAGAGCGCGTTGGCCGCGGCGATGCGCCCCCAGTCGTTCGGGTCGTCGACCACCGGGGTGAAGAAGTCGGCCGTGCTGATGATGGCCCGGCCGCCGGCGATCCGTACCGCCGCCGCGTCGTCGCCGTCGTCGAGACCCACGATGAGCTCCGCGGCGGGATCGCGGACCGGCGCCCCGATGAGGTCCGCGACCACGTTCTCCAGTGCACCGGGCGGGATCTTGCAGGCGCACCCGCCACCGTGGGCGTAGGAGGTGAGCCGGGCGACGGGCGAGATGGGTTCGGTGGCCATGGTCCGACCCTAACGACGCGGCGCCGTTCGGTGGGCGCGGCCGGGGAACACCGCCTAGTCTCGTGGGGCAGGGAGGCGTCCGGGCACCTGGTGGTCCCCGCGGTCTTCAAAACCGACGTGGCCGAGTATCTCGGTCAGGCGGGTTCGATTCCCGTCCGCCTCCGCCACAACCTCACCGGCACCGATCCGAAAAGGGGAACGGAAGATCACCGAGCAGCCACGCGAGGGGTCGGGGGCGCCGTCGCCCGATCCGCGTCGTCTCATCCCGTCCACCGACGTCCTGCTCCGCGATCCCCGCCTCGCCGCGGCGGTCGACGGGCTGGGCCGCGAGCTCGTCAAGGGCGAGATCCGCGACGCCCAGGGCCGCGCCCGCGCGGGACTGCTCGCGGTCGACGGGATCGTCGGCGCGGTGCTCGCCGCGCTGCCAAGCGCGCCCGTGACGCTGACGCCCGTCCTCAACGCCAGCGGCGTCCTGCTGCACACCAATCTCGGCCGGGCCCCGCTCTCGGACGCCGCCGTGCGAGCGCTCGCCGAGGCCGCGGGCACCAACGACGTGGAGTTGGACCTGGCGACGGGCCGCCGGGGCAGGCGGGGACGCGGCGCCCTCGACGCACTGCGGGCCGCCGTGCCCACGGCGGGAGACGTCCACGTGGTGAACAACGGCGCGGCCGCCCTGGCGCTCGCCGCGACCGCGCTGGGCGGGCCGGGGCGGACGATCGTCATCGCGCGCGGTGAGATGGTGGAGATCGGCGACGGGTTCCGCCTGCCGGAGCTGCTGGAATCCACGGGCACCCGGTTGCGGGAGGTCGGCACCACCAATCGGGTCAACGCCGAGGACTACTCCCGCGCGATCGACGACACCACGGCGTTCGTCCTCAAGGTCCACCCCTCCAACTTCGTGGTGAGCGGCTTCACCTCGACGGTCCCGCCCGCCGAGCTGCGGGAGCTCGGCGTGCCGCTGGTGGTGGACATCGGGTCGGGGCTGCTCGCACCTCACCCCACGCTGCCGGATGAGCCGGACATGACCACGACGCTGGCGGCGGGCGCCGACCTCGTGACGTCCAGCGGTGACAAGCTCCTCGGGGGCCCGCAGGCCGGGATCATGGCCGGCGACGCCGCGCTCGTGCAGCGCCTGCGCCGCCATCCGCTCGCCCGGGCGCTGCGGGTCGACAAGCTCACGCTGGCCGCCCTCGAGGCGACGCTGCGCGGCCCGCGTCCGCCCGTCGTCGCCGGTCTCGAGGCCGACCCGGCCGAACTGCGGGAGCGTGCCGAGCGGATCGCCGCACGGCTGCGCGCGGCGGGGCTGGACGCGGAGGCCGTCCGATCCGTCGCCGCCGTCGGTGGCGGGGGCGCCCCGGGCGTCGGCCTGCCCAGCGCCGCGGTGTCCCTGCCCGAGCACGTCGCCGAGAGGCTGCGCGCGGGACGCCCCGCCGTCCTGGGACGCGTGACCGACGGCCGGTGCCTCCTTGATCTGCGTGCGGTACCCGAGGGCGACGACGACGAGCTGGGGCGGCTCGTGCTCCGGGCGGAGGCGCTCGCCTGATGTTCGTCGTCGCCACCGCCGGCCACGTCGATCACGGCAAGTCGACCCTCGTCCGTGCGCTGACCGGCGAGGAGCCCGACCGGTGGGTCGAGGAACGCCACCGCGGTCTGACCATCGACCTGGGCTACGCCTCCACCACCCTCGACGACGGGCGCACGGTCGCGTTCGTCGACGTGCCCGGCCACCGGCGGTTCGTCCCCAACATGCTGGCCGGGATCGGGCCTGTTCCCGCGGTGATGTTCGTCGTGGCCGCCGATGACGGGTGGATGCCGCAGTCCGCCGAACACCTCGACGCGCTCACCGCGCTGCGCGTCGAGCACGGGGTTCTCGTCATCACCCGCAGCGACCTGCTCGATCCCGCCCTGGCGCTCGCCGAGGCCCGCGACGCGATGGCCGGGACCCCGCTCGCGGACGTCCCGGCGGTGTGCGTCTCGGCCGTCACCGGCGCCGGACTGGACACCCTGCGCGCCGAGTTGGCCCGGCTGGGGACGCTGCTGCCGGAGCCCGATCGTGATGCCGACGTCCGGCTGTGGGTGGACCGGTCGTTCACCATCGGCGGCGCCGGCACCGTCGTCACGGGCACACTGCCGGCGGGGACGATCCGGGCCGGCGACGTGCTGGAGCTGGGCCCGAACGGTCCGCAGGTCACGGTTCGTGGACTGCAGTCGCTCGGGCAGCGGCGCGACGAGGTCGCCGCGGTGGCGCGGGTCGCGGTGAACCTGCGTGGGGTCGCGGCGGAGGACATCCCGCGGGGCAGTGCCCTGGTCGCCCCGCGTCGGTGGCGCCCGATCACGACTCTCGACGTCCGCGTCGACGGGCGGACGGACGCGCTGCCGGAGCAGGTGATGCTGCACGTCGGGTCCGCGGCGACGGCCGCGCGCGTGCGGCCCCTCGACGAGGGGCATGCCCGGCTCACCCTCGCCGCCCCGCTGCCGCTGCGGGTGGGGGACCGGCTCATTTTGCGCGAACCGGGCGCCGACCGTATTCCAGCGGGGGCCGTGGTGCTCGATCCGGCGCCGCCACCTCTGCGACGCCGCGGCGCGGCCCGACGTCGGGCGGAGGAGCTCTCGGCGACCCCGGAGAGTCCGGACCTGGCCTCGGAGCTGAGCCGACGCGGGGTGGCCCACGTCGACGACCTGAGAGCCTGGGGGATCACGGTCCCGTCCGTCGACCCGGCGCACCGCGGGTGGCTGATCGACCCGGACCACGTCGCGGCCCTCGCGGAGGCCCTCGTCGGGGCCGTACGTCGACATGACCGGGACGATCCCCTCGATCCCGGCCTGCCGACGGAGGCGGCCCGGCGCACCCTGGGCCTGCCGGATGCCGCCCTGCTCGGGGTCGTCCTCGACCATCCGGCGGCGGCGCCGCTGCGGACGCAGCGAGGTCGGGTCGTCGCAGGCGACGGGCCGGGACTTCCCCGGTCTGTCCGGGCGGCGGCCGAGACCCTGGCCGAGCGGCTCCGGGTCAGGCCGTTCGACGCCCCGACCGCCGACGACCTGGCCGAATTGGGCCTGGGGCCCCGTGAGCTCTCGGCGTGCGAGCGGGCCGGACTCCTCGTCGGCGTGGGGCCCGGGGTGTGGCTGGCCCCGGGCGCGTTCGCCGAGGCCGCGCGCAGGCTCGGGGAACTCGCGCAGCCGTTCACCCCGAGCAGCGCCCGCACCCATCTGGGCACCTCCAGGCGCGTCGTGATGCCGCTGCTGGAGGCGCTCGCCGACCGGGGGCTGAGCCGCCGCGAGGGCGACGACGGGCACGCCATCCTCTGACCGGTTGGCCGGCCGTCGGACCGCGCCGCCGGCCGCGATCCCGCGTGGGCCCGCTTACCCCTGGTCCGCGTAGGCCTCGCCGCCACCGCGGGCGCCGCGCCGCTCCCGCTGCGGGACGACCACGTACTTCGGGTCCTGCGCCGACGCCATACCGGCGTGGAACACCGCCCACCGGGTGCACGCCGACCCCGCGGCCAGGGCGACCCCCGCGGCCGCGGACAGGAGGCGATTGCGTCGCCCGAGCACCGCGCCCGCCGCACCGGCGACGGTGAGGAGCTGGGCGGCGCGGTGGTACGCCCCGGCCCGGCCCGCGTGGAGCGGCTCCGCGGTGATGCCCATCGACCGTTGCATGATCCGGTCGGCGGTGAGCTCGAGCGCCGCCCCACCCACCGCGAGCCGTCGGGCGGGACCCGTCTCGTGGAGCGGATTGAGCAGCAGGCCCACCCCGCCGGACGCGGCCGCGGCACTGCCGACAAAGACGAACGGCAGCTCCCGCCGCGCCGCACTCCAGCTCGGGAGGGACGTGTCGGTGAGCAGCACCGCCGTGTACGACGCGACCGCCGGAGCCACGAGCGCCGCGACGATGCCGGCCGGTCGCGAGGCGCGGGTGATGAGGTCGGTGGGCAGCCGGCGCGCCAGGCGGGCGGGCAGCAGCGGGACGATCTCCTGTCCCAGCGCCAACCCGGCGAACGGTCCGTACGCGGACAGGATCCAGGTGCCCACGCTCATGGGCGAGGTCAGTTTGAGCACCCGCAGCATGTGGTGGAACCGCTCCGGCCGGCCCAGATCGTTGACCAGGTAGTAGAGACTCCCGGTGATCCCGCCGAACGCCACGATCCGGGCCGAACGGCGTTGGCTGGGCAGACCGGCCAGGTCGGCCCCGGCCGCGAGGAGCGAGGAGCCGCCGGCCAGGCCGCCGAGGAACAGGTACGCCGCGATGTCGTACTCCCACGGCGGTGCCTTGACGATCGGTTTGCCGTAGTAGGAACGGAATTCCGCGCGAGGGACCATCAACTGCTCACGGCCGCCCCGGCCGCGTCGGCGGGTCCGGGTCTGCTGCCCGGGTGCGGGGGAGATGCCCGCCTTGTCGTCGTCGGCTCGGTTGTCGTCGGCTCGGTTGTGGTCGGCCCGGTTGTGGTCGGCCCCGTCGACGCTGCCCATCAGGCCCCGCCCCCCACGGCGAAGGCGGCCACCGCGCCGCCCAACAGGGTCACGGCCGCCAACGCGGCCTGGCGCCACATCGCCCCCACGTGCCGCGTCGTCACCACGGGATCCGGCGGCAACCCGTAGACCTCGGGATCGTCGAGCAGGAGGAAGAACGCGCCCGTGCCGCCGACGCCGTTGTTCGAGTCGTGCCCGTAGAGCTGGGCGTTCGGCTCGCCCGCCTCCACCAGCTGGTCCAGGCGGCCGGCGGCGCGCTCGCGGAGCTCATCGAGGTCACCGAACTGGATCGACTCCGTGGGGCACGCCTTGGCGCAGGCGGGGGTCTGGCCCTCGGTGAGTCTGTCGTAGCAGAGCGTGCACTTCTGGGCGATGCCCACGGCGGGGTCGCCCGCGGGGCCCGATCGGCGCTCGATCACGCCGTACGGGCACGCGCTCACGCAGTACCCGCAGCCGTTGCAGATGTCGCTCTGCACCACCACGGTGCCGAACTCCGTGTGCATGAGCGCGCCCGTCGGGCAGACGTCCACGCACGCGGCGTGCGTGCAGTGCTTGCACACGTCGGACTCCATGAGCCACCGGAAGTCCGTGGGCTCGCCGGCGTCGGGGGACTCACCGGGCAGGGTAGGGGCCGGCATCCCCAGGTCGACGGGCGCGGACGGCCCGGCGTGCCCGCCCGCCATGTGCCCGCCCCGCGCCGGGACCTCCTGCTCGATGAACGCCACATGCCGCCACGTCGACGCGCCCAGTGCCTGGGTGTTGTCGTAGCTCATCCCCGACAGCTCGATGCCGTCCTCGGGGATGAGGTTCCACTCCTTGCACGCCACCTCGCAGGCCTTGCAGCCGATGCACACGCTGGTGTCGGTGAAGAAGCCCTTGCGCGGCGGTGGGTCCGAGTAGCCGTTGTCCTGTGCGGGGTCGATGTCCCCGAAGAAGGACCGCCCGAGGTCGGACAAGAAGGCGGACATGGTTCAGCTCTCCGTTCCCGGGTCGGGGGTCACTCCGGCCCGGCGGCGGTACTCCTCGACGAACTCGAGCAGCTCCGGACCGCGTGGGCGACGTCCCGCGACGATGTCACAGCTCGTAGCCTTGGTCGCGGGGATGGACACGTTGGGGTCGAGTTGCTGTGGCAACAGGTCGTTGGCCGGGTCACCGATGCTCACACCGTTGCCACCCCAGTGATAGGGCAGGCCGATCTGGTGCAGGGTCCGGCCGTTGATCTGCAGCGGCGTCATCCGGCGGGTCACCAACACGCGAGCCTCGATCGCGGAGCGGGCGGTCACGATCGTGGCCCACCCGCCGTTGACCAGGCCCCGCTCCCGCGCCAGCTCCGGGCTGATCTCGCAGAAGAACTCCGGCTGCAGCTCGGACAGGTACGGCAGCGTCCGGCTCATCGCGCCCGCCGTGTGGTGCTCGGTCAGGCGGTAGGTGGTGAACACGAACGGGAATACCTCGCTGCCCGGCTGCCCGTGACCCGGCTGGGTCTCGTTGTACCGGCCGGGGCGTATCGCGCGGGCGGGATTGGCGTCGTGACCCGGGTAGATCGGGTTCGCCACGGGCGACTCCGGCGGCTCGTAGTGCGCGGGCAGCGGACCGTCGGCGAGCCCGCGGGGAGCGTAGAGCCACCCCACGCCGTCGTCCTGCATGATGAACGGCTGCGCGCCGCCGATGGCATCCGGACCCACCGCGCCCTCGGGCGGGGTGTAGTCGGGCGACTTGCCGGCCTCGAAGTCGGGCACGTCGTCGCCCACCCATCGGCCAGCGCCGTCGTCCGCGTCGGGGTCCCAGCGGATCAGTGCCTTGCGCTCACTCCACGGCCGGCCCTCCGGATCCGCGGAGGCACGGTTGTAGAGGATGCGCCGGTTCGCCGGCCACGCCCAACCCCACTCCGGGGCCACCGGTCCTTGCTCGTGCCGCGACTTCCGCCGCGCGGCCTGGTTCACGCCGTCGGCGTACACGCCGCAGTAGATCCAGCACCCGCACGCGGTCGAGCCGTCCGGCTTGAGCTGGGTGAACGCCGACAACGGCTCGCCGTCGGGGCCGCGGCCGTTGATCTCGGCGAGGACGGCTTCGGCGTCCGGCTCGTCCACGGTGCCCGGCTCCATGGGGTAGTCCCACGTCAGGTCCAGCAGCGGCCGGTCGCGGGGGTCGGTGGAGTCGGCCAGCTTCTCCTTGAGCCGCCGCCCGAGGTGGTAGTAGAACCACAGCTCGCTGCGCGCGTCACCCGGCGGCTCGACGGCCTGGTGCCGCCACTGGAGCAGCCGCTGGGTGTTGGTGAACGTGCCCTTCTTCTCCACGTGGTTGGCGGCGGGGAAGAAGAACACCTCGGTGCCGATGTCCTCGGTGCGCATCTCGCCGGTCTCGATCTCCGGACCGTTCTTCCAGAAATCGGCGGACTCGATCATGACGAGGTCGCGGACGACCAGCCAGTCGAGATTCGCCAGTCCGGCCCGCTGCATCCGCCCGTTCGCGGTACCCACCGCCGGGTTCTCGCCGACGAGGAAGTAACCGCCCCCGCCCTCGTTGATTTGTCGCTGCACGGTGACGGTCGAGTCGTGCTTGCCCGTGAGTTTGGGCAGGTAGTCGTAGGCGAAGTCGTTGTCCGCGGTCGCCGCGTCCCCCCACCAGGCCTTGAGCAGGCTGACGGTGTAGGAGCGCATGTGGCCCCAGAAGCCCTGCGCCTCGTCGTCGGTACCGATGTAGCTGTCGAGGTCCGGCTGCTCGCCGGCGTTCGGCGTGGGCAGGTACCCCGGCATGAGGTCGTACAGCGTGGGGATGTCGGTCGAGCCCTGGATGCTGGCGTGCCCGCGCAGCGCCATGATGCCGCCGCCGGGCCGGCCGATGTTGCCGAGCAGCAGCTGGAGGATCGCTGCCGTGCGGATGTACTGCACGCCGACGGTGTGCTGGGTCCAGCCCACCGCGTAGCAGAAGGCGGTCGTGCGCTCCCGTCCCGAGTTCTCGGTAAGCGCACGGGCCACGCGCAGGAAGTCCTCCGCGGCGACGCCGCAGGTCCGCTCGACCATCTCCGGCGTGTAGCGACTGAAGTGCCGTTTGAGGATCTGGAACACGCAGTGCGGGTGCTGCAGGGTCTCGTCGCGCGAGGGGTCCTCGGTCGTCGCCGACGCGCGGGCGCCGGCGGCACCGGGGGTCTCGGAGGCCTCGTCCTCGGCGTCGTCGTCATCGCGGCCCTCGTCGGGCATGTCGTTCTGGGCGCCCGCGTACTGCCAGGAGTCGAGGTCGTAGGTCCGGTCGTCGGAGTCGAAGCCGGAGAACAGGCCCGCGAGGTCCTCGGTGTCGAGGAACTCCTCGCCGATGATCGTCGACGCGTTGGTGTAGGCGAGCACGTACTCGGAGAACCATGCGTCGGTGGACAGCACGTGGTTGATCAGCCCGCCGAGGAACGCGATGTCCGACCCGGCGCGGATGGGGACGTGCTGGTCAGCGAGCGCGCTGGTGCGTGTGAACCGGGGATCGACGTGAATGACCGTCGCTCCTCGGCGCTTGGCCTCCATCACCCACTGGAAGCCGACCGGATGCGCCTCGGCCATGTTCGAACCCTGGATGACGATACAGTCGGCGTTCGCGAGATCCTGCTGGTAGTTCGTGGCACCACCACGCCCGAATGAGGTTCCCAGACCGGGAACGGTGGAGGAGTGTCAAATGCGCGCCTGGTTCTCCACCTCGATGGCGCCGAGCGCCGTGTAGAGCTTCTTCATGAGGTAGTTCTCCTCGTTGTCCAGCGTCGCCCCGCCCAGGCTGGCGAAGCCGCGGGTGCGCCGGACGGTGTCGCCGTTCGAGTCCGTCTCCTCCCAGAACTGCTTCCGGGACTCGAGGACTCGCTCGGCCACCATCTCCATGGCCGTCTCGAGATCGAGTTCCTCCCACTCGGTCGCGTACGGCTTGCGGTGGAGCACCGTGGTGATGCGGTCCGGGTTGGTCACGAGCTGCTTGCTCGCCGATCCCTTCGGACACAGCCGGCCGCGGGAGATGGGGCTGTTCTCGTCGCCCTCGATCTGGATGACCTTGCCGTCGGAGACGTAGACGTCCTGGGCGCATCCGACCGCGCAGAACGGGCAGACGCTCTTGACCACCTTGTCGGCGGTCGTCGTGCGAGGGGTGATCTCGAGAGAGCGGCGGGAACGGGTCGCGGAGCCGCGACCGAGGAGATCGTCACCGGTGAGCTGGCGCCAGACCGGCCAGTTGAGCGGCGATCCGCGGCGGGCCAGGTCGGGCCGCGACGCCCGCGGACGGCCGGGGTCGGGTTGTCGCTCCGACATCGGCACCTCCGGTACTCGGGTCCGCCCCCATATAACGCCAGCACCGTGACCTCCGCAACCGTATCGGCCCGACCCCCTCTCGTCGCCCCATGGCCGCCGCCCGCGTCGCGCCCACGGCCGGCGGGCAGGTGGAAGAGCGGTCCCGGAACGAGTAGACAAGGGGACATGACAGCCGCACCGACCGACCAGGCGCTCCACCGGGAGGCCACGCCCCCGACCGCCCCACCGCTGCCCGCCGCGTGCGGTCCGCTGTCGGACGCGGTGATCGTGGCGCTCTCGACGGGGCGCACGGACGGCCTGCCACCGGTTCCGGCGGACACCGACCCGCTTGGTCGCGATCTGCAGCTCGCGCTGTACACCCTGTACGAGCTCCACTACCGGGGCTTCGCCGGTGTCAACCCGGAGCTCGAGTGGGAGCCCGACGTCCTGCGGATGCGCAGGGACCTCGAGCGGCTCTTCCTCGACCACCTTCGTTCGGCCGTCGAGCCGGGCGACGACCCCGTGGCCGAGATGGACGCGCTGTCGGTGGAAGCGACCTCCGGCACCGGCCCGTCCTGGTACTTCAAGGACGAGGGCTCCTGGGATCAGATGCGGGAGTACTTCGCCCACCGGTCGCTCTACCACCTCAAGGAGGGCGACCCGCACGCGTTCGCGATCCCGCGGCTCCAGGGCCAGGCCAAGGCGGCGTTCGTGGCGGTCGAGTTCGACGAGTTCGGCGGCGGTCGCGGCGAGCGCGTGCACCAGCAGCTGTGGGCGGACCTCATGAGTGCCGCCGAGTTGGATCCGACCTACCTCGGGTACATCGACAGGGTGTCGGCCGAGACGCTGTCGACGGTGAACCTCATGTCGATGTTCGGGCTCCACCGGTCGCTGCGCGGCGCCGCGATCGGACACTTCGCGGCCATCGAGATCACCTCGTCGCCGGGGTCGGCGCGTCTGGTGGCCGGGTTGCGGCGGATGGGCGCCCCCGAGGAGTGTGTCCACTTCTACGCCGAGCACGTGGAGGCCGACGCGGTCCACGAGCAGGTCATGCGCCACGACGTGGTGGGCGATCTGGTGCGGCGCGAACCGGAGCTGGCCGCCGACGTGGTGTTCGGCATGCGCACGCTCGACCACCTCGACGAGTTGGCCGCGGAGAAAATGCTCGCGGCGTGGAAGCGCGGAGAGTCCTCGCTGTTGCCCTGACAGCCTCCCGGCCAGTTACCCGGCGAGCCGCCTGCCCCACCGCTCCGGAAAATCCGCTACTCCGAATCGGGATCCGCTATGCGCATTGGGGTAGCAGATCCCTATTCCGAGTAGCGGATTCGCGGCGGGCGGCGGGCGGCGGGCGGGGGCTGGGGCAAGCCCGGGGTCTGGGCCGGGGCTCCGCTCAGTCGTCGTCGGGGGACGTCCCGGTCGACCGCACCTTGCGCCGGTGACTCGTGTCGCACAGCGGGTAGGTCTTGCTGCGTCGGCACGTGCACACCGCCACCATGAAGCGGTCCGAGCACACGCGCTCGCCGTCGGGGGTCGTCAACTCGACCGGGCCCTCGACGAGCATCGGGCCACCGGGCACGATCCGCACCCGCCGGGCGTCAGCGGCGGTCAACGCGGATCACCACCAGCTCCTCCTCGCGTCGCCCGGGCTCGAGCAGGCCGGCGGCCTCGAGTCGCTCCGCGTAGGACGTCATGACGGGGCCGAAGTCCACGATGCGCGTGGCGACCGACCGCGCCGTGAAACCGGCCTCCTGGAGTCTGCGGATTGTCTGCGGGGGGTCGGAGAACTCCGAGTGCACGATGAGCATGCTCCCGCCGGGCGCGACGAGGTCCGGGGCGAGATCACACAGCTGGTCCAACACCACCCGGCCGTTCGCGCCGGCGTCCCACGCCCGGTTGGGACCGGTGCCCTCGAGCGGGGCGTCGGAGGGGACGTAGGGCGGGTTGGAGACCACCACGTCGAAGGGCCCGGCCCGGCGGGCGTCGTCGAGGGTGCCGAGCCGGACGTCCACCCGCACCCCGGCCCGCTCGGCGTTGCGCGTCGCGCACGCCACGGCGGCGGGGGAGATGTCGTAGGCGAGTACCTCCCGGGCGCCCTTGATCGCGGTCTCGATCGCAAGGATCCCGCTGCCTGTACAGATGTCGAGGACTCGCTTGCCCGCGACCAGATCGCACTGGTCCAGCGTTTCGCAGATAAGCCAGGAGTCGTCCTGGGGCGCGTAGACACCGTCGTCGACCTCGATATGGGTGAACCGGGTCTGGGTCATCGGGGCCTCCGGTTGATCTTCGGGACAGTTGTTGCCCAGTCAATCTGCGCAGCGCGCCACCTGCAACCGGATGAGGCCCCGCCGGGTGCCGGACGGGCTGCGGGGGAAGCGGGGGAAGCGGGCGATGCGGGGGAAGCGGGCGGGCGGGCCCTACTGCCAGTAGAGTCCGCCGGGCACGTCGCCCCCACCGGTGAGGCGGCAGGTGAGCACGGCGCCGTCGACGCCGGTCACCGCGAGGCCCTCCTGTGCGCACGGGCCGCCGGGTCGGGCCTGGCCGGTGGCATCCGCGACGCCGCCCCCGCCGGGATCGGCGCCGGCCTGCGGCAGCCACAGTGGGCCGGCCCCGCCGGGGTCCTCGGTGCAGAACAGGGCGGACCCGTCCTGGGCCTGCGCGACCTCTCCGAGCATCTGGCAGGGTCCGCCGGTGCCCACGACGTTGGCGGGCAGTTGTGTCGCGGGCGCCGCGGCGACGGGCGGTGCCGGCGCGGGCGGTGCCGACACGGGCTCCGCGGTGTCGGAGGCCGTCGTGGTGGGAGCCGGGGTTGATGACGACGACGAGGTGCTCGTCCGCGTCGTCGGCGACGGGGCGATGCCGTCACCGGAGTCCGCGGAACAGGCCCCGAGTACGACACCGGCCGCCATCGCGAGTGCGATGACGGCCGGGGCACGGCGACGCCCGGTGGCGGTCTGGGGGTGGTTCGTCGCTGTGCGGTTCATACGATCCCTCTGCTGCGCTGGTCAGGCCCCGATGATGAAGGCCTCGAGCTCGGCGCGGGCCTTGTCGTCCGCCATCTGCTCCGGCGGCGACTTCATCAGGTACGCCGAGGCCGGCAGGATCGGTCCGCCGATACCGCGGTCCTTGGCGATCTTGGCCGCGCGGACGGCGTCGATGATGATGCCCGCCGAGTTGGGCGAGTCCCACACCTCGAGCTTGTACTCGAGGTTGATCGGGGCGTCACCGAACGCGCGTCCCTCGAGACGAACGTACGCCCACTTGCGGTCGTCGAGCCACTCCACGTAGTCCGAGGGGCCGATGTGGACGTTGCGGTCGTGGATCTTGTCCTTGAGCGATCCCTCGAGGTTGGAGGTCACCGCCTGGGTCTTGGAGACCTTCTTGGACTCCAGGCGGTCGCGCTCGAGCATGTTCTTGAAGTCCATGTTGCCGCCGACGTTGAGCTGGTACGTGCGGTCGAGCGCGACGCCGCGGTCCTCGAACAGCTTGGCCATGACGCGGTGGGTGATGGTGGCGCCGACCTGGCTCTTGATGTCGTCACCGACGATCGGGACGCCGGCGCTGCGGAACTTCTCGGCCCAGACGGGGTCGGACGCGATGAACACGGGGAGGGCGTTGACGAACGCCACGCCGGCGTCGATGCAGCACTGCGCGTAGAACTTGTCTGCCTCCTCCGAGCCGACGGGCAGGTAGCTGACCACGACGTCTACCTCGGCGTCGCGCAGCGCCTGCACCACGTCGACGGGCTCGGCGGCGGACTCCTCGATGGTCTCGCGGTAGTACTTGCCCAGGCCGTCGAGGGTGGGTCCGCGCTGGACGCTCACGCCGGTCGGCGGTACGTCGCACAGCTTCAGGGTGTTGTTCTCGGAGGCGTTGATCGCCTCGGCGAGGTCCATGCCGACCTTCTTGCCGTCCACGTCGAACGCGGCGACGAACTCCACGTCACTCACGTGGTAGTCGCCGAACTTGACGTGCATGAGGCCGGGGACGGTCTGGTCGATCGCGGCGTCCTTGTAGAACTCGACGCCCTGCACGAGCGAGGACGCACAGTTGCCGACGCCGACGATCGCGACGCGCACCTTCTGGTCGGTCATTGGGGTTCTCCTTGTGATGGGTTCTCTGTCCGGATGAGTTCGTTGATCCAGCGCAGCTCGCGCTCGCTGGTCTCCAACCCGAGCAGCGTCAGTTGCCGGGCGTAGCGCAGCTCGGAGGGTCCGGTGCGGGTGGCGGCGTCCCGCTGGCCCTCGCGACGCTCCTCCAGCACCCGGCGCCGTCCCTCGAGCAGTCGCACCCGGGCGGGCCCGGGCGTGCGGTCGAAGAACGCGAGGTGGACGCCGAAGCCGTCGTCGGTGAACGACGCCGACGCCGGCTCGTCGAGCAGGGCGGCCAGCGTCTCCTTGCCGCGGGTGGTGATGCGGTAGGTCTTCCGGCCACGTCGCGCGGTGGCGGGCGGGCGCGTCGCGGTGGCGGCCGAGGAGTCCTCGACGATGTCCCCCTGCTGCTGGAGGCGGCGCAGGGTGGGATAGAGGGAACCGAAGGACACGGTCCGGACCGTCCCGAGCATTTCCGAGAGTCGCTTGCGCAGCTCGTAGCCGTGCATCGGCCGCTCGTCGAGCAGCCCCAGGATGGCCAGTTCGAGCACTCCGTCTCCCCCTTCCCGCGAATCGTGCCTGCACGTCGTGCGCCTCGTGTCATGCGACGGACACCGACTGTACACCCGCTGATGTATCAGGCCGATATACCGAGGTGTGGCATCGATCCGACGTGTCGCGGGCCTCGCCGCGGCGCCCGCGGGGCTCGGTCCGGCCCGGGCCCGGGACGGGGGCCGTAGGCTGGACGGCGTGGACCAGGCCGACTCCCGCTCCCCGCGACCCGGCCCCCCGCCGGGGCCCGAGGACCCCACCGGCCGTGCGGCGCTCCGGCGTCGACGGGTGGTGGACTTCGCCCTGCGTCGTCGCGGTGTCCTGGGGGGCCTGCGCGAGGGCGCGCTCTCGCTACGCGAGGTGTGCGACGCGGACGTCTACCTCCTGCGCGCCGCCGGTTTCCACGGCGCGGAGACCGAGACGGTCTGCCCGGTCTGCCGCAAGGAGAACCTCACGGAGGTCTCCTGGGTGTTCGGTGACGACCTCGGGACCGCGTCCGGCTCCGCGCGCGGGGAGGACGAGATCGCCCAGCTCGCGCTGACCCACGACGGGTTCACCGTCCACGTGGTGGAAGTCTGCCGGAGCTGCTCCTGGAACCACCTCATCCTCTCCTATGAGGTGGGGCTCACCCCGGGCACCGGAAAGGGCGTGCGACGGGCGGCGCGGGAGCTCCGGCGACACCACTGACGCCCACCCGGAGCGCCCGGCGGGGGCCGGGGAGTACAGAATCCGTCGCGATTTCGTACACAATGGTCGCCAGAGCACCGCAACCGGGGGACTCCCGGGCCAATCGGGTCGGCTCGCAGGAGGGTAGAACATGACGCAGAGTGGCAGGACGAGTCGATCCGCCGACAAGGACCGGGGAACCAACCCGGACCGGCCCGGCTGGGCCCGTCGCCATCCGGTCTGGACGACGGTGATCCTCCTCGCCGTCGTCGTCCTCGTGATCCCCCTGGCCATCGCGGGCGTGATGTACAACCGCACCGAGATCCCGAGCGCGGGCAGCGTCCGCACCGAGCAGATCTCCGAGATCTACTCCAGCGACGGCACCACGATGATCGGCCGCATCGTCCCTCCGGAGGGCAACCGCACGCTCATCGCGCTGGACCAGGTGCCGGTGCACGTGCGCAACGCCGTGATCGCCGCCGAGGACCGCAGCTTCTACACCAACGAGGGGTACGACCCCACCGGCATCGGCCGCGCGGTGATCGGGCAGATCACCGGTGAGTCCGGCGCGGGCGGCGGCTCCACCATCACCCAGCAGTACGTCAAGAACACGATGGTCGGCGACGCGCCCACCTACGAGCGCAAGGCCAAAGAGATCATCATCGCGGCCAAGATGACGAACGAGTGGTCCAAGGACCAGATCCTCGAGGCCTACCTCAACACCATCTACTTCGGCCGCGGCGCCTACGGCATCGCCGCCGCCTCCACCGCGTACTTCAACAAGCCGGTCGAGGCCCTCACGATCGAGGAGGGCGCACTGCTGGCCGGCGTCATCCAGTCGCCCTCCGCGCTGGACCCGCTCAACAACCGCCAGGCGGCGGAGGGGCGCTGGAACTACGTCATGGACGGCATGAGGGAGATGGGCGCGATCGACGCCCAGCAGCGCGGAAACGCGGTGTTCCCCCAGGTCGTCGAGGACCCGCAGGCCATCGAGCAGAACGTCGGCGACCCGAGCAACGGGCCCATCCGCCGCCAGGTGCTGGCCGAGCTCGCCCTGGCCGGGATCGACGAGCAGATGCTCAACACCCGCGGGCTGAAGATCACCACGACGATCGACCCCCGGACCCAGGCCGCCGTGGTCGACGCGGCGCGGTCGAACATGCAGGGTGAGAGGCCGGAGAACCGGACCGCCATCGTGTCGATCAACCCCAGGACAGGCGGGGTGATCGGGTACTACGGCGGCGAGGAGGCCGAGGGCTGGGACTACGCCAACGCCCCCCTGCAGACCGGTTCGACGTTCAAGATCTTCGGCGTCGCCGCGGCCCTCGAGCAGGGCATCGGTCTGGGTACCCAGATCTCGTCCGCGCCCGTGACCACGGGCAACGTCACCGTCACCAACGTCAACGGTCAGTCCTGCGGCTCGTGCTCGCTCTCCCAGGCGCTGCTGATGTCGCTCAACACCTCCTTCATCCGGCTCCAGCGGATGCTCGACAACGGCGCGAACGACGTCCGCGACATGGCCCACCGCGTCGGCATCCCCAAGCAGATCCCGGGCCTGCCGTGGGAGACGCTGAGCGAGCAGGGCGAGGATCCCTACGACGGCCTCATCCTGGGCCAGTACCCGATCCGCGTGCGGGACATGGCCACCGGCCTGGCGACCTTTGCCGCGGAGGGCGTCCACCGGCCGACGCACTTCATCGAGAAGGTCGAGACCGCCGACGGCGAGGTGCTCCTGGACAACTCCTCCGTCGAGGGCGAAGAGGTGGTCGACGCCGACGTCGCCAACAACCTCACCTCCGCGATGCAGCCCATCGCCGCCTACTCCAACGGACACTCACTGGCCGGCGGACGGCCCTCGGCCTCCAAGTCCGGCACCACCCAGCTCGGCGACAGCGGCTACAACAAGGACGCCTGGTTCGTCGGCTACACCCCGTCGATCGCGACCGCCGTGTGGGTCGGCACCGACGACAACCAGCCGCTGCTCAACGCCTGGGGCGGGACGATGTACGGCGCGTCACTGCCTGCCGACATCTGGAAGTCCGCGATGGACGGCGCACTGTCGGGCACGGACTGGGAGAGCTTCCCCGAACCCGGGTACATCGGGGGCCAGGCCGGCGCGTCCCAGTGGGAGTCCTCCGGCAGCAGCTCGGGCACCACGGACGGGACCGACTCCGGTGACTTCACGCCCGAGCCCAGTGCCGCCCCGGCCCCGGCCGAGCCCGCGCCGGCGCCCCAGGCGCCCGGGCCGCTCACGCTCCAGGTCCCCGGACTGCCGGAGATCGTCATCCCGGGAGCCGGCGCCCCGGCCCCCGCGCCCGCCCCGGCCCCCGCACCGGAGCCCGCACCGGTCCCCGGTGGCGGCGGCGCCGGCGGCGGCGCCGGAGGAGGCGCCGGTGGAGAGGCTGGGGGAGGCGACCCGGGCGCCTGACGCGCGGTGGTCACGTCGCCCGACGGCTGCCGCCGCCCCGGGCCGGATGGCGATCGCCGTGGGCCCGGGTGCGAAATGCCGTGGACTAGGGTGTGACCGTGCAGAGCAACGGCCACATCTCCCCGCTGCCGCTCGACGACGACCTCCGTTCACTGGGGCCGCACGAGCGGGTCCGCCCGGGTGACGGGGCCGCCGAAGAGGCCATCGCGGCGTGGGGCGGGCCGGTCGGTCGGCACGCGGTGGTGGGTCGTCAGCGGGTCTGGACCCCGCTGCGCGTGATCATGCTGTTCGCCGTGATCTTCCTGGCGTTCGGCTTCTTCTCCAAGGCCGCCTGCCTGGAGACCACCCATCCCGGCGACGGCTCCCAGCCGGGCCTCAACTGGGACGGCCGTCAGTACTACAAGGCGTGCTACGCGGATCCGCTGCCGCTGTACTCGGCCGAGGGGTTGGACACCGGCGCCCTCCCGTACAAGTACATGTGGGTCGCCGACAACGGTGAGGTCCGCTACATGGAGTACCCGGTGTTGTCCGGGATGTTCCAGTACGTCACGGCGCAGGCGGCCCAGGCCTGGCACGCCCTCTTCCCCGGCGGCCTCATCGAGGTGGCCAAGTACTTCGTCCTGGGCAGCGTCCTGCTCGCGCTGGCGTGGATGATCGCCGTGTGGGCCACCTACCTTTCCGCGGGGCGCAGGCCCTGGGACACGCTGATCATGGCGACCAGCCCGCTCATCATCTTCCAGGCCTTCACCAACTACGACCTCATGGCGGTCGCGTTCGCCTCCGTCGCCCTGTTGCTGTGGGCCCGCCGTCGCCCGGTCTGGGCGGGGGTCGTGCTGGGGCTCGGCGTGGCCGCGAAGCTGTACCCGTTGTTCCTGTTCGGCGCCCTGCTCGTGGTGGCACTGCGTCGCAGACGTTTCGTCGAGCTGGGCAAGGCGGCCGCGGCGGCGGTGGCGGCCTGGTTGGCGGTGAACCTGCCGGTCATGATCCCGTTCCCCCAGGGCTGGCGTGAGTTCTTCCGCCTCAACTCCGACAGGCCCGCCAATCCCGAGAGCATCTACGCGGTCATCCAGACCCTCACCGGTTGGCAGGGATTCGACGCGGCCCGCGCGGCGGGCGAGGCCCCCGCGACCCTCAACCTGGTGTCGCTGGTGTTGTTCGCGCTCGGCTGCATCGCGGTGCTGGTCATCGGACTCACCGCGCCCGTCACCCCCCGGGTCGCGCAGCTGGCGTTCCTCATCGTGGCGTTCTTCCTGCTCACCAACAAGGTGTGGAGTCCGCAGTACTCGCTCTGGCTGGTGCCCCTCGCGGTGCTCGCCGTTCCCCGCGTGCGGCTCCTGCTGCCGTGGATGGCGTTCGACGCCCTGCTCTGGGTGGCCCACATGTCGTACTTCCACGGTGTGGACAACAAGGGGATCGGCGCGGAGGTATTCCACCCGCTGGTCCTGGTCCGCGACCTGCTGGTCGTGGCCGTCTGCGCGGTGGTCATCCTCGAGATCTACCGGCCCCACCTGGACCGCGTACGCATGACGCACCAGGGCACACCCGACGGCCCGGACCCGCTGGCCGGGGTGCTCGCCGATCCGGACGAACCCCTGGTGACCGCGCCGCGTGCCGCCGGCGATTTCCCGTCCACCGCTGGTGCCCGGTCTTCTGCTGGTGCCCTGTCCGCGGCCGGCGAGGCGTCACCTGCGACCGTTGCCCCGGCGACGACCCCGACCGACACTGCTGACGCCCCCCGAGAAGAGGACGCCACCCCATGAGTACAAGCTCCATGATCTGGATGTTCGTCTGCATCCTGATCGGATTCATCTGCATGGTCACCGCCGCCGGCGGCTACCGGGCGGGGTGGCGCCAACCGGTGTGGATCGGCTGGACGGTGGCGGCGTTCCTGTTCCTCACCGTGATCCCGGTGTCGCAGGCGCTGACCATCGGCCTCCAGCACGGCTGACCGGCCCGACCCCGGTCAGCGGCCGCCGGCCCAGCATTGGCCTCCCCCGGCCGGCCTCCCCCGGCCGGCCTCCCCCGGCCGGCCTCGCCCGCCGGGGGAGTGGGCTGCTCGGCCGACTCGGGGCCCGTGCGGACACTCCACCAGCACACCCCTCGCCGGATACGCTGCCTCTTTGACCTACGCTGCGGGAATGTACGCCTCAGAGGGGGTTGTGCTGGGGCGATGCACCAAATTCGGCGCGTAAGCCAACGAGCCAGCGCATCCCGGGCCGGTTACGCTGCCCGGCTGCCCGGCCGGCCGCGCTGGCCCAGTGCCCGGCCGGTCGGCGGCCCGGCAATCCCGCAGCGGGACCCGCTCAGCCGCACAGGTCGAACGGCTCGGTGTCCGGGAAGTGCCGGTCCCACTCCTCATCGGTGAGCTGCACGCCGCCGGCGCAGGCCTCGCTCACCACCCGGTCCGGGTCGAGCTGCCACATCCACATGGCGCCCTCGACGCCCACCGCCAGCAATCCACCCGTGGGTGAGGCGCTGCGGCCCTGGTAGAGCAGTGGATCGGTGGTCGACCCCAGCACCGCCCACGGCCTCGGCTCGGCCGGGTCGGACACGTCCACCACGGTGACCTGCCCGGTGCTCGAGGTGATCAGGAGGAGATCGTCGTCGGCGGAGAAGGCGGTCCAGTAGATCTCCCCGGGCGGCGCGGTGAACGAGGACAGCTCGCGGGGCGTCGAGGCGCCGGAGACGTCCCACAGCCGGATCGTCTTGTCGCCCCCTGACGTGGCCAGCAGTGGCGAGTCGTGCGCGTACCCGGCTGAGGGCGAGGCGCCGATCCCGGTGGTGAGCCGGTGCGCGACGGCCGGTCGGTCGGGGTCGGTGATGTCGAGGATGACCGTCTCGGGCCCGAGCGTCGGCACGACGAGCCGGCCGGAATCGGCGGAGAACTCGGCGACCACACACGGGTCCGGCAGCGGTACCGTCACCCGGAGTTCGGGACGCGTGGGGTCGGTGACGTCGACGAGCCCCAGGTCGGGACTGGTGTCGCTGCACACGGCGAGGGTGCGCCCGTCGGGGCTGAGCGGGCTGGCCACCACCACGCCGGAGGTGACGGGCAGGCGGGCGACCGACCGGGTGGCCGGCCCGAACGGCGCGGTGAACACCTGCACGCCGCCGTCGGCGAGCCCGGCGTAGACGACGCGACCGTCCGGGGACATGGCCAGGGATCCGGAGAACCGGGTGCCGGCGTCGGGGATGACGCGGCCGGTCTCGCGCGGGACGGGGCCGGTGGTGTCGACGACGGTGTGGTGCAGTTCCGCGGCGGTGACGCCGAGGACCCCGGTGGTCCGATCCGCCGAGGACGCTGTCTGGAAGATCGAGTTGGATTCCGACGCGGCCCCCAGGCGGTCCAGCGGCCAGAGCCGGACCAGGCCGTCGACCGAGTAGGTCGCGAGGTGGTCGGAGTCGGTGAACCGGACGCCTGTCGCGACCTGGGAGGCGGGCAGTTCGGTGAGCATCTGACCGGCGCGGTCGTAGACGCGGACCCGCTCGTCGGATCCGGCGGCGGCGAGCCGGCCCCGGTCGTCGAAGGTCACGTCGTTGACGTAGGCGTTCCACCCGGTCAGCGGGGGCAGTGGGCGGGCGCTCTCCAGTGCCCCGGCGCCGCTGCCGTCGACCTGCCAGCGCTGCACCGTCCGGCCGGTGGTGCCGGCGGCGATCCGGGTGCCGTCGACGTTCACGGCGAGGGACATGGGCAGGGCGTCCGGGCCGGTGTCGAGGGCGGGCCCGCGCCGGCCGCCCCCGTCCGCCCCGGCGTCGAGCAGCGTCTTCACCCCGGCGGTGCGGTTGGCGAGCAGCAGGGTCTGCGAGTCGGGCAGCCAGGCCAGCGACTCGACGGGCTTGGCGACCTCGGCGCCGGGGTCCGGGACGGCGATCCGGGCCCGCTGGTCGGTGACGGCGGGCGCCCCGCCGCGCATGTCCAGCGGCCATCGCAGGACGCGCCCGTCCCCGGTACCGGCGGCCAGGGTGGTGCCGTCGGGGGAGAAGGCGACGGAGTGGAACGGCCCGGCCTGCTGCTCGAGGACCGTGAGGACCTCGGGGGCGGCGGGATCGCGGAGGTCGACCAGTTGGACCCCGCCCTGCCCCGCGACCCCGAGGACGGAGCCGTCCGGAGAGAGGTCGGCGGCGTACAGTTCCTGGCGCTCACCGGCGCCCGGGACGAGCGTGGCGAACGCGTCGGGGTCCCCGGCGCGGAAGATCCGCAGGACGCCGTCCGAGCTGATGGAGGCGACGCCGGCGCCGTCCGGCAGCGCGACGACGCGTCCACTACCGGGTGCGGCCTCGAACCGCAGCGGCACGTCGGCGCGGCTGGTGTTGAGCAACGCCGACCGCGCCTCGGTGGTGGGTCGGATCCGGTAGGCGGCCAGGGCCAATGCGCGGCCCAGGCCCGGGTCGCGGGCGAAGGCGGTGGTCGAGGAGACGGATCCGGAACGGGACAGGGCGACGTCGCGGGTGTGCCGGGCGTCCGCGCCGGCCCGGAGTGCGACACCACTCGCGACCAGGGCCAGTACGGTCACCACCGCCAACGACGCCGCCAGCACGGTCAGGGTACGGATGCGTGTGCGGTCCCGCCGGGCCACGGACCGGTGATGGGATTCGGCGGCGGCGAGGAACTGCCGCTCCGATTCCGCCAGGTGGGCGTTGGATCCGTCCTCGTCGTCGTCCCTCCACCTCACGTAGTCGGCGGTGGCCGAGGCGGGGGGCAGCGCGGACTCACTGCGCCCCGACCCCTCCCAGTCGACGGCGGCGGAGCGGATACGAGCGAGGGTCCGCAGGCCCTCGCGATCCGCGTCGATCCAGTCGACCAGGCGCGGCCACGAGGAGAAGAGGACCTCGTGGGTGGGGGTCACCGCCTCGCCGTCCACGGTGAGCAGGCCCGCGTGGGCGAAGGGGGTGGCGACGACGAGGAGGTCCTCGGACAGCTCGGCGAGCGGGGCGTGGCGGCGGACGGGACGGGCGGAACGGACGTCGACCAGCCGGAGGAACAGGGTCCTGCAGGCGGCCCGGCCGGCCGGATCCAGTTCCTGGTAGACGGACTCGGCCGACGCGCGGACGGCGCCTTCCACCCCGCCGGAGGAGTAATAGTCGTCCACGGTGATCCGGCGCCGGCGGCTGCGCTCCCAGCACACGAGCAGCACGTGGGACAGCAGTGGGAGCAGGGAGCGCTCCCCGGCGCCGCCGTCGGCCGGGGCGACCGCGTCGAGCAGGAGGTTCACCAGCGAGGGTTCGACCGCGTAACCGAGGGAGCGGGCGGGCGCGACGATGATCTCTGCGAGCTCGTCGCGGCTGGGCGGGCCGATCACCACCGGGTCGTCGAGCGCGTCGCGCAGGACGGGCTCGGCGAGGGCGGCCTGGAAGAAGTCGGCGCGCAGGGCCAGGACCGTGGGGCGGCGGTCGGCAGCGCGGCCCGCGAGCAGAGTCAACACCTCGGCCCGGCGCGCGCCGCTGACCTCGTCCGCCCAGATCTCCTCGAACTGGTCCACCGCGAGGTGGCCCGCGGAGTTCGCGAGCTCGGCGGTGACCTCGTCCGGGCGCACGATCGCCACGGTCGAGCCCTCGTCGACCCAGCGCGGGGCGAGTCCGGCGGCGAGCAGCGAGGACTTGCCCGAGCCGGACGCGCCCACCACCAGCAGTGGTCGCATCCGCGACGCGGTGAGGCGGGACCGGATCTGCTCGATCTCGGCCGAGCGGCCGTGGAAGAGGGCGGCGTCGTCGCTGAGGTAGGACCGCAGGCCGACGTAGGGACTGCCCGTGTCATCGGGCTGGGGCACGGCCGTGCGGGGGGCCGGACGGTGGTCGGCCGGATCGGCCCCCGCCGGTGCGGTGGGGTCCGTGGGCGCGTCGGCGTCGCCGCCGGGTCGGGCGCCGTTCCGGCCGCGGCGGGGGGTGGGGCGGGGTCCCGGACGCATCCGGACCCGCTCGACGGCGGCCCGCCACTCGTCCGGGTCCCCGGCGGAGCCCGTGTCCCCGTCGACCCCGAGAAGTCGGAGCATCTCCACGAGCGTCGACTCACTGGCGCGCGTCGGGACGTGTTGTCCGGAGAACCAGCCCGACGCCGTTCCGAGGGTCAGCGAGGGGACCAGCCGCACGACGTCGCGGACCGAGAGTCCGGCCGCCACCCGGAGAGCGGTGAGCGCGGCACCGAGCTCCTCCCGAGTCATAATCTGAGAAACGGCTGATCGTCCAACGGCGGGCTCGTCGGCCCCGCGGGAGGTGTTCATGGTCAACATCGTACGGCCGGATGAGCGGCGTACGGAAGGGATTCGAAGGTCATGTGCTGGGGTTTCATACGAACGTGGGACGCAGCCGTACGGAGTTGTATGGACAACTCGGGGGATGTTCACCCCGTCACCGGGCGGCACCAGAATGAGTCGGAGTTCATAGAACGGAGGACGCCATGACCGCCACGATTCCCTTCCGGCCCCCTGCTGCGCGACCGGAACTCAGCGACCGGGAGGTGGAGGTGCTCGTCGCCTGGCTCGTCTCGGACAGCAAGCGCGAGGTCACCGAGCGGCTGTTCCTCGCCGACTCCACCGTCAGCACGTACATCCAGCGGGTGAGGTCCAAATACGAGGCCGTCGGTCGGCCCGCGCGTACCAAGGTGAGGCTGCTGCTACGGGCCCTGGAGGACGGCCACATCACACTCGACGACCTCTGACGGGTCGCGGGGCCGTCGACGACGGTGGCGTCGCCGTCGGTGGGGATTTCACCTCCCGAGAACACACGGGGTAGCCTTGAGCGGTTGCTGACGCAACGACCCTCCTGCCACGGAGACACCGTGGCCGAATCTGTAGTCCACAGGAGGTGATGAGGTCCCATGCGTCAATACGAAGTGATGGTCATCCTCGATCCGAGTCTCGACGAGCGCACCGTTGCGCCGTCGCTGGACACGTTCCTCAACGTGATCCGGCAAGAGGGCGGTTCGGTTGACAAGGTCGATGTCTGGGGGAAGCGCCGCTTCGCCTACGAGATCAACAAGCAGACCGAGGGCATCTACGCCGTCGTGCAGATCAAGTCCGAGCCGGACGCGGTCAAGGAGCTGGATCGTCAGCTCGGTCTGAACGAGAGCGTCCTCCGCACCAAGGTGCTCCGCGCCGACAAGTGACCCGGAGTGTCCGACCGCCCCGGTAATCTGGGCGCGGTCGGTCGGCCTTCGATCACCATCCACCTCAGGCTGTAATACGCCGGCTTCAACACGGAGGACAAGCGCATGGCACAGGGCGACACCCCTATCACAGTGGTCGGGAACATCGTCGCGGATCCCGAGCTGCGGTTCACGCCGTCGGGTGCCGCGGTGGCGAACTTCCGGATCGCCTCCACGCCACGCCGCTTCAATTCGCAGACCAACCAGTGGGAGGACGGCGAAGGCCTGTTCCTCACCTGCAACGTCTGGCGCCAGGCGGCGGAGAACGTCGCCGAGTCGCTGCAGAAGGGCATGCGAGTCATCGTCAACGGTCGGCTGCGCCAGCGGTCGTACGAAACCCGTGAGGGCGAGAAGCGCACCGTCTACGAGGTGGAGGTCGACGAGGTCGGCCCGTCGCTCAAGTACGCCACCGCCAAGGTGACCCGCACCAACCGCGAAGGCGGCGGGGGCGGTGGCCAGCAGGGCGGCGGCTTCCAGGGTGGCGGACAGCAGGGCGGCGGCGGATTCCAGGGCGGCGGTCAGCCGCAGGGCGGATACGGCGGCGGCCAGGGCCGTGGTCAGCAGAACGACGACCCGTGGGGCAGTGCCCCGCAGGCCGGCGGTTCCGGTGGCTTCGGTGGCATGGACGACGAGCCCCCGTTCTAGAGCGAGTCGATTTCCCCGGGGGCGCAGCGCGCGTCCCACCCCATAAGCATGAGACATGACCTCGCGACATCCCGGCCCCGGTCGGGTCCGTCGGAGGAAAGAAAGGTAGACGGATCATGAAGCTGATCCTCACCGCCGACGTCGACAAGCTCGGTGCGCCGGGCGACATCGTCGAGGTCAAGGGCGGATACGGTCGTAACTTCCTGCTCCCGCGCGGGTTGGCCATCGTGGCCACCCGGGGCGCCGAGCGTCAGGTCGAGTCCATCAAGCGGGCCCAGGAGGCCCGTGAGGTGCGCGACGCGGACCACGCCAACGAGCTCAAGCAGAAGCTCGAGTCGCTGGCCGATGTCAAGGTCGCGGTCAAGACCTCGGACACCGGCAAGCTGTTCGGCTCGGTCACCGCGGGCGATGTCGCCTCGGCCATCAAGGCTGCGGGCGGCCCGACCCTCGACAAGCGTGCCGTCGAGATGCCTAAGGAGCACATCAAGTCGACCGGCGCCCACAGCGTCGTCGTCGACCTGGGACACGACACCACCGCGCGCGTCGCGGTCGAGGTCGTTCCCGCCTGATTCACCGCGAAGGGCCCCGGTCGTCACAGTGACGATCGGGGCCCTCGCTTTTGTGGACGGCCTGTGGATAACTAGTTGTAATGCCTAGGGTCCGGACGGTTCTCAGATCGGTGCCGTTCATCTTTCGTTATCCATTGTGTCCCTGTTTGTGACGTGGTAAGCGGCGTTCTCCACCGACGCGGCGACCTGCGACAATGTTGGTGACCTGCGGTTTTGCAGGAAGTGGCCTGGGCATTCCACCGGTTCTCCACAGTGATACGCCCATCGGCCCTGCGTAACTCACATCCATCCACAGTTGTCCACAGGTGCTCTCTCGCAAATGTGGATAGACCTGTGGATAACTGGTCGGACAGGGCGCCGGGCGTGTCGGTCCGGTGACCTACAGTGAAGGGGTCGCTCGGCGCCTGAACCGGGGTGCCCGTACGGGGTCGGTGCGTGTTCGGGGTCGGTGGCGGTACGAGTTCTACAGCGGAGAGGAGCGGTCATGGCGCAGGGGGGATTCAGCGGTCCCGGCGAGATGCCGCCTCCGCCGGACGAGGGGGGCGGCGGCGAGTTCGGCCGCACCCCGCCGCAGGACCTCACCGCCGAGCAGTCCGTGCTCGGCGGGATGCTGCTGAGCAAGGACGCCATCGCGGACGTGGTGGAGGAGATCCAGCCGGGCGACTTCTACAAGCCCGCGCACCAGGCGATCTACGACGTGATCCTCGACCTGTACGCCCGCGGTGAGCCGGCGGACGCCGTCACCGTTGCCGCCGAGCTCGACCGCCGCGGTGACCTCCGCCGTGCCGGCGGTGCCCCGTATCTGCACACGCTCATCTCCACCGTCCCCACCGCGGCCAACGCCGGGTACTACGCGCAGATCGTGGCGGAGAAGGCGGTGCTGCGCCGCCTGGTCGACGCAGGCACCCGCATCGTGCAGTTCGGTTACTCGGGTTCCGAGGGCGCGGACGTCGCCGAGGTCGTGGACCGCGCCCAGGCGGAGATCTTCGAGGTCACCGAGCGGCGCACCACCGAGGACTTCGTGATCATCGAGGAGCTGCTCCAGCCCACGATGGACGAGATCGACGCGATCCACACCGCGGGCGGGCTCGCCCAGGGGGTGCCCACCGGATTCGCCGACCTGGACGCCGTCACCAACGGCCTGCACGGTGGCCAGATGATCATCATCGCCGCCCGACCCGGTGTGGGTAAGGCGCTCGCGCTGCATACCGTCCTGCCCACGCCCGACGGGCAGACCACCATGGGCGAGGTCGTGGTGGGGGACCGGGTGCTGGGTGCCGACGGGCAGCCCACCGAGGTCGTCGCCGTGACCGAGGTGTGGCAGGACCGTCCGTGCTTCACCGTCCGGTTCAACGACGGCACCGAGTTGGTGGCCGACGCCGAGCACGAGTGGCGTATCGAGATGGGTGGCACCGAGCAGATCGTCACCACCAAATCGCTCGACACCCTCATGCTGGTCTGTGACTTCGGGATCGTCGTCCCCGAGCATCCCGGCTCCGGCCGGGCGGCCCGGGTGATCACGGATGTGCGCGGCGCCGAGAGCGTCCCGGTGAAGTGCATCGAGGTGGCCGCTGCCGACCACCTGTACCTGGCGGGCCCCACCGCGATCCCCACGCACAACTCGACCATCGGCCTGGACATCATGCGGTCGTGCTCCATCAAGCACGGCCTCGCCTCGGTGGTGTTCTCGCTGGAGATGAGTCGTACCGAGATCGTCATGCGTCTGATGAGCGCCGAGGCACGCGTCAAGTTGTCCGACATGAAGTCGGGCAAGATGAGCGACGAGGACTGGACCCGGATGGCCCGGCGCATGGGCGAGATCTCCGAGGCGCCCCTGTTCATCGATGACTCTCCCAACATGACGATGATGGAGATCCGCGCCAAGGCCCGCCGGCTCAAACAGAAGCACGACCTGCGGCTGATCGTGGTGGACTACCTGCAGCTGATGTCCTCGGGCAAGAAGGTCGAGTCCCGTCAGCAGGAGGTCTCCGAGTTCTCTCGTCAGCTCAAGCTGCTGGCCAAGGAGATCGACGTCCCCCTGATCGCGATCTCCCAGCTGAACCGTGGCCCGGAGCAGCGGACGGACAAGCGGCCCCAGGTGTCCGACCTCCGTGAGTCCGGCTCACTGGAGCAGGACGCGGACATCGTCATGCTGCTGCACCGGCCGGACGCCTCCGAGCGCGACGACCCGCGCGCCGGCGAGGCCGACCTGATCCTGGGCAAGCACCGTGGTGGTCCCACGTCCACGATCACGGTGGCGCACCAGCTCCACTACTCGCGGTTCGTGGACATGGCGCGGGGCCTGTAGCTGCTCCTGCCGGGTGCCAACTAGTCGTCCGTTCGAATTTCCACGGCGCGTCGAACCTGCATGGATCTTGCGGTGCCCGGATGTGGTGAGTATGGCTCGACGGTGGAGGTACGGTCATCGCGGTGCCATGGCTGCCATCGGGGTGCGTCGACGCCGGGACGAAAGAGTGGGCACGGATGACGACGGTAGACAACGCGGTATACAAGGACGGTCGTCGTACCGCGGACCCATCGAGCCTCGATGAGACCTTCGAGTTGATGCGGCAGCGTGCCGGGATGGCCTGGATCGGTATGTACAGGGCCGATCCTGACGAGATCAAAGCCGTGTCCGAAGAGTTCGGCTTGCACGAGCTGGCGGTCGAGGATGCGCTGCGCGGTCACCAACGAGCCAAGCTCGAGCGCTACGGAGACGTCCTGTTCGTGGTGTTGCGCCCGGCCCGATACATCGACGCGGACGAGACGGTCGAGTTCGGTGAGGTGCACATCTTCGTTGGACCGGACTTCGTGGTGACTATCCGGCAGGCCGAATCCCCGGATCTGCGCCGGGTGCGACGACGGATGGAAAGCGATCCCGAGCTCTTGGGGCTTGGACCTCAGGCGGTGCTGTACGGAATTCTCGACGAGGTCGTGGACCAGTATTTCCCGGTGGTGGCAGGTCTTGAGAACGACATCGACGAAATCGAGGATGAGATCTTCTCAGGCCACGCGGATGTGTCGCGTCGAATCTATGCGCTCTCCCGGGAAGTGATCGAATTCCAACGTGCGGTCCAACCGCTGGTCGGGATGCTCGAAGCGCTACAGCTGGGGGCGCAGAAGTACTCCATGGATGAGGAGCTGCAGAGGCGACTTCGCGATGTGGACGACCATGCGATCCGAATCAGCGACCGCATCGGTGGTTTCCGGGCGCTGCTGAACAATGCGCTGACGGTGCAGGCGACCCTGGTCGGCCAGCGGCAGAATGACGAGATGAGACGACTGACGGAATCCAGCCTCGCGCAGAGTGAAGAGGTCAAGCGGATCTCGTCGTGGGCGGCAATCCTGTTCGCGCCGACCCTGGTGGGCACCGTCTACGGAATGAACTTCCAGAAGATGCCCGAACTCGGCTGGGAGCTCGGCTACCCCTTCGCATTGCTATTGATGCTGATGATGGGTCTGGGGTTGTTTGGTGTGTTCAAGCGGAACAAGTGGCTCTGAGCTCGGCCGGTCTCGAGGTAGCGCTCCGGTCGGGTGATCGCCCCATGCGGCATTGACCGTTCCGGGCCCGGCGAGTAGGACGTTGGGCATGGGCACTGACGGAGGTCAGCGGGGAGTTCAGCGGAGCGCCATGCCCGTCCCGAGGGAACGAACCGTGGCGTTCGGATTCGAGGACGTCGCTGACGAGCGTGCCGATTGGCACTCGGTTCGTACCCGCCTGGAGGAGGTGAACGCCACCGGCGCCACGATCTCGGTGGGGCGCGGGGACTGGCTGGCGTTTCCGTTCGACGCGGCCCCCGAGTGGGAATCCTCCGTCGTCGCCAGGACCGGACGTGATTTCGTCCGGGAGGCGCTGGCGGGACTCGACGGACTCGCCATCACGCTGGTGGTCGATGCCCTCGCTCCCCGGGCGATCGAGCGGGATCCGGCCATCGCCGGCCGGACGATCGATGGGGAGTCCTCGACGGACTTCCTGGCGGTCTCCGCCCTCGACGGTGGCCACTTCGGCGCTCACCTAGTGGATATCTGCCGCGAGGTGGCTCGCCGCTACCGGCCGGAGAGGATCAGTCTGACGGAGCTCATGTTCGACGATGCCACCTTCGGTACCGAGGACCTGTCCCACTTCACCGAGCACACGGGCCGCCCGGGGTTCCCCACGCGCGAGAACGAGGAGATCGACGTCCACCACTCGGCCATCCACCGCTGGCGCGCCGAGTCCCTGGCTCGAGTGATGCGCCGGATCTCTGAGCGGGTCGCCGAGTTCGATGTCCCGGTGGAGATGGACGTCCGCGTCAACTGGGAGGACCCCGACGGCGACAGGCCGGACTCCGGTCACGACTACGGTCTGCTGCTCGGCTCCGTGGACCGCATCGCGGTCTGGAACTACTTTGCACTGGGCAATCGGGATCCGAGCTACGGCGCCGTCCTCGTCGCATCCCTTCGCCGTCGTTTCGGGGACCGAACAGTGATGTCGACCGGATTGTGGAGTCGGGGAGCTGCTGTCGTGTCGCCGCGGGACCTGAGTGCCGGCCTGAGGGCGGTCGCGGCGGCCGGGGCGCACGCGGTGTCGGTCATCCCGGCGAGCATGATGGATGAGGACCACTGGGAGGTCCTCGCGGAGATCTGGGCCGAGCCCCCGGTCACCCGGCCGACCGGCTTCCCCGGAGAGCGCCGGACCGACCAGGAGGGGGCACGACGATGATCGAGGTGCGCCCAGCCGACCGGTTCGACGACGTCGCAGTCCTCCTGGGGCCGAAGAAGAACCCGGATGCCTCTGTCTGTTGGTGCCTGAGTCACCGACTGGACGCGAAGACCAACAGGTCGCTTGTCGGTCGTGCTCGCGGCGACCTCGTCCGCGACCTGTGTGGGAGGGACATCGCACCGGGCGTACTCGCCTATCTGGGCGACGAGCCCGTCGGGTGGGTTGGGGTCGCCCCGCGACGCGAGCTGCCCGTCGCGCGATCCCGGGTGGTGCCGACGGTCGACTCGGTGCCGGTGTGGTCGATCTTCTGCATCCGGGTCCGCCCCGGATACCGCGGCAGGGGGATCGCCCACGCCCTCGTCTCGGGGGCGGTCGACTTCGCCCGCGAGAACGGAGCCCCCGCGGTCGAGGCGGTGCCCGTCGACAACGGTGCGGAGAAGGTCGACCTGACCATGGCCTTCGTCGGCTTCCGCACCCTGTTCGAGTCAGCAGGCTTCGTCAAGGTGGCCGATACCTCGTCGGTGTCGTCGGGCTTTCCACGGATCGTGATGAGGCGACCGCTCGGGTGACCGCGTCGACGAACTCACAGCAACACGAACTCCCGGAAACCCGGCGTCACAGCACCCCGAGCTCACGTGCCCGCGCCACCGCCGCGGTCCGCGAGGTGACGCCGAGCTTGTCGAAGACGTGGACGAGGTGCGTCTTGACCGTCGCCTCCGACACGTGCAGTGACGCGGCGGCCTGCCGGTTGGTCGCCCCGGTGGCGACGGCCCGCAGGACCTCCGACTCCCGCTCGGTCAGCACCGGCCGCGGGTGGCGCATCCGGCTGATCAGCCTCGCGGCGACGGTGGGGGACAGGGCGCTCTCGCCGGCGGCGGCGGCGCGCACCGCGCCCAGCAGCTCGTCGGGGCCGGCGTCCTTGAGCAGATAGCCGCAGGCCCCGGCCTCGATGGCGCCGAGGATGTCCGCGTCCGTGTCGTGGCTGGTCAGCACCAACACCTGAGGAGGGTCGGCGAACCCTCGGATCGCTGCGGTGGCCAGCACACCGGCGGTGGCATCCCCCGCGAACCGCAGGTCCATCAGCACCACGTCCACATCTCCGATCCTGCACCGTTCCACGGCAGCATCGGCCGCTGACGCCTCGGCGATCACCTCGATCTCGGGATCGGCGGCGAGCAGCGCACGGAGCCCGGTTCGCACCACCGCGTGATCGTCCGCGATCAGGACACGCGTCCTCGTCGTCGTCATCTCTCGTCCCCCGAGCGGGTCCCCGGCGCCGTCTCCCGCACCGGCAGTACGGCGCGGACCACCGTGCCCGACCCCGGCTCGGAGTCGACCTCGAACCGCCCGCCCAGGTCGCCCACCCGCCGTGCCATGCCGTCGAGCCCGAATGAGGCGGCGGTGCGCGGGGCGGCGATGTCGAAGCCGCGGCCGTCGTCGGCGATCTCCAGGGCCACGGTGGTGGGGGAGCCGGACAGGGTCAGCGTGATCTTCTGCGGCGCACCGTGCCGCACCGCGTTCGTCAGGGCCTCCTGCGCCACCCGGACGAGTACCGCGGCGAGCTCCGCCGGCGGCTCGGTGGCGTGCTCGCCGACGTGATTGTCGGTGTGCTCGCTCGCGTGCTCCGTCGTGACGGACACCTCGAGCCCGGGATTCTCGGCCCGGCACCTGGCGGCGACACGGCCCAGCGCCCCGGCCAGCGACACGCCGTCGAGCGGCGCGGGCCGCAGGGCGGCGATGAGACGGCGGGTCTCGGTGAGGTTCTCGCCCGCCACCTCCCGGGCCAGACGGATCTGGTCGACTGCCGGCCCCTGGGGTGCGGCGCGCTCGGCCGCGTGCAGCAGCATTCCGATGCTCGCGAGCCCCTGCGCGACGGTGTCGTGGATCTCCCCGGCCAGCCGCGCGCGCTCGGCCTCGCGGCCCACCTCCCGTTCCCGCGACGCGAGCACCGAGCGGGTGGCCACGAGCTCGGCGATCACCTCCCGCCGGGCCCGGGACTCGCGGTGCAGTGCCCGGACGCCGGCGCCCAGGCCGAGGGCCACGAGCGCTCCCACCGTGGGGCCGATGACCCCGGCTGGAGTGAACCCGTGATGCAGGCCCAGGGCGACGACCGCCACGGCGGACAGCGCCGCCACCGCCGCGGTGCCCGCCCACACGCCCAGGAGGAACTGCACCAGGAAGAACAGGGGGAACGCCAGGTAGGCGGCCTCGGGAACCCGGACCACGAGGCACGCCCACAACGCCAGGACGACGATCAACCAGCCGACCCGGACGGCGGCGGTCGTCGGGCGACGGCGCGCCCACACGGTCCCCGCGACGTACGCGGCCGCGAACCCCACCGCGGCGCCGACCGCCAGCGGATCGGGCATGCCGGAGGTGTCCCGATGCGCGCTGACCAGCGTCAGGGCCAGCAGTGCGGCCACCAACGTGTGCAGTGCCACCTGGAGCTGCGCGAACACCACCCGGACCCCCGCCGACTCGGGTGGGAGCTCGGCGGCGGGCGCGGCGGCGGCGGGCGCGGGCGCGGAGGTCACCCGGTCGACGCTAGTCGTCGCTGTAGACCTCGGCATCCATCGAACGGTGGAGGCCGGCCCCACCGTTCGTCCCCGCGGGACCACCCTCGTGGCCGATCCGGTCCGGCGTCCGCGGGACGAGCCTGGAGGCAGACCTCCACGAGAGTCAGTCCTCCACGAGAGCTGGACCCTCACGACTGGCAGACCCCACGAAAGGGACCCCATGTTCTTCGCACTCCGCGAACTCCGCACCGCGCGGTGGCGATTCGCCCTCATCACGGGCGTCGTGCTGATGCTGTCCGTCCTGGTGGCGGGCCTGCTCGGCCTGACCGCCGGGTTGGCACACCAGAGCGTGTCCGCGCTCAGGGCGCTCGGCACGGACGGCTCGGGCTTCGTCCTCCCCGCCGACGACTCCGGCGCCGTCGACCTCGACCGCGCCGCACTCACCGCCGGCCAGGTGGCCGCCATCGGCGCGGAGGACCCTGCGGCCGTGCCGCTGGGTATCGCGAGGACGACGCTGGACGACGGCACCGAGACCGGGGTGTCCGTCGTCGCCGTGGGACTGGCCGGACCCGTGGGATCGGTGGCGCCACCGGCGCCGGGGGAGGTCCTGGTCTCCGACGGTGTCGACGACGAGGTGGGCTCCGACGTCGGCGTGATCCACCTCGGAAGCAGCGCGTTGGCGGTCGCCGGACACGCCGGTGATCTCTGGCATTCACACACCCCCGTCGTCGTCACCGACCTCGACACCTGGCACGCACTCGCTCCGCGCGGCGGGGACGCCACCACCATGTCCGTGGCGGCGGACGCCGTCCGGGACGCCGTCGCCGGCGACGCCGCACTCACGCTGGTCGACCCCGACGGACTCGTCGCGGCACTGCCCTCACATCGGGCCGAGAACACCTCGCTGAGCACGATGACCACCATGCTCCTCGCCGTCACCGCACTGGTCGTGGGCGCGTTCTTCGCCGTGTGGGGGATGCAGCGCCGTCGGGACGTGGCCGTGCTCAAGGCGCTCGGGGCGTCCACCGCCGCGGTCGTCCGCGACTCGGTCGGCCAGGCCGCCGTCGTCTTGGCCGTGGGCGTCGCGGGCGGGGTCGGGATCGCCGCACTGTTCGGCCTGGCCGTGGGTGGCACCGTGCCGTTCGTCGTCTCGGCCGCGACGACCCTCGTGCCGGCCGCACTGCTCGCCGTCCTCGGCCTCGCGGGCGCCGCCGTCTCGTTGCGGCCCGTGCTGACCGCCGACCCCAACTCCGCCCTGGGGGCGGCCCGATGAACTGCTCCGAGTCCCACACCTGCAGCACCACCACGTCGTCGTCGTCGACCTCCGCGACCACCGCGCCCGTCCGGACCGCACTGAGGCTGGAGAACGTCGTCCTGACCTTCCCCGACGGCCACGGCCGGGTCACCGCCGTCGACGACGTCTCACTCGCGATCGGGCGGGGCCGCAGCCTCGCGGTGACCGGCCCCTCGGGGTCGGGGAAGTCGAGCCTGCTCGCCGTCGCCGCGACACTCGTCAGGCCGGACGCCGGGCGGGTGTGGCTGGAGACCCGGGACGGGGCGGTGGATCTCGCCGCGGTGGACGCGCGCCGAGGGGCCGAACTGCGCCGACGCGAGATCGGCATCGTGTTCCAGCAGGCCAACCTCATCGAGTCCCTCACGGCGCGGGAACAACTCGAGGCCATGGCGTGGCTGGGGGCGCGGCCGTCCCGGGCCCGACGGCGCCGCGCGCGCGATCGGGCCGACGACCTGCTGGACATGGTCGGTCTGAGCGATGCCGCCGGCCGGTCGGTCGGGGCGCTGTCCGGCGGGCAGCGGCAGCGGGTGGCGGTGGCGCGGGCGCTGATGAGCGGACCGTCGCTCCTGCTCGCCGACGAGCCGACGAGCGCGCTCGACTCCGCGTCCGGGCGGGTCGTCATGGACCTCCTGCTCGACACCGCACGTGAGCTCGACGTGGCGCTGATGCTCGTGACGCACGACGCCGCGATGGCGGCCCGGTGCGACGCGGGGGTCCAACTGGTCGACGGAGCGGTCACGACCACGTCGCCTGACAGAAGTTTTTCCTGATTTTCTCATCGTTGGTCCCTACGCTGGGGCGATGACCCTCGACGATGGCAATGCCCGGCGCGTCCCCGGGGTGTCCTCGTGGAGAGCGCCGGCGGCGGGCGCCGCGGTGCTCCTGGTTCTCCTGGGGGTCTTCGTCGGGCTGGCCCTGGCCGCTACCGACGGGAGCGTCGCGGTGGACCAGCCCGTGATGATGTGGGTGCACGGGGCGACGACACCCTGGCTCACGGCCGCGGCGGAGACCGCCAGCTATCTCGGTGGTCACGTCGTGCTGGTGGCCTCCGTCGTGATCGCCCTGCTGCTGTGTGTCCTGCGCAGGTTCGGGGGCGCATTCCTCGTGTTGGCCGCCGTGTACGGCTCGTCCAGACTCAACGTCGCCTTCAAGGCGGCGTTCGAGCGGACACGCCCGGATTTCTGGGAGCACATGTCGGCGGAGAACACCTTCTCGTTCCCCAGTGGGCACGCGATGGGGTCGATGTCGATCGCTGCTCCCCTCGTCGTCCTGGCCTGGGGTACCCGCTTCCGGTGGGCCGTGCTCGCGGTGGCGGTGGTCTACGTCGCCGCGGTCGGCGCGTCCCGCGTCTACCTGGGGGTCCACTTCCCCAGCGACGTCTTCGCGGGCTGGAGCCTGGCCGTGCTGTGGGTCGGGATCCTCGTGATGGTCCTGGTGCTGGTGACCCGCCTGCTCCGCCGGTACGCCCCCGCGCTCGCGGAATGGGTCTGAAGCCGGTCCGTCCGCACCGCGGTGAGTCCCGTTGGAGCTGATCCGATGTCACGGGGGATGCGCCGGGTTCGGGACGGTTCTGCTGCTCGGGACCCCGGCCGGGTCGTCCGGTCTAGGCTTGGCTGAGGTGAGTCCCACCGGGATCGGAACCCGGACAGCTACGGGTCGAGGAGGCGCTATGGCCGTGAACTCTCAGCAGGTGACGGGTGCCCACGCACCGGGGGGTGGGCGCCACCGCGTGGTCATCATCGGGTCCGGATTCGGCGGGCTGGCCGCAGCGCGCGCGCTCGAGAAGGCGGACGTGGACGTAACCCTGGTCGCCAGGACCGGTCACCACCTCTTCCAGCCGCTGTTGTACCAGGTGGCCACCGGCATCCTGTCCGTCGGCGAGATCGCGCCGTCCACGCGGCTGGTCCTCCGGGACCAGAAGAACGCCACCGTCGCCCTCGGTGACGTCGACCGGATCGATGTGGCCACCCGGACCATCCACGCCACCGCCGGTCACGTGGACTTCGAGCTCGAGTACGACAGTCTCATCGTCGCCGCCGGAGCCAACCAGTCCTACTTCGGCAACGACCACTTCGAACGCTGGGCACCCGGCATGAAGTCCATCGACGACGCGCTGGAGCTGCGGAGCCGGATCATGGGCTGCTTCGAGCAGGCCGAGGTGACGGAGGACGAGGCGGAACGTCGTCGCCTCCTCACCTTCGTCGTGGTGGGCGCCGGCCCCACCGGCGTGGAGATGGCCGGACAGATCGCTGAACTCGCACAGCGGACCCTGAAGGACAGTTTCCGGCGGATCGACCCGGCCCGGGCCCGCATCATCCTCGTCGACGCCGCCCCGGCCGTCCTCCCGCCCTTCGGCGCCAGACTCGGTAACGCCGCCCGCAGGCGGCTGGAGGAGTTGGGTGTGGAGATCCAGCTCAACGCCATGGTGACGGACGTGGACTACAGCGGGATCGAGGTCAAGGACCCGGACGGATCCCTGCGTCGGATCGACACGACCTGCAAGATCTGGTCGGCCGGCGTCCAGGCGAGCCCACTGGGCAGGATGCTCGCCGACCAGACCAGCGCCGAGGTGGACCGGGCCGGCCGGGTCCTCGTGAACAAGGACCTCTCGCTACCCGGGCACCCGGAGATCTTCGTGATCGGCGACATGATCAGTCTCGACAACCTGCCGGGCGTCTCCCCCGTCGCCATCCAGGGCGGCAAGTACGTCGCCAAGCAGATCGTCCGCGAGGTCGAGGGGGGACGGTCCCCGGCCGAGCGCCCGCCGTTCAAGTACTTCGACAAGGGGTCGATGGCCACGGTCTCGCGCTACAGCGCGGTCGCCAAGATCGGGCCGTTCGAGTTCCACGGCTTCGTCGCCTGGGTCCTGTGGCTGGTGGTGCACCTGGCCTTCCTCATCGGATTCAGGAACCGCGTCATCACCCTGCTGTCCTGGGGAATGCACATCGGTGACCACCGCTCGCACCTGAACTCCACCGCCCGGTGGGTCTATGCGCGTCAGGCCATCGCCGAGGCGCAGGAGCGAGACCGGCGCGACGCCGAGCGCGCGTCCGGCGGCTGACGCTCCGGCCCACCGGTCCCGGTCGAGGCCGGCCGCCACTCCTCCACCTCGTGCTGCCCGCGTTCTCACCGGTCGCGGGGGGCTGCCCGGGGTGGGACCGTGGCAGCCGACGACTCCACGCGGAAGGAGAGCGGGTGGGCAGAACACCGGGCGACGTCCCGTCGCTCACGGATCCGGGGTGCCACACGGTGCGGACGCGGTCCTCGCTCACGGTCGGGGACCTCGCGCGTCACCTCGGCGCGCCACTGGTCGGCGATCCCTCGGTCGGCGACGCCGTCGTCCTCGACATCACGGACGACTCCCGCACTGTCGCGCCCGGTCACGCCTACCTCGCCGTCGGGGGCCTGCGCCACCACGGCCTGGATTTCGACAGTCAGGCTGCGGCCGCGGGCGCCGTGGTCGTGATCAGCGACCGGCCGTCGTCCGTGCTGCCGACCCTGGTCGTCGACGACCCGCGGGCGGTGAGCGGCCCGCTGTCCTCCTGGTTCCACGGGTGCCCCTCCGCCCGACTCCGCGTCTTCGGTGTGACGGGGACCAACGGCAAGACCAGCACGTCGCACTTCCTCGAGGCGGGCCTCGCCGCGGCAGGCGAGACCACGGCCCCCTCGGCCGCACGGCGGCGACCTTCGCCGACCTGGTGATCGTCACCGACGAGAGCCCGGAGGACGAGGATCCCGCCACCCTGCGCGCCGAGGTTCTCGCGGGCGCCCGGGAGGCGGGTTCCGCCGAGGTCGTCGAGGAACCGGACAGGGACCGGGCCCTCGCACTCGCCGTGGCCGCCGCGGAACCGGACGACGTGGTGGTCATCGCGGGGCGGGGCAGTGAGAGCAACCGGCGTTTCGGTTCGCGACCGGAGCGCTTCGACGACCTCACCCGCCTGCGGCAGGCCATCGCCGCGGGCGGAACCGGGAAGCGCGGGAAACGCTCAGCCTAGAGACCGCCGACGGCACTACGCTCTCCCTCAACGCTGACGAGTTCCGGAGGGCGGACATGGGCACGCTGACATTCACCGCGACCGTCTCCGTCGACGGTTACGCCGCGGACGCAGACGGAGACTTCAACTGGTCCGCCCCGAGCGGGGAGGTGTTCCGGTTCCACGTGGAACGCCTCGAGCCGGTGGTCCACGAGGTGCTCGGGCGGCGCACCTACCAGCTGATGGAGTACTGGCAGGCCCCGCCCGAGGACGATTCGTGGAGTCCTGACGAGCACGAGTTCGCGCGACGGTGGAAATCGATCCCGCGGACAGTGGTCTCCTCGACGCTGACCGTCGAGAATCTCGTGTCCGAGCGCGATCGCCTGGTCCCTCGACTCGGCCTGGACACGCTGCGCCGCATCGTCGACGAAGCCCCGGGCGAGGTCGAGATCTTCGGGCCCACCACGGCGGCGGAGGCGATCCGGGCCGGGGTGGTCTCCGACTTCAAGTTGTTCGTCGTCCCCCGGGTGGTGGGCGGCGGGCTCCGTGCCCTGCCCCCGGACGCGACGCTGGATCTGGAGCTCGTCGATCACCGCGTCTTCGAGAACGGAACCGCCTATTCGCACTACCGGAGGCGCTGAGCCGGGTCACCACCTCACCCGCCCTCACCCCCACGAGCATCGAGGGCGGGGACTGCGATTGGACACCGTGCGCAGCCGTCGCGAAAATCGATGGGCTGATCTGTGCCACCTGCACAACCATCACCGGGCAGGGTGACCGACATCACTTGACCGCCTAGCCTTGTCGCGGTCGACGGTCGTCGGCACTCTCCGCCTGACGCCCTAGGAGGAACATGGCAACGCCGGACGGGTCCACCGAACCCCACGGGACGGGTACCGCGGTCACCGAGACGATCTCGGCCGAGCCGGTGCCCCGGCGACGGATCATCCTCGCCTCGCTCATCGGTACCACGATCGAGTTCTACGACTTCTACATCTTCGCCACGGCCGCGGTATCGGTCTTCCCGCTGCTGTTCTTCGCGGGCGGTGACTCCGGAACCGCTCTGCTGGCCTCGATGGCCACGTTCGGCACGGCGTTCATCGCGCGGCCGCTCGGGTCCATCGTCTTCGGCCACTACGGGGACCGCCTGGGTCGCAAGGTCACGCTGGTCGGCGCGCTGCTGACCATGGGTATCGCCACATTCCTCATCGGCCTGCTGCCGACGATCCACCAGATCGGCCTGTGGGCACCGGCGATGCTGACGATCCTGCGCTTCTTCCAGGGCATCGGCCTCGGTGGCGAGTGGTCGGGCGCCGCGCTCCTGGCGTCCGAGACGGCGCAACCGGGCAAGCGGGCGTTCGCGGCGATGTGGCCGCAGCTCGGCGCACCGTTCGGCTTCATCCTGGCCAACGGCATCTTCCTGCTGCTGACGATCTGGTTCTCGTACGACTCCACCGCGGCCGATCTGGACGACCCGTTCCTGGTGTGGGGTTGGCGCCTGCCGTTCCTGTTGTCGATCGTCATGGTCGGTGTCGGCCTCTACGTGCGGCTGCGCATCGAGGAGACCCCGGTCTTCGCCCGCGCGATCGTCAACAACGAGCGGGTCAAGACCCCGGTCTCGGAGGTGTTCCGCAAGAACTGGTGGGAGATCATCCTCGGCACGTTCATCATGCTGGCCACCTACGGCCTGTTCTACCTGATGACCACGTGGATCCTGTCGTTCGCGATCGGTGACGCGGACGCCGGCGGGCTCGGCTACGGGTACCAGTCGTTCCTCATCATCCAGGTGATCGCGATCCTGCTGTTCGCCGCGTTCGTCCCGATCGCCGGCTGGCTGGCCGACCTGCTCGGACGCCGCCGGATGCTCATCGGCGTCACCGCCGCGATCATCCTGTTCGGTCTGAGCTTCGGGTGGTGGCTCGAGCCGGAGGCGATGGGGACGGGCGACGACCTCGACGTGACCCGCATGCTGCTGTTCCTGTGCGTGGGCATGATGCTCATGGGCCTGACCTTCGGGCCGATGTCCGCCGTGCTGCCCGAGCTGTTCCCCACCAACACCCGCTACACGGGCTCGGGGGTGGCGTACAACTTCTCCGCGATCCTGGGTGCGGCGCTCACCCCGTTCGTCGCGGTGTGGCTGGTGCAGAACTACTCGGTCGCCTACGTCGGCTACTACCTGGTCGGGCTTAGCGTGCTCACCATCATCTCGCTGGTCTTGGCGCCGGAGACCAGCAAGACCTCCCTGTACTCGGACGAGACCGGCCCCGGAGCATCGTCTGCGGGCGAGACGCAGGCCGGCGTCCGGACCTCCTGAGGACCAGCCCTCGCGAGGGAAGGCCCCGGGACCGATGTGGTCCCGGGGCCTTCTGCGTTGTCCGGACCGATCAGGAGAGGCCGCCGAGGACGTCGGTCGGCAGCAGGCCGGTCGTGGCCGCAGTTCCCCAACGCAGTCGCAGGCCCGCCCTCCCGGGACGGTTGCGCGACGCCGGCCCACGGGGTCAACTCCTCAGCGGGAACGCACGCACCACGTTGAGGATCCCGAGCACGAGCAGCGAGATCGCGAAGAGCCACCAGAGGAATCCCGCGCCCCACACCGGGGTGCTGAGCAGGGCGAAGCCGGCGAGGACCGAGATGATCGCGAACAGGACCGTCACGGCGGTCGATCCCGTCTCGCCGAGGGTGAACAGCGCCGTGAAGCCCTCCACGATCCACATGACGCCGATCATGATCGTGACGAACAGTGCGAGAAAGACCGCGGATTCTTGGAGGGAGGCGAACGCGTACGCCCCGGCGAGAATGAACAGCAGGCCCAGCAACCCGTGACCGATGCGGCTTCCGGTGCTCTGCCATGTGGCGACGACGGCGACGGCGATGTAGACGAGACCGGCGAGGATCGCGTAGACGGCGAGCACGCCGGTCACGGCGAGGGCGGTCTTGACGGGCCAGACGAGGACGGCGATGCCGAACCCGACGGCGATGAGGCCTCCGATCAGCAGGGCGACGCGGAACGGGTTCACGGAACGAGTGTTCTCGGCAGTGTGACTGGGTGCGGACACGGCGTGAGCTCCGATCGGGATCGCCGGGGTGGCCCGGCGCTGAGTGAAGGAACTTTCAGCGTAGGCCGATCGCCACCTGCCGGGAAGGGAGCTCGCGGACCCTGTTGACGTGACTCGGCCGGGGCGGATCCCTCGAGCGTCTCCCGGGATCGCGTGTCCGGGTGTCAGTCGCGGGCGACCTCGCGCAGTTCGCCGGTGCCGACGTCGTAGACGAAGCCGCGGACGGCGGTGGCGTGGAGCAGGAACGGGTCGGACTCGACCCGGGCGATGGACTGGCGCACGTCCGCCTCCGGCTCGGGGAACGACTCCGGGGCCCAGCGGGGCCGCAGTCCGGTGTCGGCCTGGACCCGGTCCTTGAAGTCGTCGTCGCGGAAGGTGAGCATCCCGCAGTCCGTGTGGTGGATCAGGACGATCTCCTCGGTGCCGAGGAGGCGTTGGCTGATCGTCAGCGAGCGCAGGACGTCGTCGGTGACGACCCCGCCGGCGTTGCGGATGACGTGGGCGTCGCCCTCGGTCAGGCCCAGCAGGCCGTAGGGGTTGAGGCGGGCGTCCATGCAGGCGACCACGGCGATCTTGCGGCCGGGGGGCATGGGCAGATCGCCCTTGTCGAACCCGGCCTGGTAGGCCCTGGCGGCCTCGAGCAGTTCATCGGTGACGGTCATGGCCGAAGGCTAGTCCCGATTCAACGGGCCGGCCAGGGTTCGTTTCTCGCCGCCGGAAACCCGCACGCCGGGTCAGGCGGGCGCGCGCAACGGCATCTCGTGGACCTCGCGGACGAACTCCGGCAGCGGCCCGGCGCCGCGCAGGACCCGGGCGATCGCGGGGTCGGCCAGGTGGAGTCGGCCCACGGAGATGAGGTCGAACTCGCCGCGCTCCAGGCACTCCACGACCGCGTCGATGTTGTCTGCTGCGATCGCGGGCGTGCCCGACTTCTGCTCGCGCAGGGACGTCCCGATCCCCACCCCGCCCACCGCGCCGCTCGGCTTGCCGGTGAGCCTGCGGGCCCACCCGGCCAGGGTCACCTCGCCGTCGTCGCCTCCCAGGTCGGGGAAGGCCGGGTCGCTGAACCGCCTGGTCGAGGCGTCGAACAGGTCGGCGCCCGCCTCGGTGAGCGCACCCAGGTAGACGCCCAGTTCATCGGGAGTGGCCGCCTTGCGGACGGTGTAGTCCTGCTGTGTGTGCTGCGAGAACCGGTAGAACAGCGGCGCCTCGGGGCCGATCGCCCCACGGACCGCCGCGACCACGGCTGCGGGGAAACGGCTGCGCGCGGCCAGGTCACCGCCCCAGTCGTCGGTGCGGCGGTTGGTGTCGGCCCAGACGAACGCGTCGAGCAGGTAGCCGTGGCCGCCGTGCAGCGTCACGCCGTCGAACCCGGCGTCGATCGCCAGTCGGGCGGAGCGGGCGAACGCGTCGATCACCTCGGTGATGTCGCCGTCGGTCATGGGTGCGACCTCGGGCGACCACCGGGCGACGCTGCGCTCGGAGTACGTGGTGACGCCCGGCGTGCCCCATCGGCCGGACGGGCGCATGGGGTGCATCTCCATCAGCCGGTCGCGGTGATCGCGGTCGAAGCGGGCGTTGGCGCCCCAGAGCGGACCGACGTGCCACAGCTGGGCGATGATCCGCCCGCCGGCGGCGTGGACGGCATCGGTGACCACGCGCCAGGCCGCCACGGATTCCGGCGTGTCCAGGCGGGGGATCCCCGAGTGGTCGACCGAGGTCGGGTGGTCCACGCCGATCCCCTCGGTGACGACGAGCCCGGTCCCGCCGGCCGCGCGGGCGGCGTAGTAGTCGCGGTTGACCTCGTCGGGCAGGCCGCCTGGGCAGCCCATGCGGGTCATGGGGGACATGACGAGGCGGTTGGACAGCGCGAGGGAGCGGACCGCGAGGGGGCGGAACAGCGGCTCACGACCGGGGGCGACGGAAGGCGTCATCGCGGGCTCGACCTCATGGTTTCTGTTCGTGGAGTCGGTGCCGGGGCACGGCAGCGCCGCCCCGCACCGGTTGACATGTGTCAATGATAGCCGGTCCGGCAGCCGATGCGCGGGGAAAACCCCGTCAGGGCCCACCGCCGGGGCCGTGACCGGGGCCCCCGTCGAGCGCGAGACGGATGGCCTCGTCGACCCCCGTCATCACCCAGCCCTCGGGGAACACCCCCGTGGCCGGTTCGCCGACCACCATGTCGTGTTGCAGGCTCTCGATCAGTGCGCCGACCGTGGCGCCGTCCTGTTCCACCAGGGGCGAGAGTCCCGCGGCGACGAGGTCCCACGGCAGCCCGGGCACCGGCACCCGCACCGTGGCCAGTCCGGCGAGGCGGGAGTAGCGGGCGAGCAGGGCGGGGTAGGTCAGGGCCTCGCCGCAGCCGAGGTCCGCGTGGCCGGTGCGGGGCTCGCCGTCCAGGGACCGGCACAGGGCCTCCACCACGTCGCGTTCGGCGACGGGTTCGACCCTACGATTGCGCATCCACCGCGGCACCGGCTGGACGGGGAGCAGTTCGCACAGCGTGCGCAGGACCTCGAAGCTCGCCGAGCCGGCACCGAGGATCACCCCGGCCCGCAGGGTGAACACGGGAGTGGGCCCGGCGGACAGCAGCGACTCCACCTCGAGCCGGGACGCCATGTGCCGGGACAACGCGGGTCGATCGCCGCCGGAGGGTGCCAGCCCGGAGACGTAGGAGCACCGCCGTGTGCCCGCGGCCGCCATCGCCTGGCGCATCGCGACGGCACCCGCCGCGTCCTCCCGCCGGAAATCGGGGCCGGCGCCCATGCGGTGGACCAGGTACACCACGTCGTCGACCCCGTCGAGGGCGTCCGCGAGGCAGGACGGGTCGAGAACGTCGGAGTGCACCGTCTCGACCCGGTCCGACCAGGCGTGCTCCACCGCCCGACGCGGATCGGACACCCCTGCTCGCACGCGGTGGCCGCGTGCGAGCAGGGCGGGGACCAACCGCGAGCCCAGGTACCCGCCGGATCCGACGACGAGGACGGTCACTCCGCGTCGAGGTCCTGCTCGATGAGGGCGGCGATCTCGGCCACCGCGTCGGCGTTCTCACCGCTCACCGTGACCTGGGCGCCCTCCTCGGCCCCGAGGGCCATGATGAGCATGGCGGAGGCGGCGTCGGCCTCCTCCTCGCCGTAGGCGATCTCGATGTCCGTCTCGTACTTCTCGGCGGCCTCGGCGATGATCCCCGCCGGGCGGGCGTGCAGGCCCTCGGCGGATCCGACGGTGACGGTGGTGCTGGGCATGGTGTCTCCTTCTCCTACGCGGTGGTGGGGCGTTCCGATGACGGGACGTTCCCGCCATCGTGCAGGCTCCGGCCTCAGGCCGCGACCGGCTGGGCCGAGGCGACCGGGGTCGGGGTGGGGTCGCGGCGGGCCGTCTTGGCGGCCACCACGGCCGCGCACGCCACCAGGGTCCCGGCGAGGATCGCCAGGAGGTAGCCCCAGACCGGGTTGATGGCGAACACCACGAACAGGCCGCCGTGGGGCGCGTACGACTCCACGGAGAACGCCATGATCAGCGCACCGGTCACGGCGCCGCCGGCCATCATCGACGGGATCACGCGCAGCGGGTCGGCGGCGGCGAACGGGATGGCGCCCTCGGAGATGAAGCTCGCGCCCAGCAGGAACGCGGCGCGGCCGTTCTCCTGCTCGACCGGGCTGAACAGCCGCTTGCGCACGACCGTCGCCAGGCCCATCGCCAGCGGCGGGACCATGCCGGCGGCCATCACCGCGGCCATGATCCGCAGCGTCGCGGGGTTGTCGGCGACCAGTCCGGCGGTGGCGAACGTGTATGCCGCCTTGTTGACGGGCCCGCCCAGGTCGAAGCACATCATCAGACCCAGGATCACGCCCAGCAGGATCACCGAGGACCCGGTCATGCCGCTGAGCCAGGACTCCATGGACTCGGTCAGCGCGGCCAGGGGACGGCCGAGCAACAGGAACATCAGCAGACCGATCGCGAGCGACCCGATCAGCGGGATGAGCACCACGGGCATGAGGCCGGCGAGCCAACGCGGGGTCTTCCAGGTGGTCATCCACCGCACGAGGTAGCCGGCGAGGATGCCGGTGACGAGCGCGCCGATGAACCCGGCGCCGAGGGTGGCCGACAGCGCGCCACCGACGAAGCCGGGCGCGATGCCGGGACGGTCGGCGAGCCCGTAGGCGATGTACCCCGACAGCACGGCGATCATGAAGCCCATCGCCGCCTGGCCGATCGCGAACAGCACTGCACCGATGTAGAGGCGCAGGCCCGCGTGGGTGAGGGCCTCTGCACCGGCGGTTCCGGCCGAGACGATCTCGCCGTCGAGGTACCACACCTCCCCGGGCAGCTCGGTGAGCGAGTAGCCGGTGGCCAGCTCCTCCCACACGAACGCCACGTCGTAGCCCGCGAACAGGAATCCGAGCGCGAGCAGCAGGCCGCCGGCTGCGACGAACGGGATCATGTAGGACACCCCGGTCATGACCGCCCGCTGGAGGCCCCGGGCCCAGTGCTCGTCCGAGCCGGACGACGCCGACCCCGACGATCCCGAACCGGACCCGGCCTCGGCCGACACACGGCGGGCCTGCGGGTCACGGGCCGCGGCCAGCGCCTCGTCGAGGACCTGGTCGGGCGCGTCGATCGCCTTCTTCACCCCGTACTCGACGACGGGTTTGCCGGCGAACCGGCCGCGGTCGCGCACCCCGACGTCGGTGGCGAACACGACCGCGTCGGCGGCCTCGATCACCGCCGGGTCGAGAGGGGTGGCGCCGGCCGAGCCCTGGGTCTCCACGTGCAGCTCCACGCCGCGCGCCTCCGCCGCCTGCGCGAGCGAGTCGGCGGCCATGTAGGTGTGGGCGATGCCGGTGGGGCAGGCGGTCACCGCGACCACGCGGGCCGGTGCCGCCGCCGAGGACGCAGCCGCGGGGGACCCGGGTGACGACGACGACGGCGACGACGAAGCCGCCGAGGTCTTCGGCTCCGCCGTGAGCACCCCCTCGATGACCGCGACCGCCTCGTCGGGGGTGGCCGCGGACCGGAGGGAGTCCACGAACTCGGACCGCACGAGATTGCGCGCGAGCGTGGCCAGCAGCTTCAGGTGCTCCTTCCCGCCGCCGGCGGGCGCGCCGATCATGAGGACGAGGTCGGCGGGGCCGTCCTTGGCCCCGAAGTCCACGGGCGGGTCGAGCCGCGCGAAGGCCAGGCTCGGCGCGGACACCGCCTCGGACTTGCAGTGCGGGATGGCGATCCCGCCCTTCATGCCGGTGGCCGCCTTGTCCTCCCGGGCCATCAGGTCGCGCACGAGCGCGTCGTGATCGTCGGCCCGGCCGGCATCGACCAGGGTCCGGGCCAGGGCCATGATCACCTCCTGCTTGGTGCCGCCCAGATCGGCGTCGAGCCGCACGGCGGCGGTCTCGATGATCGGCTGGTTCATGGTCGTACTCCGTGTCCTGTGAGGGGTGCTGATTCAGACGGGTCGGGTGTGGGCCGGGTGGCTGCGGCGCCGGCGGGGGACATCAGTCGAGCCTGCGCACCGTGGCGCGGAACGTGGACGGGTCGAGCCCGAGCGGCAGCCCGGTGCCGGGCAGGGAGGCGGCCACACTCCCGTGACAGACCGCCCACACGAGCCGGTCCCGCGGCGGGAGGCCGCGGGCCTCGGCGAGCAGATATCCCGCGAGCGCGGAATCACCGGCCCCCACCGTGGACCTGACCTGCACGGCAGGGGTGTTCGCGAACCACGCCTCGCCGTCGTCGACCAGGACCGCACCGGCCCCGCCGAGGGTGACCAGGGCTGCGCCCACGCCCCGGTCGCGCAACGCCCTGGCGGCCTCCACCACGGGGGTCGTGTCGCCGTCGGCGGCGCGCCGCTCCAGCTCGGTGCCGTCGACACCGGCCAGCTGCCCGAGTTCCTCGCCGTTGGGTTTGACCAGGTCGGGGGCCGCGTCCGGGAGTCGCGCGGCGAGTGCCTCCAGCGGCGCGTCGGAGGTGTCGACGGCGAGGCGCGCGCCCGCCGGGCGGAGTGCACCGACCAGGTCGGCGTAGAAGTCGTCCGGCACGCCACGCGGCAGGGAACCGCACAGCACCACCCACCGTGCCTCCCGCGCGAGGGCCGCGACCGCGGAGCGCGCGCGGTCCAGGGCGGCGGTGTCCAGCTCGGGACCCGGGACGTTGATCTTCGTCGTGGTGCCGTCGGGATCGGCGAGGGTGAGGTTGATCCGCACGGCGCCGTCCGCGGGGACCACGGTCGTCGTGATGCCGGTCCCGGCACACATCGCCACGAACGGGTCGGCGGCCGGGGCCGGGAACACCGCCTGTGTCCGGACCCCTCCGGCGGTGAGGACCCGCGCGACGTTGACGCCCTTGCCCCCGGGGGAGTCGTCGACGGCCGCGATGCGGTTGACCCCGCCCACGGCGAGCGGTGCGGGCAGCTGCGCGGTGCGGTCCACCGACGGGTTCATGGTGAGCGTGACGATCATGGGAGCACGACCTCGATTCCGTGGTTGTCCAAGGCGGCGGCCAGTGCGGCCGGTGGGGGAGCATCTGTGACCAGGATGTCGATCCGGTCCAGGGGGGCGAACGACACCAGGAACTCGTGGCCGACCTTGCTCGAGTCCGCGAGTGCGACCACCCTGCGGGCCGCCCGGCACATGGCGTTCTTGACCGCCGCCTCGTCCGGGTCCTGGGTGGTGAGGCCGCGTTCGGGGTGGAGGCCGTTGGTGCCCACGAAGGCCACGTCGACCCTGATCGCGTCCAACGCCCGCAACACCGACGGGCCCACGCACGCCCCGGTGAGGCCCCGGACCGATCCGCCGAGCACGTGGAGGTCGTCCGTGGCCGCGCGGTGCAGACCGTCCGCGATGGGGATCGAGTTGGTGACCAGAGTGAGGCCGTGGTCGGCGGGGAGCGACTCCGCGAGGGTCGCGGTGGTGGAGCCCGCGTCGAGGAGGACCGAGCCGCCCGCGGCGGGTAGGAGACGCAGCGCCGCCCGACCGATCGCGGACTTGGCGGCCACGTTCTCCGATCGCCGCGCGGCGAGTGTCCGCTCCACGCGGCCGCCCGGTACCGCGGGCACCGCCCCGCCGTGGGTGCGCTCGAGCTGGCCCTCCGATTCCAGTAGCGACAGGTCGCGGCGGATCGTCTCGGCGCTCACGTCGAGGTCGGCGGCGAGATCGGCGACGGTGACGCGCCCGGAGGCGGCCAGTGCCTCGGTGATGTGCCGCCGTCGCTCGCTGCCGTACATGTGGGGACCGACCTTCGTTTGAGTGACTGATTGTGTTGGATTCTGCCCGATACGGTTGGAAAGTCAAGCCGATTTAGTTATTCTCGTCACATAACCCACCACTGGGCCGGACGCGGGTGTCCGGTCCGCTAGGAGTTCCCATGACGCAGCAGTCGAAGGCCGGGGCGGTCATCCGCGGCACCGGCGTGGTCGCCGGACTGGCCTACGGACCCGCCCGATGGGTCATCCGGCCGGACGCACCGGCTCCCGGTGCCGCGGCCGGCCCCGCGGGCGACGCGGCGGACGCGGGTGCGGTGCCGCCGGACGAGCAGCAGGTCGAGGCGGGCCGCGAACGCTTCGTCGCGGCGGCCCGCACCGTCGCCGGGCGCCTCGACCAGCGAGCCGCCCTGGCCACCGGCGTCAGCGCCGAGGTCCTGTCCGCCAACGCCGTCCTCGCCCGGGACCGCGGGTGGGCCAAGGCGGTGGTGAAGGAGCTGAGGAAGGGCGCGGCGGTCGAGGCCGCGACCGTGGCGGCCACGGAGACCTTCGCCGCGATGTTCGCGCGGGTCGGTGGCCGGCAGGCCGAACGCGTCACCGACCTGCGCGACATCTGCGCCCGTGTGGTGGCCGAGCTGCGCGGTCTGCCCGAGCCGGGCATCCCCGACCTCGACGAGCCGGGCGTCCTCATGGCGGACGACCTCGCCCCCGCGGACACCGCCGCCCTCGACCCCGCCATGGTGCTCGCGATCGTGTGTGAGCACGGCGGCCCCACCTCGCACACGGCGATCATCGCCCGGCAGCTCGGCATCCCGTGCATGGTCGCGGCCGGGGGACTCGCCGCGGTCGCGGACGGGACGCAGGTCCTGGTGGACGCGGCCGCGGGAACGGTCACCGTCGAGCCCGAGGAGGGCTCCGCCCGGGCCGCCGCCGAGGCCGACCGGCGCACGCGGGCCGTCGCCGCGGACTGGAGCGGCCCCGCGGTCCTCGCCGACGGGCACCCGATCCGGTTGCTGGCCAACGTCCAGGACGGCGCGGGCGCGGAGGACGCGGCGTCGGGCCCGGCCGGCGGGATCGGGCTGTTCCGCACCGAGCTCGCGTTCCTCGACCGGGCCAGCGAACCGACCCACGACGAGCAGGTCGACCTCTACGCCCGGGTGCTCGGTGCCTTCCCCGACACCCGGGTCGTCACCAGGACCCTGGACGCGGGTTCGGACAAGCCGCTGGCGTTCGCGGGCATGACGGAGGAGGACAACCCCGCACTGGGGGTCCGCGGAATCCGCGTGGACCTCATCGACCGCGGGCTGCTCGACCGGCAGCTCGATGCGCTCGCCGCGGCGGGCCACCGGGTGGGCGGGGCGCAGTCCTCCCCGTGGGTGATGGCACCCATGGTCGCGACCGTCGACGAGGCCCGCGACTTCGCCGACCGGTGCCGCCGGCGCGGACTGACGCCCGGGATCATGGTCGAGGTGCCCTCGGTCGCGGTCGCCGTCGACAGGTTCCTCCCGCACGTGGACTTCCTGTCGATCGGCACCAACGACCTCACGCAGTACGTCATGGCGGCCGACCGGATGTCCTCCGACCTGGCCTCGCTCACCGATCCGTGGCAGCCGGCCGTGCTGCGTCTCATCCGCGCGGTGGCCGACGCCGCGGGCCGGGCGCCGGACGGCCGCGCGATCCCGGTCGGGGTGTGCGGTGAGGCGGCGGCCGACCCGAACCTGGCGTGCGTCCTGCTGGGACTCGGGGTCGGCTCACTGTCCGTGGCCACCGCGGCACTGCCGTTCGTCGGGGCCGCCCTGGCGGGGGTCACGCTCGAACAGTGCAGGCGGCTCGCGGAACTCGCGCTGGACAGCGACACCGCGCTCGACGCGAGGAACGCGGTGCTGGCGGCGCGGAACTGAGCGCGCGCGAGCGGCTGTACCGTCGGGCGCACAGCGTGTGGGACGACGGAAGGGAACCGACTGTGGGCCTGGGAACCGGAATGACCGTGGATCTGTCCATCGACACCGCCGACGGCAACGCCGAGGCGTTCGTCTCCCGGCCGGGAAGCGCCGACCGTGACCTGCCGGGCGTCCTGCTGTTCCCGGACATCTTCGTCCTGCGGCCGCAGATCCGGGCGATGGCGGACCGCATCGCGAGCTGGGGCTACGTCGTCCTGGCCCCGAACGTCTTCTACCGGTCCGGCACCGCCGACGACCTCGCCCCGACCGTGGACCTGCGCGAACCGGGCGAACGCGACCGGTACATCGAGACCGCGTTCCCCCGGATGGCCGCGTTGACCTCCGAGAGGTCGCGGGCGGACACCGCCGCGTACCTGGACGCACTGCTGGCACTGCCCGGGGTCTCGGTCGGGGCCGGGGTCGGGGTCGTCGGCTACTGCATGGGAGCGCGACTCGCGTTGCGCGCGGGTGGGGACCACCCGGACCGCGTCGCCGCCGTCGCCGGATTCCACGGCGGCGGGCTCGCGACGGACGATCCCGACAGTCCGCACCTCGGTCTCGCGACCACCCGGGCCGCCGTCCTGCTGCGGCACGCCGACGACGACCCGTCAATGCCGCGGGAAGGGATGGACGTCATCGCGTCCCTGGCCCGGGAATCCGGTGTGCCCTTGGACCAGGACGTCTACCCCGGCGCCCCGCACGGCTACTCGATGGCCGACACGTCGATGTACGACGCGACTGCAGCCGAACGGCACTTCGAGGACCTGCGCGAGCACCTCGCCCGGCGCCTCGCCCGCCACGGCGGGTGAGCTGAACGCGCGCCCCGACCTAGACGTCGACGGTCTCGGACGCCCCCGAGCGGGCCAGGGCCGCGAGCTGGCGGGTCGTCGCGCCCGGCAGGTACGCCCGACCGATCGCCACCCCGATCCGGGGCAGATCGGCCTCGTCGCGGAAGCACAGGTAGACGGGTTCGATCCTCGGATTGAACTTGGCCTTGAACTGGTGGAGCGACCGGAACCCGTAGTAGGGCTCGAGTGCCTGACCCAGCAGATCGAGTCCGCGGTCGAGAACGGCCACCTCGTCGTCGTCGTCGCCACTTCGCGCCAACGGGGCACCGGACAACGACACGTAGTCGGCGCCCTCGTCCTTGAACTCCAGCGCGGAGCGGGCGATGAGGAACTCGACCATGTTGTTCGCACCGGGGCCGTTGCGCTTGCGCATGAGGTCCAGGGTCCAGCCGCGGACGCCGCCGTCGGGCCCGCCGCGGTAGACGGGCAGCCAGGAGAGTGCGGCCTGGACCACCCCGCCCGAGTCCACGGCGAGCGCGATGCGCACGTCGTCGTCGAGCGCCTCCTCGACCGTGCCGAGCGTGAAGCCCATCTCCGGCAGCTCCTTGTCCCCGACCCACTGCTCGGAGATCTCCCGCACCTGCGCCAACACCGCCGCCGGCTGCTCCCGCAGCAGACCGGAGACGTAGGTCGTGCCGCTCTTGGACGCCTTGTTCATGGCGGAGCGGATCTTCTGCCACTTCTTGCCCGTGAACTCCAGGTCGGGCAGGTCCATGATGGTGTCCTCGGCGATCTGCAGCGCCCGCCACCCGTGCGCGCGCATCCGGTCGGCCGTCTCCCCGGACACCGAGAACAGGCACGGGACGGCCGCCTGCGCCTCGGCAAAGTCGACGAACGAGCTCAGCAGTACGCCGCGATCGGCGGGGTCGGCGACCGGGTCGGCCAGCGCGATGATGGTGCCCACGTGCATCCGGTACCCCACGACGCCCGCCGAGTCGGGGCCCGCGGTGCCGTCGCCTCCGCCGAAGAAGTAATTCATCGGCTGCCACGTGATCATCCACGACATCGTGCTGCCGCCGTGGGCCCGGATGAGATCGCGGACGCGTTCGACGACGTCGTCGGAGTGCACGCGCGACCCGGTCACCCGTCGCCGCACCCGCGCGCCGAACGCGCCCCTGCCCACCACCAGCAGCACGGCCTCGCCCACCCAGAGCAGACCGGTGCCGAGGGTGACGGCGCCCAGCGACTCGAAGTCGGCGGCGACGACCAGGACCGTGACGACGAGGGTGACCGCAGCGGTGAGCAGCGCATACGCGAGTGCCACGCCCCAGGCGACCCGGTATCCGCGGCGGAGGAGCTCCGCGGTCGCGGCGGCGACGAGGACGGACAGGAGCATGCCGACCAGGTTCACGTCCTCGGCCTCGGTGGGGCCGAGTGGGCCGTCGGAGGGGAGGAAGTACACCACCACGTGGACCGCGGCGATGAACCACATGCCCGCCGAGGCCAGCAGTCGGGTCTCGCGCCGGGTTCGGGGACCCAGACCGTGCTCGCTGCGGGAGAAGAACCTCTCGCCGACGGCGAGGAACACGACGAACGCCACCAGGTGGGTGAGGTCGGCCAGGCTCCCGACGAACAGGAACGACACGATCACGTAGCCGTAGAGGAGCGCCCGCGCGCGCAGGCGCCAAGGCGAGACGAGCGTCGCCGAGGCGGCGGCCAGCACGGCGACCACCGCGGTCGAGCAGCCCACGTCCAGCACCACCGACAATTCCGTGGCCCACGCCCAGCCGACGGCGTCGCCGGGAACGATCACGGCCACCGCGCCGAGCACCCCGATGAGCTGCCCGCCCGCCGCCGCCCACGCCGTCCGGGCCGGGCCCAGGCGCCACTCGCCCATCCCGATCCCCGCCGCCACCAGCACCAACAATGACAGGTGCTGGAGTGGGGTGAGCCCGAGCCAGGGTCCGGTGACGAGCGTCCACCAGCGGCCGCCCTCCAGCGCGGGCACCCCGTAGGCGACGTCGGGGAACCACGTGGCGTGGCGGGCGCTGCGGAAGAGGGCCTCGAACACAACGCCGGTGACGAGCAGTGCGGCGACGATCACCGCCGTGACGGGGAGTCGACGCGCGGCCGTGACGACCGCGCGGCCCGCGGTGGCCAGGGGTGGGGGCGAGGCGGGCTCGTCGGTCTTCTCGGCGATCTGGTCGGTGCTCACGGGGTCCTTCGGGGCGGCGCGCGGCGCGGGGCAGGGTCGTCCAAGTATGGAACCCGGCCCCCGTGAACGTGTCGTTATTCGCGCAGGAAAAGTGGTGTGATGACCGTCTCGTTCCGGTGGGCGGCGCTGCCCGTCACAGGGTGAGGACGCGCCCGCACACCACCAGGTGCACCTCGTCGCAGCACTCGGCGACCGTCTGGTTGAGCGCGCCCAGCAGGTCGCGGAACACCCCGCCCGAACGGTACGGGGGAACGACCCCGGAGCCGACCTCGTTGGTCACCAACACCACGTCGTCCCGGGCGGTCAGGGCGGCGCAGAGGGCGTCCGTGCGTTCGTCGACCGCGGCGCGCGCCTCGTCGGTGGGGGCGTCCCACAGTCCGAGGTCGTCGACGGTCGCGGTGAGCCAGGTGCCCAGGCAGTCCACGAGAACTGGTCCGGGCGCGTTGCGGAGCGCGGAGGCCACATCCGTGGACTCGATGGTGCGCCACTCCGCCGGACGGTGCGCTCGGTGATGGCTGACGCGCCCGGCCCAGTCGGGGTCGTCGAGCTCGTCGGCGGGCCGGCCCGGCGCGACGAACGTCACGGCGTCCGCGCCGTCGAGCAGTCGCACTGCGTGCCGGGACTTTCCGGACCTGACGCCCCCTGTCACCAGGACGCGCATCAACCCCGCCGCCCGCGGCCGCCGGCGAGGGCGGGCCCGGAGAACAGGGACAGTCCCACGACGAACCCGAAGTCGTACCAGTTGCCGTTGTTGTTCACCTCGTAGATCGTCACGGTGTCGGTGAACAGGGAGATGACGAACGTGACGGGGAGGATGATCCCGTGCCACAGGCCGAGCCAGAACCCGGCGCCGGCGGGGGCGACGTCGACGTTGGGCCCGGCCGCGCACGCCCCGAGGGCGACGACGACGACGAGGAGGACACCGGCGGCCAGGCCGGCCCGTGACCGGGTGGTCACTACCGCCGCCCGCGGGTGAAGTAGAGGATCGGCCCGATGAAGTTGATCGCGATGATGGCGGCCCACTTGCCCTTGGAGCCCTGCACCTTCGCCGCCGGCCGGGCGGCGAGGTCCGCCCACGCGGTCGCGGCGAGTGACACCTGGACCGAGATGGCGGTCAGCAGGAGGGCCTTCTGATTGTCGGTCAGGTCGTTCCAGCGCTTCTTGGTGGCCATCGTGTTCCTCCCGGTTAGATATTTTCTTACCCTAGTGGTTTTCCGGTTCCGTCGATACGGTGCTCGCGGGCTTCCTCCGGGCGGGGTTGCCGGGCAGCAGCCGGGACCGCGAGTAGTCCCCGATCTGCCCACTTATCGGGACAGCCGAACCTATGGTGAGCGGCAGACGACACCGAGGACGGGAGTTCGACATGGCGGGACGACTCGGGGGCAAGGTCGCGTTCATCACGGGGGTCGCGCGCGGGCAGGGCAGGACGCACGCCGTCCGCTTGGCCGCGGAAGGGGCGGACATCATCGGTCTCGACCTGGCGGGCCCGCTGCCGGACGCCGTCCCCTATGACCCCGCCACGCGCGAGGAGTTGGACGAGACGCGTCGGCTGGTCGAGGAGAAGGGTCGCCGCGCGCTCCTGTCAGTCGGTGACGTCCGGGATCTCGGGGGCATGAAGAAGATCGTCGACGACGGGGTGGCCGAACTCGGGCGTCTCGACGTGGTGGTGGCCAATGCCGGCATCTGCACCCCTCAGGTGTGGGACACCATCACCGCGGAGGATTTCGCCGCGACCATCGACACCAACGTCACCGGCGTGTGGAACACCGTCATGGCCACGGCCCACCACGTCATCGACGCCGGTGGTGGGTCGATCATCCTCACCAGCTCGTACGCGGGCAAGAAGATCCAGCCGTTCATGATCCACTACACCACCTCCAAGCACGCGCTGGTCGGGATGACCCGGGCGTTCGCGGCGGAGCTGGGGCCGAAGAACGTGCGGGTCAACAGCATCCACCCCGGCGGTGTGGCCACCCCGATGGGTGGCGGCGACATGGTGAGCACGCTGGAGAAGGTCGGCGAGTCCAACCCGCCGCTCAACCTCATGGGCTCGACGTTCCTGGAGCAGACCTGGGCCGAGCCGGAGGAGATCTCCAACGTCGTGGCGTTCCTGGCCTCCGACGAGTCGAAGTTCATCACCGCTGAGCACATCAGCATCGACGGCGGGTCGCAGTACTTCTGAGGCCGCCATGCGTGTCCGAGGCCACCGCGCCGCGCCTGGGGGATCATCGACAGGTGACGGAAACACGGTGGAAGGAGTTGGCGGAGTGGCCCCTGATGGGTGCAGCTCTGGCCTTCCTGGTCGCCGCCGCGGTGATGGTGGTCGGGCAACCCGTGGGTCCGGTGGGAGCGGTCACCCGGGTCGTGATGGCGGGGACGTGGCTTCTGTTCTTCGTGGACCTCGCCGTCCGGGTGGCGTTGGCGAAGCGTCGCGGACCGTGGTTGCTCAGACACTGGTACGACCTCGCGGTCCTTGTCCTGCCGGTCCTGCGGCCGCTGCGACTTCTCCGGCTGGTGACCATGCTCGGGGGGATGAGGCGGTCGGCGGGCACAGAAGTACGCGGGCAGGCGATCACGTACGCCGCGGGGTGGGCGGTGGTGCTGCTGGTGGTGTCCTCGCTCGCGGCGTTGAACGCGGAACGTGGGGCGCCGGGCGCGACGATCGAGACCTGGGGTGAGGCTCTGTGGTGGGCGACCGTGACGGTGACCTCCGTGGGGTACGGCGATTACTCGCCGGTGACCCCGGTGGGCCGCGCGATCGCAGTGGGACTGATGTTCGGCGGGATCGCACTGCTGGCCGTGGTCACGGCGACGCTCGCCTCGTGGATCCTGGAGAGGGTGGCCGAACTCGATGGCGCCAAAGTCGGTGACGCCGAACTCGGTGACGCCGGAGAGGATCGGGCCGGACCCGGAGAAGTCAGCCCGGCGGCGACCCGGGCCCAGGTGACCGAGCTGGCCGAGGAGATCGCCGCGTTGCGACGCGAGCTGGCCGCGCGAGACGCCCGAGGCGCCCCGCCGGGTGATTTTCCACATGACCCGCCCGGCGGCTCGTCCGTATCGTCGGGTCCATGACCACGGACACCGCACGACCCCTCTCCCTCGGCTCCCGGTACGCGAGCGAGTTCCCCGAGCTGGGCGTGCCGTGGAAGGCCGCGGAGGCGACCGGGCCGCGCCTGCTCGTCCTCAACGAGGCACTGGCCGACGAGCTGGGCCTGGACGCCGATTACCTGCGCGGCGACGAGGGCGTGCGGGTGCTCACCGGCAACCACGTGCCGGACGGGACCACGCCGGTCGCGCAGGCCTATGCCGGCCACCAGTTCGGCGGTTACTCGCCACGGCTCGGGGACGGAAGGGCCCTGCTGCTGGGTGAGCTGCCCGACGGGCGTGACCTGCACCTCAAGGGCTCCGGCCGCACCCCGTTCGCCCGCGGCGGCGACGGATTGGCCGCGGTGGGTCCCATGCTGCGCGAATACGTCATCAGCGAGGCGATGCACGCGCTCGGCGTGCCCACCACCCGCTCGCTCGCCGTCGTGGCCACCGGCAACACCGTGTACCGCGAGGAGCCCCTGCCCGGCGCGGTGCTGGCCCGAGTGGCCGCGAGTCACCTGAGGGTGGGGACGTTCCAGTTCGCGCGATCGGTCGACGACGACGAGCTGCTGCGCCGACTGGCGGACCATGCGATCGCCCGGCATCACCCGCACGCCGCCACCGCGGAGAACCCGTACCTGGAGTTGTTCGCCTCGGTACTGCGCGATCAGGCGGAACTCGTGGCCCGCTGGATGCTGCTGGGGTTCATCCACGGCGTCATGAACACGGACAACACCACCATCTCGGGCGAGACCATCGACTACGGGCCGTGCGCCTTCATGGACGAGTTCGACCCGGCCACGGTCTTCAGCTCCATCGACACCGGCGGGCGCTACGCCTACGCCAACCAGCCGCCGGTGCTGCAGTGGAACCTCGCCCGGTTCGCCGAGACCCTCGTCCCGCTGGTCGACCCCGACCAGGACGAGGCGGTCCGCCTGCTCACCGAGGTGCTGGGCACGTTCCCCGCGCACTACCAGCAGGCGTGGACGGCCGGGATGCGCGCCAAGATCGGCCTCCCGGACGAGGTCGCGGACGCCGAGGCGACCGACCTCATCGACGAGCTGTCCCGGCTGCTCAGTGCGACGCGGGCCGACTACACGACGTTCTTCCGTGCCCTGGGGGCTGCCGCGGACGGGGACGACGATCCGGTGCGCGAGCTGGTCGGCGTCCTGGCCGAGGGCTGGCTGACGCGGTGGCGGGCCCTGGGGCCCGACCGGGGATCGATGGACCGGGTCAACCCGGTCTACATCCCCCGCAACCATCTCGTGGAGGAGGCCCTGGACGCGGCCACGGCAGGGGACATGGGGCCCGTGACGGAACTCCTCGTCGTCGTCACCGATCCGTTCGCCGAGCGGGCCGGTTACGAGCGCTACACGCGCCCCGCCCCGCCCGAGGCCGCGCCGCACGTCACCTACTGCGGAACCTGAGACGACTCCTCCAGCAGTACAAGCGTATTGATACGAAACATTTATCTTTCATCTCCCCCTTTTGTCAGCCGTTCATATGACACTGAAGTTGTCACATCAATCTTGCGGCTCCGGCGCAAGGCGGCTGGGGGGTCACACGTGCGGATACTCATCGCGGACAGCGACGGCGGATATCGTCAGACCTCGGCGATCCTCGGCAGGTTCGTCGAGGATCTGCTCGGCTTGACCGGTGCCCGGGAGGCCGTCCGTGTGCAGTGGCCGGCTCCGGGCGCGGTCGGGCGCCGTCGGTCACACACCTGGGAGTCCTCGGCCGCGGCGGGGGTGGCTGACCTCAACCGACTCGTGAGGCTCCATCCGTCCGACGACCTCGTGCTCATCGGCGCCTGCTGCGGGACCCGCGTGATCCACGACTGGATGGACGCGCATCCCGAGGATCTGGACCGGGTCGTGGCGGTGGGACTGGTCGCGGACCCGTTCCGACCGAGCGACCGCTGGCTCGTCGGAACGTCGGACCCGGGCGGGCAGGGCGTGGCGGGACTGCGGCGAGGCCCGATCCCCGAACGCACGCACTGGCTGTCCGTGTCGGGCGACCCGCTGAGCGGGGTGCAGCCGACGAATCTGCTGCGCGGGGCGGTGAGGGACTCGACCCTGACACCCGCCCAGGTGTACGACGACCTGCTCGAGAACCTCCCCGACACCCGGACCAGGTTCGCCCTGCGGCTGCACGTCGTGAACAACCCGGCGCTGTGGTCACCGCATCTGCTCCGTCAGCTCGACGACGCCACCGACACCCTGACGACCTATCGCGACGCCGGGTACGCGGCGCGGTACGAGGCCGACGGCGACGGTGCCTCCCCGCTGGGTCGGCTCGCGCGGGTCATCGCGGACCGGGTCGCGCAGGAGCAGGCCGCCTGAGCGATTCGGTACGCCTATACGGTCGCCGGGGCCGGGCGGCGGCTCCGGAGCAACTCCTCGAAACGCGCCGCCGGGCCCGGAGTGGGCAGACGACCCTCGTTCGCATCGGCGAGCAGGGCGTTGACCGTCTCGCGCGCGCACGTCTTGTTGGAGCCGATGAACCCGCGCGGGCCCCGCTTGATCCAACCCACCACGTACAGTCCGGGCAGCTCGCGCCCACCGACGCCGTCCAGTACGCGGCCACCGCGGTGCGGGATGGTCGAGGTCTCCGGGTCGAACGGCACCCCGGGCACCTCGACGCCCCGGTACCCCACCGAGCCCAACACCAGTCCCGCCGCGATGGTCTCCTCGGAGTCCGGACGGGGCACGGCGTGGACCCGGCCGTCGGCGCCTGTGGCGAGTTCCGTCCGCGCCACCCGCAGGCCCTCGGCACGAGAGGAGCCCGTGACCTCCAGGGGTGCGGTCCGGAACCGGAGGATGATCCGGCGGCGCGGGGGAGTCTGCGGGGGCCCGTCCGCGGTGTCGTGCGAACGGGCGGCGATCCGCGCGAGGTATTCCAGCTTCAGGCGGCCCTGGCGGGTGGTCGCGGCGGCCGGGTCGATGCCGCCGGGGGCGTCGATGCGCAGGTCGATGTCGTCACGGGCGGCCAGTCCGACCAGCTCGGGCAGGGTGAACGCCGCGTGCTCGGGGCCGCGGCGGCCGAGCACCACCACCTCGCGGACCCTGCTGCCGCGCAGCGCCTCCAGCGCGTGGCGTGCGATGGAGGTGCCGGCGAGCCGCTCCGGGTCGGTGGCCAGGATCCGGGCCACGTCCAGCGCCACGTTGCCGTTGCCGACGATCACCGCCCGCTCGTGATCCAACGGGACGTGGGCGTCGGCATGGTCGGGGTGATCGTTGTACCACCCCACGACCTGCGTCGCCGACGTGCTCCCGGGCAGGTCGACCCCCGGGATGTCCAGGGGTCGGTCCGTGCCCGCACCGGTCGCGTACACGACCGCGTGGTGGTGGGCCGCCAACTCCTCGGTGGTGACGTCCTCGCCGATGTTCACCCCGAGTCGGTAGGTGAAGCCGGGCTGGTCCTCGATCGCGGTGAACAGGTCCGCGACGGCGCGGGTGTCGGTGTGGTCGGGGGCCACGCCGTGCCGGGCGAGCCCGTGGGGGACGGGCAGACGGTCGAACACCGTCACCTCCACCCCGGGCTGGCGGAGCAGTTCGTCGGCCGCGTACAGCGCGGCCGGGCCGGCGCCCACCACGGCCACCCGGAGCGTCGTCCGCGTGGGGCCCAGGCGCACGAGCGTGGGCACCCGCGCCTGGGGCCTGGCCGGGCGGTCGGTCCCGGTCAGGGCCTCGTTGATGCCGAGGAAGTCCTGCTGTTCGGGGGCCAACGCGGTGTGCGGCACGATCGCGCCGACCGGGCACGCCCCCACGCAGGCGCCGCAGTCCACGCAGGACACCGGGTCGATGTACAGCATCTCGGCGGTGGCGAAATCGGGCTCGTCGGGTGTCGGGTGGATGCAGTTGACCGGGCAGGCGTGGACGCACGAGGCGTCGGCGCAGCAGGCCTGCGTGATGACGTGGGGCATGGCGGGCGGGCCTAGTCGCGGAACGCCACGGGCGGCTCGCCGCGGTACCGGGACGGGCGACCGTCGATCTTCAGCGCCTTCCACACCCGACGCGCGGCCGGGTTCATCAGGCCCGAGTCCTCGGCGAGCATGCGGACGTCCCCGAACAGGTCGGACAGGAACCGCTGCGACTCGGGGCTGTCCCAGTAGAGTTCCCGGACCACCTCGTCCGGGATGTCGAACGTCTCGCGGAACTCCTTGGTGGGCTTGAGGATCGCGTCGCACAACACCCGCATGATCACGGGGAAGAGCAGCGAGACCACGTACTTGTCGCCCCGGGAGAGCCGAGGGGCGTTGCGTGCGACGTAGGTGTGCGCGAACGAGATGTGCCGGGCCTCTTCCGCCACGTGGATCTCCATGATCCGCGAGAGCACCGGCGGGAGGGAGTCCGAGTTCCGCAGGACCTGCTTCTGCGTGTGGTCGATGGGCTCCTCGCCGGCGAGGACGCCGATGAAGAACGCGACGGGAAAGCGGCCGGCGGCCAGCGGGAGCACCGGCGAGAGACGGCGCATCCACCCGGGCATTCCCGGGACGTCCGCGCCGATCCGGTTGACGCCCTGCTGGAACATCTGGGTGTGGTGGCACTCCTCGGTGGCCTCGTGGGTGAGGTACCGGAACTCCTCCGAACCGTTGTCCGCCTTGAAGACGTACTGCATGATCCCGCGGATGAGGATGTTCTCGAACTGCAGGCCGACCTTCATGACGTTGGCCTGACGCCACAGGCCGATCGCGATCTGCTTCTCGAGCGGCAGGCTCTTGTACCAGGGATGACCGCCCAGGGGATCGATTCCGGCGGGCAGGACCCACCGCTCGTCGGTGGGGTCCACTTCGAAGTCGGGGTGGTCCCAGGGGATGTCCTTGAAGGGGTCGAAGCTGCGGTGAACCGAAGCGTGTGACAGCCGACGGAGCGTGTCCTCGTACTGTTCGCGACTCGCGGACGGGGCGGGTGCGGGGGCTGCAGCGGACATGATCATCCTTCCGGTCACCGGCCGGTGGGGCCGTGAGCGTGGATCCTCGGATGCGGATGAGACAGAGAGACATCCGCGATCTATCTGTCTCTGACGCTAGACATGGGGGTGCGTTTCGTCAAGCAGTCATGAGGGTCTGATCGGCTTCGCACACGCCCCGGCGGGGTTGCGCCCGTGGTTCGGCGCCGCGCTGGGACGGGCTTCGCCAGCTGGCGGTGCGCGGCGGGATTCTCCAGGGCTCGCGCCGATCCGCCCCTCTGATTTCCATCCACCCGCGGGCCCCCGCGCGCGCATGGAAATCAGAAGGGTGAATCGAAGTGGGCGGCGGAAACGGCGGGGGCGGATCGCATTCCGAGGGGCGGACCGGCGCAGGAGGCGGGGCCGGGGTTCGCGGACGCGGACGCCGCCGGCGCTACGCGTCGGCGCTGCTGCTCAGGGACCCGATTGGAGGGCGGACCCGCCGAGCAGTGGCCCGAGGTGGTTCCGCGCGAAGGCCCGGGAGACCTCCGGGTCGTCCAGATCGATGGTCGTCGACGGCGTGAGCACGAAGGACACGACCAGCCGGGCGGTCAGTTCCGCCACCACCAACACCTCCTGGTCGCTCCGCTCGTCAGGGGCGGCCCGGGAGATCTCCGCGGCGAGGAAGTGCGCGGCCGCGGTGATGAGGGGCGCGCCCTGCACGGTGAAATGGGGGACGGTCGCCTCGGGCTCGGTCTCCAGGAGGCGGTTGAGCAGATCGTGGTCGCGCAGCGCCTCGACGGTGAAGGCGAAGCCCTCGGTGAGTTTGTCCTCGATGGTCTCGTGGGCGTCGATCTCGCGCTGCAGGTCGGCGAGGAACCACGCGGCCTCCCTGAGCAGGGTCGCCTCGACCAGTTCCTGCTTGTTCGCGAACCGCCGGTACAGCGTCATCCGTGCCAGGCCCGCCCGTCGCGTGATGTCGTTCATCGTGGACCGTGCGATACCGACGCTCTCGAACTGGGCTGCCGCCGCGTCGAGGAGCTGCTCGCGGATCGGGTCGTCGATCGCCGTGTCGTCCGGGAGTCCGCGTCCGGAACGCAACATCGCCAGCGGATCTGACGCGGAGGTGTCGCTCATGTCCGTGATTGTCCCACCCCTGGTGAGGTCGTGCGTCCGTGCCTGAACTCGCGCGCCGTCATCCCCCACCACCGTCGGGCGTACTGGCTGAACGTCGTGGCGTCCCCGAGTGCCAGGGCCGAGGCGATCTGGGAGAGCGGGATCTCGGTGGTGGTGAGCAGTCGCGCGGCGATGTCGCGGCGGGCCTCGTCCCGCAGGGTCGCGAAGCTCGTGCCCTCCCCGGCCAGCCCGCGCTGCAGCGTCCGCGGGGAGACGGAGAGCAGCCTGGCGACCTGCGGCAGCGACGAGGTGCCGGTGTCGAGGGACTGGTGCAACACCGTGCGGGTCCGCTCGGTCATGGTCCGCCGGTCCTCGGGCAGGTGCTGGTCCAGATACCGCAGTGCGAGCTGCTGGACCGCGTCGTCGCCGCCCGAGATGGGGCGGCCCAGCAGCGAGGAGGGCACGCGCAGCACCGCGGCGGGGGCCGACGGCGTGACCGGGGCGCCGAAGAGTGATTCGTACCGCGCGGCATCGGTGTTGAGCGGATTGGGCAACTCGACCGCCAGCAGGCCGTAGTCGCCGCCGAGCACGCTGCGCATGGCGCGATGGAGGAAGAGCAGGACGAGATCCACTGTCTGCGGAGGGATGAGCTGCCCGGGTTCCCGGTAGCCGAACCGCACCCCGAGGACGTCGGCCTCGTCGCGCGGATCGGGCACCACGGTGATCTCGATCGAGCGGGAGTGGAAGAACAGGTACTTCGAGGTCATCTCCAGTGCCTGGGTGGTGGTCCGCGCGTTCTTCACGGCCACGGCGACCGGGCCCAGCATGTCGAGATCCTGGTGCCCGGCCACGCGCAATCCCAGGTCCGGGCACCCGAGTTCCGCGGCAGCGGTCTCCAGCAGGAGGGCGATCGACAGGTCCTCCACCAGGATCTCGTCGCTGTCGAGGGCGCCGCCCGGCAACCCGGACCGGCGGGCCAGGTCATCGGGGTCACCGCCGAGTTCGGTGACCACCTGCCGGACCCCGCGCAGGCCGGCCGATCGGATGAACGCCATGGAGTCACCCTGCGGCACTTGGCGCGATAGAGCAACTTATTGGCGCATTCGAGCAAGACCGGGTCGCCGTGGGCGGATACCGTACCGGTCATGACTAGTTCCACGAATCGTCCGGAGGGCCCGGGCGCAGCACCCGGAGACCCGCTGGACCTGCTGATCGTCGGCGCGGGGCTGTCCGGCATCGACCTGGCCCACCACGTCCACCGCGCGTTCCCCGACTGGCGGTGGGAGATCCACGACGCCCACGACGACCTGGGCGGCACCTGGCACACCTTCCGCTACCCCGGCATCCGCTCGGACTCGGACATGGCGACCTTCGGGTTCCCGTTCCGGCCCTGGCCGCACGGATCGACCCTCGGCAGCGGCGCGGAGATCAAGGAGTACCTCCGCGACACCGCCCGCGAGGCCGGCGCGCTCGACCGCCTACACCTGCGCTCCTGGGTGGCCGACGCGGACTGGCGCAGCGATCACCAGCTGTACCGGGTCACCTGCGTCACCGATACCGGCGCGCGCACCGTGTGGGCCCGGCGCGTCCACTTCGGCTCCGGCTACTACTCGCACACCGAGGGGTTCCGTCCCGAGTTCCCCGGGGAGGCGGACTTCCGCGGCGAGATCATCCACCCGCAGCAGTGGCCCGACGACCTCGAGTACGACGGCCGGAAGTTCGTGGTGATCGGGTCGGGCGCGACGGCCGTGACGCTGGTCCCGGCGCTCGCCGAGCGAGGCGCGGACGTGACGATGCTCCAGCGCACCCCCAGCTACATCGGCCCGCTGCCGGAGAAGGACCTCATCAGCGCGGTGTGGCGGCGACTGCTCCCCGCGCCGTGGAGCTACCGGGCGGCGCGGCTCAACCACGGCGCGCGGGACACGGCCCAGTTCGTCATCGCCCAGCGGTTGCCCTGGCTGTTCAAGGCGGGCCTACGGCTCATGCAGCGGCGCTACATCTCCACCGAGCAGATCGACGAGCACTTCACCCCTCCGTACCGGCCGTGGGACCAGCGCGTCTGCAAGGCCCCCGACGGGGACATCTTCCAGGCCATCCGGCGTGGGGCCGCCCGGGTGGTGACCGGACACATCGACCGGTTCACCGACACCGGCATCCGCCTGCGCTCGGGGGAGGAAATCGAGGCCGACGTCATCATCACCGCCACCGGCCTCAAGCTCGAGGCCTTCGGTGGCGGCACGCTGAGCATCGACGGCGAGGCTCTCGACGTCCCGTCGCTCGCGACCTACCGCGGCATGATGTTGGCGGGCGTGCCCAACTTCAGCTTCACGGTCGGCTACATCAACTCGTCCTGGACTCTGCGGGCCGACCTGGTCTCGCAATACATGGTCAAACTGTGGAAGACGGGCGAGTCGGTGTACGCGCCACGGCTGCCGGGCGAGCCCGCCGACCGGCTGCTGCTGGACTTCGACGCCGGCTACATCCAGCGTGACGGCCACAAGTTCCCCAAGCAGGGCACCGCCCGGCCGTGGCGGTACGTCCAGAACTTCCTGGTGGAGATCCCCGAGTTGGCTTTCGGTGACCAGCGCCGCGAGATGGCGTTCGGGGACCGCGTGGAGCTCACCGACGCACGCCGAGCCCGCGTTGATGACCGTTACGGCGCCGACCGCAGCGACGACGACCGCGACGACGACCGTGACCACGACGACCGTGACCACGACGACCGTGACCACGACGACCATGACCACGACGACGAGGTGGCCCGAGCATGAGCCGATTTCTCCCACGGAAGAGCGCCGATCGGTCCGGGCGGGCAGTCGCCCCGGGCGGTGCCCGGCGAGTGTTCATCACCGGCGCCGCGTCGGGGCTGGGGCTGGCGCTGGCCACGGAGTACCTCGCGCTCGGTGACGAGGTGATCCTCACCGACGTGCACGCCGATCCCCCTCCCGCGGTGCAGGGGTTGCAGGGGCGGTGGACCTACCGCCGACTCGACGTGACCTCCGACGAGGACTGGCAGTCCGCCGTCGCGGAGATCGACTCGCTCGACATCCTCGTCAACAACGCCGGTATCGCGATCGGCGGTCCGCTCGAGTCCACGTCGATGGAGTCGTGGCGGCGGATCGTGGACATCAACCTGCTCGGCGTGGTGCGAGGCTGTCGGGCGCTCGCGCCCAAGCTGGGCCGGGGAGGCCGGCTGGTCATCACCGCCTCGGCCGCTGGTCTGGTGCACGCCCCGCAGATGGGCGCGTACAACGCGACCAAGGCCGCCGCGGTGGCGCTGGGGGAGACCCTCGACGCCGAGCTCCGGCCCCGCGGGGTGTCGACGTCGGTGATCTGCCCGCAGTTCTTCAAGTCCGGATTGGCGGACTCGCTGTCCGGTGAGGACGCGCGTGCGGACGAGATGGCACGCACGCTGCTGTCGCGGACGAGGTTGACGTCGGAGATCATCGCCCGGCGGTCGGTGCGCGGGATCGAGGCCCGGCGCGTGGTGATCACGCCCGACGCCCTGGCGACGTTCTTCTGGTACTCCAAGCGCTTCACGCGCGTGCCGTTCCTCGGCTCGACGCGGTTGATCGGCAAGGCGGTGGCACGCCGCCGCTGAGCGTCGACGGCCCCGCGGGCCGGAGGCGGCGGGCTCAGGCCCGCGGGTAGACGAACCCGCGGCTCACGTCGATCCCCACCGCCTCACCGACCCGCGTCGGCACGGCGCTGCCGACGGGAGCGAGGACCCGCAGCTCGATGTCCTCGTGCCGGCAGATGACGGTCCGACCGCTGCGACCGTAGAGCGAGGTGACGAACTCGGCTCCGATCCGGTCAGGCCAGGCCTCGACCCCTGCCGCGCCCCCGGCGCCGGGAGTGGACAGCGCGAGTCCGGCCGGCAGGAGGGCGAGCGTCGCGGGGCCCGTCACGGGCCCGGCGGGGCCGGCCAGCGCGTCCGAGCCGAGGGTGATCCCACCGGTATCGGAGCGGAACCCCTCGTCGGTGACCGTCCCGTCGACCAGCGTGGCGTCGTGCAGGAATCCTGCGACGAACGCGCTGTTCGGCGCCGCATCGAGCTGGTCGGGCACATCGCACTGGACCAGTCGGCCCTTGTGCAGGACGGCCACCTCGTCCCCGATCGCCAGGGCCTCGCCCCGGTCGTGGGTGACGTGGACCATCGTGAGGTCGTGCTCGGCCGCGAGCCGGCGGAGCATCAGCCGGAGCGACGCACGGAGGGGTTCGTCGAGTGCGGACAGGGCCTCGTCGAGGAGCAGGACGCCCGGCCGCGCGACGATCGCCCGTGCCAGCGACACCCGCTGGCGCTGACCGCCGGACAGGGTGTCGGGCCGGCGGCGGGCGAAGTCGCCCAGCTCGACGGTCTCGAGCGCGTCCGCCACCAGCTTCCGCCGGCGGGCGGCCGGCACCTTCGCCCGGCGCAGGGGGTAGGCGACGTTGTCCTCCACGCTGAGGTGGGGCCACACGGCGTGGTGCTGGAAGACCATACCGAGGCCCCGCTGTTCGGGTGGGAGGTGGACCCCGTCTCCGACCAGGGTCCGGTCCCCGACGCGGATCGTCCCCTCCGAGGGGCGTTCGAATCCGGCGATGGCGCGCAGGAACGTGGACTTGCCGGATCCGGACGGACCGACGAGCGCGAGGATCCTGCCGGAGTGGACCTCCACGTCGAGGTTGTCGAGCGCGACGGTGTCGCCGAAGCGGACGCCGACGCCGTGGGCGACGAGGTTAGGCACGGATACTCCCGGTTGCGGATTCGGACCCGGTGGCGGGTCGGCTGTAGCGGGCGCCGAAGGCGGCCAGGACGAGCAGGCCCACCACCATGAGCACCGCGGACAGGGCGGAGGAGGCGTTGTAGTCGCCCGCCCGCTGGTACTGGAAGATCACCACGCCGAGGGTCTGGGTGCCGGGCGCGACGAGCAGCACCGAGAGCGTCAGCTCGCGGACCGCGGTCACCGCGACCATGATCATGCCGATCCCGACGGACGGCAACGCCAGACGGACGCTGGTATCGAGTCGGGAGCGCAACGCCGTGGCCCCACCGATCCGCGCGGCCTCCTCCATCGACGAGTGGATCCCCGCGAGCGGCCCGCGGACGGTCTGGACGACGATCGCGGTGAACGCCGTGACGTACGCCCCGAGGATGACCCAGCGGGTGTTGAACAGCCCGGTGTAGCGGCCGAGGATCAGCCACCCGGTGGCGATCACGAGGCCCGGGACGGCCTGCGGCAGCAGTACCGACAGGAGCATCGGCTCCCGGTCCCGACCGGACAACCGCGTGGTGAACAACGCGACGAGCAGGCCGAGGACGCCGCACACCAGGGCCGCACCGAGCGCGAGCACCACCGAGTTGGTCACGCCGTCGACCGTGGTGGACGCGGTGAGTGCGCGGCGGAAGTTGTCTAGGGTCGCGGTCTCGAGGGTGAGCGGGACCCCCGGGGCCGGCAGGAGCGCCCGGACAGCCAGTCCGACGAGCGGGGCGAGGGTCACGACGACGCCGGTGACCCACGCGATGAGGCCGAGCGGGACCCGCGCCCGGCCGAGGGCCTGGGGATCGGCGGGCCGTCCGGTGCCACCGAACTCCACGGAGCCCTTGGTGACCTGACGGTCGAGGAGGGTGCCGAGGACACCGAGCAGGAGCAGCACGATCCCGATCTGGGAGACGGTCTGCAGGGGTGAGGCGACGGACCCGGACTCGAGGAACCGGTAGACCATCGTGGAGAGCGTCTCGTACCCGGCCGGCAGGCCGACGATGACGGGGATACCGAAGTCGCCGATCCCGCTGACGAAGGTCAGGGTGAACGCCGCCGCCATGGCCGGGCGGATCAGCGGGAGGGTGATGTCGAACTGGGTCCGCGACGGCGTCGCGCCGGAGAGACGGCTCGCCTCCTCCAGTTCGGCCGGGATCCTCCGCAGCGCCGCGGCCACCACGAAGTACGCCATCGGGTAGGCGTGCAGGGTGAGGAGGAAGACCACGCCGGGGCCACCGTAGAAGTTCCACGGGGAGAACCCGAACATCCGGTCCACCAGGCCGCCGTCGGTGAGCAGGCCGCTCCACGCGATGGCGCCGATGAAGGGAGGGATGAACAGCGGGGTGAGCAGCAGCAGCCGGAGCGCACCCCGCCCGGGCAGGTCGGTGCGGTCGAGCAGGAACGCCATCAGCGTGCCGATGATCACGGCCCCGATCGCCGAGAGGGCGGAGCTGACGAGGCTGTTGGCGGTCGCGCGCAGGAGGCCCTGTTCGATGAGTTCTGGCAGATGGTTGGCCCCCAGCCCCAGTGAGATGACCAGGGCCAGGGGCAGGACCATGACGCCCGCGAGGGACGCCCACAGTGCCAGCCGGAGCGGGAGCGTCACCTACCGGACGGCGGCGTTGAAGGCGGCCACGGCCTGGTCACGGGAGGCGGCGATCGCCTCGAGGTCCTGGTCGAAGAGCGTGAGGTCGGTGAGCGACGGCGCGCCCTGCGGGGTGCCGGCGTCATCGCGGACGGGCAGGTAGTTCTGCTCCACGGCGATCTCCTGCCCCTTCTTGGAGACGATGAAGTCCAGGAAGAGCCTGGCGGCCTCGGGGTTCGGGGCGTCCGCGAAGATCGCACCGGGCTGGGTGATGTACGGGACGCCCTCGCTCGGGTAGCTCACGGCGATGGGCGAGCCCTGCGCGGCGTGGTCGCGGACGAGGTAGTCCACCACGATGCCGACGGGCCTGGATCCCTCGGCGACGGCCTGGGAGACGGGACCGTTCGACTCCGCGACCTGCGGGTTGTTCGCCCCGAGCCGGTTGATCCACTCCTCGCCCAGATCGGGCTGCAGGCTCCACGCGGCGGCGTTGAACGCGGCGGCGCCGGAGACGTCCGGGTTGGGCAGGATGATGCGGTCGAGGTACTCCGGCTCGGCCAGTTCCGCCCACGACGTGGGTGGCTCCGTGACGTCGCCCGTGTTGTAGGCGATCACGGTGGGGATGATGCGGGTGCCGACGTAGAACCCGTCCGGGTCGACGGCGACATCCTCGATGGCGTCGGCCTCGCTCGGCTCGAACTCCTGGAAGAGATCTTGGTCCTTGTAGTCCTCGAAGGTCGGGACATCGGCGGCGAGCAGGATGTCGGCGGCCACGGCGCCCGTGCTCCGCTCCGCCTCGATCCGGGCCTTGAGATCGCCGGTCCCCGCGCGGAAGACCTTCACCTCGATGTCCGGCTGCTCCTCGTTGAACGCGGAGATGATCTCGTCGATCTTGGCCTGCGGCTCCGAGGTGTACAGGGTGACCTCCCCGGACGCCGTCGTGGACTCGGACGCCTCGCCGGATCCCGTGGTGGTGGGCTCGGAGCAGCCCGCCAATCCGAGTGCGCCGACCGCGAACACCGCGACAGACGCCAGGACAGCCCGACGACCAACAGACCTCGACACAGCGACCACTCCACTCTATGAACTGAGAACCGATACCCCATCCTGGCACCCGAGTCAGTCGGACCAGGGCGATCGGGATGAACCCACGGTGAATTCGGAGCGGGGCCCCGACCGGATGCGTTCCGGCGCCGCGGAGTGCACGGTGGGGTCATGAGCGAATCCACTGCCATCACCGTCGAGCGAGTGATCGACCACTCGGCGGACGAGATCTTCCAGTTCCTGTCCAATCCGGAGAACCACGCCCGCCTCGACGGGTCGGGCTTCGTCCGGGGGGACTACAAGTCGGACCGGATCCAGCAGGTCGGCGACGTCTTCTCCATGGACATGGAGGGCGAGCACATGGGCGGCGAGTACCGAACCGACAACCACGTCACCGGCTTCGCGAAGGACAAGCTGCTGGCCTGGCAGACCGCACCCGCGGGCACCGACCCCAAGGGCTGGGAGTGGGTCTGGGAGCTCGAGCCGCAGGGCCCGGACTCCACGCTGGTCCGTCACACCTACGACTGGACCAAGGTGACGGACAAGGACCTGCTCAAGAAGGTGTCGTTCCCGCTGGTGTCGGAGAAGCAACTCGAGGACTCGCTGGGCAATCTCGCCTCCGCCGTCTCCGGCTGAGCCGCCCGGGCTCGCCGACCACCTGACCTGTCGGATTCCGCGTGACGCGCGGGACCCCACAGGTCAGGCGCATTCTGGTGGGTCAGTTGTGCGGCCGCGCGCCGTCAGTCGATCTCTCGAAGCGCCGAGCCCTTGTGCATGGCCAGGTGACCGGTCTTGTCGCTCTCGATCTCGTACTGCGGCTCGTCGGTGCTGCAGCGCCGCATGCGCCCCTTGAACTCGACGTCCTCGGTGTGGATCTCGCGGATCACGCCGCGCACCATCCCGGCCTCGGAGTTCCACTCGACGTGGTCGCCCTTCCTGAAATCACTCATGGGGCCAGTATGTTGGCCGCGCGGCGGGCGTGCACCCACAATCACTGCGAGGTCACGCGGATGCGGTCAGCGCCCGCAGCATCTCGTCCCAATGGGCCAGCGGCAGCAGATGCCCCTCGCCGGCGTAGACCGTCAGGTGGGCCGAGCCCAGATGCGAGGCGAGCCATCGCCCGTGGTCGGGTGGGGCCATCTCGTCGTCGTCGCCGTACCAGAGCAGTACCGGCGCGGCGACGTCCTCGACCCGGAAACCCCAGGGCCCCACGAACGCCACGTTGTCCCACGCGATCGCGTCGGCGCCCCGGCGCAGCGCCTCGCGGAAGTTGACGAACAGCGCGCGGCGGGCGTCCGGATCGGCGATCACGCCCGTGTCGCTGCCGGCGAACATCCAGTCGACCCACGGCGCCGACTCGTCGTCCCGGACCGAGAGCATCGCGTCGAGGAAGGCGGCGTTGCCGGTGCGGAACACCTCCGCGGCGCGGGCCGGGTCGCCGGGGAGGTGGGACAGCGCGTCGAGGTCGTTCGGCGTGAGCGACTCCCGCGCGCCCGGCCGCCCCTCGTACGGCGCGAGGCCGCCGGAGACCCCGACCCGCAGCACACGCCCCGGGAGCGCGGCCGCCGTGGCCAGCGCGAACGCCCCGCCGCCCGACCACGCCGACACGGCGAACGTGCCCAGGCCCAGGTGGTCGGCGATCGCCTCGACGTCCCTCGACACGCCCGCCAGGCTGATCGGCCCCGCGTCCGACCGGCCGTACCCGGGGCGGTCGAACCCGATCACCCGGACGCCGGCCCGCTCGGCGAGCCCGGCCCCGAACACCGTCTCCAGCCGCGACCCCGGGGTGCCGTGGAAGTGGATCAGCGGCACGCCGGACGGGTCACCGCACTCGTGCACGGCCACGGTGCGTCCGTCGATGTGCACCCGGTGTTCGGTCATGGAGCCGACTCTAGGCGGGTCGACGACGACGAGGTGAGCCATCTCACGCGCCCGATCCCGCCACCACGGGATCTGCCGAACCGGCGCGATGACCTGCCACAATGCGGTCCCGGCCCACCCGGAGCGGCGCCCCGGCACCCGCCCCGGACCCGCGAAGGGGTTGCGAGGGCCCACCGGTCGGTTCGTAGTGTCGGCCGCTGTCCGACGACATAGTCGAAGACGCCCTGCGGCGTCCATGCACGACACGAGACCTTGAGGAGGTCACGAGGGATGCAGAAGAAGCTCGTTCGAACCCTGACCGGCGCGATCATGGCCGGCGGTATCGCCGCCGGGGGCGCGTCACTCGCCGCCCCGGCCGCGAACGCGGCCACGCCGAGCGCCTGGGACCAGGTCGCGCAGTGTGAGTCCGGTGGCGACTGGCACATCAACACCGGCAACGGCTACTACGGCGGCCTGCAGTTCGCGGCCCAGACGTGGAGCGGGTACGGCGGCGGCGAGTACGCCGCGACGGCCGACCAGGCCTCCCGCGAGCAGCAGATCGAGATCGGCGAGCGCGTGCTCGCCGGCCAGGGCGCGGGTGCCTGGCCGAACTGCGGCGGCCCGCTCGCCTGATCCGGGCGGACGCGCAGACGGAGCACACGACCGGCGCCGGGGTGATCCCCCGGCGCCGGTCGTCGTCTGCCCGGGCCTGGGAGGTGGCCCGAGTGCCGCGGGCGGCGTGCCGCTACTCTCCTGAACGGTGACCACCGCCGACCGCTTCTACTCCCGCCTCGTCACCCGCGACGCCGACTCGGAGCACGACCTGCCCGACGCCGTCCGCCGCGAACTCCCGCGCAACGGGCTGCGGCTCGTCGCCGCCAATACGCTGCAGTCCTCGGGCGATCAGACGGTCAACGCGTCGACCGTGTTGCCGTGGTTGTTCCACGTGATCGGCGTGCCGGCGGCGTTCGTGGGTCTGCTGGTGCCGATCCGTGAGTCCGGGTCGATGCTGCCGCAGGCGTTCCTCACCCCGCTGGTCGTGCGGGTGCGTCGCCGGAAGTGGGTCTTCGTCACGGGCGCCCTGGTGCAGGCGGTGTCGGTGGCGGTGATGGCCGCGATCGCCGCCCTCGGGCACGGGACGGCGGCGGGCGTCGGGATCCTGGCCGCGCTCGTGATGTTCTCCCTGGGCCGGTGTCTGTGCTCGATCGCGTCGAAGGACGTGCAGGGCCGCACCATCCCGTCGGGGGAGCGCGGTCAGATCATCGGGCTGGCCACGTCGGCGGCGGGGCTGGTCGCGATCACGCTCGGCCTGGCGATCCGGATCCTCGGCGGCGGCGATCTGGACAGCACCGAGTTGGCGCTGCTGCTGGTCGCGGGTGCGGTGCTGTGGGCGCTCTCGGCGTCGACGTACTCCCGGGTGGTCGAACCGGCCGGCGAGCCGGGGCCCCGCGGGGGCGCGGAGGACGGCGACGGGTCGTCCTCGTGGTTCGCGGATGCGGCCCGCCTGTTCCGCGAGGACGCCACGTTCCGCAGGTTCGTCACCGTCCGTGGCCTGCTGCTGGTGTCGTCGCTGAGCCCGCCGTTCATCGTGTCCATGTCGGTCGCGGCGGGCACCGGCGCGCTGACCGGGCTGGGCGGGTTCATCCTCGCCTCCGGAGTGGCGTCGCTGATCGGGGGGCGCATCTTCGGGCGGCTGGCGGACCGGTCGAGCCGACTGCTCATGGCGGGCGCGGCCACGGCGGCGTCGGTCGTGGCGGTCGCCCTGGTGCTCGCGGTCGCGCTCCCGGGCTTCGATGGCGGGTCCGCGCTCGGGGCGACGGTCTTCGTCGGTGCCTACTTCCTGCTCACGCTCCTGCACTCCGGTGTCCGCGTCGGCCGCAAGACCTACGTCGTGGACGTGGCCGAGGGCGACCTGCGGACGACGTACGTGGCGGTGGGGAACACGGCCATGGGGGTCATCCTGCTGGTGGTGGGCGGGATCAGTTCGGCGCTCGCCGTCATCGGCGTGCAGTGGGCGCTGGTCTTCCTCGCGGTGCTCGGGGTGATCGGCGCGGTGTCGGCGGTGACGATGCCCGAGGTGTCCCGCGGCGCGGCCCGCTAGCCCTCGACGTCCGGGTCGGAGCCGACCACGTCGTAGATCAGCTTCTGCACGCCGTTGGGGTACGCCTGGCTCTCGACCAACGCCAGCTTCTGCCTGGGCTTGTCGGTGTCGCTCCACATGCGCTTGCCGGCGCCGAGGACGAACGGGAACACCAGCAGGTGATAGCGGTCGATGAGCCCGGCGTCGGAGAGGTTCCGGGCCAGTGTCGCCGATCCGTGTACCAGGATCGGCGCACCCTCGGCCTGCTTGAGGGCCGCCACCTCGTCGAGGCCGCGCAGGATCGTCGTCGTCCCCCATCCCTCCACGAGGTCGCCCTCGGCCAACGTCGTGGACACCACGTACTTCGGCATGGCGTTGTAGCGGGGGAACTCGTCGGTCATCTGCGGCCACACGGCGGAGAACGTCTGGTAGCTGACCCGGCCGAGCAGCATCGCCCCGGCCTCGTCCTGCTCGCTGGCCTTGAGGCTGTAGACGTCCTCGTCGAAGTCCACTGCGAACGACCACCCGGTGTTGCGGTACCCGGGCTCGCCGCCGGGGGCCTCCACGACGCCGTCGAGGGAGACGAATGCGGTGTAGATCAACTGGCTCACGGCGGACTCCTCACGCGGGTCTGCCAGAATACGCCCGCACGCGGCGCCTGAGAACGGTGACAATGGCGGGGTGAGCCGGCCGACCGGGGTCGGTACGACGACGAGGAGTTCCCATGCCCGACGCCCAGACCACCCTCGCGGATTTCAAGGCGAGCCTGCTCGACGGGAGCGGCAAGGAGTTGTCCGACTACGCCGGGCAGGTCGTCCTGGTGGTCAACACCGCGAGCAAGTGTGGATTCACGCCGCAGTACAAGGGGCTGCAGGAGCTGTACGACGAGTTCCGCGACCGGGGGTTCGTGGTGCTGGGCTTCCCGTGCGACCAGTTCGCCCACCAGGAGCCGGGCACCGACGAGGAGATCGGCGCGTTCTGCGAGCGCAACTTCGGTGTGGAATTCCCCCTGTTCTCGAAGATCGAGGTCAACGGGTCGGGCGCCCACCCGCTCTACGACTGGCTCAAGTCTGAGAAGTCCGGGGTGCTCGGAGGTCGGATCAAGTGGAACTTCACCAAGTTCCTCGTGGGCCGCGACGGCCATGTGATCGAGAGGTTCGGGCCCAACCGCAAGCCCGAGGACCTGCGGGAGGCGATCGAAGCGGCACTGCGGGGGTAGTGACCGACGCCGCGCGAGTAACGATTTCAGCTGAGAGGCGATTAAGCTCCATAAGTCACTACTTACAACATTTGGAGCTTCATGTCCTTCGGACTCCGCCGCGCCGCGGCTGCGACCGCCGGCGCCCTCGCCGTTGCCCTGACCCTCGGGTCCACCGCCCCCGCCTACGCCCAGTTGGATGCTCTGGACCCCGCCTCGCTGAGCCCGTCGGAATTCGACGCCCTGCTCAGCGTCAGCGGTTCGCTGCCCCTCGGCTCCACGCTCGGTTCGGTCGGGTCGCTCGGCTCGTCCGACTTCCCGCTCACCGGCTCCGCGAGCCCGATCGGCACGCCTCGCCCGGTCGACGAGAACATCGAGACCTCCGAGTTCATCGAGGTCGAGTCCACCGATGGGGACTACGAGTACTGGCGGGTGACCTCGGCGGCCATGAAGCGCGAGGTGATCCTCGAGGTCAAGAAGTCCAAGGTCGCCGGTGAGGGCTCCGCGCCGGTCCTGTACATGCTCGACGGCGTCGACGCCCCGGAGTACAACTCCGGCTGGCACCATCAGGCGAAGATCCACGAGCGTCTCGCCACCGAGAACGTCCACGTCGTCGTCCCGACCGGCGCCTTCGCCGCGTACTACGCCGACTGGAACGAGGCGGACCCGCGGCTCGGCTACAACAAGTGGGAGACGTTCCTGACCCAAGAGCTGCCCGCCATCGTCGACGAGCAGCTCAACACCAACGGCAGGAACGCCATCGGCGGCATCTCGATGGGCGGCCAGGCGGCCATGCACCTCGCGGCCACCTACCCGGAGCTCTACCAGGGCGTCATGTCCTTCAGTGGCTACTACTCCACCATGGACGAGCTGGGCTACCAGACCATCCGCGGCACGATCGAGACGCGCGGCGGCGACGTGAGCAACCTGTGGGGCCCGCGCGGTAGCGAGCAGTGGAAGCGTCACGACACCATCTCGCACCCGGAGGGCCTGGAGAATACCGCGGTGTACATGTCCTCGGGCGCGCCCGTGGTCGATGACAACGACCGTGCCAACTACGGCACGCAGCCGGGTTGGGAGCTCAACATGCTCCTCGGTCTCCTGCTGGAGAGCGGCGTCCTCGAGGGCACCAAGGCGTTCGAGCGGTCGCTCGACCGCGCCGGGATCGACAATGTGAAGATCGACTACGCCCCCAGCGGCCTGCACAACTGGCCGAACTTCCTCAAGAACTTCGAGTCCGGCTGGGACTACATCGAGCCGGCCCTGTACGGCGACGACGTCGATCCGGGGACGGGATCCCCGGGCTCCGGCTCCGCGGGCTCGTCCGGGTCACTCGGTTCCTGAGCACCTTCCAGACAGGCGGTCCTGCGTCCCCACTCCGGGGCGCAGGGCCGCTCCTGCATCACCACTACTCACAGCTGGGAAGCCTGATGAACACCCGTCTCCGTCGCCGCGCCACCGCCAGCGCCCTCGCGGCCGCCATCGCCCTCGGGTTCGCCGCCCCAGCCTCCGCCCAGATCGGCGGCGGCATCGACACCTCGTCCCTGGGGTTCGAGGACGTGGAGCTGATCGGGTCGGCGACCGGGTCGCTTCCGTTGGGCTCGACACTCGGGTCCCTCGGGTCGGCCGGCTCCACCAACATCCCGCTCGGTGGCACCGGGTCATACGTGGAGCTCCCCAACCCGCCGCGAGAGCGCGACGAGTCGATCGACTCAGTCGAACTCCGCGGCATCACCCGGCACGGAGAGTACGAGCACTGGCTCGTCACGTCCGCAGCCATGCAACGCGAGATCGTTCTCGAGGTGCTCCCGTCCCGCGTCAGGGACGAGGGGCCGGCACCCGTGTTGTATCTCCTCGACGGGGTCGACTCGGTCGAAGGCAACTCGGGCTGGAAGCGGGCCGGGAGCCTCCCCGCGCGCATGGCCGGGGAGAACGTCCACCTGGTGACACCCACGGGAGGGCCCTCCACGTACTGGTCCGACTGGCAGCGCGAGGACGAGATCTTCGGCTACAACAAGTGGGAGACGTTCCTGACCGAGGAGCTGCCCGGTCTGGTCGAGGCGGAGCTGGCAACCCGGGAAACGAAGCACAACGGCAAGAACGGCATCGCCGGCGCGTCGATGGGTGCGCAGGCCGCAATGCATCTGGCGGCCACGTATCCGGAACGGTATGCCGGGGTCATGGGTCTCTCCGGTTACTACTCCACCACCGACGAACTGGGCTACCAGTCGATCCGCGGTGCGGTGGACGGCCGCGGCGGCGATTCCACCAACATGTGGGGCGCGCGCGGGAGTGAACTGTGGAAGTACCACGACACGATCTCCCACGTGGAGGGTCTGGAGGGCACCGCGGTGTACTTCGCGACCGGGGGCACCGCGGTGTCAGACGGGGATCGCGCCAACTACGGCGATGACTACTTCGCGATGCTGCAGGGGCTGGTCCTGGAGAAGGGGGTCATCGAGGGGGCCAAGAGCCTGTCCCGCGAGCTCGACCGCCACGGCATCGCGCATCGCGTGGATTACGGCGACGAAGGCCTCCACGGGTGGCAGACGTTCGTCGACTACATCACGCCCGGCTGGAACCACATCAAGCCGGCTCTCCAGAACTGATCCGCGGCGGGCCGCGTTCATCTCGGCGGGCCTCGTTCGTCTCGCCGCGGCCCGCCCATCGAGAAGACAGTTCCGCACACCCGCCTCTCGCGCGATGTGTGCGGAACCGTCTTCTCGTCGAGACGGGGTCAGCGAGCCGGGCGCGTCCATTCGGCCAGGCTCGTCGCGACAGTCGACGGGTCGCCGGACCCGTCGGCCACCGAGATGACGAGGTCGTAGGCGGGATCGTCCGGAGCGTCGAGGATGACACCGTTGATCTGGTAGAACACGGCGACCGCGAGCCACCCCAGTCGCCTGTTCCCGTCCACGAGCGGATGATTCGAGACGATGGCATGCAGCAGTACTGCGGCCTTGAGGTCGAGTCCTTCGTAGGACTCCCGTCCGAGGATCCACGACGAGGGGCGATGGGCGGCAGAGTCGAGGAGGCCGACGTCGCGTACGGGCCCCACGCCGAGATCGTCGACCAGGGCCATGAGGTCCTCGACGTCGAGGTAGTGGGTCATCGACCGAGGCGGTCCAGCAGATCCGCGTAGCGCTGACGGTTGTCCGCGGAGGCCCGCCGAACCTGCTCGCGATGCGCGGTGCGCTCGGCTGCGAATCGGATCGCTCGGAGCGTGGCTTCGTGTTTGCTGACGCCCTCGGCCTCGGCGAGTGCGGCGAGAAGGCGCTCGTCGTCGTCGTTGAGCCGAAGTGTCATAGCCATGCCGCGATGATACCAACGTGATACCGCTCCTGGCGGTCCCGGACGCGGTTCAGGCTGACCCCGGCGGAGCCCCCCGCCCACGCCCGTCGAGAAGACAGTTCCGCACACCCGCCTCTCGCGCGATGTGTGCGGAACTGTCTTTTCGACGGGGTCGAGGGAGTCGAGGGAGTCGACGGAGTCGAGGGGGAGAGCAGGTCAGGCGGCAGCCAGGCGTCGACGGTCCAGGTGTCGGGCGATCGCGTCGAGCGCCCGGTCGAGCACCGGCGCCTCCGGCAGACACACGATGCGGAAGTGGTCGGGTTCGGGCCAGTTGAAGCCCGTGCCGTGGGTGACCAGGACGTGCTCGGAGCGCAGGAGGTCCAAGACGAACTCCTCGTCGCTCGAGATGCCGAACATCTCACGGTCCAGACGCGGGAAGCAGTACAGCGCGCCTCGCGGTGCCACGCAGCTCACGCCGGGGATCGCGTTGAGGCGCTCGGTGGTCAGGGCCAGCTGCCGTTCGAGTCGGCCGTCTGGGTCCACCACGTCGTGGCCCCACGCTGAGTCCTCGGCCAGGGCGACGGGGATCGCGTGCTGTGCGGGGACGCCGGGGCAGACCCGCATGTTGGACAGCAGGGTGAGTCCCTCGAGCAGGTCCGCGGCGTGGGCGACCGGCCCGGTCGCGACCACCCAACCGGCCCGGTATCCGCACACCCGGTACGCCTTGGACAATCCTCCGAAGGTCAGGCACAACACGTCGTCGCCGGCGGCCCGCGCGGCGTGGTGGTGGCGGGCGTCGCCGAAGAGGACCTTCTCGTAGATCTCGTCGGACAGCAGGATGAGCCCGTGGCGACGCGCGATGTCGGCCATTCCCCGGACGGTGTCTTCGCTGTACACCGCGCCCGTGGGGTTGTTGGGGTTGATCATCACCAGGGCGGTGGTGCGTGGGGTGACCTTCGATTCGACGTCCTCGAGCGACGGGTTCCAGCCGTCGGACTCGTCGGCGAGGTAGTGCACGGGCACGCCTCCGGTGAGGTTCACGGCCCCGGTCCAGGTGGGGTAGTCCGGGGCGGGGACCAGGATCTCGTCGCCGGGGTCGACCATGGCCTGCAGGACCAGCGTGATGAGCTCGCTCACGCCGTTGCCGAGGAAGACGTTCTCGGGCGAGACGCCGCCGATCCCGTGCCGGCGGTAGTAGTCCGACACGGCCTCGCGGGCGGCGGGGATGCCGCGGGAGTCGGAGTAGGCCTGCCCGGCGGCGAGTCCCGCCGCCACCGCGTCGACGAGCTCCGGTCGGGCGGTCAACCCGAAGGGCTGCATGTTGCCCAGGTTGAGGCGCAGGATCTCGTGGCCCTCGGCCTCGAGGCGCATCGCCTCGGTGAGGATCGGGCCTCGCACGTCGTAGCGCACGTCGCGCAGGCGTCGGGATTGGCGGTAGGTCGTCATGGGGACCATCCCACCCCGGAAGTGGAGCACTAGGAAGGTCCATTTCGCGCAATTTCGAGAGACCACTTTCCGGCGGCGTGGGCTACCCTCGGCCCATGGCCCGTACCGCTCGTCCCGGATCACTGGTGGTGGGCGAGGTGTCGGGGGCTGCGGAGCTGGCGGACGCGATCATCGACCTGGTCGCCGACGGATCCGTGGCCGACGGCGACAGGCTGCCCTCCACGCGCGCGCTCGCCGAGCAGACCGGACTCTCCCGCGGGACCGTGGTTCGTGCCTTCGACGAATTGTCCGCGGCCGGCTTCGTCGACTCCACCCAGGGATCGGGCACCCGGGTCGCTGCCGGAGCCGGTCAGGCGGCACGGGCCGGGGCGCGGACGCGCGGAGGGGGCCGCACCTCGTCGTCGTCGTCACGGTCGTCCCCGCGGTCGTCACCGCGGGCGTCCGCGCGGGCGTCCTCACCCTCGACACCGGTCCCCGAACCCCGTCACGGCCGGTCACCGCGCGATCTCCGTCCCGGGATCCCCGATGTCTCCCTCGTCGACGATCGTGCCTGGCGGTCGGCGGTGCGCGCCGCCGCGGCGCAGGGCCTGGCGGGTCTGAACCCGTGGGAGGAGCCGAGTCCGTCGCTGCGCACCGCGTTGGCGGGACATCTGCGCCGACACCGGGGCATCGCCGCGGGCGACCCGGTGCTGTTCGACAGTTCGCGGTCGGCGATCGCGGCCCTGTGTGCGGCGTTCGTCGCCGGGCAGCACGGGCGGGCCGGGGGCGGGACCGTGCGGTTCCACATCGAGGACCCCGGCTACCGCGGTGCGGTGCTCATGGCCCGTGAGCAGGGCCTGGAGGTGCGGTTCCATCCCGCGCGGCCCGGCGGTCTCGACGCGGCGCTGCTGGGGTCGGAGCCGGCGATCGTGTTCACCACCCCCGCGCACCACTTCCCGCTCGGCCACCGCATGAGCGTGGACCGCCGGGTCGCGCTGGTGGAATGGGCACGGCGGACCGGGTCGCTGGTGATCGAGGACGACTACGACGGCGAGTTCCGCTACGGCGTCGCCCCGTTGCCCGCGCTGGTCAGCCTCCCCGCGGCGGACGACCACGTCGCCTACGTGGGCACCTCGTCCAAATCCGTGGCCCCGGACCTGCGCGTGGCGTGGTGCCTGCCGCCGGCGGCGATGCGTCGTGAGGTCGAACGCTGGCTCGCGGTCCACCGGCGGGGCCCGTCGACACTGCCCGCCGAGGCGTTGGGCGCGTTCATCGCCTCCGGCGCGATGGACCGGCACCTGGCGCGGGCGGCGCGCGTGTACAGCGATCGCCGCTGGCGGCTCGTGGCGGCGCTGCGCCGGGAACTCCCGGACCTCGAGGTCACGGGTGTGGAGGCGGGTCTGCACCTGTGCGTGGTGCTGCCGGGGTATGACGACGACGAGGTGGTGCGTGAGCTCGAGCGGGCCGGGTGGCGTACGCGGTCTCTCAGCGGGCAGTCCGCGCAGCATGCCGTGTCCGGGCTGGTGCTGAGCTACGCGCGGCTCTCCTCGCGCGACGCGGCCGACTTCGCGGTGGAGCTCCGACGGGTGCTGGAGCGGCTCGGATCGGGAGGAACGCCGACCACTCGGACCCCGACGGTGCTTGAATCCTGACGGTAGTCAACTCATCCCATCGGAAAGCGGTTCACACATGGGTCAGGAACAGTCACTGGCGGGCAGGGTCGCCTTCATCACCGGCGCGGCGAGGGGGCAGGGGCGCAGTCACGCCGTGGAGCTCGCCCGGCGGGGGGCGCGGATCCTCGCGCTCGACATCTGCGAGGACATCGAGACCGTGCCGTACGGGCTGGCCACCGCCGACGACCTGCAGCAGACGGTCGCCGAGGTCGAGGCGGTCGGTGGGGAGATCGTCGCGGTGACGGGCGACGTGCGTGAACCGACGGACGTCGCGGCGGCGGTCGACGCCTGCCGGGAGCGCTTCGGCGTCCCGGACATCGTGGTGGCCAACGCGGGGATCAACTCGCAGCGCGGCGAGGAGCCGGACGCCCAGCAGGCGTTCGTGGACACCATCATGGTGAACCTCGTGGGGGTGTGGAACACGGTCCACGCGATCGCGCCGCTGATGATCGAGCGCGGGGAGGGCGGGTCGATCGTCCTCATCTCGTCGACCAACGGCTTGTCCGGGCGGGGAGGCGACGGGTCCGGCGCGGCCACGGGATATACCGCCAGCAAGCACGGGGTGGTGGGGCTCATGCGCAGCTTCATGATCTGGCTCGCGCCGCACAACATCCGGATCAACACGATCCACCCGGCCGGAGTCCTGACGGCGATGGTGGCGCACGACGAGATGGCCAGGTGGTTCGCCAACAACCCCGAGGGCCACACGATGGGCAACGCGCTACCCGTCCCGATGCTCGAGCCGATCGACATCTCGCGCGCCGTCCTCTACCTGGTGGAGGAGTCGGGTCGCCACATCACGGGAGTCACCCTGCCGGTCGACGCGGGGTTCACCGCGAAGTAGCCCGGCCGGCCGCGTCGAGCCACCTCCACGAGCGGGTGCGGACGCCGCCGTGCGGTCCTACAGTGAGCGCCAGCGACATCCGCGGCGAGCACGCATAGGAGACGCACGATGGGCACATCTTTCTGGCGACGCACGACGATCGATCCCCCGGCGCACGAGTTCCCGGACGGCGAGCACGTCGACCTGGTGATCGCGGGCGCCGGGTTCACCGGCCTGATCACGGCGCTGATGGCCGCCGCGCGCGGTAAGTCGGTGGTGGTTCTGGAGGCGCACACGGTGGGCGCGGGCGCGAGCGGCGCGACCACGGCCAAGGTCTCGGTCCTCCAGGGCACGCGGTTGTCGAGCATCCGCTCCAAGCACGGGCTGGAGACGGCGCGCGCGTACGCCGACGCCAACCGCTACGGACTCGACTGGTGGGCCGACTTCTGCGAGACCCACGGCGTCGACTCGCAGCGCCGCCGCGCGGTGACGTTCTCCAAGGGACGCAGGGGCACCTCCACCCTGCGCAAGGAGATGAAGACCCTCGTCGACCTGGGCCTGCCCGCGCGGTGGTACGACCACGTGGACGTCCCGTTCCCGGCCCGGTCGGCCGTGGAACTGCCGGATCAGCTGCAGATCGACCCCGTGGAGGCGCTCGCGGCGTTGGTCCGCGCGGCGACGGCTCTGGGGGTGCGGATCGTCGAGCACGCCCGCGTCACCGGCCTGAAGGCGCAGGGGACCGGCGAGGACGCGTTCGTCGAGGTCACCGCCCATCCGGGCACGATGACCACCCGCGACGTCGTGTTGGCGACCGCCTCGCCGGCCCTGGACCGCGGCCCGACCGTGGCGACGATGGAACCCGAGCGGTCCTACCTCTGCGCGTTCGAGTACTCCGGCGGACTGCCGGAGGGGATGTACGGCTCGGTCGAGAGCCCGGTCCGCTCGCTGCGGACGGTACCCACGCCCGGTGGTGAGGTGCTGTTCGTGGGCGGCAACGGTCACCGCACCGGCACGGCCACGGGGACCGCGTCCAAGATCGACTCGCTGCGGGAGTACGCGGAGAAGTACTTCCCCGGCGCGACGATGACCCACGGCTGGTCGGCGCAGGACTTCCACCCCGTGACGATGCTGCCCAAGTCCGGGCCCCTGCCGTGGGGCAGGGGGCGCGTGCACTTCGCCGGCGGGTACAGCAAGTGGGGCCTCACGGGCGCGCCGGCGGCGGCCGGGATCATGGTCGACCGACTCGAGGGCGTGGACCCGCGGGTGTCGTTCGGCAAGCCCAGCATCATGGGCATCGCGAAGAACGCCGTCCCGTTGTTCGCGGACGTACCGGTGCAGTTGGCGGCCACCGCGGCGCACGCGGCGGTGCGCAGGCCACGGCCGACCCTCCGACCGATCGGGGAGGCGACGGGCGACGACGGCGAGACCTGCCGTGTCGGCCTGCTGTGCCCGCACATGGGCGCCGCACTGACGTGGAACGACGTGGAGCGGTCGTGGGACTGCCCGTGGCACGGGTCCCGCTTCTCTGCGTGCGGTGAGCTCATCGAGGGCCCGGCCACCAGTGACCTCAAGAGGTACGACACGCCCCGCTGACCCGACCGGCTGGCGCGCGCAGCTGACACGTCCAGCTTGCACGCCCGCCTGACACGAGCCACGCCCCGGCCGGTCGGGGAAGGACCGGGTCGGGGCGCAGCGAGTGTCACCGGCGGGTCAGGCGGGCGGCATCAGGACTCCGTCGAGGACGTGGATGACGCCGTTGGTGGCGTCCACGTCGGTCTGGACGACGTTGACGCGGGTGCCGTTCCCATCGACGAGGGCGACGTTCTCGCCCTCCACCTCGACCGTGAGCTCCCCGCCCTGGAGGGTCGCGACCGTCTGGCCGTCCATCTCGAGTACGTCGGCGGCCGGGACCTCACCCTCGATCACGTGGTACTGCAGGATCTGCGCCAGGTCGCCCGTGGGGTCGGCCAGCAGCTCGTCCAGCGTGCCCTCGGGCAGGGCCTCGAACGCCTCGTCCGTGGGGGCGAAGACCGTGAACGGACCGGGCCCCTTGAGGGTCTCCGTCAGGCCCGCGGCCTCGATGGCCTGGGTGAGGGTGGTGAAGTCGCCCGCGGCGTTCGCGGTGTCGACGATGTCGCCCTCGGCCGCAGCGCCGGTCTCCTCGGTGGTGTCCGCACTGCGCAGGGGGTACGTGAACCCTCGTGGCCTGATCGTTGTGGCCCCGTGACGGGATGGGGAAATGTCGCCCGGGCCGCGACTCGGGAGGATGCCCTTGCTTGCGAGCGTCCCGGGAGTCGTCGAAACTCGAGACGGAACGCTGGCCGCCGGCCACCGCGTACACCCGTCTACGAAGAAGCAGGAGCATCGATGAGCCCCACCGATCAGGGTCCGAACCCGTTCGTCGTCGACATCGAGGACGCCACCCTCGCCAACGACAACTACCGCACCACGCTGTGGACGGGATCGCACATGCAGCTCACCGTCATGAGCATCAAGCCCGGGGACGACATCGGTCTCGAGGTCCACGACGACCACGACCAGTTCCTGCGCGTCGAGGCCGGGAAGGGTCGGGTCGAGATGGGCCCCGCGAAGGATCAGCTCGACTTCGTGCGCGAGGTCTCCGACGACTGGGTCATCCTCGTGCCCGCCGGGAGCTGGCACAACGTCACCAACATCGGTGAGGACGACCTCAAGGTGTACTCGCTGTACGGTCCGCCGGAGCACGAGCACGGGACCGTCCACCCGACCAAGGCGGACGACCATCACGACCACTGACCGGGATCACTGACCGGGATCACTGACGACGATCGTGACCGCGACCGGTTCGCGGTGCCGGAGGGGCCGGGGCGGTGCACACGCCGCCCCGGGCCCTCCGGCATGACACGCTGGTGGCGTGAAGACGCCGGTACCTGACTATCTGCTCGAGATCCGCGACGCCTGCTCGAACGGTGACGCCGGCCGGCTCGCCGACTACATCCCCGAGCTCGCGGCCGTGGACCCCGACCGGTTCGCGGTGGCCGCCTGCACGATGGACGGCATCGTCTACACCGCCGGGGACGCGGACGCCGAGTTCACCATCCAGTCGATGAGCAAGCCGTTCGTCTATGCGCTCGCGCTGCGGGACCGGGGAATCGAGGCGGTCCTGGAGAAGGTCGAGGTGGAGCCGTCCGGGGACGCGTTCAACCAGATCTCCCTGGACCGCGAGACGGGCCGGCCGCGCAACCCGATGATCAACATCGGGGCCATCACCACGCACACGCTGGTGAGCGAGCCCGACGCGACCCAGGACGACCGCGACGAGGCGGTGCGGCAGGGGTTGTCCGCCTTCGCGGGCCGCGAGCTCGGAGTGGACGACGCCGTGCTCGACTCGGAGCTGCGCACGGCGTTCCGCAACCGGGCCATGGCCAACCTCGTGCGCGCGGGCGGGATCATCGCGAACGACCCGGATGAGGTGGTGCGCGGCTACACCCGGCAGTGCGCCTACCGGGTGACCGTGCGCGACCTGGCGGTGATGGCGGTGACGCTGGCGACGGGCGGCATCAACCCGGTCACCAAGGAGCGCGTGGTGTCGGCGCCGGTCGCCCGGCAGGTGCTCGCTGTGATGGCCACCTGCGGCATGTACGACGCTGCGGGGGACTGGATGTCCACCGTGGGGATCCCCGCCAAGAGCGGGGTGTCGGGCGGGATCTTCGGTGCCCTGCCCGGGCAGGTCGGGCTCGGGGTGTTCTCCCCGCGGCTCGACGAGCACGGCCACAGCGTGGAGGGGGTGCGCACCTTCGAGCGGCTGTCCCACGACCTCGAGTTGCACCTGATGAACACCACCGTCACGGACGTGGAGGCCGTCCGCTCGGTGCGGTTCGACGAGATCTCCGGGCGCCGCACCTTCCGGCTGCAGGGCCCCATGACGTTCGCCAGCGCCGAACAGGTCCTGCGACGCCTCGCCGAGATCCCCGAGGGGCCGAGCGAGGTGACCCTGGACCTCAGCCGCGTGTCCTCGGTCAACGCCAGCGCGCGCCGGATGCTGCTCGAGGCGATGACGCGGTTGTCGGCGGACGGCCACGTCGTCGGTCTGGCCGACCCGGGCCGGCGCCTGCCCCGACCGGATCTGGGCGACGGGACCCGGCCGGTCAACAGGCGGGCGGCGCGCTGACGGGCGTGGAGGCGACGCGTCTCAGCTGGTGGGGATCGCGTCGTGGAACCGCGGCGTGTGGTCGACGCGGGTGCGGGTGAGGCTGCGGTAGCTGATCAGCCACACGTCGTCGACCAGCCGGTACTCCTCGTGATAGTGCCCGTAGCCGTGCAGGTGCTCCTCGGCGCCGTCCGGATGGGACCACCAAAGCATGTCTTCCATCGCCCAGATGCCCGTGGCGGTGGTGTCGGAGGTGAACTCGATGATGGGCGTGTGCCCGTGGTGGACCGAGGTGACGCGCTCGCCGCCGTCCATGAGTTCCCGGATGGTCTGCCCGAGCCGCTCGTTGCCGACCACCCGGTTGGAGACCCCGTCGGCAGTCAGTCGACTGTCGGCGGGGACCCCGCCCCCCGTCTCCGAGATCACCGTCGGCGCAGACGGCCGACGTGCAGCTCCGGCGCGAAGAGCTCCGCGATCGGCTACCCCGATAAGTGCAGGTCGCACTCATCGGACTCTCGCCACGTCCTTGCCGTAGGACAAAATAGTCTCCCGACGAGCGGGACGGTCAGTGATGCGCGCCATGCCGGCGGCGCATGCTCGTAGGCGGACGCGACGTCGATCTCGTCGACCCACGGCGTCGAACACTCCGCGAGCTAAGGACCCCTCAATGGATGAATCCATGACCGACAAGCGTTCCGTTTTCGAACCGGTTCAGCTCGGGCCGGTGACACTGCGCAACCGCACGATCAAGGCGGCCACGTCAGAGGGACGGTCCCCGGAGGGGAAGGTGACCGACGAGCTCATCGCGTTCCACGAGGGGTTCGCGCGGGGCGGGGTGGGGATGACCACTCTCGCCTACTGCGCGACGACCCGCGCCGGCTTCTCGGCACCAGGGCAGATCCTCATGACACGCGATGCCGTTCCCGGGTTGCGGGAGTTCACGGACACGATGCACGCTGCAGGTGCGAAGGCCTCGGCGCAGTTGGGGCATGCCGGCCCGGTAGGGAGTAAGAAGATCACCGGGCAGCAGCCGATGGCTCCGAGTCGCTTTCTCAGCCCGACGTCCTTCCAGCTCTCGCGTGGCATCTCGCTGGAGGAGATTCGAGAGGCGACCAGGCAGTTCGCCGACGCTGCCGAGCTCGCCGTGGAATCAGGCTTCGACGCCGTCGAGTTGCACTTCGGGCATCTCTATCTGCCGAGCGCCTTCCTATCCCCGTGGATCAACAAGCGCAAGGACGGATACGGCGGTTCGATAGAGAACCGCACCCGGTTCGTCCGCGAGATCGCCGAAGCCGTTAAACAGCGGATCGGCGACTCCGCCGCGGTCATCGCCAAGCTGTCGATGACCGACGGGATCAAGGGATCGATCCGGCTCGAGGAGTCGCTGCAGTCTGCGCGGATGTTGGACGAGGACGGCCATCTCGACGCGCTCGAACTCACGCAGGGGTCGAGCGTGTTCCATCAGATGTACCTGTTCCGTGGCGATGTCCCGATCGAGGGTTTCGCCGGTGCGATGAGCGAACCGTTCAAGACGGGCGTGAAGCTGCTCGGCAAGCCCATCCTGGGGGAGTACGAATACCACGATCTGTACATGCTCGACGATGCGCGCCAGTTCGTGCGAAGCATGAAGAACACCCGGCTGATCCTGCTCGGCGGGATCAACAGCCTCGACCACATGCAGACCGGGTTGGACGAGGGTTTCGACTTCGTCGCAATGGGACGGGCCCTGTTGCGCGAGCCGGACCTCGTCAGCCGGATGGAGGTCCGGCCGATGATCGCGGGCCGGTGCGACCACAACAACGGATGCATGTTCACCGTCTACGGCGCGACGCACTGCGTCTATGAGCCGACCTACGCGATGGCAGGTGAGTGACGGTGGCGACATCTGCACTACCAGCCGGCCCGCGGGCCGAGGAGACCACAGTCGACGTACTCGTCATCGGCTCGGGGACCGGAATGGCCGCCGCGCTCGCCTCCCACGAGCATGGCCTCAGTGTGCTCGTGGTGGAGAAGACCGAGTACGTGGGTGGATCGACCGCGCGGTCGGGCGGGGCATTCTGGATCCCGGGGAACGAGACGCTTCGGGCGGGAGGCGCCCCGGACACGCCTGAGGCGGCTCGGGAGTATCTCCTGGCCGTAGTCGGTGACAGTGCGCCGAGCCGGCGCTGGGAGGCGTTTCTCGACCACGGGCGAGACGCCGTCGCGATGCTCCGTCGTACGACCCCGATGGACTTCTTCTGGGCGCGTGGCTACTCCGACTACCACCCCGAGAAACCCGGTGGCTCGCCGCTCGGCCGCACCTGTGAGTGCTCGCCGTTCGATGCCTCCGTCCTAGGAGACGAGCGCGGGCGGTTGCGGCCAGGAGTCCTCGAGGCGCCCGTTCCGATGCCCGTCACGGGAGCCGACTACAAGTGGATGAACCTCATGACGCGGACTCCACTTCGTTCATGGCCGCGTATTGCCAAGCGGGCGGTACAGGGAATCGGCGGTATGGCCCTCGGTCGCGAGTACCTTGCCGGGGGCCGGGCGCTCGCGGCCGGCATGTTCGCGGGTCTGGTCCGCGCCGGAGTGCCGGTGTGGACGAACACCGCACTGGTAGAGCTGACCACGCAGGACGGCCGCGTCACCGGAGCCGTGGTGGAGCAGAACGGACGGCGTGTCGTGGTGACGGCCAGTCGCGGAGTGGTACTCGCAGCTGGCGGATTCGACCACGACCTGACTATGCGGCATGAACACCAATCAACCCGGCTGGAGAGCGTCAGCCTGGGCGCCGAGGGCAATACGGGCGACGGGATCGCGGCAGGTCGCGCACTCGGAGGCGGATCGGCGCTGATGGAGGAGGCCTGGTGGTTCCCCGCGGTCGCACCGGTGGGAGACGCCAGCCCGCAGGTGCTGCTGGCGGAGCGGTCATTACCGGGTTCCTTCATGGTCGACGAGACCGGCTCGCGATTCATCAACGAAGCCAGCGACTACATGTCGTTCGGGCAGGAGGTCCTGCGTCGGGAGGCTGCAGGTGCCCCGGTCGGTGATATGTGGCTGGTGTTCGATCAGCGCTACCGGAACAGCTACGTGCTGGCTGGCTCGGTCTTTCCGAGAATGGCCCTACCGAAGAGCTGGTACGAGGCAGGCATCGCCGTGCGCGCTGATGACGTGGGGGATCTCGCCGATCGTATGGCAGTGTCCGCCGGTTCCCTCGCGGCCACGCTGGAACGATTCAACCGGCTGGCGGGAACGGGAAACGACTACGACTTCCAGCGCGGCGCCAGCGCGTATGACCGCTACTACGGCGATCCCACCGTCACCCCCAACCCGAACCTCCGGCCCCTGTCCGGAACGCTGTACGCCGTCCGGGTCGTCCTATCCGACCTCGGGACATGCGGTGGACTGACGGTCGACGAGCGTGCCCGTGTCCTGCGAGAGGACGGCACCGAGGTACCTGGCCTGTACGCCATCGGGAACACGGCCGCGAACGCCTTCGGCCACCGGTACCCCGGCGCCGGCGCCACGATCGGACAAGGACTGGTCTTCGGATACGTGGCGGCGCAGGATCTCGCGTCGTCAGCCAGTCACAGCACACCGGCCGTCTGAGAGCCCCTCGGTCTTCCGATGGCCGGGCCTGCTTGCGCCGCCGGCGGCCCACCCGGGAAAGCGCCCTCAGCCCACCCGGAAGTGCGAGTGGTCCGGTTCCCCCATGAGCTCGGCCAGTCGCGCCCGGTCGAAGGGGAACAGGTCGATCGTGCCGCCGTCGTGGAAGTACCACGAGTGGCAGCCGGTGTTCCAGACCGTCGGCCCCATAGCCCCGGCGACGTCGTCGTTGAACTCGGCGGTCGCCTCCTCGGTCACCTCCACCGACCGGATCGAGCCGTCGCGGAGGAGTTCGAGCCAGTGGGCGATGTACCGGGCGGTGAGTTCGGCGGTGTGCTGCAGTGAGATCGAGCCGGTGGGGGAGTTGGGGCCCAGCACGGTGAACGCGTTGGGGAAGCCCGGGATGGCGGTCATCCGGTAGGCGCGCGGGCCGTCGGCCCACTCGCGCTCGAGGGTGCGGCCGTCGCGTCCGACGACCTCCATGGGGCGCATGTAGTCGTGCGCGCGGAAGCCGGTCGCCAGCACGATCACGTCGGCGGGACGCTCGGTGCCGTCCGCGGTGCGGATCCCGTCCGGGGTGACCTGCACGATCCCGTCGGTGACGAGCTCGGCGTCGCTGCGCTGGATGGCGCGGTAGTACGTCCCCGAGACCACCTGCCGCTTGCACAGCGGCTCGTCGTCGGGCGTGAGCCGGGCGCGGAGGTCGGGGTCCCGGACCTGCGCCCGGAGGGAGAGCCGCGCGTAGGCCTGGACCGCGCGCCGCCGCCACGACGGTCTGGTGGTGATGTCGGCGAGGACGCCGGACCCCCACTGCAGCGCGGCGTACAGCGCGCGGTGGGCGGTGGGCGGTGGGGAACCGTCGCAGTACCGAGCCGACGACGACGAGCTGGCGCATCCGCATCGGGGCCCACAGGATCCACTGGGGCGTGCGGGCGTAGTGCGTGACCGATCCCGCTTCACCGACGAGGGCGGACACCACCTGGACGCCGGTCGAGCCGGTGCCGAGGACGGCGACGCGGCGACCGGTCGTGTCGAGCCCGTCGGGCCAGCGTGCGGTGTGGACGACCTCGCCACGGAAGTCCGCCAGTCCGGGGATGTCGGGGATCGCCGGGTGGTGCAGGACCCCTGTCGCGAACACGACGACGTCCGCGGTGATGGTCTCGTCGCCGTCGCCGTCGCCGTCGCCGTCGCCGTCGTCGTGACCACGCCCGTCGTCGCTGTCGCCACCGCCTCCGTCGCCCCTGCCCCGGGCGGCGAGGGTCAGCTCCCACGTCGCGGTGCCCTCGTCCCAGCGGGCGGCGGCCACCTCGGTGTCGGTCCGGATGTGCCCGGCCAGGCCGAGGCCGTCGACGACCCGGCGGTGGTAGCGCTGGATCTCGGCGCCGTCGGCCCACACGTGCGACCAGTCGGGTTTCGGCGCGAACCGGAACTGGTAGAGCTGGGAGGGCACGTCGCACGTCAGGCCCGGGTAGCGGTTCCAGTACCAGACCCCGCCGACGTCGGAGCCCTTCTCCAGCACGGTGACGTCGGTGAAGCCCCGCTCGCGGAAGACGTGCAGGGCCGTGATGCCGGCGACCCCGGCCCCCACGATCACCACCCGAGGCTCCCGCGGCGCGGACGAGGGCGGGTGGGTGCCGGACGGGGTCACACGTCGGCCCCGTTCGCCTCCAGCGCGGCGCGAACCGTGTGCGGGGCGGTCCTCATGGAGGACTCGAACGCCGCCACCCGTCGGGACCCGTTCATGAAGTTCGGGGTCAGGCCCGCGAGGTCGGCGGTGGTGGGCAGGATCGGGACGACGGTGGTGCCGCGCGCGCGGACGGTGGCGATCTCCGCGTGCAGGACGGTCGACATCGGGCGGCGGATCATCCGGTACTCGACGCCGCCTCCGGGCCCGGGGATGCGGACACCGGGCGCGGACGCCATCGGGGCCAGGACATAGACGAGGTCGGCGTCCTCGGGGGAGATGAGGTCGACCGAGGCGGTGGAGCCCATGCCGCCGTCGACGAAGATCCGGTCGCCGATGGGGACGGGCGGCATCCACCCCGGGGTCGCCCAGGAGGCGCGTAGTGCCTCGCCGACGGTCGCCATCGGCGAGTCGGGGGCGCCGAACAGGACGCGCTCACCGGCCCGGACGTCGTAGGCGACGATCCGGGCGCCGGGGTGGGGTAGCCAGGAGCCCACCTCGAACCCCTCGGCGAGCCGCTGCAGCCACGAGGCGTCGCCGCGGCCGGTGGGTGCGATGCCGGTGAGGGCGGCCAACCCGGAGTGCGTGCGGAGCAGGCCGGGGTTGAGCAGCGGGAGCCGCGGACGTGGCGGGCGGCTCGGCGGGGTGGACGCGATGTGTTCCCGGAGCCGGGGATCGCAGGCTCGTCCGCGCTGCATGTCCACGAGTTCGTCGACGCCGATGCCGCCGGCCAGCATCGTCATCAGCTCGGCGCCCGCGGAGGTGCCGAGGAGGACGTCCGCCTCCCGGGGATCGAATCCGGTCTGCTCCGTCAGGGCGTGCAGAGCGGCGATCATCCACGCCCCGCCGATCGTGCCGCCACACCCGAGGACGAGGGCGATCCGGCTCATCCGGTGGCCTTCCCGGATCTCGCGCAGTACTCCGTGAGGACTCCAGCCGCCGCGCGCAGATCCGCCCCGGGGTTAATCGCGGGGCTCCAGTACGAACACGGGGATCGTCCGGTCGGTCTTCTCCTGGTAGTCACGGTAATCGGGGTACACCGCCACCGCCCGCTCCCACCACTCGTCGCGCTCGGCGCCACTGAGCTCGCGCGCGGTGTAGTCGCCGACGCGGTCCCTGTCGCGGACCTCGACGTGCGGGTGGGCCGTGATGTTCCAGTACCAGACCGGGTGCGTGGGAGCGCCGCCCTGGGACGCGACCGCCGCGTAGGACCCCTCGTGCTCGACACGCATCAGCGGGGTCTTGCGCAGCTTCCCGGACTTGCGGCCGACGCTGGTCACGATGATCACGGGGATGCCGACCAGGTCGCCGCCCTCGGCCCCGTCGGTCTTCTCGTATGTCTCGACCTGCATCCGCACCCATTCGCTCGGGCTCGGCTCGTACTCGCCGGTCAGCGGCATCGGGTCTCCTCGGCTACGGGGATTACATCGGTTGATGGCGACACTACGCCTGGGATGGCCCGTCTGCGGGGCCCATCAGGCCAGACCGTCGGTGAACCGCGCGACCGCCTCGACCACCGCGAGGTAACGCGGCGAGCGCACCGCGTCGAACCCGTGTTGGGCTCCGTGGAGCTCCGCGTAGATCACCGGGTTGGTCGACCCGGCGCGCAGGTGCCGGACGAGCCGCCGGGAACCCTTCACCGGGGTGTAGGTGTCATGGGTGCCGTGGATGATCGCGACCGGTGGGGCGCCGGTGGCCGGGTGACGTACCGGGTCGGAGACGTCCCTGGTCTCCGCGCCCAGACGGCCGTAGTAGCCGTACAGGCCGATCGCGCCGTCGACCGCGGTGTCGCCGGCCTCGAACCCGGGCTGGAACCGCGGGTCGTTGGCGGTCAGGGCGGTCATCATCGCGAGGTGCGCCCCGGCAGAGCTGCCGGCCACCACGATCGGCGCATCGGGCCCGATGCCGTGCGACGGGCCCTCGGTGCGTACCCAGTGGAGGAGTCGTTTGATGTCCACGAGGTGCTGCGGGAACCCCGACTCCGGCGTGGGCGACAGGTGGTAGGTGGTGCTGATGGCCGCCCACCCCCGCGCTGCGTGGTCGAAGAGCATCGCCCGCGACTCCCGGCTCGGGCCGCCCGCCCGGAAGTGTCCCCCGTGGATGTGGATCAGGACTCCCCGGGCGGCACCCTCGCCGAGATCGTCCGCACGGGTGTAGAGGTCGAACCGGTTCGCCACCGCGTCCGGACCGTAGACCATGCCCCGGCGGGCCCGCACCCCCCGCGGCCGCAGCGGCACCGGGCGGGTCAGCACCGTCGGCCACGGCGTGCGGGGCAGGGGAGCGGAGCTCGTCGTCGTCGTGGATCCTCCGGCGCCGCACCCGCCGACGTCCGCACCGTCCGCGCGCGCGGCACCGGGACACTCCCGCAGCGCGCCGTCCAGGGCGTCCCGCGCGGCGACGTGCCGCGCGACCACCACGCCCAGCCCCGCCCAGGTCAGCGCGGCCATACCCACCCCGAGGCGGTCCGAGGCACTCGCGGCCCGGCGGGCGAGCACGGGCGCGGCCACCGCCCCGACCAGTGCGCCGACGTGCAGCGGGAGCTCCTGTGCGGCCAGGCTCGTCACCCATCCCGCGGTCGCGGCGACGAACGGCCGGCGGATCGGCCACAACGCCAGCGCCGTGGACGCCGCGGCGGGCGCGACGAGCACGGGCAGGGGCACGCGGGCGGGCGGTCTCGGCACGTCAGGCCTCCGGGAGGGGTGCGCGTTCCCAGGCGGCCACCGGCCCCGGGACCAGGTCGAACATCGGGTGCGGGCGGGGCCCTGTCGCCTCGTACCGATCGAGCCGCTCGAGCCACGGCGGATCGCGCTCGATCACCTTCGCCCGCAGGTGCGCCCACTCCAGCGCGAGCTGACCGTCGGTGAGCGGGAGTCGCTCCGGCCCGGCGGGGAGGACGACGCGGGTGCGGTCGAAGCGGTACCCGCGCACGTCGGCGGCGTCGGCGAGCCCGTGCAGCCACGTGGCGATCCCCGCGACGGGGTCGACGAGGGTGCGGAAGCGTTCCAGCTGCGGATGACTGCGATAGCCCTTGGTCAGTCCGCGGAGTACCTTCTGGGCCAGGAGCCCCTCACGCCACCCCGCGACCAGCGCCGCGCGGTCGAGCAGGACGGGATCGATGCTCCACAGGCGCACCCCGGCGAGTATAGGTGCGTACGGCGCCGACGCTGGGCGCGGAGGAGGAGACGGATATGACGACGACGACACCACCCACCCTCGATGACGTGATGGCCGAGCTCGCGGACCTCGCGGACGCGCGGATCCGGGAGGTCAACGAACGTCACGGGGACGATCACGCGGTCAACCTCACCAGGCTCCGCGCGGTGGCCAAGCGGGTGAAGAAGAACCATCCCCTGGCACTGGACCTGTGGGCCACCGGCGATTCGGCCGCGCGGTTGCTGGCGCTGCTCGTCTGCCGGCCCAGGGAGTTCTCCGCCGGTGAGCTCGACACGATGCTGCGTGAGGCCCGCACCCGGAAGGTCCACGACTGGCTGGTGGGTTATGTGGTGATGAAGGGGCCGCACGCCGAGGAGCTGCGCGTGGCGTGGCTGGACGATGCCGACCCGGTGGTCGCCTCCGCCGGCTGGGCCCTCACCGCCGACCGGGTGGTCAAGAAGCCCGAGGGGCTGGACCTGTCCGCGCTGCTCGACGTGATCGAGGCCGAGATGGCGGGTGCGCACGCGAGGCTGCAGTGGGAGATGAACACCTGCCTGGCGCACATCGGGATCGAACACCCGGAGCATCGCGATCGCGCGCTGGCGATCGGAGAGCGCCTGGGCGTGCTGCGCGACTACCCGACTCCCCCGAACTGCACCTCGCCGTATGCGCCGGAGTGGATCGGCGAGATGGCCCGTCGCCAGGAGGCCTGACACGGCCCCGGGCTCGCCCCGCGGTCGCGGCGACGCCCTCGCGGCGGCCCGGCCGATCTCGCCGAGTGGTCAGAAGCGAGCCCGGGCGGCGCGGTAGACGAGGGCGTGCGCGGCGGCGACCGCGGCGTCCTCGGACTCGGGCGAACGCGGGGGGACCGCAGGGCCGTCGAGGGCGGCGGCCAGGGCGTGGCGCAGGTCCTCGGCGGTGACGTGGGCAGGGTCGTAGACAGCGGAGCCGGGGTTCCACTGCTCGGCCAGGTACCCGATCCGCGGGATGACCGGCGGTAGAGCCAGGTCGCGGCACAGCTCCAGCCAGCCCGAATGGGTGCCGTGGCGGTGCGGCAGGACGAGCGCGTCGAACTCGGCCAGTGCCGCGCAGAGGTCGGCGTCGGACAGGAGCCCGTGCGCCCGGACCTCGACGTCCGGGTGGAGTGCCAGCCGGTCGAGCTCGAGCGCGGCTGTGTGCCGGGGATGCCCGGGATCGCGCGCGGCGGTCAGGGCATCCGAGCGGACCATCACCGTCAGTCGTGCGCCGTCCGGCAGGGCGGCGGTCAGCGGCGGCAGGAGCTCCTCCGCAGCCACCCCCGCGCGCAGCGAACCCAGCACCACGCCCACGGTTCGTCGACCCCGGGCGGTGCCCGCGCCGACCCGGCCGGTGCGATCGGTCCGGTCAGTACCGCCGAGACGCGTGACCCGGTGCGGCTCGGTGACCTCGGCGGCCATGAGACGGGGATGCGGGATGACCTGCGCGTCGACGCCCCACCGTTCCCGGATCTCCGCCGCGGCGCCGGTGGTCAGCGTGATCACGGCGTCGGCGCCGCGCACGAGGTGGCCGGTGCGCTCGAGATGGCGGGTGGGATCGGGCTCGTGCGGATTGGTGAGGTCGTGCACGGTGACCACCAGCGGCAGGCCCCGTGCCCGGAGTGTCGCGACGAAGTCGGCGATCTGCCCGGGTGTGCGGTGTTCGTAGCCGAAGTGCACGTGCACGAGATCGGCATCGTCGAGGACCTCCGGGCGGTCGGCGGCCTCGAGCGCCGGGTGCGGCCACCACCGGGCGGGCTCGGCCGGATCCAGCACGGGGTCGGCGAGCACCGTGACGCCGGCCGCGGGGGAGATCGCGTGGCGGACGTAGTCGTGGCCGGCCGGCACGGAGCGGACGCGGATCGACGGCGACGGGGCCGGGCAGGAGCCAGAGTTCACCCCGCCACCGTGCCACGCCCGCCGGTTGCCGCCACCTGAGCCCATGCATACCCTCGGCCCGGTGACCACCTCCGACCTGCCGACCGTCATGGTGATCGGCAACTGCCAGGCGGACGTCTACCGCGACCTGCTGCGCTCGTCGGGCGAAGTCGGGGTGGTCGACGTCCGGCCGGTGTACGAGATGACGGCCGCCGACATCCCGTCCCTGCACGCCGACCTCGCCCGCACGGATGTGCTGATCGTCCAACCCGTCCGCGACGACTACCGCGACCTGCCGCTCGGGCACAGCCAGCTGGCCGCGCAGCTGCCGCCCTCGGCCACGATCGTGCTGGTCCCGGTGCTGCGATATGCCGGGCTGCACCCGTACCAGGTGTTGATCCGCCCGCCCCGTGACCGGTCGCTGGTCCCGCCGATCGCGCCGTACCACGACCTGCGGGCGATCGTCGCCGCCGCGACCGGTGACCGGGCCGTGCTCGAGGCGTCGCCGAACGCCGAGCAGGCGACGGCCGCGGCCCGCGAGTCGGTGGAGGCGCTGCGCGTGCGCGAGCAGGCACACGGGACGCTGGTCGCCTCGGATCTGCTCGACGGCGTCCCGCGCTGGCACACCATCAACCACCCCGACCGGCGCACCCTGGCGACCGTGTTCGACCGGATCCTCGACCGACTGCCCGCCGGCCTGCTCACCGACCCGCCCCGCATCGGCGACCGCGAGCCCCTCGGCGCCACCCGCGCCCCGGTGGAGCCCGCCGTCGAGTGCGCGCTCGGCCTGCCGGCCGGCGAGCCCGCCCCGAGCCGTGCCGACCTGAGCCGTGCCGACCTGAGCCGTGCCGCCGCGACGGGAGCCCGCTCGGGCGAGTGGCTGGTCGACGGCTCGCCCGTGCCCAGCAGCGCGATCATCGACGCCCACCTCGACTGGTACTCGGCCACTCCCGGCGTGGTGGACGAGGGGATGCGCCGACACGCCGCCCGCATCGAGATGCTGGGGCTGAGGTGAGCGGTCCGCGCGTGGGTGAGGCGGGCGCGCCGCTGACGATCGCCCCGCTCACACTCGCCCTGGGGCCGCCCGACCACGGCGTGACACGGTTCGCCCTGGACTGTGCCCGCGCGGCCGGGACGGAGGTGCTCGAGGTCGCCGACGTGACCGGGCTCGCGGGCGCGCTCGCGGCACACCGGGGAGTGCCGCTGTACCTGCACGCCACCGACTCGCTGTTCGGCGCCGACCCCGACGACGCTGCATCAACCGTCGAGCGTCTGGCACGGGACCACCCCGTGGGCATCACCCTGCACGACGTTCCCCAACCTGCCGAGGGAGCCGAACGGTGCCGTCGGCGGACGCGCGCCTACCAGCGCATGGCGACCGTCGCCGGGCTGGTCGTGGTGAGCTCCGAGCACGAGCGCCACCTCTGTGCGGACGCGGGCATCGCCGTCGACGCGGTCATCCCGCTGCCCGTCCCCGACCTCGCGCCGCCCGCCGATCTGGCCCCCGACGAGCGTTCGGTGGGTGTGTTCGGTTTCCTGCACCCCGGGAAGGCCGTCGATGTGGTCGCCGAGGCCGTCGCCGCGCTCGCCACCGCGGGAGACCGACACGTCTCTCTACGTCTGTTGGGGCAGGCCGCCGAGGGGCACGACGACTACGTCCGGGCCGCCCTGGAGACCGCCCGCGCGGCCGGCGCCCGGGCCGAGGTGACGGGACGGATCGACGACGACGACCTCGCCCGCGTCCTCGGCGAGGTCACCGTGCCCGTCGCCCTGTTCCGGAACGTGTCGGCGTCGGGATCCCTCAACACGTGGGCCGCGTCCGGGCGTCGCCCCCTGGTCTACGACTCGGACTACACGCGCGAGATGGAGCGCAGACATCCCGGCTCTCTGCTGATGACCGACGGAGCCGATCTCGCGGAGGACCTGCGACGGCTCCTCGACGACCCGTCCCCCACACGGCGCGAGGCGGCACCGTCGGGGACGGCCGAGCTCGGTCGGGCGTACCGCCGGGCGTGGGAGGGGTGGCTCGCGTGACGCACGCCGCGATCAGTGTGGACGTGGTGATCCCGTACTACCGGGACCAGGCGATGCTCGACCGGATTCTCGCGGCGCTGCGCCACCAGACCGGCCTCGACGGGCGGGCGTCCGGCGGCGCGGCGCACACCGCGCCGGGTGCTGCATGCGCCGTGAGGGTCATCGTCGCCGACGACGGCTCACCCACCCCGCCGGTGGTCCCGCCCGAGGTCACGGTGGTGACCCAGGACGACCGCGGGTTCCGCGCCTCGGCCGCACGCCACCTCGGTGCCTGTGCCGGCGACGGCGACCTCCTGCTCTTCCTCGACGGCGACACCGTCCCCGGGCCCGGCTACGTGGCCGCGATCTGCGCGGCGCTCGAGGGCGACCCGGACCTGCTGGTGGTGGGGCGCCGGCGGTACGGCCGATTCGCGCCCACCACGCCCGGGGCCGAGCCCGGGATCGAACCGGTCGAGATCCTCCCCGACCCCGCCTGGCCTGCGAGCTTCTACGACGAGACGGCGGATCTCACCCGCGGTGACGATCTGTGGCGGGGGGTCCTGTCGGCGGCGTGCGGTCTGCACCGCCGCCTGTACGAGCTGGCCGGCGGGTTCGACCCGGACATCGTCGGCTACGGCGGCGAGGACTGGGACCTGGCCTGGCGCTGCGAGCAGGCCGGCGGCCGACTGCGGCACCTGCCCGACGCCGTGGCCTGGCACGACGGTCCCGACTGGGCCGGACGCGCCGACGCCCGGCAGCTCGCGCAGAAGAACGCCGAGTCCGCCCTCCTGGCAGGGCTCATCGCCTCCCCGCTCACCCGGCCGGCCGGCGGGATCTTCGGGCTGCCGTCGATCGCGGTCCACATCCATGCCGGTAGCCCCGAATTCGCCGGGACCGGCTCCGCGGCCGCGACCTGCATCTCCCTGCTGTCCTGGGCGGACGTGGCGGTGACCGTCGACCCCGCCACATCCGACGCCGCGGTGATCGCCGAGCTCTTCGCCGCCGACCCCCGGGTGACCCTCGGGCCGCGTGGCCCGTGGTGGCGGCCCGGGACATCGGGGCAGGGCCCTCGTCGTCGTCCGCCCGTCCTCGTCGACATCCTCCGTCCCTGCGCGCTCGGGGAGCTCGACGCGCGGCGCCTGCGCGCGTTGTGCCCACCCATGGGGAGCGTGGGTCTGGACGACGACGAGGGTTACCGTCTGGCAGAAATTCGCAGTTCGCGGGCGTTGGCACGCGAGCAGGAGTGGGGAGACCACCCGCCGGAGACGACCGCGATCGCGGCGTCGCACGGCGGGGTCCGGGTCGTGGACGAGGACGGCACGGGGGTGCGGCTCGAGCGGGTACTCGGCGGCTGGTGAGGCCCGGGGGTGGCCAGCGGTGGCGGAGGGCCCCCCGGGGGGCCACTATCGGAGGTTCCGACATCACCAGCACCCGCCCCGGGGCGACGACACGAGAGGGGGCCCGTGGACGCCCGTAACGAGGAGCGACTCGACATCGCAGTGATCGGCCCGTCGCGGTTCCCCATCCGTGAGCCGTACGCCGGGGGTCTCGAGGTGGTGGTCGCCAAGGAGGTGCGTGAGCTGCGCGCGCGGGGTCACCGCGTCACGCTCTACGCCGCCGCCGGGAGCGAGGGTCACGACCGTCGCCTCGAGTTCACCACCCTGGCCGCCGCCACCGGACGGGGCGACAGCTACTACCCGCCCGGCGGGTACGAGGCCGACGCCGCGGAGTTCGACCGGGTCATGGACCACGTGGCGGTGTCCGGGTTCGACGTGGTGCTCAACCACAGCCTGTCGCACGTCCCGCTCGTCCGCGCGGCCGAGATGGGCACGCCCCTGATCACCACCCTGCACTGCCCGCAGCTGGCGCCGATGCAGGAGGCGTTCGACCGGTACGGTTCGGCGACCGGCAGGGTGCTCGCGGTGAGCAACTCCGTGCTCGGTTCCTGGCGGGTGCCGCACGGCGCCGAGGTCCTGCCCAACGGTGTGGACCTGGGGGTCTGGGGGCCCCGTGGCCGGTCCGCCGCCCGGTTCTCCGCTCGGACCACCACCGGTCGCCACGCTGCCGGTACCCCCGTCGCCGGTCCTCACACTGCCGGTCCTCACACTGCCGGCCGTCCCGCGGCCCGGCCCCGCGCCGTCTGGACCGGTCGGATCGTGCCCGAGAAGGGCCCGCACCTGGCGGTCGAGGCGGCCCGCCGCGCCGGCCTCACGCTCGACCTGGCCGGCCGGGTCGGAGACGACCGGTACATGGAGCGGGTCCTCGCGCCCCGACTGCGCGACGCCGGGGACGGCGTCCGCTACCACGGCCCGCTCGGCCGCGACGCGCTCGTCCCGCTGGTCGCCTCGGCCGCGGTGGCGCTGGTGACGCCGTGCTGGGAGGAGCCGTTCGGGCTGACCGCCGTCGAGGCGCTGGCCTGCGGCACCCCGGTGGTGGCCCTGGCCCGCGGGGGGATCCGGGAGATCCTCGACGGGCAACCGGGCGTGGTGCTGGTCGAGCCGGGACGCGACCCGGCGTCCGCCCTCGCGGCGGGCATCCCCGCCGCGCTGACCTTCGACCGCGTGACGATCGCCCGGGCGGCCGCCGCGGCGTTCTCCCACGACGCCCGCATCGATTCCCTCGAGACGCTGCTGCGCGGCCTGCTGGTGGGCGCCGCGTCGTGATCGGGGTGTACGCCCACCACCAGGGCAGTGGCCATGTGCAGCGCGCGCTCTCGGTCGCCGCCGCCCTCGACGACGAGGTCACCATCCTCACCTCCGCGCGCATCCACGCCGACGCCAATCCCGACCCCGGGCGCATCCGGATCCTCCCGCTGCCACTGGACTACGACGAGGCGGGCACCGACGCGGCCACCGGCACCGACGAGGCCACCGGTCCCGGCGCGGCCACCGGTCCCGGTCCCGTCGCGGGCGACGGTCCCGCGGATCCGGACCCGACCGCCGGAGGTCGGCTGCACTGGGTGCCGTTGCGGCAGGCCGGGCTGCGTCAACGCATGACGATGCTCGCCGAGTGGATCGGTCGCGACGCCCCGGAGGTGTTCTGGAGCGACATCTCCGTCGAGGTGACCCTCGCGGCGCGGTTGACCGGGACGCCGGTGGTCACCACGGTCCTGCCGGGCCGGCGCGACGATGCCCCGCACCTTCTCGCCCACGGGGTGAGCTCGGCATTGGTGGCCGGGTGGCCGCGCGCCGCCGGCGCACCCGTCCCCGCCGGGGCGAGCCGCCCGCTGGTACCCGTCGGCGGGGTCTCGCGGTTCGCCGGTCGCGACCCCGAGCCGGGCGCCCGGGGGCACGGCCGACCGCGGGTCCTGCACCTGCGGGGCTCCGGCGGTGGTGGCCACGACGTCCGCTGGGACGCCGTCCGCGACCAGCTCGACGACGTCGAGTGGATCTCGCTCGGCGGGCCCGGCGGACGCTGGGTGGCCGACCCGTGGGACGAGATCGCCCGCGCCGACGTGGTCGTCAGCGCCGCGGGACAGAGTTCGATCGCCGATCTCGCCGCCGCCGACGCCCACCTCGTGGTGGTCCCCGAGGAGAGGCCCTTCGACGAGCAGGACGCCACCGCCCTCACCCTCGCGAACCTTGGACTGGCCGAGGTGGTGGGCCGCGAGGACCCCGTCGCCCATCTGGTCCACGCCGTCCGTCGCACTCTCGAACGCGCCCGTTCCAGCCCGGGAGCGGGCTCGGGCCTGCGGCGTGCCTGGGAGGTCGACGGCGCCGCCGGGCGACTGGCCCGGACCCTCGAGTGCGTGGCTGCGGGGCGCGAACCGGGAGCCGAGATGCTCGGCGCCGCCGCGGAGTCGGCGACAGGAGGCCCGCGGTGAGCTCGGCCGCGTCGATCGCTGTCGTGACCGTCTGCACGCCCGGTCGCGCCGAACACCTCCGATCCCAGCGCCGCGCCATGGCCGAGCACCTGCCCGGCGCGAAGCACGTGGTGGTCCTCCCCGAGCGGCCCGGCAGCGCCGAGCTGGCCGCTGAGCTCGCCGCCGACGGCGCGGACATCGTCGAGCTGCAGGCTGGCCCCGACCTGCCCGTCGCCCGGAGCCGCAATCTCGGCGGCGACAGGGCGGCCGAACTGGGGGCGAAGCTCATCGTCTTCCTCGACGTCGACTGCATGCCCGGTCCCGACCTGGGGTGGTACTACAACGAACTGCCCGAGGGCGTCGTCGGTCTGGGGCCGGTCACCTACCTGCCCGAGTCCGCCGGAGCCCCCGACCCGGCCGACCTGTCGGCCTACACCGACCCGCACCCGGCACGGCCGTTCCCCGCGGTCGGCACCCGCGAGTTGGAGCCGGGCGAGTTCGGGATGTTCTGGTCACTGTCGTTCGCCCTGCGTCCGGCGCTGTGGACGCGCCTGCGCACGGACTTCGGCGGGTTCGACGAGGCGTTCACCGGCTACGGCGCCGAGGACACCGACTTCGGTCGCAGACTGCTGTACCGCCGTGTGCCGGTGGTGCTGGTGGCAGGCGCGCACGCGTACCACCGGTGGCACCCGGTCTCCGATCCGCCGGTCGATCACCTCGCCGACCTGCTGCGCAACGGGGCCCACTACGCCGAGCGGTGGGGTGACTGGCCGGCTCCGGGGTGGTTCGAGAAGTTCGAGCAGATGGGGCTCGTGCGCCGCAGCGGCGCCGGCTGGGAGGCCGCTACGCCCGTCGACCGCTGAGTCGCACCCCTACCCGCATCGAAAAGACAGTTCCGCACACCCGCCTCTCGGGCGACGTGTGCGGAACTGTCTTTTCGTCGATGGTCGGGGCCCGGCGGGTCAGCCCAGGAAAGCCTGGTCCGAGAGGGTCGCGCCCTTGATCTTGGTGAACTCGCGAAGCAGGTCCTGCACAGTGAGCTTGGACTTGGTCGCGGAGTCGGCCTCGTAGACGATCTGTCCCTCGTGCATCATGATGAGCCGGTTGCCCAGGCGGATGGCCTGCTCCATGTTGTGCGTGACCATGAGGGTGGTCAGACCGCCCTCGCGGACGATGCGCTCGGTGATCGTGGTGACCAGCTCCGCGCGCTGGGGATCGAGAGCCGCGGTGTGCTCGTCGAGGAGCATGATGCGCGGCTGGGTGAACCCGGCCATGAGCAGCGACAGCGCCTGCCGCTGGCCGCCCGAGAGCAGGCCGACCTTGGCGGTGAGCCGGTCCTCGAGGCCGAGCTCCAACATGGCGAGCTGCTCCGAGAACTGGCCGCGACGCTTCTTGCTCAGGCCCGGGCCGAGGCCCCGCCGGCGGCCGCGCAGCAACGCGAGCGACAGGTTCTCCTCGATGGTGAGGTTGGGCGCGGTCCCGGCGAGCGGGTCCTGGAAGACCCGGCCGACGTACTTGGCGCGCCTGTGCTGGGGAAGTCGGTTGACGGTGGTGCCGTCGATCTCGATGTTCCCGCTGTCGGCGAGCAGCCGCCCGGAGACCGCGTTGAGCAAGGTCGACTTGCCCGCGCCGTTGGAACCGATCACCGTGACGAAGTCGCCCTCGGCCAAGGTGAGACTGAGGTCGTTCAGCGCCCGGCGCTCGTTGACGGTGCCGGGGAAGAAGGTCTTGGACACTCCGGTGACGGTCAGCATCGTCATGCCTCCTTGGTGCCGGTCGCGGCGGAATCGGGGCCCGCGTCGACGGCGGTCCCGGCACCCGCCGCCGCACGTTCGTTGGCGGCGACCGGGGTGGTGGGTGTGCGTCCGAAGCGTCCGCTCGCACCCTTCCACCGGGGCAACAGCAGCGCGACCACGACGAGGATCGCCGTGACGGCCTTCATGTCGTTGGGATCCAGGCCGACGCGGAGGGCGGCGAAGATGATGAGCTGGTAGAGCAGGGCGCCCAGGATCACGGCGAGCACCGCGAGCAGCAGCTTGCGCTGGCCGAGGATGGCCTGCCCGATGATCACCGACGCCAGGCCGACCAGGATGAGGCCGATGCCCATCGAGATGTCGGCGAAACCGCGGTACTGGGCGATGAGCGCGCCGCACATGCCCACGAACCCGTTCGACAAGGCCAGCGTGAGGGTCTTGGTGAAGTCGGTGGAGACGCCGAACGAGGAGATCATGGGGCCGTTGTCGCCCGTGGCGCGGATGGACAGGCCGAGGTCGGTGGTGAGGAACCACAGGACGACCAGCCCGAGCAGCAGGACCGCCACCGCGAGGATGCCGACCCCGGGCCACTCGCCCAGCAGGTCAGCGTCTTCCAGGGGCGTGAACACGGTGTCGCTGCGCAGCAGCGGGATGTTCGCGCCGTCCATGATCCGGAGGTTGACGGACCACAGCGCGATCATGGTGAGGATACCGGCGAGGAGGCCGTCGATCTTGCCCTTGGTGTGCAGCAATCCCGTGACCGTGCCGGCGAGGAACCCGGCGCCGAAACCCGCGAGGGTCGCGAGCAGCGGGTTCCAGCCGGCGAGGATGCCCATGGCCGCCGTTGCGGCGCCCGTGGTGAAACTGCCGTCGACGGTGAGGTCGGGGAAGTTGAGCACGCGGAAGGTCAGGTAGACCCCCAGCGCCATGACCCCGTAGATGAGGCCTACCTCGACGGTCCCGATCACTTCTTCTCAGCCTCGGCGAGGATGTCCTCGGGGATCGTGACGCCCTGACGCTCGGCGGCGTCCTCGTTGACCACGTAGGTGAACTCGGTCGCGGTCTCGACGGGCATGGTGGCCGGGTCCTCGCCGTCGCGCAGGATCCGCAGTGCCATCTCGCCGGTCTGGCGGCCCAGTTCGGTGTAGTCGATCCCGAGAGTGGCGACGGCGCCGCCCTCGACCGTGCCCGACTCGGCGGCGATCACCGGGATCTGCTTGCTCTCGGCGACCTGCACCAGCGAGGCGATGCCCGAGACGACCATGTTGTCCGTGGGAACGTAGATGGCGTCGACATCTCCGAGCGCCTCGACGGCCTGCTGGATCTCGTTGACGGTGGTGACGGTCTGGGTCTCGATCTCCAGGCCGAGCGGGCCCGCGGCCTCCTCGGCCTGGTCGACCTGCACCTGCGAGTTGACCTCACCGGAGGCGTAGACGATGCCGATGCGCTCGGCGTCCGGGACGATCTCCTTGAGCAGTTCGAGCTGCTTCTCGATGGGGGCCGCGTCGGAGGTGCCGGTGACGTTGGCGCCCGGCTCCTCCATCGAGTCCACCAGCTCCGCCGAGACCGGGTCGGTCACCGCGGTGAACAGCAGCGGCACGTCGGAGATGTTCCGCGCCATCGCCTGCGCCGCCGGGGTGGCCACGGCCAGGGCGAGGTCCAGATCGTCAGCCGCGAACTGCTGGGCGATGGTCAGTGCGGTGCCCTGCTCGCCGTTGGCGTTCTGCTCGTCGAACTCGACCTCGACGCCGGCCTCTGCGAAGGCCTCCTTGAAGCCGGCCGTGGCGGAATCGAGGGCCGGGTGCTGGACGAGCTGGTTGATGCCGATGCGGTAGGACTCGCCGCCACCACCGGCGGCATCGTCCTCACCGCCGCTCGAGCAACCTGCGAGGACGAGTGCCGAGGTGGCGACCAGTCCGGTGATGAGCTTCGCGCGTGAGAATGCCATATGCCATGCCCTTGTCTGTGCCGTCTGAGCCTCGCGGACGGATACGCGAGGGGCCGGGTGCGAACGGTGCTGGCACATGAGGTTACCGGGTCGGCCGGGGATGGTGAGCCCGGACTCACCTCACGGGTTGCGGCGACGCTACTCCGACTGCGCCAGCTCGCGCTTCCAGGTGCGGAAGCCCTCCTCCGAGCGCCCACGTCGCCAGTAGCCCGAGATCGACGCCCGCGCGGCGGGAACGCCCCGCTCGGAGCGCAGATACGGGCGCAGGTGCTTCATCACCGTCTCGGCCTCACCGTGGACGAAGACCTGCACGTCACCGCTCGGCCACGGCATGTCCCGAACCGCGTCGACCAGCGGGGCGTCGCCGTCGATCACTCCCGGGCCGGCGTCCCCCGAGGAGGTTCCGCGGTGTACCCAGACGATCTCGACCCCCGCCGGCGCGGTGATCGGAATCTCGTCGTCGTCGCCCCCGACCTCGAGGAACACCGCACCCACGGCGTCCTGGGGCAGCGACTCCAGGGCCGCCGCGACCGCCGGCACCGCGGTCTCGTCGCCGGCCAGCAGGTGGAAGTCCGCCGACGGGTCCGGCCGGTACCCGCCGCCCGGGCCGCGCACCGCGACCTCGGTTCCGGGCGCCACCGAACGGGCCCACGGACCGGCGACGCCCTCGTCACCGTGGACGACGAAGTCGATCCAGATCTCGCGCGCGTCCGCATCGACCCGACGGACGGTGTAGGTGCGCACGACCGACTCCCCGGCGTGGGGGAGTTCGAGCTTGACGTAGCTGTCGGTCTCCGCGCGGGCGGCGAACGTGTCGAACCCGTCCCCGCCCAGGACGACCCGCACGAGGTGCGCGGCCACCGGCTCCCTGCGCAGCACCGTGAGGGTGACCGGGGGGCGGGACTGGGGGCGAGTCACAGTGTTCTCCTTCAACTGAAGATAGTTAGGTGACCCTATCCTTGCATTTTTCCTGGTCCCCGGCGTCGGGGCTGACGGGCAGTTGCCGTGCATGTAAGATATATGTGATCGGTGGAGCAGGGGGTGCACGATGACCGCAGGCGCGCGGACCGATATCGCCAGCGACGGGGGCCGGCGGATCCGGCACCTGCCCGACATCTCGACCCACCTGGCCTTCTGGCTCCCGGTCGCCAATGTGGTCATGCAGTTGGCCAACCCGGCCGTGGGCCACGGGGTCGTCGAGAGTCGGGTGGAGCGCGGCCGCGGGGACCTGCGTCCGATCAAGCGGGCCCGGACCACGGCCCAGTACCTCGCCGTGGCCACCCTCGGCAGCGACTCCGACCGCAGGTTCTTCCACGAGGCCGTCCACCGGATCCACGCGCAGGTGACCTCGACCGAGGCCAGTCCTGTGCGCTACAGCGCAAACCACGCCGGGTACCAACTGTGGGTGGCCCTGTGTCTGGTGCGCTACTACACCGATCAATGGCAGATGATGCACGGGCCGCTCACCGAGTCCGAGCTGGACCGCATCATCGAGATGGCGCGGCCGCTGGGGACCACGCTCAACGTGCCCGAGGCGCGCTGGCCGACCACCTGGGCCGAGTACGAACAGCGCTTCGCCGAGGGGCTCGAGGCGGTGGAGATCGACGACACCGTCCGCGACTACCTGCAGTCACTCGCGGACTTCCGCGTGCTCGAGATCAGGATGAAGCAGCTCGGCACCCTGGCCCACAGGACGATCGGGCCGTGGAGCCTGTCCATGACCAAGTTCGGGGTACCCGGGCGCATCCGCGACGAGATGCGCTGGGAGATCACCCCTGTCGACCTCCGCCGCCGCCGGGTGGTGCTGGCGCTCACCTCGGTGCTGGAGAGGGTCTTCCCGCGGCCACTGCGGGCGTACTACACCCTCAACATCGCCGACCTGCGGGTGCGCCGGAGCCTGGGGATCAGCGTCTTCTAGGCGCCGGGGCCCACGGGAGCACCGGGATCATTCCTCACCGGGTCATCTTCCGCCGTGCGGTGAGTGCACCGTGAGGTCGGTGCCCGATTCCCGTTCGCGTATGCGTCTCGATCACCTCGAACCCGGCTGCGGCCAACTCCTGGCCAAGGGCGGTCACCGGCCACCGATAAGCCGTGGTCACCGCATGGTCGAACATCCCGACGGTTGGTCCTTCGAAGAAGCCCACCAGCAACCCTCCACCTGGTCGGATCACGCGTGCGAACTCGGCCAGAGGAACCGAGATCTGCTGCGGACCGTGGTGAATGAGCGAGTACCACGACAGCACACCCCCCAGTGACCCTGTCGCGGCGGCCAACCTCTCGAAGCCGCCGACGTCGAACCTGAGGTCTGAATACCGGGCGCGAGCTCGTTCGACGAACTCCGGGACCAGATCGATCCCGCTCACGGTGCACCCACACTCGGCCAGGAAGTTCGACCACTGGCCCGGACCGCACCCGGCGTCGAGCACCTGACCCGACACCGTGGCAGCCCAGCTCCTCACCAGCGCCCGATCTGATGGGTGTGTCGAGGCCATGCAGCCGAAGTGATCCGTGTACTCCTGAGCTCTGGCCGAGTAGGACTCTCGAACCGAGTCGCGTCGCGTGCTCGTGTTCTCCACATCGTCGATCATCTCCGATGACACCGGCCGACGGCTGATCCGGGCCGGTAGAGCGTCCCCGGAACCCGACGGGTTGCCGGTCGTGTGTCTACAGGCCCAGCTGCTGCATCCGGGCGGAGATCCTGGGGTCGGTGCTCACCACCGGCGCCTCCTCGTCCACCCACGGGTCCCCGTCGAAATACGTCTGGAAGATCTTCTCCGCGGTGCGGGTCGCGAGGGCCTGGGTCGTCAGCGTGGGGTTGGGTCCGCCGAGCGAGTTGGCCAGCGCCGAGTTGTCGGCGATGAACAGCCGCTTGACCCACCGGGCCTCCGCGTTGGAGTCGAGCACCGAGTTCTGGTCGGACTCACCCATCCGCATCGACGAGTGCACGTGCAGCAGCAGGGGCGCCCAGTCCATCCGGTAGACCTTCTTCGCCCCGGCCGCGCGCATGATCTCGGCAGCGCGTCGGACCATGAATTCCCGGTTCTCGAGGGTCCGTGGCGTGCGTCGGCGCAGCGAGACGTCGATCTTGGCGGGCGCGCCGTTCTCGTCTGCGGGGAACAGGGACGGGGTGACACGGTTGCCCGCCTCCACGTGGTCGTCCGTGATCACGAGGAAGTTGAGAAGGTTGTCGATCCCGCCCATCATCAGATCCTTGAGCTCGTTGCCCACCAGGCGCCCGGCCGGGCCGTCCCAGGGGCCGGTGGAGCCGCGACCGTTGGTGTAGTAGCCGCGGGCGCCCGAGTCGGACAGGGAGAGGGAGAAGGCCTGGATCGCCGGACCCAGACCGACGTTCTCGATCCCGCCGCGCCCGGGGAAGTCCATCCGCGCCGAGGAATTGGCGCCCTTGGAGTTCCCCGTGTACTCGTCGAAGCTGCCCACCACCCAGTCGAAGAAATGGTCGGTGTGCCCACGTCCCACCCAGTCGTTGGGGTTGGGCAGTCCACTGTTGAACCACAGTCGGGGACTCTCGGTGGCGCCACCGGCGAGCACCACCACGCGGGCGTCCTCGGTGAAGATCTCCCCGGTGGCGTTGTTCCGCCAGGTGACACCCCGGGCCACGGTGTGCGGGCCCTCCTGCTCGTGACGGATCGACTGCACGAAACTGTCCGCGAGCAGCTCGAAGGCGCGGCCACCGGGGCGGACGGCATCAGCGGACAGTCCGAGCGGGACGTAGCTGTTGTCGGTCGAGCGTTTGGCGAACTGGTTCCGCGGGGCCTGCCGGGGCATGTAGCACCCCTGGAAGCAGTGGCCGCAGAAGGTGCAGCCGGTCGCCTGCGGGAAGGTGAGCAGGGTGGAGTCGTCCGTCCGGCCGGCATTGCCCCCGGGCTGGAGGATCGCGTTCTGCTGCGGGCGGAAGGCGTTGCGGGTGATGTTCCTGGAGGTCTGGAGGGGGAGGCCGTAGTTCTCGCAGCCCCGGAAGGTCAGCGCCTCCTTGGTCCCCATCGCGGCGGTCTCGATGGGCAGGGTGGCCTCGACCCATTCGAGGTACGGGACGAGTTCGTCGTAGGTGAACGGGAAGAGGTGACCGGTGTCGTACTCCGCGGCGTCCGCGCCCGTGTAGCCGCGGAAGACGCCGGGCATGGGGCGCGGGCTGTTGCCATAGTAGTGCTGGGTGGTCCCGCCGACCCCGGACAGCTGCCAGACGAACATGTTGGTGGTCCACTCCCGGAACCACGCGGGCTTGGACCGGTCCTCCGGGCCGAAGCGGAGGAACCCGTTGTTCGGGTTGTTGGCGTCGTTCTCCGCGTGCGACCACTCGGTGGACGGGTCCGCCTGTCGTGGGCCGCCCTCCAGGACGAGCACGTCCAGGCCGCGCCCCGCCAGCTCCGCGGCGACCACCGGGCCGCCTCCTCCCGCGCCGATGACGATGACATCACGCATCCGCCGGCACCTCCGTCCGATTCTGGTAGTAACCGAGCAGTTCGGGGTGGCCGTCCACGAGGCCGTCCGGCCGATATCCGGTGAGGTCCCACGGGACCGGCCGCGGTTCGACGGTCCTGGTGACGGGGTTGTAGTTGTGCTGTTCGGAGTACACGCCGAATGCGGTCCCCTCGAGGAGGATGCCGCCGGCGAACCTGAGGAAGCCGGACGCGGTGCCCCGCAGCGGGACCGGGAGCGCGCCGTCGATGATCGAGACCAGTTGTGGAACGGGCCCCTCGATCCCCTCCAGGACCCGGAGCTTGTCGACCATCGACAGGCGCGAGAACGGCGACCCCAGCGGACCGGCGATCGCCGGCGGGGCGGCGAGCAGCGCGCCCGTGTTGAGCAGGAGCGCAACGGGGAGGGACAGGGGGAGAACCCGGTCGCTGTAGACGTAACCGAGTACCTGGTCGATGCGCCGCCCGTCGGGCTCGCTCAACCCGAGGAAGGGGCCGGTCTGGATGCCGAGGTCCGCCAGTGCCTGGGCGATCCCGAGAGCCAGGGGCCGGGCGAGTTGGTCGCCCATGCCGAGATAGTTGTCGAACAGGTCCTTCATGAACTCGCCGCCACCGACCTCGATCGGGCCGGGATCCGTTCGCGGGGTGCCCTGCTGCCGGGACCACTCATCGGGACCGGGCATGACCATCACGCACAGTCCGCGCATGGTGTCGAGGGAGAACGCCTCGACCGCGTCGAGGACGGCGCTCCCGGTCTGCGCGTTCGCCCGGCCGACCAGGCCGGGCGACGGCGGCAGGGCTCCGGGAAACGCGATCCCGGCACTGACGAACGCCCCGAACATCGACGCCCTCGTGAGGAACGTCCGCCGGTTGAAGTGCTCCATGACCCCGCCTCCCGCTGACAGTGTGGAGCCACGGTAACTATGTGACCCAGGTCACACCACCGCTAAATGGAGGTCCGTTCATCCCCGTTGTCGCGGAGGTGGGTGGCGTCAGGCCATCCGGGCGGCGGCCGGCGGTGCGGACCGCAGGGGGCAGTGGTCCCTGAAGCCGAACCAGCAGGTCGCCGCCGCCACGGCCGCCAGGGCGACCACGCCGAGGATGGCCGGCGCGGCCGGGAAGGGCAGCTCCTGCGACAGGACGAAGGCGCCCATGAGCAGGACGAAGAAGCCGAAGCCCTTCCGGAGCGCCTTCTCCGGAACCACAGAGGTGAGCCGGACCCCGACGAACGAGCCGGCGATCGCGGCGGCGGTGACCGCGGCGACGAGCGGCCAGTCCAGCGACACCGAGGTGAGGTAGCCGCCGAGTCCGGCGAAGGACTTCATGGCGATGACCAGCAGGGAGGTGCCCACCGCGGCGGTCATCGGCAGGCCTGCCAGGAGCACGAGGGCCGGGACGACGAGGAAGCCGCCGCCTGCGCCGACCAGTCCGGTCGCTGCGCCCACGACGAGGCCGTCGAGCAGGATCCGCCACAGCGGGTGGTGATGGGTGTTGCTCTCGCCGTCGCGGGCCTTGCGACCCCGGATCATCGCGCCGGCGGTGGCGATCATCATGATCGCGAAGGCGACCATGAGGATGGTGCCGGGGATGTAGCCGCCGGCCAGTCCGCCGAGGAACGCGCCCACCATGCCGGCGGCGCCGAAGATCAGTCCCGTGCGCCACTGGACGTTGCCCTTCCGGGCGTGGCCGAGGAGGCTGACCAGCGACGTCGCACCGACGACGAACAGCGAGGTGGCGATGGCCTCCTTGGGGTCGAGACCGCCGATGTAGGTGAGCAGTGGGACGACGAGGATGGAACCGCCCCCGCCGAGCAGGCCCAGTGACAGTCCGACCAGGACTGCCAGGGCCACGACGATGATCGTGGTGATCTCCATGTCAGGTGCCTTTCTCCGGCGGGGGCGCCGGGGTGGGATCGGTCAGGAGCGGGCGGGCAGCGAGTCCAGGACGGCGCCGAGGCCCGGCTCGTCGGCGGAGCGGTTCCACGGCATCTTCGACAGGCCCGCGGCCATGGCACAGGAGTTGCTCGCCGCGGAGTAGGTCAGCCCGGCCCCGATGGCGCCGGCGAGGTAGGCGAACTTGGGCGAGACGACCTTGGACGCGGTGACGCCGGCCAGGACGAGCGACCCGGCGACCATGCGGACCTGCCGGTCCATCGCCCAGGTGCCCTTGCCGCGGATGACCTCGCCGCCGGCGGCCTCGTAGCCGGCGATGCCGCCGTCGAGCACGGTCACCGAGTCGGGGTTCACGCCCACGGACTCGAGCCGCTCGTTCGCCTGGCGGGCCCGGTTGCCGGACTGGCAGATGAGGACAACCTGGCCGGGCAGACGGGAGGCGAACTCCTCACCGTGCTCGGCGAGCAGGGGTAGCGGCACGTTGTAGGAGCCGCGGATGTGCACGGAGGAGAACTCGGCGCCGGATCGCACGTCGATGACGGTGGGCGGGGTGTCGCTGGTCATCGCCTCGCGCAGGTCGGCGGGAGCGATGGTCGGGGCGTGCGTGGGCGTGGAAAGCATGGGTGAAGTGGTGTCCTTTGGCTAGGGGTGGGGTCAGACGGTCGCGAGGTTGCGCTCGGACCAGGCGGCGTAGCTGCCCTCGAGCTCGACCACGCGGTAGCCGGCGCGACGCAGGGCGCTGGCCGCGACCGAGTTGCGGACGCCGCTCTGGCAGTAGGTCACGATCGGCCCGTCGGTCGGGAGCCGGTCGAGATTCCACAGCGCCCGGCCGCCGCCGAGCTGCTCGGAGCCCGGGATGTGGCCCTCGGAGTGCTCGGTCTTGTTGCGCACGTCCAGCACCATCGCGGCGTCGAACGAGGAGAGCTCGTCCGGCCCGATCATCTCGGGGGTCGTCATCGGCAGACCCTCGAAGCTGGTCGTGTAGCCGGTGACCGTGTCGATTCCGACGCGCAGCAGGTGATCGCGCAGCGCCTCGGCCATCTCGACGTCCTCGGCCAGGACCACCAGGGGCGTGTCCTCGGACTCGGGGTCGTAGACCCAGGCGCCGAAGGACGCCGCCTTGTCGACGCCGGGGATGTTGAGCGCCCCGGGGACGGTGCCGGCGTGGACCTCGTCCTGGCCACGGGTGTCGACGACGACGACCTCGTTCGCCTCGAGGGAGTCGGCCAGTTCGGTGGTGCCGAACTCGCGGAGCGGGGCCAGTGCACCCAGCACCGCCGGGCCCTCCTTGTTCTGTCGCTTCATGCGGCCGAAGTAGGCGTGCGCGTCCGGCTGTCCGTCGAGCATCTCGTCGATGAAGCCCTGCTCGTCGTCGTCGTTCACGTACCCCGCCCACCATGCGTAGCGACGCTCGTAGCCGACGCTGGTCGACGGCAGTGCGCCCAGCGCCTTGCCGCAGGCGCTGCCCGAACCGTGGCCGGGGAAGACCTGGACGTGGTCCGGCAGGGTGACGAAGGAGTCCTTCAGGCTGCGGAAGATCTGCTTGGCGCCCTCGAAGCGGGTATCGACTCCGCCCGCGGCCTCGTCGAGCAGGTCCGGTCGGCCGAGGTCGCCGGAGAAGACGAAGTCGCCGGTCAGCATGTACCCGGGGCTGTCCGCGAAGGCGCCGTCGGTGATGAGGAACGACAGGTGTTCCGGGGTGTGGCCCGGGGTGTGCACGGCCTCGACGGTGATGTTGCCCAACTTCAGCTGGTCACCGTGGTGGAGGCGCTCGGCGGAGAACCCGTACTGCCAGTCGTCGCCGCCCTCGCCGGAGACGTAGATGGTCGCCCCGGTGGCCTCCGCGAGCTCGCGGGTGCCGGACAGGTAGTCGGCGTGGATATGGGTCTCGGTGACGGCGGTGATCGTCATGCCGTGGCGCGCGGCCAGATCCAGGTACTCGCGGACATCGCGGCGGGCGTCCACCACCATCGCCTCGTTCTTGGCCTGGCAGCCGATGAAGTAACCGGCCTGGGCGAGGTCCTCGTCGTAGATGCGCTCGAGAAGCATGCTGCTCTCCTTGTCGATCGGGTTCCCGGTGTCGGGGTGTGCCACGACGATACATACCCCCTGGGGTATGCGCAAGACACCCTGGGGGGTATGCGGACTCCTCAGGCCGAGGTGTCGTCCGTCACTTCACGTTGCACCAGCTGTGCAATCGTGCAGTGGCCGTGCAAAACTGCCAGGGTTCGCGAGTCGCACCTACGCCCGAGGAGCCAGCGCATGGCGTCATTTCTCTACCGGATCGGCCGGTCGGCCTACCTGCACAAATGGAGGTTCATCGCCGCCTGGCTGTTGATCATCGTGGGCATGGGCACGGCCGCTGCGGCGCTGTCCACGCAGACCACCTCCAGCTTCTCGATCCCGGGCCTCGAGTCCATCGAGACCCAGGAGAAGATCCAGGAGCGGTTCCCCGGCTCGCCCAGCCAGCTCGACGCCCCGACCGGGACCGTGGTCATCCAGGCCCCCGAGGGCAGCACCCTCACCGATCCGGCTGTGACAGAGGATGTCGACGCGTTCCTGGCCGACGTCCGCGGACTCGACTTCCTCACCGGCACCGAGGAGATCGTCAGCCCGGTTCTCGCCGCCGAGGCCATGGCGCAGCAGCTGACCGAGGCCAAGGCCGCCCAGGGCGCGCCGCAGGAGCAGATCGACGCCGACATCGCCGCGCTGAGCCCGCTGAGCGAGGACGAGACGACCGGCACCCTGCAGCTGCAGTTCGCGGCCGAGACCACGATGAACGTGGAGACGGCAGACCGTGAGGCCTTCGCCGACCTCGTCGCCGAGCACGAGGACGGGCTCACCATCGCCTACTCGGGCAACGCCTTCCAGGCCTCCGAGATCAGCGCGACCGGCGAGATCATCGGCATCGCCGTGGCCGCCGTCATCCTCACCATCACGTTCGGTTCGCTCATCGCCGCCGGTCTGCCGCTGCTGGTCGGCGTCGTCGGGGTCGGCATCGGCATCGCCGGCATCTTCGCCGCCACCTCGTTCACCGACACCATCAGCAACTTCACCCCGACGCTGGCCTCCATGATCGGTCTGGCCGTCGGTATCGACTACGCGCTGTTCATCGTCTCCCGCTTCCGCACCGAGCTGGTCAAGCACATCGGTGGCAACGACCTCGAGCCACGCGAGCTCGCCCAGCAGCTCAAGACGATCCCGGTGCGGGATCGTGCACACCTCGCCGGGCTCGCCGTGGGCAAGGCCGGCTCCGCTGTGGTGTTCGCGGGCCTCACCGTGCTCATCGCGCTCGCCGCCCTGTCGATCATCAACATCCCGTTCCTCACCGCCATGGCGCTGTCCGCCGCCGCGACGGTGGCCGTGGCCGTGTTCGTGGCCATCACGCTGCTGCCCGCCGTGCTCGGCGCCGTCGGCACCAAGGTGTTCGGCGCCCGCATCCCCGTGGTCAAGGCTCCGGACCCCGAGGACGAGAAGCCGACGATGGGCCTGTCCTGGGTCCGCCGCGTGCGCAAGCGTCCCGTCCTGCACGCCGTCACCTGCGTCGTGCTACTCGGCGTGCTCGCGATCCCCGCGGCCCAGCTGCGGCTGGCGATGCCGTCCGACGGCACGATGGCCCCGGGTACCCCCAACCGCATCGCCTACGACATCACCTCGGACGCGTTCGGCCCCGGCCGCAACGCCCCGATGGTCGCCCTGGTCGACACGATGGACGTCGCCGAGGAGGAGCGTCCCGCGGCCTGGGCCTCCGCCGTCGCCGACATCCAGGCAGTGGACGGGGTCCGGAACGCGCAGATCATCGAGACCAACGAGTCCGGCGACGCGGCCCAGGTGCTCATCACCCCGGAGTTCGGCGCGACCGACGAGCGCGCCGCCACCGTGCTCGAGGACATCCGGGCGGGCGCCGGTCAGTTCGAGCAGGAGACCGGCGGCACCTACGCGGTCACCGGCGTCACCCCGATCTACGAAGACATCTCGGAGCGACTGTCCGAGGTGCTGCTGCCCTACATCGGGATCGTCCTGGTGCTGGCCTTCCTCCTGCTGATGCTGGTGTTCCGGTCGATCTGGGTGCCGCTCATCGCGGCGCTGGGCTTCGGACTGTCGGTCGCGGCCACGTTCGGTCTGACCGTCGCGGTGTGGCAGGAGGGCTGGGGCGGCCTCATCTCCGACCCGCAGCCGATCATCAGCTTCCTGCCGATCATCCTCATCGGCATCGTGTTCGGCCTCGCCATGGACTACCAGGTCTTCCTCGTCACCCGCATGCGCGAGGGCTGGGTCCACGGCAAGACCGCGCAGAACGCCGTGGCCAACGGGTTCAAGCACGGCGCCCGCGTCGTCACCGCCGCCGCGCTCATCATGACCAGCGTCTTTGCCGCCTTCATGACGATCGACGAGCAGTTCATCAAGGTGATGGGCTTCGCTCTGGCCGTGGCGGTGCTGTTCGACGCGTTCATCGTCCGCATGACGATCATCCCCGCGGTGATGTTCCTGCTCGGTGAGCGCGCCTGGAGGATCCCGGGCTGGCTGGACCGCATCCTGCCGTCCGTGGACGTGGAGGGCTCGGCCCTCGAGTCGATGGGCTCCACGGCCGACGGTTCCGCGCACTCGGGGTCCGACCCCGCCGAGGAGGACGCCGAGCCCGCCGGGACCCGCGCCAATGCCTAACCTCCGCGAGCGGAAGAAGGCCGACACCCGCACCCGCCTCGCGGTGGCCGCAGTCGAACTGCTGGTCGCCGAGGGGGCGGAGCGGGCGACGGTCTCGGCGATCGCGGGCCGCGCCGGGGTCTCCACCCGCACGTTCCACAACTACTTCGCCCACCGCGAGGACGCGTTCGTGCACTTCCTGCGCGAACAGGTCGCGGAATGGGTGCGGCAGGTGGAACAGGCGCCGGCGGACCTGTCGCCACTGGACATCCTGCGCTCGGCGTTCCGTGAGCTCTACGGGCGGTCGGAGGACGACATCGACGCCGCGCAGAACCTGCTGGTGGCGGGCGAGCAGATCGGGCTGCTGCTGAGTGCCGAGGCGAGGGCCTGCGTCGCCGAGCAGATCCTGGAACCGCTGTACGAGGCCGTCGGCGGCCGGGCACCGCAGCTGAACCCGTTCCGGGTGCGGGTGATGGTGGACCTGAGCCTGGCCGCCGGGGCATCGGTGCTCAGGCATCGATCGGGCGGGACCGGGTCCGGTACCTCCGGCACCGCGCTGGAGGCCGGCGGGCACGATCCGGCGGACGCTCCGGGGTCCTATCTGGACGTCGCCTTCGACCTTCTCCGGGACGGCGCCGGGCGGCTCCTCTAGCGGGAGGTGGTCCCGCGGCCGCAGCGGACGACCTCGCCGTCGACGCCCGCCCGCGCGCCGTGCTCCCGTAGCCGCCCGGCCAGGAGGTCGGGCGGCGGGTTGTGGTGGCCCAGATGGACGGCCACCACGTCGGTCCGCTCATCGACCGCCCCGACCTCGCGGAGCCGCCGGAGCATCGCGTCGAACCGGGCCAGGCCCAGGTGGGCGGGGGAGATCTCCTCGCGGTCGCCCAGCGTCTCCTCGAGGAAGACCGCGTCGAAGCGGGCCCCGCGCACCGCGGTGAACCACTCCTCGTCCCACGGCCCCGTGTCGCTCGCCCACAGCAGGCGGGTGCCGTCGGGCCCGGTCACGTCGTAGAGGACCGCGTCCCCGTCGCGGAAGACGCGGTGCCGGGCGGGGAGCACGCGCACCTCGTACGCGCCCACCGAGAGCCGGTCCCCGGCGGCGACCGGGACGAAGCGCACCGGGTCGTCCGGGCCCACCCAGGGTCGACACGCCTCGAGCGCGTCCGCGGGTCCGACCACCTCCAGCTCACCGGCACCGGGGACCCACGAGCGGAAGAGCAGCGCCTGGGGGCCGAGATGGTCGGCGTGGGCGTGCGTGATGAGCAGATGTCTGACCGACGCCAGAGACCGTCCGAGCCGCACGGCCGAGCCGGGGGCCTCCGGTCCGCAGTCGATGAGCACCTCGTCGTTGACCAGCGCGGAGGTCTGGCCGCGCAGCACGCCGAGCCGGCGTGCCCCGTCGCACGAGGAACACAGGCAGAACGGGTTGGGCCAGCCGTCGGCGGCGCCGGTGCCCAGCAGCACGACCTCCATCAGGCACCCGCCCGCGGTGCCGGCCCGGGTCCGGTCCCGGTTCCTGAGCCCGGCCCGGCCTCGCGCAGCGGCAACACCGCGCGGCCGTCGCGGCGGTCGAGGACCTCCACGCGCGCGTCGTAGACCTGCGCCACCCGCTCGGCGGTGAGGACCTCCTCGGGCGGACCGTCGGCCACCACACGGCCCCCGTCGAGCAGCACCAACCGCTGCCCGTAGTGAGCGGCCGAGGTGAGGTCGTGCATCGCCGCCACCACGGTCAGCCCGGTCTCGCGGCGCATGGAGTCCACCAGGTCGAGGACCTGCTGCTGGTGGCCGATGTCCAGCGCGCTCGTCGGCTCGTCGAGCAGCAGCACCCGCGGTTCCTGCGCGAGCGAGCGGCCCAGCACCACCCGCTGCAGTTCGCCCCCGGACAGGGTCGTGGCGATGCGCGAGGCCAGAGCGTGCAGCCCCAGGCGGTCGATGACCTGCTCGACCACCTCGCGGTCGTGGGCGGACTCGGTGCCGAAGCGCGCGATGTGGGGGGTGCGACCGAGCCCGATGAGTTCGCGTGCCGTGACCCCCTCGGGGACGACCGGGCGCTGCGGCATCATCGCGACCGTCCGCGCCACCCGGCGGCGTCCGGCCCGGCGCGGCGTCAGCCCGTCGACCTCGATGCGACCGGTGGCCGGGATGAGACCGGCGAGAGCGAACAGCAGGGTCGTCTTGCCGGACCCGTTGGGGCCCACGAGGGACACCCAGGAGCCGGCGGGCACGGTGAGGTCGATGCCGTGGAGGATGGCGGTGCGGTCGCGGGTGACCCGCAGGTCACGGCAGGTCAGGGCGGCGGGCGCGGACCCGGCGCACCCTGCGGACCCCGCGGACCCTGCGGACGGTGTGGCGCTCATATGTGCCCCCGGCTGCGACGCAGGACCAGGAGGAAGAACGGGGCGCCGATCGCCGCCGTCACCACGCCGATGGGCAGCTCGGCCGGGCTCATCGCGGTCCGGGCGACGACGTCGGCGAGGATGAGGAACGTGGCCCCGACCAGCAACGATACCGGCAGGAGCAGCCGGTGACCCGGCCCGATGAGCATGCGCACCGCGTGGGGGATGACGATGCCCACGAACCCGATGAGACCGGACACCGACACCACCGCCGCGGTGCCGAGCGTGGCCACGCTGATGAGGACCAACCGCACGCGCGCCGGGGCGATCCCCAGCGTCGCGGCCTCGGTGTCGCCGACCGCCATGACGTCGAGGGTGCGCCGGAACAGGGCGATCACCGCCACCGAGACGATCACGTACGGCAGCACCGTCTGCACGTCGGACCAACCGCTGGTCGTGAGGCGGCCGAGCATCCACGAGTACACCTGGCGCAGGGTCTCGTCGTGGCGCTGCATGAAGAACGTCTGGACGGCGCTGGCGAACGCGGCCACCGCGACGCCGGCGAGGATGATGACGACCTCGCTGCGTCCGCCGCCGACGCTGCGGCCCAGCGTGTAGGTGGCCAGTACGGCGATCATGCCGCCGGCGAACGCGGCGGGCGGCACCATCGCCGATCCCATCGCACCGCCCACGACGATCGCCAGGGTCGCGCCCAGGCCCGCCCCGCTGGACACACCCAGCAGGTACGGGTCGGCGAGCGGGTTGCGGAAGACGCCCTGGTAGGTGGCCCCGGCGATCGCCAGCATCGCGCCGACGACCGCCCCCAGCACCACCCGCGGGATACGGATCTCCCACAGGATGACCTGCTGCCGCTCGGTGAACCCGGAGTCGACCTCGACCAGCGGCAATCGGCCGACGAGCTCGAGCACCACGCCGCCCGGGGTGAGCCCCGCCGGGCCGATGAGGGTGCCCAGCAGGACCGCGGCCCCCAGCAGCAGCGTCGCCCCGCCGAGCACCAGGGCGTGGCGAGGCGACGGGCGGGTCATGAGGTGGGCTGGCTCTCGGCCGCCCCCGCGGTGTCCGGCGTGGCCGGTGCGGCGTCGGGCACCGCCGAGACGATCGCCGCGACCTCGCGCATGAAGTCCACGATGCGCGGGCCCCACCGGCTGGACAGGTCCTCGTCGACCACGTGGACGCGTCCCTCGCGTACGGCCGTCAACCCGTCCCACCCCGGCCGCTCGGCGACGACCTCCGGGGTGATGCCGCAGCACTGGCCGTCGGCGAGGAACACCAGGTCGGGGTCGGCCTCGAGGATGAGCTCCTCCGACAGCTGGGGGTACGGGTCGTCACCGGTGGCGACCGAGGTCAGGCCCAGCAGGGAGTACACCTCGCCGACGTAGGTGGCGTCGGTGACCGTGTAGTAGGTGTCGTCGAGCTCGTGGAAGTACGTCAGCGGGGTCTCGCGCTCCGGCACGGAGGCGACGATCTCGTCGATCTCGACCTGCATCCGTGACACCAGCTCCGCGGCCTCGCCGATGTGCCCGGTGGCGGCGCCGACCTGTTCGAGCTGCGCGTAGGTGTCGTCGAGGGTCTGCGCGGCCGGCAGCTGGAGCACCTCGACGCCGGAGCGTTCCAGCCCGGCCACGATGTCGCCGTTGTCGTCGGTGAGCACCACCAGGTCCGGTGCGTACCCCAGGATCGCCTCGAGGTTGGGCGTGTAACCGGACAGGTCGGTGACCGGGGCGCCGGCGGGGAAATCGGAGCGCTCGTCGACCGCCACGACCCGGTCCCCGGCGCCGACGGCGTAGAGCATCTCGGTGGTGACCGGGGCCAGCGACACGATCGCCTGCGGATCGTCGGCCGCGGCGGTGGTCTGATCGGCCGACGCCGGCTCGTCGCCGCCGGTCCCGCTGCACGCCGAGACGAGCAGGGTGACGGCGGCCAGGGGGGCCGCGAGCAGGAGTGAGCGGGGTCGGCGGGGCCGCCGGTATGGGTGGTGCATGACATCCTCCGGGAGACGGAGGACGAAAGCAGCTCGGCTGCGACGAGGACGTCGCGGCACGCAACCGTCCTTCGTCCGAGGTCAGTTCGTACGGCGCCGCGGTATCGGCCGACCTGGCTTGCCCGTCCGGGGGGACGGGATCACAGTTGCGGGACAGCGTCGGATTCACACCGACTTCCGCCGTGTACCACGGTGTCCGGTGCAGGACCGGACCTGTCGAGGGTAGCTCACCCGCCCAGCACGACCCCCTCGCGCCGCGGGTCGGCGCCGCCGACGAGGGTGCCGTCGGACTGCCGCAGGATCGCGGAGAGCCCGGACGATTGGTCGTCCGTGGAGACCTCGTGGCCGAGCTCGGTGAGCCGCCCGGTCACCGCCGCCGGGTCGCGTGCCACCGCCGGGTGCTCCCCGCCCACCGCCGTCTCGGGGGAGTTGCTCGCCCCGAACGACGGGGCGCCCACCGCCTGCTGTGGGTCCAGGCCCCAGTCGAGCATCCCGACGAGCGTCTTGACCACGAACTGGATGATCCGCGATCCGCCGGGCGAGCCCACCACCGCGCGCAGGTCGCCGCGGGCGAGAGGAGATCCGTCGAAGACCATCGTGGGAGCCATGGACGAGCGGGGCCGCTTGCCCGGCTGCACACGGTTGGCCTGCAGCTCCCCGGCCTCGTTGCGGGGCTCGGCCGCGAAGTCGGTGAGCTGGTTGTTGAGCAGGAATCCCTCCACCATCTGGAAGGAACCGAACGCCGACTCCACGGTGGTGGTCAGCGCGGCCGCGTTGCCCTCGGCGTCGATGATGCTGATGTGGCTGGTGCCGTGCTCGGGTCCGGTGAACACGCCGCGGGCGTCGAAGGCGAACTCGCCGGGCTCGGCCTCGCCCATGGAGCGGTCGGGGTCGATGAGCTCGGCCCGCCCGGCCAGGTACCCGGGACGCAGCAGGGTCAGCGGCGAGCCGAGGGGCGGCGGGACGAAGCGTGGGTCGGCGATGTAGACGTCGCGGTCGGCGTAGGCGAGCCTTTCCGCCTCGGTCACCAGGTGCACCGCCTCCGGCGAGGGCAGGCCTCCGTCGTCGTCGACTCCGGTCGGTGGGTACGCGGCGAGGTTCTTGTCCGCCAGCATCGTCATGGTCGCTGCGACCGCGGTGCCGCCGGAGGACGGCGGCCCCATGCCGCACACGGCGTGGTCCCGGTAGGGGCTGCACACGGGGTCGCGGGTGGTCGCCTGGTAGCCGGCGAGGTCGTCGAGCGTCATCGCGCCCGGCGTGATGCCCTCGCGTTGCGTGGTGACCTGCTCGATGATCGCCTCGGCGATCGCGCCCGTGTAGAACGCGTCGGCGCCCTCGCTGGCCACTGCTGCGAGGGTTTTGGCGTAGGCCGGGTTCGTCAGGCGAGTCCCGGCGGGTTTCCCGGTGCCGCCCTCGAGGAAGTAGGCGGCGGCGTCGGGGTCGCGGGCCAGGTCCTCGGCGGCGTCGGCGATGGACGCGGCCAGACGCGGGCTGATGTCGAACCCGTCGTCGGCCAGCACCACGGCCGGGTCGAACAACTCCCGCCACTCGCGGGTGCCGTGGTCGTCGTGCGCGGACTCGAGCAGCCGCAGGATGCCGGGTACGCCGATCGACCGTCCGCTGCGGCGGGCGTCGGGTTGCGGCTCGCCTGTGTCCTCGGGGGAGATGTGGCGCAGGTAGTCGACGGTGGCGGCCGCGGGCGCCGTCTCGCGGCCGTCGTAGGTCTCGAGCTGCCGGGTGCCCTGGTCGTAGTAGAGCAGGAACCCGCCGCCGCCGAGGCCGGAGGACTGCGGTTCGACCAGCCCCAGCACGGCCTGGGCGGTGACGAGCGCGTCCGCGGCCGTGCCCCCGTCGGCGAGTACCTCGCACGCGGCCAGGGTGGACAGGGGGTGCGCGGTGGACACCGAGTACGACGCGGTGGCCACGGGGGTCATCCCGGTGCGGTACCCGGTCGCGATCTCGGGGTTGTCCGCGATGGGACCGGCGGGACCGGCGTCCTCGCCGGGGCGTGCCACCGGCGTACCGCCGCCGGTCTGGGCGCACGGCGCGGCGTCCTGGACGGGCAGCGGGGGACCGCCGAGGGAGCCGGGTCGTGCGGCGGGATCCGGGGACGCGGGGTCGGGCGCGGGGGCCGACGACGACGAGGTGGGCGCCGCGTCCTGATCCGCGCCTCCCGAGTCGGTCGAGCAGGCCGTGGCCACCAGGACGGGCGCGAGCCCCAGGGCGAGGACCGCACGCGCGATCCGACCGGACTTCCGTGAGCTCATGAGCGGGCCGCCTTCCCGATCCGGATACGTCCCCACAGACTGCTCCGGCGGCGTGGTTCGTGGGCCGCTTCCGGCCCGGCCGAGTCCTAGTCGTGACCCGCGGGGAAGATGGGCGGAGACCGACCGACCGACCGGCCGGTCGGTCGATCGACCGACGCAGTGGAGGGACCCGAGAGATGACGACGACGACGAGCGGTTCAGGCGAGGGGCCTTCGGCCGGGGATCTGCGCGAGCAGGGTTTCGCGACCAGGCGTGAGGTGATGAGCGACGCCTTCGTGGACCGGGCCATGGACCGGGCCGCCGGGACGGCGTCGGAGGCGATCCAGCACGTCGTCACCGAGAACGTCTGGGGCAACATCTGGAACCGGCCCGGGCTCGGCCGCCGGGACCGCAGCCTGCTGAACATCGGGATGCTCGTCGCCCTGCGCGCCGATGCCGAGCTGGCCGGGCACGTGCGCGGCGGGCTGACCAACGGGCTGACCCGGGAGGAGATCACGGAGGCGGTGATCCATGCGTCGGGGTATTGCGGTGCACCGGCGGCGCTCTCGGCGATGAGGACCGTTCAGGCGGTGTTCGACGACCTCGACGGGTAGACACCCACAAGCGGCGGGAACGCCCACGGCGGCGGGTAGTCTCGACCCCAGAGTGACAGGCGACACCCCTCGACCAAGGAGCCCCTCATGCGCAGCACGATGATGCCGGAGCAGCTGAACATCAGCACGATCCTGCAGTTCGGTGCGACCGTCCACAAGGACGCCGTCGTGACCACCTGGACCGATCAGGGACCGCGCAAGATCTCCTTCGGGGATCTGGGTGGACGCGCCGCGCAGCTGGCCCACGCGCTGCGCTCCCTGGGGATCGACGCCGACCAGCGCGTCGCCACGTTCCAGTGGAACAACTCCGAGCACATGGAGGCGTACCTGGCGATCCCGTCGATGGGCGCCGTGCTGCATCCGCTCAACATCCGGCTGTTCCCGGACCAGCTCGAGTTCGTGGCCAACCACGCCGAGGACAAGGTCGTGATCGTCGACCCGAGCCTGATCCCGCTGCTCCAGCCGCTCCTGCCGCGGTTCTCGACCGTCGAGCACGTGATCGTCACCGGCGGCGGCGCCGCGGGCCTCGAGGCCCCCGAGGGTATCCAGGTGCACGACTACGAGGCGCTGCTCGCCGCGCAGCCCACGGAGTTCGAGTGGCCCGAGGTGGACGAGAACGACGGCGCCGCCATGTGCTACACCTCGGGCACCACCGGCGACCCGAAGGGCGTCGTCTACTCGCACCGCTCGATCTACCTGCACTCGATGCAGGTGTGCATGTCCGACGGCATGAACATCTCGCTCGACGACAACGTGCTGGCGATCGTGCCCATGTTCCACGCGATGTCGTGGGGGCTCCCGTACGCCGCGTTCATGGTGGGTGCCTCGCTGCTCATGCCGGAGCGGTTCCTGCAGCCCGAGCCGCTGGCCGCGATGATCGCCAGCGAGAAGCCGACCCTCGCCGCCGCCGTGCCGACCATCTGGCAGGCCGTCGACGCCTACTCGGTCGACCATCCCATCGACATGTCGAGCTTCCGCTCCGTCGTGGTGGGCGGCAGCTCCTGCCCGCCCGAGCTCATCCGCAAGTTCCGTGACAAGTACGGGATCAACATCACCCACGCGTGGGGCATGACCGAGACCTCGCCCATCGGGACGCTGTCCCGGCCGAAGGCGTCCCTGCCCGAGGACCAGCAGTTCGCACTGCGCCTCACCCAGGGCCGGCTGCTCGCGGGCGTCAAGGCCAGGATCGTCGACGACGCCGGCACCTCGCTGCCCTGGGACGGCGAGTCCGTCGGTGAGCTGCAGGTCCGCGGCCCCTGGATCACCGGGAGCTACTACAAGGTGGAGAACTCGGACCAGTTCGACGACGGCTGGCTGCGCACCGGTGACGTCGGCTACATCAAGTCCGAGGCGTTCCTGCAGCTCACCGACCGGGCCAAGGACATCATCAAGTCCGGCGGCGAGTGGATCTCGTCGGTCGAGGTGGAGAACTACCTCCTCGAGCACCCGGCCGTCGCCGAGGCCGCGGTGATCGGCATCCCCGATCCCAAGTGGGACGAGCGGCCGCTGGCCACGGTCGTCATCAAGGACGGCATCCCCGACCCGGACGTCGAAGAGCTGCGGGCCCACCTGGCCGAGCGGATGGCCAAGTGGCAGGTGCCGGAGAAGTTCGCGTTCGTCGACGAGATCCCCAAGACCTCGGTCGGCAAGCTCGACAAGAAGCGCATCCGCGTCTCGCATTCCGAGGGCGACCTGACCGTGGTCAACGCCCTGGAGGGCTGACCCGCCCCGACCCGCCCCGCCCCCGACCCCGACGAGAAGACAGTTCCGCACACATCCACCGAGAGGCGGGTGTGCGGAACTGTCTTGTCGATGGATCGTGCGCGGCGGGGTCAGCCCGCGGCGACGCGGGCGAGCGGCCGCAGCGAGACGGGCAGTCCGTCCGCCGGGTAGGGCAGCGAGTCGTTCTTCATGGGCGGCACGTAGTCCAGCGGGACCGACCACTCGAAGTGGCGTAGCAGTGCGCTGAGCACCAGCTTCGATTCGAGGTTGGCGAAGATCATGCCGAGGCACTTGTGCACCCCGCCGCCGAACGGCTCCCAGGCGAAGCGGTGCGACTTGTCCTCCCGCCGTTCCTCGGAGAACCGCTCGGGATCGAAGATCTCCGGGTCCGTCCAGTACTCGGGCATGTGGTGCGAGTACAGCGGCATGATCGAGGTGAGTCGGCCGGCCGGGATCTCCACGCCCAGGATCTCGGTGTCCTTGACCGTCTTGCGCGCCATCACCGGCACCGGCGGGTGCAGGCGCAGCGACTCCTTCATCACCAGTGCCAGATCGGGCAGCTCCTCCAGCTCGGCCAGGGTGGGGTTCGGACCCAGATCCTGGCACTGGCGGCGGAGCCGCTCCTGCCACTGGACGTCGCGGCCGAGCTCGTAGACCATCGAGGTGACCGTGCTGGTGGTGGTGTCGTGCGCGGCCATGAGCAGGAAGATCATCTGGTTGATGATGTCGTCGTCGTCGATCCCGCCGGAGGCGTCGGCCACCTGGCACAGGGCGGAGAACAGGTCCTCGCCGGGGTTCGCGCGTCGGGCCGGCAGGTGGCGGCGCAGGAACTCCTCGAGCAGCCGGCGCCCCCGGGCCGCACGGCCCCACTTGGTGAACGGCACGGCAGTGGAACGGACATAACCGTTCGCGGCCTGGACGCAGTCGACGAACGCCTTGTTGACCTGCTCCAACTCGCCGGGCGCGGCGTATTCGGCGCCACCCATGAACACCTCGGTCGCCAGGTCGAGGGTGTGCGTCTTGAGCGCGGGGTAGATCTGGAACGCCCGGTCCGGTGGCCAGGCGGCGATGCCCTCGTCGACCAGTGGGGCGAGCCTGCGGGTGTAGCCCTCGAGCCGGGGACGGGTGAACGCCTCCTGCATGATGTGGCGGTAGTGGTGATGCTCCTCGAAGTCGAGGAGCATCAGCCCGCGGTTGAAGAACGGCCCCACCAGGTATCCCCAGCCGGGGCCGCTGGCGAACGCCTTGTCCGCGTTCTGCAACGCGGCCTGGCAGGCGTCGGGGCCGATCAGAGCGGTCCACGTGGCCCCGAGGAAGCTCAGGTCGGAGACGGGGCCGTGATCGCGATAGCGGCGGGCCATGGTTGCCAGGGGACTGTGGACGTACTCGAGCGTGCCGCCGAGGACCGGCAGCTTGGAGCGCAGTGGGGCCGGGCCGGGTCGGTAGACCCTCTCCCGCGGATCACCAGGAATGGACATCAGGCACCTCGTTGTCGGGTGACCCCAGTGTGTGACAGCCGTCACTAGTTGTCACGCGATTACCGAAACCGGCGGTGTCGTTTCCCTCATCGCCCCGCCTGCCACCCCGCCCGCCGCCCCGCCCGTCACCCTGCGCGCGACTCCCGGGCCTCAGGCCCGTGCGACCAGCGCGTCGACGTCCACGCCGTCGGGCAGGGCGCCGTACTCGGCCGAGCGGTCGTCGCCGAGCCGGGCCAGGCAGAACGCCTCCGCGACCGCCGCCGGCGCGTGGGCGAGCAGCACCGCGCCCTGCTGGGCCAGCGCCATCGCCTCGACCAGCCGACGGGCGATCGCCGGCGCCGCGCCCGGGTCGGCGGCGGCGCGGCCGATGAGCGCGCGCACCCGCTCGACGTGCCGGTCGTACAGCTCGTGGCCGCCAAGCTGCGCGGCCAGTTCGGCGTCGAACGCGGCCACGGACTCCGGCTCGCGGGCCATCGCGCGCAGTACGTCCAGCGCGATGACGTTGCCCGAGCCCTCCCACACGGCCAGGACCGGCTGCTCCCGGTAGCGGCGCGCGAGCGGGAACGCCTCGGTGTACCCGTTGCCGCCCAGGCATTCCAGCGACTCGTAGGCGTGGTTCGGCCCACGCTTACAGATCCAGTACTTGGCGACCGCGGTGGCCAGCCGGCGGTAGGGGGCGAACTCCTCGTCGTCGTACGCCGACGCCAGGCGCAGAGCGGTCCACGTCGTGGCCTCCGCCTCGAGCTGCAGGTCCGCCAGGACCGCGGCCATCGCGGGCTGGTCCACCAGGGTCGCGCCGAACGCGGTCCGGTGCCGGGCGTGCCAGGCCGCCTCCGCGACGCCCTGGCGCATGCCCGCCGCCGCGCCGAGCACGCAGTCCAGGCGGGTGCGGCCGACCATCTCGATGATCGTGCGCACGCCGCGGCCGGGCTCGCCGACCATCCAGCCGAGGGTGCCGTCGAACTCCACCTCCGAGGACGCGTTGGACTTGTTGCCCAGCTTGTCCTTGAGGCGCTGCACGAGGAACGGGTTGCGCTCGCCGCCGGGCAGGACGCGCGGGACGAGGAAGCAGCTCAGACCGGCCGGTGCCTGCGCCAGCACGAGGAACGCGTCCGACTGTGGCGCCGAGCAGAACCACTTGTGTCCACGCAGGACGTAGCAGTCACCGTCACCGACAGGCTCGGCGGTGGTGGTGTTGGCGCGGACGTCCGAGCCGCCCTGCTTCTCTGTCATGGCCATCCCGAACAGCACTCCCGACTTGGTGGCGGGGTCGCGCAGTTCGGGGTCGTACACCGTCGACAGCAGCGCCGGCTCCCACTCGGCGGCCAGGTCGGGGCTCAGCCGCAGCGACGGGACCACCGCGTGCGTCATGGACAGCGGGCAGCCGTGACCGGCCTCGACCTGCGAGACCAGCATGAACCCCACCGCCCGCTCGACGTTCGCCCCCGGCCCCGGGTCGGCCCACGCCGAGGTGTGCAGACCGCGGGACACCGAGTACTCCATGATCCGGTGATAGGCGGGGTGGAACTCGATCTCGTCGACCCGGTTGCCCCACCGGTCGTGGGCGCGGTGGACCGGCGGATACGTGTTGGCGAGCTCGGCGTCGTGCTGGTACTGCTCGGTGCCCACGTGCCGACCGATCTCATGGAACGCCTCGACCCGCGCGTGCGGCGAGAAGACCGCCACGGCCTCCTGCAGCGCCGGATTGAGGGCGTACTCGTCCACGTCCACCCGGGGTGGCGCCTGGTTGAGGACCTCGTGCGTGGTGTGGTTGCGGGTCGCCGACATGGGCCCTCCTAGCTCTTGAAATACCTCAGCCCTTGAAATACATAAGCTGCGTTCCGGTGGCCAGCAGCCTGCCGTCGCGGCTCCACAAGCGCGCGGCCTCGTCGTGGTAGTTGCCGTGGAACCGGTGCGAGTGCACGCTGCCGAGCAGGAAGTCCGTGCCCTGCGCGGCGATCTCGTCGGCGGTGGCCAGGAAGTGGATCGTCAGCGTCACGGTGCCTGCCGGGACCGGCCGACCGAGCCGGAGAAAGGCGCGGGGGAAGAACGAATCACACATCGACGTCAGCGCGACATGGTCGAGATCGCGGGTCGGCACGTCGCGGATCCACATCGTCGTCGTCGACTCCGGGTTCTCCTCGCCCGAGGCCACGTCGTCCCACCCACCGGTGACGAACCGCATGTCGTAGTTGTCCACCCACCGCACGCCGCGATCGGCGCCCGTGGGGCTGAGGTCCTCGGGCGCGGGGACGACGGGCGGTGCGGCCTCGGTCTCCGACCACGTCTCGCGCCGCAGTCCGGTGAGGGCGGTGGCGGTGGTGACCACCTCGTCGCCCTGGCGCATCTCGATCCACCAGTGCTGGTTGGAGCGGTTGGTGCGGGCGGGGCGGGCCTCGATGACGAACTCGCCGTCCGCGACCGGCCCGGCGTAGTTGAGGGTCAGCGCGAGCGGGTCGCCGTGGCGGCCGGGGTGCTGCAGGACGGCGTTGAGCATGGTGGCCGCCGTGGTGCCGCCGAACGGACCGATCATGTTGGCATACGCCTCGTGCGTGCGGCCGCGGAAGAGGTTCTCGCCGATCGGCTCCAGCGCGACCGCCTCGTCGAGAACGTGGGTGGCGATGTCCTGGCTGGTCACGGGACCTCCTGTCGGGCGGGTAGGGCGTCGCCACCGGGGTCGGCGCGCGCCGTGGGCTCACCGTACCGAGCCGGACGGCGACGACGACGAGGAACGCCCGTCCCCGCCCATGTGGGCGCCGGGCACAGGGTGCGGAACCTGCCGATGAGCGGTGTATGAATCGCGAGCCTTTCTCTTCTGCGGCAGTCGTGGCGGCCGGATTGCTCAGCGGTTGGGTGGCTGCGGGGGAGACCGGAAAGACCGTTGACCCGGTTGCTGACCCCTTCTAGCATGTGATCGACGTCACCTTTCCTTGGCGTCAGCGCGGTAGGAGGCTCCCATGACCGGATTCACGAGAACTGTCGCCGCGGCCGTGGCCGCCGCTGGCGTCGCCGTCGCCGCAGCGCCCACAGCGGCGGCGGTCAATACCGATTCACTCATGCCGCCTCCGGCGAACTGCTCGGTCGACGTCCAACGGATCGCATCCGAGACGCCGGGTCCGTTCCCAGGCGTCGGCTGGATCGTCGGCGCGCACGCCAACCTGTGCGGCGAGCTCGGTTTTCTCTTCCTCGAGACGGCTGGGGGGACCGGGTCCTCGCCTACCAGAGTCGTGCTGTTCCATCGCGGTGAGCGCGTCGCCACCCAGCCGGGTGAGACTCCGCGAGTCCTCCTGGGCCAGCACAGCAACTTCCACGTCGAGCTTCGCATTCAGCAGGAGCCGGCGCCCGGGCAGCCGAATGCGGCCGCCACCTACAACTCGACTGTCTACGTGTGGAATCCACTCGCCGGTGCCGGCGATGCGACCCCGGTCCCACTGCCACCGGGCTTCCGCCTCTGATAACTCCGATGGCAGGCGGCATGAGTGGGAGCTCGCGTCGGCCCGCTCCCGCCGCCCTCCGCTAGCCTCATTCCCTACTCGGTGATCGCGTGGCTGAGACATGCTGCCCGCCCACTACCCGGGTGCGGCCGGCAGGGGATCTGGAGAGTTCGTCATGGGCGGGTCAGGGTCGTTGACCCTCATGGCGACCCTGAATATAGTAAGGGGGACCTCACAATCGGTGTGGCCTCCGAGCGGGCGGGAGACGCGCGATGACCGGACTGCCCCAGCCCGTCACCTCGAGAACACTGGTTGTGGTTCTCGCCGCCCTCGTCACAGTGCTCGTGGTGGCGGTCGGTGTGACGGCGCTCGTCCGGCCCGGCGGCAAGGGCCCGGACCGGGTGGCCGGTGACGCGACGACGTCCGCTCCCGTGACCTCACCCTCGTCGCCCCGGATATCGCGGCTCGTCCCGCCGGCCTCCGCCCCGGAGGTCACCGGAGTGCTCGAGGTGTCGGGGCCGGAGTGCGACGCCGGGGTGATCAACTCCGACCTGCTCTACCCGAACAGCGGCGCGCAGATCATCGACTGCGGCTCCGGGTGGGCGATCATGGCCAGCGCGGTGTCGGGCGACCCCTACTGGGTGGCATACTCGGGGGGCAGGTGGCGCAGGGTCGGCGACGTGTCGATCTACCTGGGGACCTGTCCGGCCGACGCGATCGCCCGGGGGGCCCCGGCGTGGATGGCGCAGAAGCACCTGGGTGATTGCGGGTCGCGCGACCGGCGGGGCGCCCCGCCGTCGACGCCCTCCGGCTCGTCGACCGTGACGACCTCGCCCCCGGTCGCGACCTCACCGAACCGGACGAGTTCGCGGACCGCGACCCAGGACGAGGACTCGACGACCCCGGCGACGAGCACCCCGAACACCACGCGCTCCAGCGTCACGACGCCGAGCTCGACGACGGCCACCGAGGTGCCCACGTTCACCACCGCTGAGGCCGACGCCGCCGGAGAGTGACCCGCCCGTGTAGGTCGACAGTGGTCCGGCTGCGGCTGTGGACGAAAGGGATCCGGCGACGGCGGCCGGCGGGGGAGAATCGGACCCATGCAGCCAGTCGTGACCCCGACGTTCACCGAACTCACCGAAGGCCGGATCGCCCCGCCCATGGCCGCCCGCCCGGGCCCGGACCTCGCGGAAGCGGGGTACACGGAGTCGGAGTGGGCCGCGTCCGGCGAGGCGGCGTCCTACGCGGTCGGCGAAGTGCCCACCGACGGGCGAATCCAGCTGGCTCAGGCCGACTCGGCGCCGTTCGCCACCCGCGTGCTCGTCCGCCGGCCCGATGCCGAGCGGTTCAGCGGGGTGGTGCTGGTGGAGTGGCTCAACGTCAGCGGCGGCCAGGACGCGGCACCGGAGTACACCTACCTCGCCGACGAGATCATCCGGGCCGGCCACGCGTGGGTCGGGGTGTCGGCGCAGTTCATCGGCGTCGAGGGCGGTGACGCGGCCGTGGGGATGGGCGGGCAGACCACGGGCCTGCGTGCGCAACGCCGGGAGCGCTACGGCGACCTCCACCACCCGGGTGACGCGTATTCCTACGACATCGTCACGCAGGTGGGCCGGATCTGCCGCGACGGCCGCGACGACGGCCCACTGGCAGGGTTGGCGCCGGAGACGGTGATCGCTATCGGGGAGTCGCAGTCGGCGATCGCCCTGACCTCCTACATCGACGGCGTGCACCCGTTGGTCGGCGTGTTCGACGGGTTCCTGCTGCACAGTCGAGGCGGCGGGGCACTGCCGTTCGACGACCGTGGCCGCGCGGCCGGCATCGCCACCGCCGTCCGCTCGTCCACGATTCTCCTGCGCGACGACCTCGACACCCCTGTGTTCGTCGTCCAGGCCGAGGGCGACCTGGGCGGCCTGCTCGACTCGGCGCGCTCGCGCCAGCCGGACTCTGACAACGTGGTGACCTGGGAGATCGCCGGCCAGGCGCACGCGGACGCCTACCAGTTGGGAGAGCTGGCGGGCCTGGTCGACTGCGGTGGTGCCATCAACAGTGGCCAGCAGGTGTTCGTCGTGCGGGCCGCGCTGCGTCACCTGGTGTCGTGGGTGGCCGGTGGGGCCAGGCCGCCTGGCGCGCCGCCGGTCGAACTCGACGACGACGAGGTGATCGCCGGCGATCTGGGCATCGGCCGCGGTGGCGTACGCACTCCAGCTGTAGAGGCCCCTGTCGAGAAGTTGGTCGGGGCCCCGTACCTGCAATCTGCGCCCTTCTGCATGCTCCTCGGACGCACGGAGGAGGTGGCCGAGGAGCAGTTGCGTCAGCGGTGGTCGGGCCGGGACGAGTACCTGCGCGCCTATGAGGAGGCCACCGACCGGCTCATCGCGGAGGGCTTCCTGCTGGCCGACGACCGCGCGGAGATCCTCGCCGACGCCCGCCCGGAGCGCATCAGCTGGTGAGTGCTTCGGCAGGTTCTGTGTCTCGAGACGTCGACGCCCGGCACCCACCCCCCGGCGAGTAGCGACCCCACAATCAGCGGAGCCAGGTAACAGGATCGAGTTGGAGACGATGTCGAAACCAGCGACCATCGACGAGTACATCAGCACAGCACCACCGCTCGGCCGTGCCCTTCTCAACGAACTCCGCACCATTTGTCGAGACGCCGCTCCCGACGCAGTCGAGCAGATCAAGTGGGGCCACCCGGCGTACGTCCATGCCGACGGCGTCATTCTGTTCATGTTCAGCGGACACAAGGCCCATGCCAACTTCGCCTTCACGCCAACCACCCGAGCCGCATTCGAGGCCGAGCTCACCCGTTACCGCACCGGCAAAGGCACGATCGCACTGCCATACGACACCACGCCACCCCGCCCACTACTCACCGAGATGATCGAGTACCGGGTCCGCGAACACGAACGCGACGGCGTCAACTGGATGTGAAGCGCCTGCAGGGCTTCAATTCTCACCGTGGGCACGCCGCAGGGAAGGCGTCTCACCCGTCACCCGCGTACTCGACCTGAGTGGCCAGAGCACCTGGCTAGGGTGGGCGCATGGACGCCGACATCAACTTCTACTTCGACCCGGTCTGCCCCTTCGCCTGGATGACCAGCAAGTGGGTGCGCCAGGTGCAGGCGCAGCGTGACTTCACCGTCGACTGGCGATTCATCTCGTTGCGCCTGATCAACGCCCAGGTCGACTACGACGCGCACTTCCCCCCTGAGTACGAGGCCGGCCACACCGCTGGGCTGCGGCTCCTGAGAGTGGCGGCTCGTGCGCGAGCCGAGCATGGCCGGGAAGCGATGGCGCCGTTGTACGCCGCCTTCGGGGCGCGCATCTTCGACACCGCTCCGGACGCCGGCGACGACCACAGTAAAGACGAGGTGCGTGAGCGGCGCGGGACGGCCGAGTTCGCCAGGCTGGTCCTCGCCGACGCTGGTTTGCCGATCGAGCTGGCGGACGCCGTCGACGACGAGTCGTGGGACGCCGAGATCCGCCGGGAGACCGACGAGGCGCTCTCGCTGACGGGCAAGGACGTGGGTACGCCCATCATCCACTTCGAGCCGCCGACCGGCGTCGCCTTCTTCGGGCCCGTGATCAGCCGGCTGCCACACGAGGATTCGGCGGCCGAGCTCTGGGATCACGTGGTGGGGCTCGCCCGCTTCCCGGGTTTCGCCGAGCTCAAGCGCAGCCTTCGCGAGAAGCCGCAGCTCGCCGCGTTCGGAGTCGACGCAGACACGGTCGGCCCGCAGGAGGACTGGCACGGCGGCAGCAGACGGCAGAAGAAGTGAGCATGGCCGTTCGAGCCACGGTGACGAACCAGAGGTTCCTTCCCCGGTACGGCGTCGCCTGAGGGCTGTTGCGCGCCAGATGCGGGACGCCGGGGCTACCGGTGAGCTCGTCGTCGTCGACCCGTGGCGGCGTGGAGCACCAACGCGAGCATCACCGTCGCGCAGCAGATCACACCCACCCCGAACGCCATGGTGATGCCCTCGTCGGTCGAGTACGCGGAGTCGGAAGGGTGCGCGGCGAGGACGGCGGCCGACAGGGCCGCGCCGACCGCACCACCGACCGTGCGCAGCACGTGGTTGAAGCTCACCGCGCTGCCGAGCTGGTCGACGGCCACGTTGCGGGCGAACGCGCCGCCTCGGCCGTCTCGGCGCCGACCATGCTGCTGCGCGACGACGTCGACCCCCCGTGTTCGTGGTCCAGGTCGAGGGTGACCTGGGAGGGTTGCTCGACTCAGCCCGACTCGGACGCCATCGTCACCTGGGAGATCGCGGGCCAGGCGCACGCGGACGCCCACCAGTCGGGCGAGCAGGCGGGCCTGGTCGACTGCGGCGGCGCGATCAACAGTGGCCAGCAGGTGTTCGTGGTGCGGGCCGCGTTGCGTCACCTGGTGTCGTGGGTGGCCGGCGGGGCCAGGCCGCCTGGCGCGCCGCCGGTCGAGCTCGACGACGACGAGGTGGTCCCCCGCGATCTGGGCATCGGCCGGGGTGGCGTGCGGAGCCCGGCCGTCGAGCCGCCGGTCGAGAAGCTGGTCGACTCCCCGTACCCGCAGTCCGTGCCGTTCTGCATGCTCCTCGGCCGCACGGAGGAGGTGGCCGAGGAGCAGATACGCCAGCGGTGGTCGGGCCGCGACGAGTACCTGAGGGCCTACGAGGAGGCCGCCGACAGGCTCATCGCGGAGGGTTTCCTGCTGGCCGACGACCGCGCGGAGATCCTCGCCGACGCCCGTCCGGAGCGCATCAGCTGGTGAGTGCGGGCCTGGCCGGTGTCTTGCGTCGCACAATTTCCGGTGAAGTACACCCGTGCGGGACGATATGCCGCCAATCGTCGCTGCTGTGTCACAGGGTATGGTCCGGCATTTATGAAACGCCTTCCCGTCGGGTCTAAGATCTATTGATACAGATTCCGGGCGAAAGGGTCTTCTGATGGCTGATCGAATCGGCACTTTGCTGAACCGTTCGGGTGATGGTGGCGAGGAGGTGCTCATCGTCAGCCGCGGGAAGGAGCGAACTCGGTTCCGTCGTCGGGACGAGTTGGGTTGGAACTTTCGGGTGGAGTCGACGGACTCGGAGAACATCATCGAGCAGAACCCGAAGCGAAAGCCGAAGACGAATCCGAAGCCAGCTCGCCGGGCCTCGCGTCCTCGTGGGCAGCGAGTGGCGTACGTGCGGGTGTCGGCGGCCGATCAGAACGAGGCGCGTCAGCTCGAGGCGGTGGGGGAGTGCGACCGGGTCTACGTCGAGAAACAGTCCGCTCGTTCGCGTGCCGATCGCGTGAAGCTCGAAGAGTGCATCGGCTACCTGCGAGATGGTGACGAGCTGGTTGTTGCGTCGATGGACCGTCTTGCTCGTTCTCTGGTTGATCTCAAGCAGATCGTTGGCGAGATCACCGCGAAGGGCGCCAGTGTGGAGTTCATCCACGAGCGGGCCACCTACGCCGCCGGCGCCCAGGATCCTCGAGCAGACCTGATGCTCTCGCTGCTCGGTGCGTTCGCCGAGTTCGAGCGGGCCATCATCCGTGAACGCCAGGCCGAGGGCATCGCCATCGCCAAGGCCAAGGGTAAGTACAAAGGCCGCAAACGCGTCCTGACGGCTGAACAGGTCGATAAGGCTCGCGTCCGCATCGAGGCGGGGGAGGGGCCGTCGGCAATCGCCCGTGATCTTGGGGTGGGTCGCTCCACGCTTTATCGCGCACTCCAGCGTCAGACGTAGGTGGCGCCGCCGCGCGCTACCACTCAGGTGCGATCGAGCTGGGGTAGGCCAGGCTGAGCTCGACGCTCCGGCGCTCACTCGCGCAGTGCGTACACCTGCGTGGTGGCTGATTCGCACTCGTCCAGTCGGGCTTCGACGGCGAGGTGTTCGTACTAGTCGCCCTTGAAGGCGTCAAGACGGTCTCAGGGGTCACCGTTCTGAGTTGGACCTCCTTAGTGCCCCGCTGAGATGGCGCTTGTCATGGCACGGGCGTCGTCGTCCAGCGGAGTGCGGGCGGTGAGCTCGTGGCCGTCGACATCGATGATGACCGTGTGGATCCGTCGCAGGGTATTCACGGATCGCACGGGCTGGGCTCGAGTCCGGCTTTGCTAGCGAAATAAAGGGGGTGTGTCGGCGGTCTGATGGGCAGCACTTCGGCATTGCGCGCCCCGCGGGCCAGTCGGTCGACCGCAGGGCCCTGGGGCTTCTCTGAAGCTTGCGGGCAGGGGAGCTCGCTACAGAGCGACAGTTGACGTGACGCACGACACGTCGTAATCTACGTTTGTTCGCAAACACGGCATCAAAGGTCGTATATGCGAACACTGCTAAGCCCCTCTTGCTTCCTTCCTGGACAGCCACAGCCTGCTTCACGCCGAGGCACTGCCTAACGGAGGTGGGGTTGGGGACTTCTTTTGATGCGTGGAAAGGACACACCATGGCCGTTGTCGAAGGCGCGCGTATGGCTAGCGAGAGCTCGACCGTCGACGTGGAGGCAGTTGTAATCGGCGCCGGGTTCGCCGGCCTGCGGCAGCTTTACGATCTGCGGCAGCGCGGAATCTCTGCAAGGTGCTTCGACGAGGCGCCCGAGATCGGCGGTGTGTGGCACTGGAACAGGTATCCCGGTGCAAGGACCGACAGTCAGTCGTGGATCTACGCGTACTCGTTTTCAGAGGACCTGCAGAATGAATGGACCTGGAACGAGCGCTACACCCCCCAGCGGGAAATTCACGCTTACCTCAAGCATGTCGCAGACAAGTTCGGTTTCCGCGACCAGATCACGTTGAACACCCGAGTCGAGTCGGCTGTTTTCGATGAGACGCGGAACGTCTGGGTTGTCACAACGAACACCGGCGAGACGGTCACCGCACGCTACGTGGTGAGCGCGACGGGGCCACTTTCGGCTGCATACAAGCCTGACTTCAAGGGCGTGGACGACTTCCGTGGGGAGTGGTATATGACTGCCCGGTGGCCGGAGGAAGACCCTGATCTGACAGGTAAGCGCGTCGCAGTCATCGGGACCGGTGCCACTGGGGTTCAGCTTATCCCCACGATCGCGCACATCGCGTCAGAAGTCACGGTGTTCCAGCGCACGCCAAACTATGTCGTCCCGGCTCGTAATGCTCCTCTCCATCCTGCTGAACAGGAAAGTATCCGTAGTCGCTATCCGAGCATCTGGGAGCAGGCAAGAGATCAGGTTTTCGGGTTCGATCTAGCTCTCGCCGGCCGCACGTTCGAGGACGTCACGCCGGAGGAGATGCAGCTGATCCTTGACCGAGGCTGGGAGATCGGCGGATTCCACTTCGTCTTCGAGACCTTCGATGACGTCTTCACTGACGAGCGCACCAACGACGTGATTTCGGAGTTCATAAGGAACAAGATCCGCACGATTGTCAAGGACCCCGAGACGGCCGAGCTCCTCTGCCCGAAGGACTATCCGTTCTGTGGTAAGCGCCCTCCACTCGGGCACTTCTACTATGAGACCTACAATCGCGAAAACGTCTCGCTGGTCGATGTGAGTCAGACTCCCATCTCCGAAATTACCGAGACCGGGGTCAAGGTAGGCGATGACGTGTACGAAGCGGACGTCATTATCTTTGCCACCGGGTTTGACGCTGCGACAGGGTCGATCACTCGCATGGATATCCGAGGACGCAATGGCCTGTCGATCGCTGAGAAGTGGGAGGACGGACCTTCCACCTACCTCGGTGTGGCAGTGCCCGATTTCCCCAACTTCTTCATGATCTTTGGTCCCCATTCGCCGTTCGCGAACGCGCCGGTCGTCATCGAAGACGCGTCCGAGTGGATCGCCGAGACGATCGCCACCATGCGCGGACGCAATCTGACCGTCAGCGAAGCGTGCCCCGATGCCTCCGCCGCGTGGGGGAACAGCCTGCTCGAGATCCTGAACGCAACAGTGGTGGCGAAAGGGCGGAACAACTACTTCCTGGGCGACAACATTCCGGGCAAGGCACATGCACCCTTCTTCTACCTCGGGGGTGTGAAGGGCTACCGAGATGCCCTACTTGAGGAGTCCGCCAACGGGTACCCGGGTCTTGTTATGAACTGATTCCTGATGTCGTCATCCGAAGCTCTGTTGCCAGTCGTTTCCACTTTGAGGTCCCAATGAATCCAAGGACTAGAACTCCTCTTGACCCCCAGATGGCGGCAGTTGTCGCGGCCTTCCAGGCACATCTTGGTGAACCCATGCGCGAGATCGGTGCCACGGATCTCCGAACCAGGCGGTCGGCACTGCTGAAGGCAACTCCGCCACCACAGGATGTTTCGACTGTGGAGGACGTTCATGTGGTGGGCCGAGATGGCGATATCCCCGTCCGTCGGTATCGGCCGAGTACGAACACAAAGGGGGCCATCATCTACTTTCACGGCGGAGGTTGGGTCCTCGGAAGCGTCGAGGAATCCGACGGGTTCTGTCGCTACCTCTCGGCATTGAGTGGCCTGGACGTCTTCAGCGTCGACTATCGGCTCGCGCCCGAACACAAGTTTCCGGCAGCATTCCATGACGCCCGCGATGCCGTCGATTGGATATCGGGAATCGTCCCCAGCGAGCTCCCCTTGGTGCTTATGGGAGATAGCTCCGGCGGCAATCTCGTCGCCGCGGTCACGCATGAGATCGCGAGGACAGGTAAGGGGCCGCGTATCGATATGCAGGCACTTGTCTACCCCGTTCTGGACCATTCGATGTCTACCCCGTCCTACCGCGAGCACGGCTCGAAGTACCTGATCAGTGCGGACGACATGGCGTGGTTCTGGGACAACTACGCGCCCGATGTTTCGAGGCGCGACGACCACCGCCTATCGCCGGCAATGACGGATGACCTGGCGAATGTTGCGCCAACACTGTTGGTCGTTGCCGAATACGACACTATGCGGGACGAGGCACTTGCCTACGCACAGCGTCTCGAAGAGTCGGGCGTTGAGACAGTCGTCCATCGCTACGACGACATGGCTCACGGATTCTTCCCCATGTACGCCGCACTGGACACATCCGATATGGCGATCCGAGCACTGGCCGATGTGCTGGCCCAGACCAAACGCCGATGAGTTCGGGCTCAGAGGATCACGGTGCAATATCCGTGCACACCGGAAGGAAAGCAATGAACAGTCAATTTGGTTCCGACAACGTGGACGTAGATCTCGTCATCGTGGGCGCCGGATTCTCCGGCCTCTACCTGACTTATCGCGCAAAGCAGTTGGGTTTCAGCGTACGGGTTTTTGAGGCTGGAACCAGCGTCGGAGGTACGTGGTACTGGAATACATACCCGGGGGCGCGCTGCGACGTGGAGAGTATCGACTACTCGTTCTCCTTCTCCGAGGAGCTGCAGCAGGAGTGGAACTGGTCAGAGCGCTACGCCGCTCAGCCGGAGATCTTGGCATACCTCAACCATGTCGCCGATCGATTCGATCTTCGACGTCACGTGACCTTCAATAGTCGCGTCACTTCCGCGGAGTTCTTCGACGACGGTTGGCTCATCACCACTTCCACGGGTGAAACCGTCAGGTCCACGTTCTGCGTGATGGCCTCGGGTGGCTTGTCAGCCCCCAAGAAGCCCGACTTCGAGGGGCTCGACGACTTCCGCGGAGAGTGGTTCCACACCGCGCGTTGGCCCGCCGAGGGAGTAGATGTGCGCGGAAAGCGCGTGGGGGTTATCGGCACCGGATCGACGGGGATTCAGGCTATCCCGCAGCTCGCCAAGAATGCCGAGCATGTCACGGTCTTTCAGAGGACCCCGAACTACTCCGTTCCTGCTCGCAACCGGCCGCTCAGTCAAGACGAGCTCAACGAAGTCAAGGCCACCTACTCTGACCGGCGCGCCCGCGCCCGCCGAGCGCCATCCGGAGTCCCGCCAGTTTCCGCCCCCGAACCGGGCGCCCCACTTAGTGAAGAGCAGCGCGTGTCCGTTCTCGAGGCCGGGTGGGAGTTCGGCGGGGCCCCCGTTCTCTTGCGTGCGTTCTCGGACGTGATGACCGATGCGGGAGTCAACAAGACCGTTGGTGACTTCGTCCGTCGGAAAATCGCCGAGACCGTGAAGGACCCGGCAACCGCTAAAGCTCTCGCACCGACGGACTATCCGTTCGGCGCCAAGCGTCTCTGTGTGGACACCGACTATTACCAGACCTACAACAGAGACAACGTCGAGTTGGTCGACCTGCGCGGGAACCCAATCGAAAGGATCACCGCAGACGGAGTCGTTTGCGGGGGTATCGAGCACAAGGTGGACGTGCTGGTTTTTGCGATCGGTTTCGACGCGATCAGTGGCGCGCTCACCGAGATCGATCTCATCGGTCGGGATGGGCGCCAGCTGCGTGAGTACTGGAGGGGAGGACCGAAGGCGACCCTGGGCGTACAGGTCGCCGGGTTCCCAAACCTCTTCCTGGTCAACGGCCCAGGTAGCCCCGCCGTTCTCGGCAACGTGGTCACTTTCGCCGAGCAGCACATCGAGTGGATCACGGAGTGCCTGGATTACCTCCGCGCGCATTCCATCTCAACGATTGAGACCACGGAAGAACTCGACGACGGGTGGGCTGCACACGTCGACGAGGTCGGTGCCACGACCCTTTACGTCAAGGCGAAGTCGTGGTACACGGGCGAGAACGTTCCTGGAAAGCCTCGACGCTTCCTGCCCTATGCCGGCGGTCTTGACGTCTTCCGAGACAAGTGCGACGAGATCGCAAATAAGGGCTATGAAGGATTCGTCCTCACCCCTGCCAGAGCAGAAGCGACATCCACGGTTTAGACCATCCGGCCGACCTTGTCGACGTCAAGTTCGTCCTAGTTCTCACCGTCCGCAGAAAAGGAAATCAGATGGGTCGAGTTGCAGGAAAAGTAGCGTTTATCACTGGTGTCGCCCGAGGTCAGGGGCGTAGTCACGCTCTCCGGCTGGCCGAGGAGGGCGCGGACATCATCGGGATCGACATCTGCGCGCCGGTGGATAGCGTCACATATGACTTGGCAAGCCGAGACGACCTTTCGGAAACCAAGCGTCAAGTCGAGGCGCTCGGCCGCCGGATGGTGGCAGAGGTCGCGGACGTCCGCGACCCGCAGGCGATGTCGGAGGTTCTTGACCGGGGCGTCGCGGAGTTCGGTGGCCTCGATATCGTCGTCGCCAATGCCGGGATTGCCAGTTATGCGCCGGGGCACCTGATCACTGAGGACGCCTTTCGCGAAATGATCGACATCGATCTCACCGGGGTATGGCAGACGATTAAGATTGCCGTCCCGCATCTGGTCAGCCGCGGCGCGGGATCGATCACGATCATCAGTTCCGCCGCCGGGCTGATCGCACCCCAGAACCTGGCCCACTACGCAGCTGCCAAGCACGGGACGGTCGGTCTCATGCGGGCGTTTGCCAACGAACTTGCGCAGCACAGCATCCGGGTCAACAGTGTTCATCCGACCCAGGTCGACACCCCCATGATCATGCATGACGAGATCTACCGAATGTTCCGCCCCGATCTCGAGACCCCGACCCGTGAGGACATCGTCGGTGTGTCGACCGAGATGAATGCGCTGCCAGTCCCATGGGTCGATCCGGCGGATGTGTCCAACGCCGTCCTCTTCCTATCCTCCGACGAGGCGCGGTACATCACGGGTGCAACGCTGCCGGTCGACGCTGGAATCGTCGTAAAGGCATGAGGCCCCTCCCGCGCTGTTTACCGTCAGAAGGAGTTCTGTAATGAGTGATTCGTACAAGGTAGTGGGCCTGTGGTCCCAGCCCGAGGCATCTGACGTCGACGCGTTTGAGGAGCACTACACCTCAACGCATGTTCCTCTCGCAGCGGCCGTACCGGGACTTCGAAAGATCACGGTGGTCCGCGCAGACGGCGGGCTCAACGGAGCGGTACCGGCGTTTCACCGACTTGCTGAGATGCACTTCGATTCCCCCGATGCGCTGGCCACCAGTATGCGCTCCCCCGAGTGGCAAGCAATGCACGAAGACGCACAACGACTGATCTCCCGTTTCGGCGTAACCATGCAGGCACTTGCCGGCTGGGAAAACTGACTCGGTAGTCCGTATTCACACCCCAGAGGAGAAGACAGATGACAGGAAAGCTTGCAGGAAAAGTGGCTCTCATTACAGGGGCTGCCAGGGGTCAGGGACGCAGCCATGCCGTCCGGCTCGCCGAGGAGGGCGCGGACATCATCGCTTTGGATTTGTGTGCTCCGATCGGAACAGTGCACTATCCGCTGGCGACTCCGGATGATCTCGCTGAGACAGTGGCCGCGGTTGAGGCAACCGGCCGGAAGATTGTGTCCAGTAAGACGGATGTACGTGATGCTGATGCAGTCAATCGAGCCGTGGCTGACGGCATCGCGGAGCTGGGTCGTCTCGATGTGATCGTTGCTAATGCGGGCATCGCGCCGCAGTCGGTTCGCGAGAGCGATCAGTACCAGACCTTCCTGGACACTGTCGCAGTCAACCTGACCGGTGTGTACAACACCGTCCACGCCGGCGTCGACCAGATCATCGAGCAAGGCGAGGGCGGTTCCATCATCCTCACTGCATCGACTCAGGGGCTGACGGGCCGCGGGGGAAACGGCAGCGGCGCTCAAGATGGATACACCGCTTCCAAACACGGCGTCGTGGGGCTAATGAAGACCTGGTCGTTCTGGCTTGCGCCTAAGAACATCCGTGTGAACGCAATTGCGCCGACCGGCGTCAACACCCCGATGGCGGACAATGACGTAATCCGTGAGTGGCTTGAGCAGGATCCCGATGCGGCCGGTGTGATGGCCAACCAGATGCCGATCCCGGTCATCGAGGCGTCGGATGTGAGTAGCGCCGTCGCCTGGCTCGCGACCGACGACGCTCGCTACGTGACTGGGGTAGCCCTACCGGTCGACGCCGGCTTCCTCATCAAGTAACAGCTGCTTCAATCTAAGACAGGAACGATGATGCTCGGACTGGAAGACACCGCGAACAAGCTCTTCATCGGCGGTGAATGGCGCAAGGCTGGCGATGGAGAGATCGGGGAGCGTGTCAACCCGGCAAACGACCAAAGACTCGCGTCGATTCCACGCGCCAGTTCTCAAGACCTGGACGACGCACTTAGTTCCTCGGCCGATGCTTTTCGAGTCTGGGGACGCAAACCCGCTGTGCAGCGCGTCGAGGTTCTCCGCCGCGCAGCTGAACTGCTCCGGCAAAGAGCCGACGACATCGCCACCATCATCACCCTGGAGCAGGGAAAGACCCTCACCGAGGCATCTCTTGAGGTGGCATTGGCAGCAGAGACCTTTGAATGGTTCGCTGGGGAGTCTCTGCGCGCCGGGGGACAGGTCCTGCCGGCCCGGATCGCCCACTCTCGCCAAATGGTTATCACGCAGCCGGTCGGGCCAGTCCTCGCGATCGCACCGTGGAATTTCCCATTGTTGCTTCCCACTCGAAAGGTCGCGGCCGCGCTTGCAGCTGGATGCACTGTCATTGTGAAGCCGGCGGGAGAGACGCCCGGCGCAGTCCAGGCGCTGGCTCACGTCCTGTCTGATGCCGGACTCGAAGCGGGGGCGTTCAACGTCGTCCTCGGTGCATCTTCGGAGATCTCGGAGAAGTTGATCGGATCGCCGGTAATCCGAAAGATCAGCTTTACTGGGTCGACGGAGGTTGGAAGGCGTCTTTCGCAGCTTGCCGCAGACTACGCCAAGCCCAGCACTATGGAACTCGGTGGACACGCACCCGTGGTCGTTTTTGATGATGTGGACCTTGAGAAGGCGGTCGCGACTTGCCTCGCTGGCAAGACCCGTAACGCCGGCCAGGTCTGCACGTCGCCGACTCGATTCATAGTTCACGACCGCATCTTCGATGCCTTTGTGGCCGATTTCGGTAGGGCGCTGGAGGCTGTCTCGGTGGGCGACGGGTCCCACGAGGGAACGCAGATGGGACCGTTGGTGAACCATCGACGGGTACAGGCGATGGAGCAGATGGTCGACGATGCGGTCGGCCGCGGGGCGAAGCTGGTCACTGGTGGGAATCGGATCGGGGAGGCCGGGAGCTTCTTCCAGCCGACGCTGTTGGCTGACGTCCCAGTCGAAGCCGAGTCGATGCAAAGCGAGCCCTTTGGGCCCCTGGCGATCGTCAACCGCTTTGAGACGATCGATGAGGCGCTGGAGGAAAGTCACCGGCTAGACGTCGGCCTCGCAGCCTATGTCTTCACCGCATCCGCGAACACTGCCCTCACGATGAGTGATGCTCTGCAAGCCGGTGGCATCGGCATCAATTCGTTCTCGGTGTCGTCGATCGAAGCCCCGTTCGGAGGTATGAAAGACAGTGGTCACGGCTATGAGGGCGGTACCGAAGGTCTGCACGGCTACCTCCACCACAAGTACATCAACCATGTCGTGTAGGCGGGAAAGTTGAGCGGTTTCCCCGGTAGCCGACTGGGTGGACCCGGTCGATCAGCTGGCCCACGCTTTAAGAGGCGTGGGATTTGCGTGAACTGAGCGGCAAACCGGAGGCGGGGTCGCCGACGGAGGCCTCTGGCTGAGGAGCGGACGATGGTCGCTTTCTTCTCAACCAGAGGCTTTCGCCTTTGTTGCAGGCGCGTTGTCCAGTGGCCTTGAGTACTCTCTGTTGTTCTACGACGCAGGTGAGCTGATGAACTAGGGCAGAGCGCTCAAGGGGAGAGGATGATCTTCCCGATGGCATGCCCGGACTCTAGGAGCTTGTGCGCTTCTGGGGCCTTGGCGAGAGGGAATGTAGCCGCGATTGTCGGAAGGTCGACTCTTCCACCGGAGACCAGTTTGAGGAGGCCCCGAAAGTCGTCGGGGCTCCCCATGGTCGTGCCGAGCAGACTGTACTGACCGAAATAGAATGGCCGCACCTCGACCAACGCTTCTTGAGCGACGTTGGCGCCGAGGACAGCCAGACGCCCTCCCGGGCAGAGAGCACGGATCGAGAGTCTCCACAGGCCTGCGGGATCGAGCACGACATCGAAACCCTGCCCTCCGGGAGACAAGGCTTTTGCTCGCTCCGGCCATGTTGCATCTGTGTGGAGGACCCCGTCAAGGGCGCCTGCCCGACGTGCACTGTCCAGTTTGGCTTCAGATGAAGAGGTGACGAATACGCTGGCGCCCGCAGCCTTCGCCAAGGCCAGCGACATTGTGGAAACTCCACCGCTAGCCCCGATGATCAGCAGACTTTCGCCGCGCCCCAGTGCCGCTCGGGTGAATAGTGCACGGTAGGAAGTGACGCCGACGAGCGGGAGAGCAGCCGCTTGCTCCCATGTGTAACCAGTAGGTTTGGGCGCAAGGCATTCTGTCGGAACGGAAACGAACTCGGCGTACGTTCCAGGTTCGTGATCGCCGAGGATGGTGAAGTCGGCGGCCGGCGCATGGGGGCTTGTACCCCAGCCGAGAGATGGCAGGATCACTACTTCTTCACCCGTGTCAGTTCGGACGCCGGCCCCGTCGGCACCGGGAGTGTGAGGTAGTGGCGAACCGTACTGGCCTCTCCGCACTAGGACATCGTGCCAATTGAGCGCACTAGCTCTGAGCTCGACAACAGTCCATCCTGCCCTCGATTTCGGGCGATCAACTTCGGCGATTTCTAAAGAGTCCGGACCGCCGAACTTCTCCATCACAACAGCTTTCACCGAGCACCGCCTCCGACTACGATCTGTGTCGCTACTCGTTGCCCACAAGCCGAGCGGCTCACTGTCACCCGCTAGAGCTCCGGCTCAGCCTGCCGGTCGCCTCACGAACCGCAGCGGAGAGGTCGTCGAGTCGTTCGACAAACCTGGCTGATGGCCCGGCGATAGTCAGCACTCCTGCGACGGTCCGTCCATCGAAGATGGGTGCCGAAACGGCGTGGAGATCGGACAAGGTGTCGCCTCGGTTCACGGCGAGCCCCTCGTCGCGAACGCGCTGGAGATCACAGCTGACCCGGTCGCGCTCGGCAGGAAGAGGAAACGCCCGTTCCAAGAACCGATCCCGATAGGATGGTTGGGCATTGGCCAGAAAGCACCGGCCCGCGCTGGTGGGGTAGAGCGGTCGACGGGTACCGATGGCTGGGCTGTACCTGACTTCCTTGGCCGACTCAACGGCATCGGTGGTGACTATCGAGTCCCCTGCTAGGGCCACTAGCGTGACGGTTTCATCGAACTCGAGACTGAGTCCCTCCATCTCCGCGCGGATCGCATGGTCGATCCCAGTCTTCGGCAGCAACAGGGCTGGCAACGCCGGGCCCACGATGTATCGTCCGTCGTCGGTTGTAGAGAGATAACCGGTAGAGACGAGTCCGTGAACTAGGCCATGGACTGACGATCTGGGGGCAGACAGCTCCGCGACGATGTCGGTGAGTCTCACGCTTTGATCTGATCGGGAGACGAACTCCAGAATTCCGGCCACCCTAGACACCGTGCGGTGCTCGGCCGATGCCCCCGCCAGCGGCTCAGTCATCTTCATCCTGTCTGGTTGGTTATTGTTGGGTCTATTGAGGCTACGTGGGGCAGAGTTGTCATTGGACTAGTTGCCAAACCGCCCGGCCCGATTAGCGGGGTGCCAGTGCCAGGATCTTCTGTGCTTGGCGGAGATGGGGGGCGTCGAGCATCTTTCCCTCTAAGGCAACGGTCCCGGTGTCTTCTGATGCGAAGGCGGCCACGACGCGCTGGGCGTAGTCGATCTCTCCCACGGATGGTGTGAACGCCTCGTTGATCGCATCGACCTGGCCAGGGTGAATTGCGATCCGCCCGGTGAACCCTTCGGCCCGGGCTGCGCGAGTCGACTCCCGTAGTCCCTCGGTGTCGGTGATGTCGGAGTAGAGGGTTTCCACGGGCTGAACGCCCGCAGTCGCCGCCGCTAAGAGCATCTGAGATCGGGCGAACTGGTACGTATTTGCCCATGCGCCGTCCGGGCCCAGGTTGGTGCTGGCTCCAACCGTGGTGCTGAGGTCTTCTGCTCCCCAGGTGAAGCCGTAGACGCGCTTGCCTCCAGGATTGTTTGCGAGCGCAGACAGGTGCAGCGCCGCCCGGGGAGTCTCCGTGACGACTGGCAAGAGCCTGATGGATCCCTGCTCTACGTCGAACGCGACTTCCAGCGCGTCCAAGTGGTTGCTGACCGTCGCCAGGTCTTCAGGCCCGTCGATCTTCGGGAGCACGATTCCTGCAGGTGACACGGGCACGACCGCTGCGAGATCGTGCAGAGCGTGGGGGCTGCTCAAGGGATTGATCCGTATCCACATCTCGGGGTCGCTGGCAGCTCTTTCGCGGCTCGAGAGATAGCTGGTGCTGAGTTCCCGACCTAATGCTTTGCGGCTCTCGCTGACCGAGTCTTCTAAGTCGATGATGAGTGCATCAGCGAGTGTGCCAGCCGCTTTGGAGAGTTTGCGTTCGCTATCTGCTGGTACGAACAGCATTGATCGAAGTGGCCTGTTCATGCCGACTGGCCCCGATCGAGCTCGTCTGGGTTGGGATGCTTGCGCTGTAGACCCGATCGCTTGCACGAGGCGACCAGTTGATCGTGCTGGTTGTATGCGCGGTGCAGGAAGGTCACCACGCCTTGTCCGGGCCGGGACCGGGATTCACGCAGCTCGACCACCTCGGTGGATACGCGGATCGTGTCGCCGTGGAAAAGCGGGGTGGGAAAGCGCACCTCGTCCCACCCGAGGTTTGCCACTGCTGTGCCGAGAGTGGTGTCGCCCACCGAGATCCCCACCATCAGGCCCAGAGTGAAGGCACTGTTGACGATGCGCCTTCCGAACTCGGTGCCCTTCATGTACTCCTCGTCGAGGTGTAGCTGAGCGGGGTTGTGGGTCATCGCGGTGAAAAGCACGTTGTCGGTCTCGGAGACCGTTCGCCTGATGGCATGGTCAAATGTCTGACCGACGCTCAACTCATCGAACCAAAGTCCCGGCATGGATCTGTCCTTTCAAGATGGGGAAGTGGGTCAGTAGCTTCGCGGCAGTCCGAGGACATGGGAGCCCAGGAAGTTGAGGACCATTTCCTGGCTGATCGGGGCGATCCGAGTCAGTCGGGCCTCGCGGAAATACCTTGCCACGTTGTATTCCTCGGAGTAGCCCATGCCGCCGTGCGTCTGCAGTGCCCTATCCGCCGCCTCAAATCCTGCTTCAGCGCACAGGTATTTGGCTGTATTGGCCTCGCGGGCACAGGGAAGGCCGTTGTCGTAGAGCCAGGTGGCTTTGCGCAGCATCAGCTCGGCAGCATCGAGCTTGGCCAGCGAGTCAGCGAGCGGGAATTGGATTCCTTGGTTCTTACCTATCTGGCGTCCGAAGACTTCACGTTCGTTGCCGTAGTTCACCCCTGCCCGCAGAGCTGCGCGTCCGATGCCGAGGGCTTCGGCGGCGATGAGCATGCGCTCCGGATTAAGACCGTCGAGGATGTAGCGGAATCCCTCTCCTTCGTCCCCAACGCGGTCCTCGAGGGGGACCTCGAGGTTGTCAATGAACAACTCGTTGGAGGTCACCGCGTTACGGCCCATTTTCTTGATCGGGCGAATGTCGACTTTGTCGCGGTCGAGATCGGTCAGAAACAAGGTCATACCGTCGGTCTTGCGCTTGGAATCGCCGAACTTCTGGGTCCTGGTGAGCAGCAGAATCTTCTCGGATTCGACGGCCTTGGAGATCCACACCTTGCGGCCATTGACCAGGTATTTGTCGCCGTCACGCTTAGCGAAGGTGGTGATCTTGGTGGTGTCCAGGCCGGCGCCCGGCTCTGTTACCCCGAAGCACACGTGCAAATCGCCGGTGACGATTCGGGGAAGGGTTCGCTGTTTGAGATCTTCGCTGCCGTGGACGATGACGGGATGCATGCCGAAGATAGACAAGTGCATTGAGCTCGCACCGTTCATCCCTGCACCTGAAGCGGCCACCTGCTCCAAGATGAGCGAAGCTTCGGTGATCCCGTATCCATGACCGCCATACTCTTCCGGGGTCGTGATCCCTAGCCATCCCCCTTCGGCGAAGGCGTTGTAGAACTCGTGCGGGAACTCCTGGGAAGCGTCTTTTTCCTGCCAATATTGATCGTCAAACTTGGCCGCGAGCTCGGTAACGGCCTGGCGAATCGTGTTCTGGTCGTCGGTCAGAGTGAAGTTCATCTGTTGCGCCAATCTGTGATGGCCACTCCGGCGTGAACAGCTGCGGAGTGCGCATAGAGGGGGCGAGTGGTTGTTATCGCAGGGCAGTTAGGGCACTTCGAATCCCATCCAGTGCCTCGGGATTCTCCGCACTGGACATGTCGCCGGGGTTTGCGTCGGTGGCGACGGCGCGGACAGCTCGGCGAAGGATCTTCGCCGAGCGGGTCTTGGGCAGTGCGGGTACAGCGATGACCTCGCTCGGCGCAAATGGCTTGCCTACGTTGTCAGCGACGAGTTCTCGTAGCTCCGCCGCAACTGCGTTGGGGTCGGAGCCATCCCGCGGTACCCAAAACACCCAGACGGTCTCGCCCTTCTTCGGGTCAGGAACGCCGACAGCGGCAGACTCGGCAACTGCAGGGTGTGTGGCGATAGCCGATTCGATCTCAGCCGGAGCCAATCGTTTGCCGGCGACGTTCATCACATCGTCGGACCGGCCCAGGATGTACCAGGTCCCATCTGCCTCGTCGATTAGCGCAAAGTCCCCGTGGCACCAGATGCCTTCAAATCTGGACCAGTACGACTCGAGGTACCTGTCGTGATCACGCCAAACGCTGCGTGTCATCGACGGCCAGGGCGTGCGGCAGACCAACTCTCCGATTTCTCCGCGCAGTGGCAGACCCTGGTCGTCGACCACATCAACGTTCATCCCCAGTGAGGGCCCTCCCAGCGAGCAACTGGGTATCGGTTCCACCGGATATGGAGCAAGGAAGGAACCGCCGACCTCGGTGCCGCCGGAGAAATTAATGACCGGAACTCGGCCTCCGAACACGTCAGAGGCAAGCCAATCATAGGAATCGGAATCCCACGGCTCCCCCGTTGACCCCAAAGTCTGTACCGATGACAAGTCGTAGGTGGCGATGGTGTCCATTGCGGTGGCACGGAGCGCTCGAACCAGCGTCGGCGAGACGCCCAACATCGTTATCTTGTGGCGCTCCACGAACTGCCAGAGCCGGTAGTCATCTGGGACGTCCGGTGACCCTTCGTATAAGACCAGAGCCGCACCGTTCGCGTGCGCCCCGATTGTCGCGAGCGGTCCCATCACCCAGCCCATATCGGTGATCCAACAGAACTTGTCTCCTTGCTTGATGTCGAAGGAGTACGCCACCTCGGTGGCGACTTTCACCGTGAAGCCCGCGTGAGTGTGAACCGCGCCTTTCGGCTTACCCGTGGTGCCTGATGTGTAGCCCAGCATGAACGTCTGCATCGCCGGTAGACGGGCAGGGCTCTGTGCTTGCCCTGATCTGACGAGAGAGTCCCACGTCGTTACCTGCGCGCAAGTGTCCGGGAACTCACTAGCATCTAGGTTGGGAACTGTCACCACAGTGGTGACAGAAGGACAGCTCGAGAGTGCCTGAGCCATCGCATTCGCCATATCGATTCGCCGATTTCGGCGGACCGTGCCGTCTGCAACGATCACCGCCTTGGCTGCGGCGTCATTGATGCGAGCAGAAATCGCAGGTGACGCAAACCCAGAGAACAGAGGTACGGCGATCGCGCCGATGCTTGCGACGGCATAGAAGGCGACCACTGCTTCCGGGATCATTGGCAGGTAGATCGCCACTGCGTCCCCCGCCGAAATACCGAGCGCCGTCATGCCCGCCGCGGCAGCCGAAACCTGCTCGCCGAGTTCCGCGAAAGTCAGCGTGGTGACAGTTCCGCTCTCGTCCTCATGGATCACCGCAAGCTCATTTGGCGAAGCATCCAGCCATCGTGAGATACAGGCGTCTACGAGATTGAATTCTGCTCCAACAAACCAGTCGGGGTTTTCGACTCCCAGCGAGAGATCAAGCACCCGGTTGTAAGGCGTAGAGAAAGGAATGCTCAGGTCACGAACTGCAGCATCCCAGTACCACTGCGGATCCTTCATCGACCGAGTGCGCAATTCGGTGATCGAGCTGATGCCGTGCGAGCGGCCTAGGCGGGTCACATTGGCGGTAGCGGTTCTCGCCGCCGTCGGCTGCCAAACGTAGGGAGTCATCGCGCCGCCCACTCCTTGGTCGCTGCGATTGCGGATTCTTGGGCAACGCCGGAGTCGATCAGGTGATCAATTTGGTCGCCATCTAGACCAATGTCGTCGAGCACTGCTCTGGTGTCGGCGCCACGTGGGCGCGGCGTTGAGCGGACTGTCCCTGGGGTGGCGCTCATCTTAATGGGGATGCCAATCGCCCGATATTGGCCCTGCTCAATCACCATCTGGCGATGACGAACGTGTTCATCACGTAGTACTTCGCCTACATCGCGGACGGCCGATGCGGGGATTCCTCGATTAAGGAGCTCCCTGGCTAGCGCTTCCTTGGAGAAGCATGCAGTTCTCGAGTTTAGAACTGCGGTCAGGCCCGGCAGATGTGCCAAACGGTCAGCGTTGGTTTGGAAGCGGGCATCGTCGGCGAGCTCAGGCGCGCCGAGAGTATCGACTAGTCCGCGGAACTGCCTGTCGTTCCCAACTCCGATGAAAACCTGCCCATCCAGGGTGTTGAAGGTGTCGTAAGGCGCAACAGTCGGATGGGCCGAGCCTGTCCTCACGGGGATCCGGCCGTCAGTGAGGTTCGAAGCGGAATGCGGGTGCAGTAGCGAAACAGCGGTGTCAGCGAGCGTGCAGTCGACTATCTGACCGCGCTCCGTGCGATCGCGGGCTGCAAGTGCGAGCAGAATGCCGCTGAAAGCGTAGAGGCCGGTGACCATGTCGACAATCGGCACGCCGACGCGCAGTGCGGGGCCATCGGCTTCTCCGTTGATGCTCATGAGGCCGCCGAAGGCTTGGGCTACCGCGTCGTACCCCGGCATGCCTCCCATCGGTCCGTCGGCGCCGAAGCCAGTTATCCGCCCGACGATCAGTCGCGGAAAGTTCGTCAGCAAGTACTCGTCGGAAAACCCCCAGCGTGCCAAGGTCCCGGTCTTGAAGTTCTCGACGACCACGTCCGTACGTGCAAGAAGTTCGGCTAGGACCTCCTGCCCTTCTTGTGTGCTCAAGTCCAGACAGATATTGGTCTTGTTGCGGTTGATGGCACTGAAGTACGCGCTCTGATCAGTATCAACGAACGGGGGACCCCACTTGCGCGTGTCGTCACCTGCGGGTGGTTCGACCTTGATGACCTCGGCGCCGTGATCGCCGAGAAGCTGGCAACACAATGGGCCGGCCAGCACCCTGGATAGGTCCAGGACTCGCAGGCCCGACAAGCTCTCATTGCTCGTTCTCATGTTCATCGCCCCACTCGAAGATTCGTCTATATGAACTGTGCTGACGTATATGCGACCTATCCTCGCTGTGATGCCCGGCACTGTCAAGCGGTGATTGGGAGCGCGGTGAGGCGGGCGAGTATGCCGGGGGAGCGTGGGCCCGGCGGTCCAGAGCTCCTGGCGTTCTGCGGCGGGCGGGTGACCAACGGTGTTCGGCGACTGGGGCAGTCAGAAGTGAGGGTTCGCGACCGTGGCCGAAACGTGGTTCGCAATCTCTAAGGGGACGTGGGTTGGCCGTCCCGCGTGTAGGCCAGCCCCTCGGCGGGTTCGGGCCACCCGGGGGCCCCAGGCGCAAGTGAAGTCGCAGTTGCTGGCCCGTCGCCGAGTTCCAGGAGCGGGCTGGTCCAAAACGCTACGACGCGTCCAGTTCACCCACGTCAGCCTTGGGGAAAGGTCTGGCGGCGCGTTTCGAGCCGCCATCTAACGCTTCGCGGAATATGCGAAGAGTCGCAAGGAGGCGAATCCCGACGAAAGGTCGCAGCTAAGAGCAGTTGCCCCCATGCTGTCGTGGCTTGAGTCCGAAACCTCACATCCGACATGCGGCGACTTCAACCCGCCTACGCGCAGGAAGGAGCTGCGGGCGACTCGGGGAGAGGCTGAGTTCGCGTATTCGACAACTCGACACCCTCGACTTGTCATAAGGTTTGGTTATCGGTGCCGATCCGCGTCTTAATCGATGCTGCCGCAGCGTCTCGTCGAGCGCACCTCTAGGGCTGCGTGTCTTTCTCAGTGGTGGTCACACGGTCGGTGGCGTCGAGGTAGGCGGTATCGCGTAGGGCTGCCTCGAGAACCTGGAAATACGGAAGGCGCAGTTCGGCAGCCATGCCGTCGAGCGTGGTTCGGGTCGGCAGGCCGCGCAGGCCGTGGGTGCGCCACAGGTGCAGATTTTGGCGGGTGATCCCGATCCGGCGAGCCAGCTCGGACTCGCTGACGCCGTAAGCGCGTTTGTGGGCGTCGATGAGCTCGACCAGGCGAGGGGTCTCCATAGCTTCGAGTGTCCACCTGCGCTGCGGTTGTCGTCAAGTGATAATATACGGTTTCGACAAGCGATACTTTACATAACGCGTCTTATCGGCGCCGGCGGGTAGTGCGTCCCCGAACGCTCGGCGGCGACTTGGCGTGGGACGGGGTCACTTGTAGACGTCGCCGCGGTGCCCAATGCGCAGCACGAGCACAACGAGGGCGTCGTCTTCGATGTCGTAGATGATGCGGTAGTCGCCAACGCGGATGCGTAGTTCACCTTCGCCTCCGGCGAGCTGAATCGCGCCGGGCGGTCGCGGTGTCACCGCGAGGGCTTCGATGGCGCGGACGATTCGCTTTTGTTCGGTGGGGTGAACTTTGCGGAGGGCTTTGGCGGCCGAGGGTTTATAGGTGATCGAGTAGGGCATCAGCGAGTGGGGCGCGCAGACTCAGAGTCCCAGTTCTGCCTTGAGGTCCTCGTGGGAGATGCTGTCGTCCTCGCGGCGGGCCTCGGCTGCGCCGCGAACGTCGGCCTGATCCTCCAGGGCCTGCAGCGCGCGGTCGAAGAACTCAGGAGAGACGACGACGGCGCGACGACGGCTGCCTCGGCTGAGGACCTCGACCGGCGCCCGCTGTGCGGCGTCGAGTACCTCGCTCTGGTTGGCGCGGAAGTTGCTAAGCGTCGTGGTCACCATGACACCAATAGTACATCTTGTACAAGTCTCGGTCGACTAGGTGGTGTCCCTAGTGGTCTGGGCGGCGGGATCGTCTCATCTGTTCTGACCTGCACACTTGACTGAATCTGCGAATAGCGGCGACGGAGATGTTCAAGTGATCGCGCTAAGAGGAGCCTGGGAGGCCTTGATAAATTCACGATCCCGGCCGGTGGCATGTTCGGGGTTTTCGACCGCAGATGTTCTGGATGTACCGGTGGATGCTTAGCGCTGGTCAGAGGAGGTCGACCACGACGTTCTTGAGCACGGAGGCGTCGTCGCGCTCGGCCACGGTCGCCGCCACGAGTAGCCGCGAACCCTCTTGCCACACGCGGATGCGCATGGTCTCACCGGGGAAGAAGATCCCGCCGAAGGTCACGCCGTAGCCGCCGACGCGGGCGACGTCGCCGCCGAGCACCTGATCCACGACCGCGCGCAGGACCAGGCCGTACGAGCACAGTCCGTGGAGGATCGGGCGCGGGAACCCGGCGGCCTCGGCGAACGCTGGGTCGGAGTGCAGCGGGTTGCGGTCGCCGCAGAGGCGGTAGAACAGCGCCTGCTGGGGGAGCGTGGCGACCTCCATGGTGTGGTCGGCCTCGCGCTCGGGGTACTCGACCTTCTCGGAGGTGCCTCGTTCGCCGCCGAAGCCGCCCTCGCCGCGGGCGAAGATGCCCGAGCGCGAGGTCCACAGCTTCTCTCCGTCGGCGGAGACCGTCTCGGACTCCTGGACGATGACTGCGGCCGATCCCTTGTCCTGGATCTCGGCGATGGTCGTGGTCGTCGTCGCCGTCCCGGCGGGCGAGATGGGGCGGTGCAGCCGGACCGACTGGCTGCCGTGGACGACCTTGGCCAGGTCGAACTCCACTCCCGGGAAGGACACGCTGGGCGCCTCGGTGACGTTCATCGTCGCCGCGACGGTCGCGAAGGACGGCAGCACCTTGGGGTCGGTGTCCTGGACGTACGCCAGGCCGGTGGTGTTCATCGGGTCGGCGGCCGCACCCACCGACAGCGCGTACAGCGCCACGTCGGAGGCGGTCCAGGAGAACTCCTGCGAGGGCAGCTGGGCCCCGAGGGCGGTGTCGAGGTCGATCGGCACGTCATACTCCAGTCTTGTGGATGCTAATGGTGGACTCGGTGGCGGTCACGTCGACGGGCATGAGCTCCGCGGCGAGAAAGCCGAGATCTTCGCGGAACCGTCTGAACGGCATGCGGCCACAGCCTGTTGTCGAGACAGCGCGGGTGCAGGTTCTCTGTAGCGAGGCGCCCATCAATGAGTTTCATTCGTGAAGTAGTCACTCTCGACATGTCCCAGCAGTGCCTGGCCGGGTCGATCTGATCGGCCGCGGTCGATCCTGAATGGGGGACTTGCAGGAGCGCCACCAGTGCCGGGTGACGGGAGCTGTCTGGCGCTGTCAACGAGAATGCCAGCCCAAGACAGGTCAAATCAGCGCCCATCCGGAGGGTGACTAGCTCGCCACTTTGGGCCTAGACGGCCGTCTTGATCGTGCCGGTGGGGCGGGACGGACTACCTTCTGCTTTCCTGTGACCGACTGTCAGGGGCCAGGTCACAGATCGAGGACTAGTCGACTGCATGCCGCACGGGAAACGCAGATCATCATCGTGGCGTTGGACGCTCGCTCGGATGCGTCCAACACAGAGTCTCTGTGGTCTACCGACCCCTCCAGGACCGGGATCTCACAGGTCCCGCACGTGCCTTCACCACATGAAGTTAGCGCGTCGATTCCTTCATCCAGGACGACATCAAGGATGCTGCGGTCCGGGGGGACGGTCAGTGTCATCCCGGTTGTCGCCAGCTCGATCTCGAAGGGTTTGCTCTCCCCGTGTTGTGCGGACTCCTGGGGGACGAACCGCTCGGTTCTGACGTTGGCATCCGGCCACGAGCTGCAGTGCTCCGTGACGGCGTTGAGAAGGGGCTCAGGTCCGCAACAGTAGACCGCCTTCCCAAGCTCGGACTCGCCAAGGATCTCTCCTACGTCGAGCATTCCGTAGGCGTCCTGGGGCACCAATTCGACCTTGCTTCCGAAGGTGTCCTGAAGGAAGTCTGCGTAAGCCATCGTTTCCCGGGATCGGCCACCGTAGATCAGTTGCCAGTCCTGACCGGATGCCTCTGCCTGGGTCACCATCGGGAGGATCGGGGTGATCCCAATGCCGCCGGCGATGAAGATGAACTTGGAGGCGGGACGGAGCTCGAAGTGATTCCGGGGGCCACGTACTCGCACGTCATCCCCCTCCTTCACTTGATCATGAACGTACTGTGAGCCCCCACGTCCGTCCGGTTCACGAAGGATGGCGATGCGCCATGCCTGTCGGTCGTCGGGGTCGCCGCACAGTGAGTATTGGCGGACAAGGCCCGAATCGAGGACCAGGTCGATATGCGCCCCCGGTGTCCATGCTGGCAGGTCGATTCGTGAGGGGTGCACCAGCTCCAACTCGACGACGCCAGTCGCGCAATCGCGTCGGTGCCGCACCTGTAGAGAGAATTCGGTGGGGAAGACTGCGGTCATTGTTCGGTCACCTTCACAGTGCTGGTTCTTGAGAGGAATTGGGCTTGGGACAGGGATGCGGCATCCGTTAGTGCCGATTCTTTAGGTAGGAAGTGGCCGCGGTTCGAGGCGTCGTCGAGAGGGATTGACGCTGGTCCAGGCATTCGCGATGAGTCGATGGGTCTCGCGGTCGAGGTAGTCGTCGAGTGCGGCGGACTGCGCATCGAGGAGATTTGCTTTCATCGCCCGCAGGGCACCGGGGTCGACGCTGGCGAGGCGTCTCGCCCGCGCATGCACCTGTGGGAGGAGTTCGTCCGGCTCGAAAACTGCGTTGACCAGACCGATCTCCCGGGCGGTGTCGGCGCTCAGTTTGTCGGGGAGCAGGAACAATTCGGCGGTACGAGCGGCTCCGAGGATGCGGTCGGCGAACCATATTGCGCCGAGTTCGCCTGGTAGCGAGTTGTCGGCAAAGGCGGTATTGAACCGCGCGTGCCGCGCCGCGAAGCGAAGGTCGGTGGCTAATGCGATCGCCAAACCTGCCCCGGCGCATCCGCCGTTCACCGCTGCGATTGTCGGGATGGGCATCCGGTGGATTCGACGGATTACGTGTACCGCCAGTTCGACCTGTGTCCGGTGCGCGTCGGGTGAGCGCTCCCAATGTGCAGTGACAGATGCGCCGTTCCCGGCCATGCCGCCGATGTTGAAGTGGCGTCCCCGCCCGGTGAGGACAAGTACGCGGGCCTCGGAATCCGCTGAGACGCGGTCGAGTGCGTCGCTGAGCGCGGTGACCTGCTCGGTGGTGAAGGCGTTACCCCGGTCGGGACGGTTGAACTCGAGCTGAGCTATTCCGTTCGTGACTGAGATCGCGATGTCGGGGTCCACGTCCTCCTCCTTTCCTTAACTGTCTGAATCGCTACCGTGTCCTCGCTTAGCGATACGTACCGTATCGTATAGAAATCGAGTGACCTACGCAACAGTGACGGAAGGAAGTCGCAGGTGGGATCTCGGCAGATTGGCGGATCCGTGTCTCGCGAACCGATGGGTGGCTGGCACCCTTGGCGGCCCCTAGTAGATTCCGGGGTTATGAGCGCCATGGAGCAGGACGACACCATCCCTGGGGACGAGCACGGTCTTGAGGGGGACGACTCCAAGGAGGTTACGAAGACCAGTCGTCAACCTTTGAAGAATCAGGGGAGACCTCGAAGCGAAAAGGCGCGTCAAGCGATTCTCGATACGACGCTGAAGCTCTTGGGCGAGCGAACTCTCAGTGAGTTGGCCATCGAGGAGATCGCCTCGGGTGCGGGCGTGGGAAAGACGACGATTTACCGCTGGTGGCCGACCAAGATTGCCCTAGTGCTCGAAGCGGTCGAACTCCTACCCGAGATGGTCGCCCCGGACACAGGGAGCCTTGCCGAAGACCTCCGCGGGCTCTACAGGCAAGAGAGCGAACTCCTGTTCGAGACCCCTGTCGGTCAGGTGATGGCGTACTTTGCTGCCGACCAATCGCCCCAGCGGGACCCCGCGGTGCGGGACTTCTTTGAACGGCGGCTGACGTCGGTCTTCGACATGTTCGGCAGAGCTATGGAAAGAGGTGAGCTCCCCGCGGAGTCGGACCGCGAGGAGCTCATCTACCTGGCTCTTGGCCCCATCGTCAACCGAGTCTTCTTCGCCACCAACCCCCCGGATGACGCCTTTATCGATCTCGTCGTCGACACCGTCCTGACCGGTTACCCAGTGGCGCTGGAACGACGAAACGCCAAGGCTTGAGCAACACGCATCATGCTCCCCCCGCCCCGGTGCGCGAGATCACCGGCGGCAAAAGGCCCGGACCGCCAGCATCCAGCAGCTCTTCAGCCAGGTGCGCGGTGAGGTAGCAGTTGTCCCACCAGGTCAGTTGAAGTTGCTTGGCGCGCCGCGAGTAGAGCTGAACATCCACGTCGAGGGTAAAACCAATGCCCCCGAACACCTGGTGAGCAACCGCGGCTGCATCCCGGTAAACCTGGCAGCACCGCTGCTTGGTCATCGCAGCAAGCACACGTGCATCGCATTGTGCATCGATGGCCCACGCTGCCTCATACATGAGGCTCGTCGCGCCCTCTACCGCCACAAGAGTGTCGACAAGGGGGTGGGCAATCGCTTGATTGGCACCGATGGGCCGACCAAATTGTTCCCGATGCTTGGCGTAGTCGGTAGCCATGTCGAGAGCTTGTCGAGCGCCTCCGCACGCGTACGCGGCGAGCGCGACGGCCGTCTCGAGCATCTGCTCCCTCAGTAGCGACCACCCTTCGCCCATCTCGCCGATTCTGCTCCCGCTGGACAAGGTCACGTCCAGAGCGAGCGAGTGGACCGGCTCACCAGCCATGGTGCGGTGTGGTTCCGTGGACGTCCCCGGGCCGGCGGGAATGAGGTACAGATCGATATCTTCGCTTTCGCAGCTCCTGGCGACGACGATGAAGGCGTCGGCCCGGTCGCCGAACGGCACCAGGGCCTTTGAACCCTGGAGCCGGACCTTGTCGCCATCAGGTGTTGCTTGCAGACGGATCTCGTCTGGGAAGTAGCCACCGGCACCCTCGAGCCAGGCGATCGACACGAGGGCACTGCCGTCCGCGATTCGGGGAAGCCACTCGGCGCGCTGGGCGTCGGACCCCCCGCGTGCAATCAGCCCGCCAGCCAGGACTGATGAAATAATCGGTGTGATGGGGGCAGCGGCCCGTCCCAATTCCTGTGCGAGCAGGCTCATCTCGATCAGACCCGCCCCCAGTCCGCCGTGCTCTTCCGGCAGCGTGAGACCGAGGAGTCCAGCTGATGCCAGGTGGGTCCACAGGAGGGAAGGGAACGGGTCGCCGTTGAGCTCCGTCTGGCGGACCGTTTCGGAGTCGCAACCTGACTCGCACATCGAACGAACGGTGTCGGCCAGCATCTGCTGCTCTGGGGAAAAGGTGAAATCCATTCGTGGTGGTCCTTGTTCTATCTAGGTGAGGGACGAAGAGGGTGAGTTCGCGAGTGCGCGCCAGCGGTCGGCGGGCAGCGCCCAGGGATCGCGTGAGGTGGTGCTGACGGTTGTCCCGCTTTTCCGGTCTCCGTCGACTACGAGGGTGATTCGCCCCGTCGCGACAGTGGTCTCGCGGACGCGTTCGGTAACAGCAAGCTCGAGGACTCGCCAGCCGTCACTGGTCGTGGTTTCGGCGACGATCCGGCCCCCGACCTTGAGGTTGTCTCCGGGAAATACAGAACGGCGGAGCCGCAGACTCAGGCCTGATGGCCGGGAGCCCGGGGCGATCGTCGTGGCCCACCGTGTGATTAGGGCCAGATGGCCCGGTGTATTGAAGATGATGTCGGGCAGGCCTGCTGCCCGCGCAGCGACGGGATCGTGGTGAAAGCGGGTCCAGTCACCGCTGCCGGCGGCGGCTTTGACGATCCGGCCGGCATCGATCTCGAGGGGTAGTTCGGGAAGCTGGTTCTCAGTCGTTGCAGTATCTCTGTCGCCGGTGGGAGACGATCCCGGTCCGTCAGAGGCACGCGGGAGCGGTGAGTACCCGTGAAAGGACCAGGTCTCGGTCGCGGCCGTTTCTCCATCGGAGTTCGTGTGCTCGACCTGCACCTGCCAGTCCCGGCCCTCGCCCAGGCGGCTGCGTCGCAGTGGTCCGACGTCGGTGATCCGGTGAGTCGCGGTGAGGAGGTCGCCAACACGAACGGGAACGCCGTACGCGTGGGACACCTCGCGGACCACCGCGGTCGGCAGTCCGAGCGCGTCCTTCAAGCGGTGGTGGAGCTCGAGTGCGCGGACCGGAGGCCCGGACGGGGTCCAGGGCGGGGCCTGCGTCCACGTGCCGACCATCGCCGGGGGAGCGAGAGCCCGCTGTTGATCGGACCAGTACATCGGATTGTCGTCGTCGACGGCCGAGCACCACAGGCGGATCGAGTGGGTGTCCACTGGGCCACGTCCGTGCTGGGTGACCCGTTCGGTCAGGAGCGCGGCAATGCTGCGGTCCACCTGGTCGTCGGTGTTGCCGCTCATCCCGGAAGGCCCAGTGCTCGACGGGAGAGGATGTTCTTCTGGATCTCGGACGACCCACCCCCGATGGTCTCCAGCACCGTGAAGCGGTAGGAGTGCTCCCAGAATCCGTCGTCGATCGCATCCGGGTCCTCATGGGTGAGGACACCGGACGGACCGAGATGTTCAAGCATCCAGTCCGCCATCTTCTGATGCAGGCGGGTGAGGGTGAGTTTGCACATCGAGGCCTCGTTAGAGGGCACACCGCCACGGGCCGCTTCGTCGATCACCCGCAACGTGAGCATCCGCGCGACCTCGAGATCAGTGGCCAGGGCGACGATGCCCGCGCGGACCTGCGGGTCCTCGGACATCCTTCGGCCCCGGCGCTCGGTGGTGGTCGCCCATTCCATGATCCGGGCCATCTTCGATTCCAACGCGCCCACGGTGTAGATGGTGAACCGCTCGTAGTCGAGTGCCTCACAGATGTAGGTCCAGCCTGAATTGACCTCGCCGACGACGTTCTCGTCCGGCACGACGACATCGTCGAAGAAGACCTCGTTGGTGCGCTCGTCACCCATCGTCTTCTGCTCAAGGACGGTCAGGCCGGGGTCGGCCATGTCGATGAGGAACAGGGTGATGCCCTTGTGTTTCGGGGCGTCGGGGTCGGTACGGGCCGCGACCCAGTACCACTCGGCGAAGTGTGCCGAGGTGCTGAATCGTTTCTGTCCGTTCAGCGCCCAGCCGCCCTCGACCCGTGTGGCACGGAGCTTGAGTGACGCCAGGTCTGAACCCGAGTCGGGTTCGGAGTAGCCGAGCGCGAAGTCAATGCTCGCGGTCCGGATCTCCGGCAGGAAACGCTTCTGCAGCTGCTCGTCCGCATGCCGTATCAGGGTCTTGCCAATCATGCCGACGCCTTTGCCGATGAGGGGCGCACCCCTCTGTGACAAGCGCTCGTTGAGAATGTACTCGTAGAGGCCTTCGTGTCCGTCGCCGCCGAACTCCTCCGGCCAGGACATCCCCAGCCAACCCTTGTCGGCGAGGCGTCGCATGAACTCCTTGTGCTCGGGCGTGCTCGCCAGTTGGGCGTCCGCCTCGCGTTGCGGAGCGAATACCACGGCCGCGTCGGGGTGGTCCCGCTCCGAGTCCAGGAACGCCACCACCTCGGTATCGAAACGACGCTCGTCGTCAGTGAAAGTGAAGTCCATCGTGTGCGTGCTCCTCGTTGGCGAAGGGGTTGGGTGGGTTTGGCGTGCTGCGCATTACCTGAGCCGCGGTTCTTGGCGGACGCGACCGCGGAAGTCGGATTGGCCCGCGGCGAATGCGTCGGGGTCGTTGCCGGCAGCGAGCAACACGTTGCCCATATCGAGTGCGTCCTGGTAGCCGAGCCGCCGCGCGGCCCACAGTGACCGCACAGTGGTCTGCACCGGAAGGGCTGGTTGCGCGGCGATGGTCTCAGCAGCCCAGCGTGCGGCGTCGGGGAGGGCGTCGGCCGGTACGACCTCCGAGACCAGGCCCGAGCCCTTCGCGGTCGTAGCCGACATGCGCTCGGAGGCTCCGAGCAGCGACATCCGGGTGAGATCTCCGAACGACATCCGACCGATCAGGAGGATCGGCTCGTAGACGGCGGGCATTCCGTAGGTGACGTGCGGATCGAAGAACGTGGCGTGCTCAGCGGCGATGATGAACTCGGATTCACCGAGGAGATACGCGGCCCCGCCGCATGCCATACCGTTGACCGCTGCGATGACCGGCTTCCACAATCCGTTGGACTTCGGCCCGATCTGGGCGCCGAGATCGTCATATGAATACGGATCGAAGCGTCCGGGTTCGTCGTTTAGTTCGGAGCGGTCGATGCCGGAGCAGAATGCCTTGTCGCCGCTTCCCGTGAGGACGACGCACCGCACCGAGTCATCTCGTCGGACTTCTCGCCAGATGGTCTGGAGATCAGCGCGCATACGTGTGCTGAGTGCGTTGTGGGTATCCGGTCGATTCAGGGTCACCCATGCGACCCCGTTGGCGGTGCGATAGTTCAGATCTTCAAGTTCGTGTTGTTCCATCGGTCTCTCCTGTAATCGGGTCGGTGGTGGCTCGTGCCGGCACAGGCGGTCACGGGGTCCCGACGAGCCGGAATCGTGGCAATGTGATCCCCTCGTCAACGAGGTGGTGGAAGAAAACGTCGACCCGGGCGCCGATTGTCACGGCTTCGGCGGGCTCGTCCAGGTCGGAGACCATCCGGATGCCCTCGTCCAGTTCCACTGTCGCCACCACGTAGGGGACCCGGTCCGCCCAGGCGGGGTGGAAGGATTGGTGGGTGACGGTGAAGCTGTGGATGTGACCGGTTCCGCTGACCTCGGTCCACTGCCAGGCATCGCCGGTGCAGTTGGGACATCGGTGGCGGGGATAGTGACGGAACGTGCAACAGGATTCGCACCGTTGGACGACCAGCCGTTCTTCCCGGGCGGCGTCCCAGAATCCGGCGGTCAGAGTGGTCGGGGCAGGGAGAGGTCTGCGCGAGGGGTGGTCAGTTGCCCCTGTAGGTGAGCCGGTCACGAGTCTCCCTTTCTCAGGATGAGGACTGAGCCCTCATGGAAATCGCCTTCGTTCGACACGAGGGCGGTTTCACAGCCGGGGACCTGCCGTTCGGGTTCGACCGTCGCGCGTAGCTGCCGGGTCGCCTCGATGACGTGTCCGAGGCCGGACACGTGTGCCTCGGACAGCAGACCGCCGTGGGTGTTGACCGGGAGGCGGCCACCGAGTCGGATCTCGCCGTCAGCCACGAAGGGCCCGCCCTCGCCGATTGCGCAGAAGCCGAGAGCTTCGAGCGTGGCCACGACGAACCAGGTGAATCCGTCGTAGAGCTGCGCGCAATCGATCTCATCGGGACCGAGGCCGGCCATGGCGAAGGCTCGCCGACCGGCATGTCGCATGCCTTCCATCGAGGTGAGGTCACCCTTCTGGGTGATCGAGGTCGGGGGATTGCCGTGACCTTCCCCGACTCCGCTGATCAGCACCGGGCCCCGGCGGAGGTCTGCGGCACGGTCGGCCGCAGTGATGATGATCGCCGCAGCGCCGTCGGTTTCGAGTGAGCAGTCGAGCAGACGGAATGGGGTCGTGATGAGCCGTGAGGACTGGTGGTCGCTCAGCGTCATAGGACGGTCGCGCATGTAGGCGTGGGGGTTGAGGTTGGCGTGCTGCCGGGTGGTGACGGCGACGTGACCGAACTGCTCGCTGGTCGTGCCGTACTCGTGCATGTGCCGCTGGGCGGCCTGGGCGAACCACTGGGCGGCGACGAGACTCCCATAGGGCTTCTCGAACTCGTTGACCGTGGCCAGAACCGGCACGGCCGGGGTCGTGGAAGTCGAGACCCGGTGTTCGGAATACCCGGATCTGCCGGCGACGACGAGGACGCATGTCGCCACTCCGGTGGAGATCGCCATGCAGGCGCTCTGGATCGCCGAGATGACGCTGGCCCCGCCGGTGCGGATCGTCGAGGTGAAGGCGAGGTCGGTGAGCCCGAGCTCGATGATGAATTCCTCGGCGATGCGTCCGGACATCTCGTTGGGCATCACCGCGTCGACGTCCGCTGCAGTGAGGCCGGCATCATCAAGGGCCGCCAGTGCGGCTTCCAACTGCAGTTCGAGGGTGGAACGGAGGGTGCCCCGCGTGTACTCGGTATGGCCGACCCCCGCGATCGCGCAGCGGTCCCGCAGGGTGGTCGTCACTGGTGCCCCTGCGAGGACACCGCGACCAGACGCTGCCGCAGTTCGTTCTTGAGGACTTTTCCCGCCGGATTCCGGGGGAGGTCGTCCATGAGCTCGAGTCGCTCCGGGAACTTGCGGGTCATCAGGCCGGCTGCGGCACAGTGGTCGGCGAGATCGTCCAGGGTCGGTGCAGCACCGCTCTCGGGCCTGACGACAGCACACACCAGTTCGCCCCGATCAGGGTCGGGCAGCCCGATGACGGCGACATCGTTGACTTTCGGGTGGGAGAACAGAATGCCCTCGACCTCGACGGCGCTGACGTTCTCGCCTTTGCGGATGATGATGTCCTTGAGCCGGCCGGTGATGTGGAGGTAGCCGTCTGTGTCCAGATGTCCCAGGTCGCCGGTGGAGAACCAGCCATCGTCGTCTAGGGCGGAATCCTGCGCTCCGAGGTATCCGCGGAACACAGCTTCGCCACGGATCTGGATCTCGCCTTGGTCGCCCTGCGCAACCGGACCCCCGTCGGCGACGATGCGCACCTCGACCCCGGTCGTCGGTCGCCCCACCGTGGTGGCGAGCCGTTCGTCAGCATCGTTCGGGTGGTTCATCGACACGATGCACGCCTCGGTCATCCCGTACCCGTGTGCACAACCCACCCCGCCGATCTCATCCCGTACCGCGTAGTGCAGTGCCGACGGCATCGGAGCGCCGCCGCCGGTCATGAACCGGAGGTCGGGAAGGATTGACAGTCCATCCTCGCGACGCCGCTGTTCCTTCAGGAACGCCGCGTAGAACACCGGGCCGCCGCCAGCGATGGTCACCTGGTTCCGGCGGAAGGAGGCGGCCGTCTTGGCCGGGTCGAACGCCTCGGTGAGGGCGAGGGAGTACCCGCCGAGAAGTGCTGCCGCGAGGTTGTTCGCTCCCCCGATGTGCGTGATCGGGAAGGCAATCCCGTACCGGTCGCTCTTGCGCAGGCCCTGGGCGCGGCAGAATGCCGCCCCACCGGCCATGATGGATCGGTCGGTGTGCATGACCAATTTCGGTGCGGAGGTAGTCCCGGAGGTGGGAAACAGCCAGGCCACCTCATCGCCCTGGGTTCCGTCGAACTCCGGTAGGATCTTCGGATCCCCGTCCGGAAGGTCGTGGTCGCAGAAGAGGTGTCGCACCTGGAGGCTGCCTTCGCATACGCGTTCCACGATCGGCTGGTAATCAGTCTTGCGCCACAGCGAAGGCAGACACCACAGGCTGGCTCCAGACCGCGCCAGCAGGTCAGAGAGTTCGGCCTCCCGGTAGATCGGCAGCAACGGAAGCTGACGGACTCCGAGGCGGGCGAGAGCACCCATAGTGACCACCGACTCGATCCACGTGGGCAATTGCCACGCCACAGTGTCGCCCGCTGCAACCCCGAGTCCGGCGAATCCGGCTGCGGCACGCAGAGCTGCTTGCCGGAACTGCTCATAGGTGAGGGAGCGGTCGAACTCGTCGACCAGGAAGACGCGATCCGGGTCTGTGTCGGCGCGCAACTCCACAAGTCGCCACAAAGACGCCGGCCCGAGCGGGTTTATCTCGGTCGACTTCGGGCGTCGCACCGTAGTTTCGGCACCGTTGGGGCGGTCGCTTCGGATCATGAGCGATCCTCCATGACCTCGATCGAGTTACCCAGCGGGTCTCGCAGAACGGCGGTGCGCACGCCGGGGCGAAGATCGATCGGGCCAGTCTCAACCACGCCGCCCCGGGGGCTGACCTGCTCGAGCACGGCGTCGAGATCGTCCACCCAGAACGTGAAGAACCGTAGACCGGTGCTCGCCCAGAACGGCTCCCCACGCTCGTCGACCACCCGTGGTGAGGTAGCGGGAATCATGATCTTGACCAGCGGTTCGTTGTATCCGAGACGGTGAACAACACCGCTGGGGAACGAGCGTGGTTCGAGCTCTCTCATCCCGAAGGTATCCCGGTAGAACCCGATGATGTCGTCGTGCTCCGAGACCAACCCGATCTCAGTCCTGTGAACGGTCATGGTGACACCTCTCCTCGTGCGCTTCCGGTCGAGACGCTCGAACAAGCTTCGAGCGAACTGTTGCGCAGATCACAAGGTGGAGATTACGATACGAACCGTCGCGTATGCAATACCGCTCCGTGACCCCCCCAGATCTCAACAACGAGGAGGCTTCATGGTTGAACAATCGGTAGTTCCAGAAAGGGAACGCGAAGCGGTCGCGGAGACCATGTCCCGCATTTCCCCACCAGACTTCACTGATGTAGAGGCTGAGAGGCGGCACCGCAAGGAGCGTCTGGCCGCCGCGTTCCGCATCATCGCGGCCAAGGATCTGACCACCGGCATCAACGGCCACATCACGGTCCGCGACCCGGAACACTCGGACCACTTCTGGGTCAACCCCCTCTCGACGCCGTTCAGTCGGATGCGGGTCTCCGATCTGCTGCTCGTGAATAGCGACGGAGAGGTGGTGGAGGGCGACAGGATGGTCAATGCGGCAGCGTTCGCGATCCACTCCCGGATCCATCACCACAACCCGTCCGTGGTCGCCGCGTGCCACTCCCACACACCATGGGGTCGCCCCTGGTCGGCCACCGGTCGACTCATCGAACCCACCAGCCAGGACGCCTGCGCCTTCTACGAATCGCAGCGGATCATCGAGGGCTTCGAAGGCGTCGTGTTCGACACCGAGGTGGGCGACAAGATCGCCCATGGATTCGCGGACGAGACCACTTCCGCCGGCGGTGTCACCACAGTGATCCACGAGAACCACGGGCACATGACGGTCGGCCAGACGGTCGACGAGGCCGTGTTCTGGTTCCTGCTCTTCGAGCAGATGTGCCAGTCCCAGATGCGGCTCGAGGCCACCGGACTGCCCTACAAGCTGATCGACCCCGAGATGGCCAGGCAGACCAACCGACAGGCCGGAAGCCACTACGCCGGCTGGCTCGGCTTCCAGAGCTACTACACCGAGATCACCCTCGCGCAGCCCGAGCTGCTCGACTAACACGACACAAGGACTCATCATGCAACTTCGTGGCATCGGCTACATCACCGTCAACGTTCCCGACCTCGCGGCCTGGAACACCTTCGCGACCGACGTCGTCGGCGTGCAGCAGGTCACCCCTGCGGGCGCCGACACCGAGCTCTCCTACTTCAAGGCGGACAAGCGGACCTGGCGACTCGCCGCCCGCCAGGCCGAGAAGCCGGGCATCCACAACATCGGTTTCGACGTGGTCGGCCGCGCTGACTTCGACGAGGCGGTCCGTCAGCTCAAGGCAGCTGGGGCCGACCCGGTGCAGGCGACCGCCGAGGAGCTCGCCGCGCGTGGCGTCGCGGACATGGTGTGGTTCACCGATCCCGGCGGCATCCGACTGGAGATCTTCTGGGGCCCGACCGTCGACGGTCCGTTCAGGTCGCCGCAGCATGTTCCCGAGTTCATCACGGAGAACGGCTTCGGCCACGCGGTCCTCATGGTCGAGGACCTGCCCAGCGTCCTGAAGTTCTACACCGAGACGCTCGGTATGCGCACCTCCGACTACATGAACTTCGGACCGGGCATGGCCATCCATTTCCTGCGGTGCACGCCGCGCCACCACAGCATCGCGCTCAGCGCGGTGGGGCCGTTCTCCGGCACCCACCACATCGCGTTCGAGGTCTCGAACGTCGACCTGGTCGGTGAGGCCCTCGAGCGCGCCACCAAGGCCGGCATGCAGGTCACGGCGACGCTGGGCCGACACAAGAACGACCGGATGCTCTCGTTCTACATGAAGAGCCCCGGTGGCTTCGAGGTGGAGATCGGATGCGACCCGGTGCTCGTCGACGAGGAGACGTGGGTCGCCAACGAGTTCGTCGACGGCGACCTGTGGGGACACCACGGATTGACCAGCGAATCGCTGGCGGAGTCGGTGAGCGGGGCCGACTCGTGACGCCCACGACATCGCGCATCCTCAGCCACGTCGGTGAGCTGAGCGGGTTCCACGACCTGCTGGGGGAGGCCGGGGCCGACGTCGACATCGTCCCGGTCCCCCCGGAGGGGCAGGTGGACGTCGACGGCGAGGTCCTGCTGACTCTCGCGCAGGGCACCCCCAACCTTCCGGAGGTGCTCCGCTCCGGAGTCCGGTGGGTACACACGGTCGGCACGGGCATCGACACCTTCCCCATGCAGCATCTCGGCGAGCGCCCGCTCACCGTGAGCCGGGGCGCCACGTCCGTGGCGATCGCCGAGTGGGTGATGGCGCAGATCCTCACCGCCGAGAAGCGGCTCCCGGAGTCGTGGGTCAGCGAACCCCCCGCCCAGTGGGGCGGACCGGAGCTCGGTGGGTTGCAGGGCCGCACCATCGCGATCCTCGGTTTCGGCACGGTGGGGACCGCCCTCGCGACCCGGGCGCTGGCCTTCGACTCGAAGGTCGTCGCGCTCCGACGCAGCGACGCCCCCAGCCCGGTGCCGGGGGTCACGATGGTGCGGTCGATCCCCGAGCTGCTGGCGGACGCCGACCACGTGATCCTCGCCGCGCCGCTCACCGAATCGACCAGGGGCGTCGTCGACTCGGCCTTCCTGTCCGCGATGAAGCCCGGTGCACACCTCATCAACGTGGCGAGGTCAGGTCTGGTCGTGGAGGACGACCTCCGTCGTGCGCTGGACGAGGGGCGTCCCGCGCTCGCCTCGATCGACGTCGCCCCCGTCGAGCCTCTGCCCGCCGGGCACTGGCTCTACACCCACCCGCGCGTTCGATTCAGCCCCCACGCCTCCTGGAGCGGGCTCGGGGTGTGGGAGTCGATTCTCACGTCCTTCGCGGACAACTACCGGCGCTGGGTCGCCGGTGAACCTCTCCACAACGTCGTGGACCCGGTCCACGGTTACTAGACAAGAAGGTCAATCCAATGAGTGCATCGGTGACAACCCCGGATGAGTCTATGACTCCGGTGGAGTACGACCCGTTCGCCCCCGAATCCATGGTCGACCCCCGGCCCATCTACGAGGCCCTGCGCAAGTCGGGCCCCATCCACTACCTGCCCAAGTACGACGCCTGGGCGGTGGCCGGTTTCAACGCGGCGTGGAAGATTGCCCGCGACGCCAAGAACTTCACCACGATGAACCGCGGGATGCCGCCCATCTCGGCGCTGCTGGGGGAGCCGACGATGGTCAACTTCACCGCGATGGACCTGCGCGACCACTCCGCGAGCCGGCGTCTGCTCCAGCCCGCCTACAACTCGAAGGCCGCAGATAGCGACGAGGAGTTCATACGCGCGCTCGCCCGCGAAGTTCTCCTCCCGCTCGTGGAGAACGGCGACGGCACCATGGACGTGTTCAAGGACTACGCCAACCGCGTCGCCGCCAGGTTCGCAGCGCGGAAGGTCGGCATCCCGGACGTCGACGCCGAGCGGATCCGCAAGCGCTCCGAGGAGTTCTTCACCCGCGAGTACGGGCAGGTCGGGACTTCGGAGACCAATGGAGCGGCCGGCGCCGAGGTGTTCGGCTACCTGCAACAGTTGCTCAGCGACGCACGGAAGGACCCGTCGACCGCGACCGGTGACCTCGCGGTGATGCTCGACGCGGAGATCAACGGCCGGAAGCTGACCGATGACGAGATCTTGGGCAACTTGTTCACTCTCGTCGTGACCGGGTCCGAGACCACGGAGACCAGCGTCGCGGCAACGCTGTACTACCTGGCGCAGCACCCCGAGCAGCTGGCGGCCGTGCGCAGTGACTGGAGGCTGCTGCAGAACGCCTTCATGGAGGCCGTCCGATACGACCACCCCACGGACATCATGTGCCGCGAGGTCGCCAACGAGGTCGAGGTGGAAGGGCAGACCCTCAAGCCCGGTCAGCAGGTGATCATGCTGTGGGGATCGGTGAACCGCGACGAGGCCGAGTTCGAGAATGCCCACGTCTTCGACATTCACCGCACCTATCCTCGCCACCTGCTCTTCGGGTTCGGCCAGCACCGCTGCCTAGGCGAGGCCGTGGCGCTGCGACTCGGCACCGTGTTGCTCCAGGAGTTCTTCGACGCTGTCGAGTCCTACGCGGTCGACTGGGACAACTGCGAACGCAAGTACGCCGAGTTCGTGCAGGGCTTCCAGTCGGTTCCCGTCACGTTCACGGTCGCCTGACCCACCCCTCCGGAAGCAAAGAAGGTATCCATGAACGAGGCATACATCATCGACGCGCTCCGCACGCCCGTCACGAAGCGGAACGGCGAGCTCGCCGAGGTCCACTCGGCCGATATGGGAGCGCACGTCCTCAGGGACCTGATCGATCGGGCTGCCATCGATTCATCCCTGGTCGACGACGTCATCTTCGGGTGTCTCGACACCATCGGGTCGCAGGCGTTCAACGTCGCTCGGACCGCCTGGCTGGCCGCAGGGTTGTCAGAGGAGGTCCCGGCGGTGACGATCGATCGTCAGTGCGGTTCCTCGCAGCAGGCGGTTCACTTCGCCGCCCAGGCGATCCTGTCCGGGACAGCTGACCTCGTGGTGGCAGGTGGCGTTCAGAACATGAGCACGGTCCCGATCTCCGCGGCGGCTCACGTCGACCCGTCGTACGGCGAGCCGTTCCTCGGCTCGAAGGGCTGGACCGACAGGTACGGGCACGTGCCGCTCTCGCAGTTCACCGCCTCCGACGAGATCGCTCGCAAGTGGTCGATCACCCGAGATCAGATGGACGAGTTCGCCTACAACAGCCATCGCAAGGCCGTGCAGGCTGCCGAGGAGGGCCGCTTCGAGCGCGAGACCGTTCCGCTCGCAGGAGCGACCGCCGACAGTTGTCCGCGCCCGGGCACCTCACTCGAGAAGCTCGCCGGCCTCAAGCCGGTGGTCGAGCGCACGATGATCACTGCTGGGCATGCGAGCCAGATCTGCGACGGCGCGGCGGGCCTGCTGATCGCCTCAGAAAGCGCAGTACGCGAGCATTCACTCCGTCCCCGGGCTCGTATCCACCACCTGTCGTGCAGGGGGGCCGATCCGATGCTCATCCTCACGGCCCCCATCTCGGCGACCCACCGTGCGCTGGACAAAACCGGCCTGACCGTCGACGACATCGACCTGTTCGAGGCCAACGAGGCCTTCGCTCCGGTCGTCCTGGCGTGGCAGAAGGAACTCGGTATCGACCCGGAGAAGGTGAACGTCAACGGTGGAGCGATCGCACTGGGGCATCCTCTGGGCGCCTCGGGCGCACGGCTGATGACCACGATGCTCCACGAGCTGGAGCGCACCGGCGGCCGGTTCGGTCTACAGACGATGTGTGAGGGCGGCGGCTTGGCCAACGTCACCATCATCGAACGACTTGATTCGCACGAGGAGTGAGCTGATGACTATGACTGATGACAGCACACGACAGACCGGCATGCTGCAGGGGAAAGTCGTCGCCATCACCGGTGCCGGCTCCGGTATCGGACGGGCGCTCGCCCTCCAGTGCGCCCGGCACGGCGCCGCGGTGGTGGTCAACGACTACGGCGTCTCGATCGACGGAAGCGATCCGAGCAGTGAAGTGGCCGACGAGGTCGTCCGCGAGATCCGCGAGGCAGGGGGCCGAGCGGTCTCGGTAGCCGACACGGTCGTGGAGATGGAGGGTGGCCAGCGGATAATCCAGACGGCGGTGGAGGAGTTCGGTCACCTCGACGGAGTCATCTGCGTGGCCGGCATTCTTCGGGAACGAATGCTGTTCAACATGACGGAGGCCGAGTGGGACGGTGTGGTGGACACCCACCTCAAAGGCACCTTCACGGTCTTCCGTGCGGCCACCGCCGTGATGAGGAAGCAAGGGTTCGGGCGCCTGATCGGGTTCACTTCCGGGGCGTTCGCGGGAAGCATCGGCCAAGCCAACTACAGCGCGGCGAAGGGCGGCGTCGTGTCCTTAGTGCGCAGCGCCGCGCTCGGGATGCACAAGTACGGGGTGACAGCTAACGCCATCGCCCCGGTCGCGCAGACCCGGATGTCCGAGGGGATACCTTTTGATATCGCCGAAATCGGTACCGCGGAAGACATCGCCCCGATGGTGATCTACCTCCTCTCCGACGCGGCGCAAGACGTCACCGGACAGGTCTACACCGTCAATGGCCCAAATATCGCGCTGTGGGCTCAGCCCCGCGAAATCCGAACAGCACGTGCCGCCGAAGGGTGGACGCCGGAGTCTGTCGCCGAGCGATTCGACGCCGAAATCGGACAGGACAGGATGCCCATGCTCGACAAGGTGGAAGAGATCGCAGAGGCGGCCGCACGCGCCAAGGCCGCGACTTCGCCGAGCAACTGAACCAACAGGGAAAAAGAGGCAACTCGAATGACCATTCCTCCTGATTCGAACTCGGTCCGCACGGCTCTGGCCGGGCTGTCTTTCGGGGTGACCGCGCTCTTGTCGTCCGCCGTGGTGGGCTACGGGGTTTCATCACCCTCCGCTACGGAAAGCGTGGGCAGCGTGGGAAGCGCGGGTCCGCGTGCCGGACAGCCGAATATCATGATGGTGCTCTTGGACGACCTGGGGTATTCGGACCTGGGGGTATATGGCGGTGAGGTGAGTACTCCGAATATCGACGGTCTCGCTCGCGACGGCGTTCAGCTCACCAATTTCCACACGGCGCCGTTGTGCGCACCGACCCGGGCAGCGTTGATGACGGGACAGGACCCGCATCGCGTGGGCCTCGGTTCCATGGAAGGGGTCGGCCCACCGGGAGTGCCCCTGACCACGCCCGGGTACAAGGGGAGCCTTGAGGGCGAATTCACCGGGATTGCCGAGGTACTCGGTCAGGAAGGGTACGAGACTCTCCAGGTCGGTAAGTGGCACCTGGGATCCGGAGAGGGGCAAACTCCGCAGGATCTGGGGTTCGATCAGAACTTCACGCTGTATGACGCCGGCGCCTCGTACTATCCAGACGGGCACCGCTTGTTCGATCGTCGAGTGGAGCCAGTGGACACGGCGATCTACGAACGCAACGGGGAAGTCGTCGACGCACTGCCAGAGGACTTCTTCGCCACCCGTTCCTACACCGATGAGATGATCGGGATGCTGGACCAGCGCGCGGGATCAGACCGACCCTTCTTCGGATACCTGGCGTACACAGCACCTCATGATCCGCTGCACGTAGAGGACACAGATCTCATCGAGCATTACCTCGAACTCTATGGCGAGGAGTACAACCACGAGGGTCTCCGAACCGAACGCATCCAGCGAATGGCAGAACTCGGACTGATCGATCCCGATGTCTCCACCCGATGGCCCGAGCAGGTGCAAGACTGGGGCGACCTCTCAGAAGACCAACGACGCGACCTGCGGTACAGAATGGCGGTCTACGCGGCCAACATCCACGAGGCCGACCTGGAAGTGGGTCGAGTACTGGACCATCTCCGGGCAACGGGGGAGTACGACAACACGCTCATAGTGCTGGCCAGCGACAACGGCCCGGCGGGCAGTACTCAGGCCATGTACACCGCCGCCGCGACCGACGGCTGGTACGACCACGCCTATCCCCTCCTCGGCGACATGGAATCATACGGGCTCGAAGGCTCATTTCCGTCGCTCGGTCTCCACAACGCCCAGGCATCCTCGGGGCCGTACTTCCACACCAAGAACTCGCTGTTCGAAGGTGGGACGAGGGTTCCGGCGATCATCAAAACTCCAACCGGCCACGGGGCGGGCGGTGACCGAGTAGTCGACACCTTTGCTCACATCACAGACCTCTACCCGACGTTCGCGCACTACGCCGGTGCAGACCTGGGCACTGCTGAGGAGCTGCTAGGGGATTCGGCACAGCCGCTACTCGAGGGCACATCGGAGAGCATCGGACCCGATGATGACCACGGGTCCGAGCACTTCGGGCACCGTGCCTATCGGTCCGGGGACTGGAAACTGATGTTCGTCCCTGAGCCGATGGGTGGCACGGGTCGATGGGCGCTCTACGACCTCAGCGCTGATCCGGGTGAGACGACGGACGTGGCCGCCGACCATCCGGAGATCGCCGCGGAGCTTGCGAGTCAGTGGGACAGGTACGCCGAGGTCAACGGGGTGGTGCCCGTTGACTTTGACCTGGTCAACCAGTACGCGCCATTCACTGCGGCCGTGTGGTACGCGATGGACTGGGCCGACGGGATCGACCATCCCGCGAGTGCCACCTTTGAGTAGGTGTTGCGCTCCCGGTGGGGCGGAGCTGCCGGCCGCCGGGATCGGCAAGAGCCCTGATTCCGGCGGCCTTGAGGTCACCGAATCCGTCAGCTCTGTCTTGCCAGGCAGGGCGGTACGGCGCCCACCAGCAGCCGGGGCGCTAGTTCGAGTTCCCGGCGGGACGCTCTCGATGGGCGACCACCACGGTGTCGGTTATCCAGCCGATGGCGAAACTCCCGTCCATAAAGTGAGACTAGACAGTTTTCGCATGAGTTCCACGACGGTAACCAACCTGGAGTTCGCGGAATTTGTCTACCAGACCGGATATCAGACCACCGCAGAACGACTGGGTGTCTCAGCAGTGTTCTACGCCGCTTTCCAGGGCCAGCCATCCGACATTCTCGGCCGAATCCCGGGGATCCCATGGTGGCTCTCGGTTCGTGGGGCCACTTGGAGAAGTCCGAACGGCCCAGGTTCGAACCTGACCGGTAAAGACGAGCACCCTGTCGTCCACGTGTCCTGGGAAGATGCCAACGCGTTCTGTCAGTGGAGCCAAACCCGCCTGCCCTCGGAAGCAGAATGGGAGTACGCCGCCCGTGGTGGCTTGGAAGGGCGGAACTTTGTCTGGGGCGACAACCTAAAGTCCGACGGGAAGTGGAACTGCAACATTTGGCAGGGCAACTTCCCCCACGACAACACCGCCGAAGACGGGCATCTGACCACTGCCCCGGTAAAGAGCTATCGGCCCAACGGCTACGGCCTATGGCAAATGGCCGGAAACGTGTGGGAATGGTGTCAGGACTGGTTTGATCCCTCGTACTACGCTCGCTCAACCAAAGTGAATCCTAGCGGTCCGCGCGCCGGGAACCGCCGGGTTATACGCGGCGGTTCGTACCTGTGTCACGAGTCGTACTGCAACCGCTACCGAGTATCGGCCCGCAGCTCCAATACCCCCGATTCGACTTCCGGAAACATCGGCTTTCGACTTGCATCGGTCGCGTGACCAGGCACGGTCCAGCTTCCCGTCGACTAGTGAGTGCCTCCCGCAAAAGGCTCTTCGCGAGGCGGTCGCCACACCGACACGGTCAGGCAGGCGGTGCCCAGCGCTGCAGCTCACCGCGGAGGGACGGGGGAGGACGCTGGCAGCATGGTCATCACCGTAGGAAGCCGCGCCCTCCCCTGGTCCTCACCGGTCGACGGACAAGCGCCCCCCATCGATAACGATCTCCGAACCCTGAAAGAATTCGGCGTCATCGTCGAGGAGGAACGACACCGTGGCGCCAATCCCTACTGGATCGCCGAAGTGTCCAACGGGATGGCGGCCCAGTTCGAGATCCTCGAAGCCGGGCGGAAGCTTCGGAAGCTCGTTAAGCAGGATCGGGGTGAGGTGGGTGCCCGGGTGGATTGTGTTGATCCTGATGTTTAGGTCGTGTTCGGAAACGTAGGCGACCGCGGCCTTGGTAAGTCCGATCACCCCCGCTTTCGCTGCAGAGTAGGCGGGTGTCATGGTCTGGCCGACGTATGCCATGACCGAGGATTTGTTGATGACCGACCCCCGCACGCCCTGCTGACCCATGATCCGGACCGCGGACTGCGTACCGAGGAAGACGCCGTCCAAGTCGACTGCCATAACGGATCGCCAGGTATCCAGCGACATCATTAGATCGGCGGTCGGGGCGACCCCGGCGTTATTGACGAGGCAGTGCAGCGATGCGCCGTCCCCATCGAAACCGGCAAGCAAACGGGTCCACGATGCCGGATCGGTTACGTCGAGGTGGGCGGCGCAGGCGAGCTCACCTAGTTCGTCGGCGAGGGTCTCGGCCGCCTCCGCGTTTATGTCCGCGACGGTAACGGTAGCCCCATCGGCCACGAGTCGGCGGACGATGGCCTCCCCGAGGCCGCTTGCCCCACCGGTTACGACCACATTCTTGCCTTGATGTCGGGTGTGCACGCTCTGCTCCTGAAGGTGGGAGAAGGGACTCGGGTTCGAGATCATTTCAGCCATTCGCCTGACTGTTGGTCGGCTGTGAGCCGAACCGGGGCTAGCACTCGTGCCGCCCTTATGTGTCGCTACGTATCGTATCGTATTAATGGGAATGGCGAAGGCAACACGCGAGCAGCGGCTAGGTGCGGAGCGCGTGTCATCGCCGTTCTTCCGCTGCGGCTCGCTAAGAAAAGAGGGAGCGTGGGGCTTGGTGGCCAATTCGGGGAAGCGGGGCCGGCGTCCAACTTGGTCGCCGGCCTTCAGATTTGGCCGGAGCGACCGACCCCTTGGTAGCGGTGAGGGGGCCGCTCGACGTATAGATCTAGAGGACGGAGAAGAGTTGCTAATGCCACAGGCTCGGGCGGCTGATGGGAAAGTACGTTATCCGCTTCTTCGTGGAGCGCGAGCGTGACAGGGTCGGCGGCATCGGGGCGCTCGGGCTGCCGGGTGCGTCTCCGGGGGGTGGCCAGCCTGGCGGTGGTGTGAGCAGGACAAAGGCGGTCGCGGTGGACTGTCGTGGCCGCTGTCTCTTGGTCGGAGCCGTAATTGCGAAACCCGCACTCAGATTGCGGCAAACGCAATAGTCGTAGGTAGAACGCCAGTTCAGGGGTCGTCTGCGTGCCTCCGAAGGGGATGCCTGTCTAACGTCCTCGGGCTGCCCGGGTCTGCTGAGCTGGCGCAGGAAAAGCGCAGTTCAGGGTTGGCCCACGCGGGGGTTCGGGCTGTTACCCGGATCTTCTTTATGTGCGGGGAGAGCCCATAGGGTTCTTTCAGCTTGTCATAAGATAAGTTCTCGGCGGTAGCTCCGAAGCCGCAACCCTCGCGTCAGGTGTGCAGGCGCGCACGCGGGTGCCGCAGCGGCGAGCGGCCGAACGTGCGGTCCGGGGAGCGGGTGAGAAGGATGACCGCCACCAACAGTGCCTGCGCCGCGACGTAGGTGGCCATCACCAGCAGGTCGCGTTCCGGCCAGTCCACGAGGTCGGGCCGGAACGCGCCCAGGGCGATCAACCCGTCGGAGAGCACGAACAGCGCGCCGCCGAGACCGCCGATCCAACCGTGGCCGGCCGCGAGCCAGGCCACCGCGAGCAGGAGCAGCCCGTAGACCACGACGGCCGGGGCGAGCACCCCGGCCTCGGGCACCGTCACCGTCAGTAGGGCTGTAGCCACGGCGATGAGCAGGAGCGTCCACGCGATAGGCGACCGGCCCCGGTCCACGCGGGTGAACGCCACGATCCACAGCACCTGCGCGACCGCGAAGCCGCCGACCATCGCCAGGAACCGCGCGTCTCCGGGCACCGCCTTGGGCAGCGAGTCACCCACCCAGCTCGCGGCCAGCGCCCCGAGGGCCCACGGCCAGGCGGGTCCGCGTTCATCACGGGGGAGCGTCAGCAGTACCAGGGCGAGCGCGGGCATGAGCAGGACCTGGGTCCACGCGGCCGCGATCCCCGCGTCCGCCGCCAGCGCGACCAGGTGAACCAGGCTGACGATCCCCACGGGGATCCAGCTCAACGCGCGCATGCGAGAACGGTATCGCCCGGGGCCGCGGGACGCCGGGGCTACCGGTGAGCTCGTCGTCGTCGACCTGTGACGGCGTGGAGCACCAACGCGAGCATCACCGTCGCGCAGCAGATCACACCCACCCCGAACGCCATGGTGATGCCCTCGTCGGTCGAGTACGCGGAGTCGGAAGGGTGCGCGGCGAGGACGGCGGCCGACAGGGCCGCGCCGACCGCACCACCGACCGTGCGCAGCACCTGGTTGAAGCTCACCGCGCTGCCGAGTTGGTCCACCGCCACGCTGCGGGCGATGAGCGCCGGCATCGCGGCGTAGCCCGACCCGATCCCGGCTCCGAAGAGGAACATGCCGATGGCCAGCGTCCAGAAGTCGCCGTGACGAAGCCACAACAGCACCGACGCCACCGTCATCACGGCCGCGCCGACGGGCAGGAACACCGCCATGTCGTAGCGGCGGGACAGCGCACGGACCGTGCGGTTGGCGATGAGACTGCCCACCGACAGCGGCGCCATCATGAAGCCCGCCCACATCAACGGCACCGCCAGGCCGAAGCCGGTGCCGGCGGGTGCCTGGGCCACGAGGCTGGCGATGGACAGGCCGATGTACATGGCGGTGCCCAGGCCGATCGCGGTGGCGTTGGCCAGCAGGACCTCGGGTCGGCGGACCACGCGCAGATTGACCAGGGGATGCAGGGTGCGGATGCTGTGCACGATCCAGAAGAACAGCGTGTTCAGCGCGACGACCAGGACGACCAGCGCGGTGGCCGACCCCCAGCCCCAGGTCTGGCCCTCGGATATCCACAACAGCAACGCGGCCAGCCCGCCGCCCAAGAGCAGGGCACCGCCCACGTCGAACGGCGTGCGGGGTGCGAGCGGATCGGGGCCGGCGGGGACGAAGCGCCAGACACCGATGGCCGCCGTGGCGACGAACAGCGCCGCGAAGGCGAACGCGGCCCGCAGGTCGAACGCGGCCGCGAGGATGCCGGTGAGCGGATACCCCAGGCCCATGCCCACCGAGACGGTGACCGACAGGGTCGAGATCGTGGGCTGGGATTCGGTGAAGGTGAGGTGTCGACGTGCCAGTGCGATGGTGATGGGCACCGTGCCGTAGAGGAGCCCCTGCATCGCGCGGCCGATGAGGAAGACCGTGAAGTTGGGCGCGACCGTGGCGACGATCGAACCGAGGAAGATGACGCCCAGACTGGTCATCAGCAGCGCGCGGGTGTGGGGGCCGTCGGCGAGGCGGCCCATGATCGGGGTCGCGACCGCGCCGACGAGCAGGTTGGCCGTGAGCATCCACTGCGCCGTGCTCACCGGGATGCCGAACTCCGTGGCCACCGACGGCACGAGCAGCATGCCCAGGGAGCTGACGATGGAGCTGGTCAGGGCAGCGTAGACGAGCGCCTGGACGAACCAGCGGGGTGCCGGTCGACGGTGGGGGGTCATCGGGCGTCCTCCGAGTCGAGGCGGCGCAGGAGGGGGATCACCGCGGCGAGTCGGGCGCGCTCGGCGTCGTCGAGCTGACCGGCGAGCGCGTGGGTCAGCCAGTCCTGGCCCGCGCCGCGTTCGGTGCGGAGCAGCTCGCGCCCGTCTGCGGTGATGGTGACGAGGGTGCGGCGGCCGTCGGCGGGGTCCGGGCTGCGGGAGACGAGTCCGAGATCCTGCAGCTCGCGGACGGCGTTGGCGACGGCCTGGTGGCTGATCCGCTCGAGGCCGGCCAGGTCGGTCGCGGCCAGGGGCCCGCGCTGTTCCAGATGGGACAGGATCCCGACCTTGCCCAGCGACAACGTCCGGTGGGAGTTGAACCGTCGCCACAGGGGGCGCAGTACTTGGCGGAGGTCCTCTGCGAGGTCGGCGATGTCGGGCCGCGGGGCAGCGGTCGGGTCGATGGGCGGGTCGGCGGGTGTCACTCCGGCGAGTCTACAACCTGCTTGCGCAACCTGCTTGCGCAACCGTAGGGGCGGCGGTGGGGGACGTATCGAGAAGACAGTTCCGCACACCTGCCTCTCGGCGAAGGTGTGCGGAACTGTCTTGTCGACGACGGGCCCGGCGTTCCGGAGCCGCTGGCCTCAGTAGGTCCCGCAGTTGCTCGGCGCCGGGACGCCGCCCACGCGGTCGTCCAGGTACCGCAGGGTGCTGTCCAGACCGGTGAGCATGGGCGCGGCGTGGCCGATCACCAGCCCGGGTGCGACGGGAGGCGACGGGTCGATGACCATGTCCACGGTGGCGCCCTGCGCGCACCAGTCGCGACCGAGCTGCTGTGACTGGTGACCGGGGACGACGTCGTCGTTCACCGGCGAGAGGATCCGCACCGGCGTGGTGGGCGCGAGCCGGCCGATCCGCTGACGCTCGAGGAACCCCATGAGCACCGGCTCGGAGCGCACGATGTCACCGGCCGACCGGCCCGAGACCGTGAAGTCGGTGGTGCGCTGTTGGAAGAACTGGACGGCGGTCTCGCCGATGCACTGGTCGGCGGTGGTGGCGAGCATGGCCCGGCCGCGGTCGTTGAAGTACGGGTCGATCAGCGGACCCATCTCCGGGTAGGCGTCCAGCAGGCTGTTGAGCGAGTAGCCGATCACTCCCGCGATCGCGGTGCCGTCCACCTGCTCGAGGGTGGCCAGCAGGTCGGCCGGCGGCGAGCCCGCAGCGGTACCGACCAGATTGACCTCCGGCGCGTACTGCGGGTGCAGTTCGGCGGCCGCGGCCACCGCGCCGCCGCCCTGCGAGTAGCCGGCGAGGACCGTGCGGGCGTCCGGGGCGACATCGGCGCCCGGCACCGACGCCGCGACGCGCGCGAGGTCGAGCACGGCGCGTGCCTGGGACTCGCGGTTGATGTACGAGTGCAGTCCCGGCGTGCCCAGGCCCTCGAAGTCTGTGACCGCGACGGCGTACCCGCGGGCCAGCAGGGCGTAGGCCTGGATGAGTTCGTACCCGAACCCGACGCCGGGCGGGTCCGTGCGGACGGTGGCGAGGTTCTGGAACGTCTTGGACGGCGCGCAGTGGTCGGCCTGGCCCTGGGTCCCCGGCGCGACGACCGCCAACGGGCGTGACCCGGGTCCGGTCCACGGTGCGCGCGGCTGCAGGTAGGTGCCGGTCACGGCGATGGCCTGGCCGCGCGAGCCGACGGAGGTGTACATGATCCGCTGCGCATCCGTGGACAGCGGGCCGGCGCCGTCGGAGATCGGAGCGGCGCCGGGGATCGGCGGGATCGCCCCGGCCAGCGGGAACGGCTCGGTCTTGATGAGCTCACCGGAGGTCGCGGGCAGGGCGGCCGGCGGCTGGTAGAAGGTGGGCGCCGGATCGTTGGACGACCCCTGAGCGCCGGCGGCGGGAGCGGCCAGGGCTCCTCCGGCGACTGCGGTGGCGATGGCGGCGGCGAATGCGGCTGCGCGCATCGCGGTTCGACGAAGTGGCACGGTCCCCCCGGACTGCTGTGGTGCGAGTCACTGACAAACGGAGTGTAATCCGTCCGTGCCCAGCACATGGACACCACCTGGGTAAGTGTTGTGCCAGCCCTTCCGGACTCGAGGCGACGAGGTCTGGTCGAGGAGGACGTGAGTGTGGATCGCTACGGGCTGTGGTCGGCCGGGTCCGTCTCGTCCGAGGCCATCGCCTGCAGTCGCGCCAGGTCCTCCGGATGTAGGCCCGGTTGTTCCGCCACCGCCTCCAGGGTCAACCGCATCTGACGATCGAGAGAGTCGGCGCGGGCGTGACATCCCGCGGCGTCGACGGGGGAGATGAGCATGCGCAGCACCCGGAGCAGTGTCGCCACCACCTCGGGTTGATCGAGGCAACTCTGACGTAGCTGGTCGAAAGCGTGCGCGACGTACTCGTCGGGGTGGAGGTTCCAGGGCTGGACCAGTACGCGTCCCTCGTCGTCGTGTATCGCGAGCGGCGCCGGCGGGCAGGTGAGGACCTTCCGCATCAGGGTGCCCAGGCGCAGGATGATCTCGACTGCAGTGGTGGGATCGTTGACCGCCGGGCTCAGTGCTCGTAGGCCGATGTCGACCAGTTGGCGGATGGCGAAGTCGACGTCCTGGAGCATGGTCCGGGCGGCGGTGACGTCGATTGCCTCGGCGAGCGCGTGCCGCGTGCGCCGCGTCTGGGGCGGGTGCACTGTGAAGAGCGGCTCGCCCTCGTGGATGTAGGCGCCCACCCTCGTCTCCAGTCTCACCGTGGTGCCCGGTGGGACACTGTTCAGCATCTGCTCGGTGTCCACCTGGCTGATCCACCCGCTGCGCCGCGAGCAGACGGCCGTGGCGTCGTCCGGCACGGAGAAGTCTGCGGAATCCGCCCCGTGTAGACCGTCGGGTGTCCGGCTCACCTTGGTGACCACGTCCCGTCCCTCGGCGGAGATGACGCGCGCGAGGTTGCCGACCTGGAGGCCGCGGGCCAGGTGGTCCAGGTGCGCGATGATGCCGACCACGGTGACCAGCGTCAGGACCACCGCCAGCGTCACGGAGATCCGTGGGGCGGGCGCCGTCGCCTCGCCGTTGATGCTGGGGAGGATGAGCACGCAGTAGAAGAACGTGCCGACCAGTAGCCCGATCACGCCCTGGCTGAGGCGGTCGCGGATGAACGAGCGCATCACCCGAGGCGAGAACTGGCTGCTGGCCAGCTGCAAGCTCACGACGGTGAGAGAGAAGACGACGCCGACGGTGGTGATCATGGCGCCGGCGACGGTCGAGACGAGCCACGTCGCGGCGTTGCTGCTCATCGCCAGGGTCAGCGGAACCTCCGCCTCGTCGCCGAGGTCGTTGTCGATCGCGGTGGCGGCAACCGCCAACAGCACGCCACCGAGCATCACCAGGGCGGGCAGGAGGAACAGGCTCTCCCGGAACCGGTACCGGATCCCGGCGACGCGCAGTCTCCACGCCACCCCCTCGCCGCCCATCACCGCGCCACCCACGTGCTCATACCGTCAGAGGGTACGTCGACGACCGGAGAGTGCCGGGCCGGACGGACGGCCCGCGGACCGGTTCGCCTCTCGTCCCGACGGGGTCAGGTGTGCATGCCCACGGCGAACCACCGGGTCGCCTCGTCGACGATGTCGTCGATGCCGGCACCGGTCTCGGACTGGAGCCATGCCGTGACGAGTTCGCCCAGGCCGCCCACCAGCAGCCGCGCGCTGATCTCGTCCCGTGGGGACGGGAGCGCGCGGGGCCCGAACAGGGCCCGGGCCTGGGTCACGACGAGGGCGGCGAAGTCGCGGTAGAGCTCGTGTCGCCGGTGCCGGAGGGCCGGGACCGTGGCCGACTCGATGATCGCCACCCGGCCTTTGCGGGGGTCGTCCGTGAGCAGGGCCGTGAAGGCGGCCAGTGCGGCGTGCGCCTTTGCCGCGGCGTCGCCCTCGGTGTCGGAGAGTGCGGCGAGAACGGCGGCCCGGACCTGGTCGGCGATCTCGTCGACCAGTGAGAGAAGCAGCTGGTCGCGGCCGGTGAAGCTCTCGTAGAAGTAGCGCTCGGTCAGTCCTGCCTCGGCACAGATCGCCGTCATGGTGGTCCGCTCGACACCACGGGTCCCCGCGAGCTCCAGGGCGGCGTCGAGGAGCTGGCGGCGCCGGGCGGCACGGCGTTCCTCTGCGCTGGCGCCTCGGTAGCGGCGTGGGGTCTGAGCCATGTTCCGATCTTGACAGGGGGTCCTGTCTGATTCAAACTCGTTCAAACTGACAGGGTCACCTGTCAGACAGGCGGTCGGGTCGGCCGGTGACGGACAGGCCCGCTCGAGGATCGAGGGATGCTCGTGACACGGACATTGGCGAACGCACCGACGGGTAGTGGGCTGACCCCGGTTCCGGGAGACGGCGGTCTGCCGCTCCTGGGTCACGGGCTGGACTACCTCAGGGATCCGATGCGGCTCTGGGAGCAGCGACACCGCCGCTACGGGCCCGTGTCGTGGTTCCGCGCGTTCGGTACGAGGATCGTGGCCCTGCTCGGGCCGGATGCATCGGGAGTGGTGCTCCAGAACCGCGACAAGGCGTTCGCCAACGGTGACGCCTGGCAGTTCCTCATCGGCCCGTTCTTCGACCGTGGCCTGATGCTCCTGGACTTCGACGAGCACATGGCCCACCGCCGGCTGATGCAGGAGGCCTTCACCTCCGACCGCCTCGCCAGGTACGCGGCGGCGATCGACCCGGCGGTCCGCACCGCCGTCGAGGAGTGGCAGCCCGGGGAGCACGTGGAGGTCTATCCCCGGCTCAAGCAGTTGACGTTGAATCTCGCCGTGGAGGTATTCATGGGCGGCGCCCCGGGCGCCAGTCAGGAGCGTCTCGATCAGGTCAATGCCGCCTTCATCGACTGCGTCCAGGCGGCGACCGCGCTGGTGCGGTACCCGATCCCGGGCGGGCGCTGGCACCGCGGCCTGGTGGGTCGCCGCAGGGTGGAGGAGTTCCTCCGCGAGTACCTGCCGGCCAGGCGGGCGGGCGACGGCGACGATCTGTTCTCGGTGCTGTGCCGGGTGGAGGTTGACGGCGAGCGGTTCAGTGACGACGACGTCATCAACCACATGATCTTCCTGCTCATGGCCGCGCACGACACCTCCACCATCACCATCTCGACGATGATGCAGTACCTGGGTCAGCATCCGGAGTGGCAGCAGCGGTGCCGGGAGGAGTCCCTGGCGATCCCGGGCGAGGCGATCAGCTACGAGCAACTCGCGGAGCTGCGGTCGCTCGATCTGGTGATGAAGGAATCGCTGCGCCTGGTGTCCCCGGTACCGACGATCGCGCGCACGGCCGTCAAGGACACCGAGGTGCTGGGGCACTTCATTCCGGCGGGGACCATGGTCGCGATCGCCCCGTACTTCACCCATCACCTCGAGCAGTACTGGCCCGATCCGGAGAGGTTCGATCCGGGCCGGTTCTCCGACGAGCGCCGGGAGGACAAGGTCCACCGGCAGGCGTGGCAGCCGTTCGGTGGCGGGGTGCACAAGTGCATCGGCATGCATTTCGCCGGGGCGGAGGTGTCGCTCGTGTTGCACCACCTGCTGCGCAACTTCGAGTGGCACGTCGACCCGGACTACACGGCGCCGATGGACATGAAGTCGCTGCCCTTCCCGAAGGACGGACAGCCGGTCCGCCTGGTGAGGCGGGCGGCGCCCTTGCGGGCGTAGCGGCGCGCCCGGACCGGCTCCCGGAAATTCAGGGAACTCATAGCCCGCCGGGGTAGCGGATGCTGTCGCATCAACATAGTATGTGACGTATCTCACACGGAGGGTGTGGGCTCACGGAAGGCGATCGCCATGACCATCCACGCCACCCCAGGTTCCGGGCACGCGAACGCCGAGCATGACGCGGCGGTCGGCAGGAGGAGGTCCCTGCCGATCGTGCAGAGCAAGATCGGCGCTCCGCTGGCCTTCGTCGGCCTGGCGATCGGCATGCTCAGCCTGTACCTGCCCTGGGTGTCCGGCGGCGGCCGGTCCCTCTCGGGTCTGGAGCTGCCCGAGGTGCTCGGTCTGCGGGAGATCACCCCGGTGAACTTCCTCGGGCTGGTCGGGCTCCTGTTCCTCACCGCGGTCATGCTCGTCGCCAGGCTGGGCATCTTCGCGATCCTCAACGCGGCGACCGCGGTCCTGGTCCTCGTCGCCCACCTCGGGTTCGTCTACGTGCTCTACGGCTCGACCGGGACCTCTGACCCGATCCTGTCGGGGCTGCCCCTCGATGCGGCGGTCACCTACGGCCCGTACGTCGCCGCGGTGGGATTCGTCCTGGTGATCATCGGTTCCGCCATCGCGGCGATGACGGCCGACTACCTGCTGCCGGATCGTGCGGAGGCGAGGCTGCGGGCTCGCGACTGATCAGAAGGAGCCACTGCCCGATGGGCCCGGGGCCGACCCGGGCCCATCGGCATGTCATACGTCCTGCCGGCTCACGAGTCGTCCCGACTCTTCTCGGTCTTCCTGTCGTTCGCTTTGCGCAGCGCCTCCACGAGCTCGTCCTTGGTCATGTCCGAGCGACCCTCGATGTCCAGCTTCTGCGCCTGCTCGTAGAGGTGGTCCTTGCTGGCGTTGGCGTCCACCCCGCCCTTCGACTCGCCGGAGGGGTTCGGACCTCCGCTCTCCGAGCGTGAATCCGAGGGACCCTTGCCATCCTTGGGCTCCCAGTGGTCGCCCACCTTCTCGTGCGTGTGCTTGACGGCGCTCCAGGCGGTCCGCGCGACACGGGATTCGTCGCCGTATTCTTCCTCCGCCGAGTCGTAGGTCTTGGCAAAGGTGTCCTTGGCCTTCTGGTCGCTGCGCTGCAGCGTCGAGGGCAGCTCGCTGTCCTTCGCGTTCCCGTCGCTGTCGGTCTTCGGCATGGCGGTTCCTCTCCGTCGTCAGCTCACCAGGATCTGGGTGGCGGTTTCCTTGAGTTTGGCCTGGGCCCAGGTGGCCTGGCGCGTGGTCTGGGGTCGGCATTTCTCCGCGACCGCGAGGAGGTCGCGGTGCCGCAGGCCCTGAGCGGCCTGGGCGATGAGGAGCCAGTCCATGGCGACCCCGGAGGCCTCCATGTAGACGGTCCGCAGGTCCTCGAGCAGGAGCAGCTCCGGGGTGTGGTGTCTGCCGAGCAGTTCGCTGCCCTTCTCCCGCGCCCGCTCGTCCAGTCCGAGTTCCAGCCGGGGGTCGGGGTCGAGGTCCTGGCCGTAGTCGCCGGCGACCCGGGCGATCTCGACGAGGTGGCTGCGGGACCAGCCCACCAGATCGCGGGCGACGTGGTAGATCTCGTGATCGACCTTGTGGCGCTCGGAGACCTGCAGCAGTTTGTGGGCGAGCTCGACCTCGGAGCGGTGTAGTTCGCGGAGAACGGGCCCGATCTTCATCTCTGACCTCCTGTCGATGCGCGCGTCGAGCGGCCACGGGAGGTGGTGTCGCGGTCGGCGATCCGGGCGATGCGTGCGGCGGCGGTCTTGAAGATCGGCTGCTTGGACGCGGGATCCCAGTCCGTGGCGGTCAGCTCATTGGCTGCCGTCCCTGGTGCGCCCGCCTCGGGGCCGGTGCCCTCGCTGGCGTCCCAGTAGCCGTAGTGGAACGGCAGGAAGATCACCCCTGGCCGAATTCCGGTGATCCGGGCGGCCGCCCGTACTCGTCCGCGGGGGGTGGAGATCTCAGTGAGGTCTCGCTCGGTGATCCCGGCGGCCGCGGCGTCGGCGGCGCAGATCTCCACCCACACCTGCGGGGCGGCGGCCTGCAGCTCGGGGGCTCTGCCGGTCTTGGTGCGGGTGTGGAAGTGGTAGATGGTCCGGCCCGTGATCAGCTGCAGGGGGTACTGCTCGTCGGGCGGTTCGTGCGCGGGGAGGTATTCCGCGCCCTTGAGCATCGCCTTGCCCTCCGGGTTCATCGCTTTGTATTCGGTGGCGTCCTTGGGGGCTCCGGTGATCAGGTCGCGTCCGTAGTTCTCGCAGTAGTCCGGGTCGGCCCAGAATCTGCCGTCGGAGTAGAGGCGCTCGGTACCGTCGGGGTTCTCGTCGTTGCACGGCCACTGGATACCGGAGCCGCCGCGCAGCTTGTCGTAGGTCAGTCCGGTGTAGTCGCACGGCCGGCCGGCGGTGCAGTCTTTCCACGCCTCGAAGGCGGATTCGGGGTGGTGCCACTTGATTAGCGGCTCGCCGTCCTTGTCCTTGAGTCCCAGGCGGTGGGCGAAGTCGATGAAGATGTCCAGGTCGGCCCTGGCCTGGCCGGGCGGATCGACGGCCTTCTCCGACAGGTGCACGGTCCGGTCGGTGTTGGTGAACGTGCCGGTCTTCTCGCCCCATGTGGCGGCCGGCAGGACGACGTCGGCGAGCCTGGCGGTCTCGGTGAGGAAGATGTCCTGCACCACCAGGGTGAGTCGCTCCTGGGACAGGATCGAGCGGATGCGACGCAGTTCCGGCAGGGAGACGGCCGGGTTGGTGCCGCTGACCCACAGCAGCCGGATCGAACCGTCCTCGACGTAGCGCATCATCTGCATGGCGTGGGTAGGTGCCGTGTAATGCGGGATGTCCATGGGATCGACGTTCCACACCCGGGCCAGGTCCTGCACGTGCGAGGTGTTGGACCAGTTCCGGAAGGCCGCCAGGTCGCCGTCGGCGCCACACTCACGGGTGTTCTGGGCGGTGGGCTGGCCGTTCATCTGCAGCACGCCGCACCCGGGTCGCCCGAGCATCCCGCGCAGCAGGTGGATGTTGTTGACCTGCACGGCGGCCGCGGTGGCCTGGTTGGACTGGTAGAAGCCCTGCAGCACCGTGGACATCAGCCGCTGCGCGCCCCCGATGAGCCGGGCGGCCTCGCGGATCTGCTCGACCGGCACGTCACAGATCTCGGCCACCCGCTCCGGCGGGTAGTCGGCGACCTGCTCGGCCAGTGACGAATATCCGACCGTGTGCCGGTCCACGTAGTCGTGGTCGACATGGCCGGCCTCGAGTAGTTCGTGGATCAGGCCGTTCATCAGCGCCAGGTTGGTGCCGGGCCTCGGGGTCAGGTGGATGGTGGCGTGCTCGGCGACCGGGGTGGGGCGGGGGTCCACGCACAGGATCGCGGGCGGGTCGTCCCCGGCGAGCCGGTCCAGGATCCGCATCCAGGCCACACTCTGCGTCTCGGCCATGTTGTGTCCGTAGAGGCAGATGACGTCCGCGTGGTCGATGTCGGCGTACGACCCGGGTTGGCCGTCACAGCCGAAGGACGCCTTGAGTGCCGCCGCGGCCGTCGCCGTGCACAACCGGGTGTTGCCGTCGACATGGTTGGTGCCGATGCCACCGTGGGCGATCACGCCGAGGGTGTAGTACTCCTCGGCGAAGAGCTGGCCGGAGGTGTAGAAACCGATCGCGCTGGGGCCCTGCTCGTCCAGCAACTCGGTGGTGCGTCCGACGATCCGATCCATCGCCGTGTCCCAGTCGGTCTCCACCAGCACGCCGTTCTCACGCACCAAGGGACGGGTCAGACGGTCCGGCGACGCATTCGCCTGCCAGCCGTAGAGGTCCTTGACCCCCAGGCGGCCACGATTGACCCGGTCCTCGGCGCGCCCGCGTACGCCGCAGATCCGGCCGCCGGCGACCGCGATGTCCAGCCCGTCGCCGTTGGAGTGCAGGATCGAGGCGGACTGCACCCACCGGTCGACATCCGCCTCGGCCACTCCGTCGGCCAGGTGGGTGTCCACCCGGACGGGCCACTGCTCGCCCGGGCCGTACGGGGTGCGCTCGCCCCAAGGGCGAGCCACCCGATCGGGCGTCGAATCGCTACCGGGTGTCATGGATCTCATAGGCTCTGCGCGGCTGCCGGCGGTGGAGGAAGGACAGGGCGACCATGGCGATGCCCAGGAGGAAGTGCAGCCAGTTGTCGGCCGTGTTGAGCGGCACGAAGTTGGCCGACGAGTCGTGACCGATCACCAGGCCGTAGATCCACAGGACCAGGTAGACGGCACCGCCTGCCAGTAGGTAGATGCGGGCCTGCGAAGCGGTGCGGGCCATCAGGAGGCCGACGACTCCGTAAAGCAGGTGGACGATGTTGTGGAGGATCGACACCTGGAACAGGCCCAACAGCATGGCCTCGGAGTGGTGGCCGGCGAACTGCATGGTGTCGTACGCGGTGGTGATCCCGGGGATGAAGCCGGCGATACCCACGAGCAGGAACACCACGCCGAAGGCGAGGGCTGCGTACTGGACGGGGGAGCGGGGCCGGGCCGGGCGAGCGGTGCGGGTCGTGTCGGTCATGAGTCCATTCCTTTCTCGACTGATCGACATCGGAGGGTGGCCTCGCCCCGACCATAGGCACCAAGAGGCGGATTCGGAACCGATCCGATGGGCCACAGCGCCGATCGCGAACGCCGTCACCCTTGCGGTGGGTACCCTAGGGGGGTACCGTATGCGGCATGGCTGAGCACGGATACGCCCCGCACAAGGAGGACCACCTCAAGCGGCTGCGCCGCATCGAGGGTCAGGCCCGCGGGCTGCAACGGATGGTCGAGGAGGACAAGTACTGCATCGACATCCTCACGCAGGTCTCCGCCATGACCCGCGCCCTGCAGTCCGTCTCCCTGAGCCTGCTCGAGGAGCATCTCGGCCACTGCGTCGCCGGGGCCATCGGGAACGGCAGTCCGGAGGAGGCCGAGGCCAAGCTCGCCGAGGCCAACGCCGCCATCGCCCGCCTGGTCAGGTCCTGACCACCGCGCCGACCGACCGTGCGATCCGACAGTCACCGCACACCCGCCACCCGAACGAGGAGAACGCCATGTCCGCCACCGCAACCTTCACCGTCTCCGGCATGACCTGCGGCCACTGCGTCGCCTCCGTGCAGGAGGAGGTCTCGGAGATCTCGGGAGTCACGGAGGTCGAGGTCGATCTGGAGTCGGGTCGCCTCGTCGCCGTCTCCTCCGATCCGGTCGATCCCGCGGCGGTCCGTGCCGCCGTGGACGAGGCCGGGTACACCGTCACATCTGAGGGATGAGGACACCGTGACCACCAGCAAGTCCGCCGCGCCCACCGCCGGCACCACGTTCGTCGAGCTGCAGATCGAGGGCATGACCTGCGCCTCGTGCGCCAACCGGATCGAGCGCAAACTCAACAAGCTCGACGACGTCACCGCCGAGGTCAACTACGCCACCGAGAAGGCGCGCGTGCAGATCCCCGAGGGGCTGCAGCCGCAGCTCCTGCTGGACACCGTCGAGCAGGCCGGATACCACGCACAGCTGCCGAAGCCCCGGAACACTCAGCCCCGCACGTCCGCGCCCGGCGCTGACGGTTCCGCGGCCGACGGCGGACAGTCGACCGGCCACGCCGGCAACGCCACCGACGACACCGCCGGCCCCGACCGGGTCGACGAGCTGCGTCAGCGCGTCCTCGTCTCCGCCGTCCTGTCGATCCCGGTCATCGCCATGGCCATGATTCCGGCGCTGCAGTTCACCAACTGGCAGTGGCTGTCCCTGACGCTGGCCGCGCCGGTCATCGTGTGGGGCGCGTGGCCGTTCCACCGCGCCGCCGCGATCAACCTGCGCCACGGCGCGTTCACCATGGACACGCTCGTCTCGCTCGGTACGTCCGCGGCGTTCCTGTGGTCGCTGTACGCCCTGTTCTTCGGCCACGCGGGTATGCCGGGGATGACGCACGGATTCGAGTTCAGCCTCTCTCCCAGTGACGGAGCCGGGGACATCTACCTCGAGGCCGCCGCGGGCGTGACCACGTTCATCCTGCTGGGTCGCTACTTCGAGGCCCGGTCCAAGCGCTCCGCCGGCGCCGCGCTGCGGTCGCTCCTCGAGCTCGGTGCGAAGGACGTCTCCGTGCTGCGCGCCGGTGTTGATGGCGGGCGTGTGGAGGCCCGCATCCCGGTGGAGGACCTGCAGGTCGGCGACGAGTTCGTCGTCCGCCCCGGCGAGAAGATCGCCACCGATGGCGAGATCGTCGACGGCGCCTCCGCGGTCGACACCTCCATGGTCACCGGCGAGTCCGTTCCCGCCGAGGTCGGCCCCGGCGACGTCGTGGTGGGCGGCACCGTCAACGCCAGCGGCCGCCTGACCGTGCGCGCCACCCGCGTCGGCTCCGACACCCAGCTCGCGCAGATGGCGCAGATGGTGGAGGACGCCCAGTCCGGTAAGGCCGCCGCACAGCGCCTCGCCGACCGCATCTCCGGGATTTTCGTCCCCGTCGTCCTGGTGCTGGCCGTGGTGACGTTCGCCTTCTGGATGCTCACCGGCGGCGGCGCCGCCCTGGCGTTCACCGCGGCCGTGGCGGTGCTCATCATCGCCTGCCCGTGTGCGCTCGGCCTGGCCACGCCGATGGCCCTGATGGTGGGCACCGGCCGCGGCGCGCAGCTGGGCATCCTCATCAAGGGCCCCGAGGTCCTGGAGTCCACCCGCAAGGTCGACACGATCGTCCTGGACAAGACCGGCACCGTCACCACCGGTCAGCACGCGTTGGTCTCTACGACTGTCGCGGCCGGTGAGGATCGCGCCGAGGTGCTGCGCCGCGCCGGGGCCGTAGAGGACGCCTCCGAGCACCCCATCGCCCGCGCCATCGCCGCCGGCGCCCGCGAGGAGGTCCGCGACCTGCCGGCCGTAGCGGACTTCGCCAACCACGAGGGTCTGGGGGTGTCGGGGCGCGTTGGCGCTGGTCCCGGGCGCGCGGCCGCGGAACCCGCTGTCGATGGTTCCTCCGGGGCCGACGACGACGAGGTGGTCGTCGTGGGCCGTCCCGCCCTACTGGCTGAGCGGAACATGCCGCTGACGCAGGAGCTCGAGGCGGCCCTGGCCGAGGCCGCCCGGGCTGGTCAGACCGCTGTCGCGGTGGGCTGGGGCGGAAAGGCCCGCGGGGTCCTCGTGGTGGCCGACCAGATCAAGGACTCCTCCGCCGAGGCCATCGAGAAGTTCCGCGAGCTGGGTCTCACCCCGATCCTGCTCACCGGGGACAACGCCGCGGTGGCCGCCTCGGTCGCTGCCGAGGTCGGCATCGATCCAGGACCGCAGACGGTGATCTCCGAGGTTATGCCGGCCGACAAGGTCGACGTGGTCCGCCGGCTGCAGGCAGAGGGGCGCGTGGTGGCGATGGTCGGCGACGGCGTCAATGATGCTGCCGCCCTGGCCACCGCCGACCTGGGCCTGGCGATCGGCACCGGTACCGACGCGGCGATCGAGGCCTCCGACCTCACGCTGGTGCGCGGGGACCTCCGCTCGGCGGCCGACGCGATCCGACTCTCGCGGAGCACGCTCGGCACCATCCGGGGCAACCTGTTCTGGGCGTTCGCCTACAACGTCGCGGCGCTCCCGCTGGCCGCGGCCGGGCTGCTCAACCCGATGATCGCGGGCGCCGCGATGGCGTTCTCCTCGGTGTTCGTGGTGGCCAACAGCCTGCGCCTGCGGAGGTTCCGCGCGACCGTCTGACCGATCCCGCTCGGCCGGCCCCTCCCCTCCAGATCCGCTACTCCGAATCGGCATCGGCTAGTCCAATTGGGCTCGCCGATCCCGATTCGGAGTAGCCGATTTCGCGGCTCGGGGCGGTCGGGGCGAGCCCCGACACCGGCTGCACCATCTGCAGATGCGTGGTTGGGTGGAGTTATGAGCTCTCACACGACCCCCTCGAGCGACAACCACGCGACAGACGCCCGTGTGACAGACGCCCGTGCGACGGGACAGCGGCACGCCGGGCTGCCGGGCGGGCCCGCCGACGCCGCCGGCCCCGGCGACCTGCCCGCCCCGACCGGCTGGGCGCTGCCCATCATCACCCTGCTGGGGACCGCCGCCGCGATCGTGGCCGCCTTCATCGGCAGCGGAGCGCTGGGCGGGACGCCGATCGCCGAGGCCGCCGGCGGGGTCCTGTCCGCCGACGCCACGCCGGTCGCGCCCGCCGGGTCGGCGTTCAGCATCTGGAGCGTGATCTACCTCGGGCTCGCCGCATACGCCCTCTGGCAGCTCACGCCGGTGGCCCGCCGCTCGGTCCGGCAGGCGGCGCTGCGGCCGTGGGCCCTGGCCTCGGTGCTGCTCAACGCCGCGTGGATCTGGGCGGTCCAGATGGAGCTGATCCTGGGATCCGTGCTGGTGATCGTGCTGCTGCTCGCGGTGCTCATCCGCATCATGTTCATCCTCGGGGCGCCGCGCATCGGCGGGGTGCCCGAGACCGTGGTCACCGACGGCACGTTCGGCCTGTACCTCGGCTGGGTATCGGTGGCGTTCTTCGCCAATACCTACGCGTGGCTCGCGAGCGAAGGCGTCGACGTGGTGACCGAGGTGCCGTTCGGGATCGTCGGCATCATCGTGGCCGCCGCCGTGGGCGTGGCGACCGCGCTCCTCAGCGGCGGGCGGATCCCGCCGGCGCTGGCCACCGCGTGGGGCTTGGCGTGGGTTGCGTACGGCCGCACCTCGGGCGAGCACGAATCGGCGGCCCTGGTGTGGACGGCGGCGATCGCGTCCGTCGTGGTGGTCGTCGTTGCCCTCGCCCGGCGACTCACGGTCCGCACGCGGCAGCCGCGCGCGGCTCAGCCCGCCAACGCCGCCGAGCGCACGGCCCAGTAGGCGGCGCCGACGACCGCGCCGATCACCATGGCCGGGCCGAACGCGATGCCGCTCTTGGCCCCCACCCGACCCGCGGCCAGGAGCACGAGCGCGACCGCGGCGTTGATGACGAACGCGGCCAACGTCCCCGCGAGCACGGCGGGCCAGCCGAACCAGCCGAGGAACGCGCCGAGCACGCCGGAGAGCTTGACGTCCCCCAGGCCGAGTCCGGACGGGTTGATGAGCGCCAGCACGAAGTAGAACGCGAACAGCGCGGCCGCCGCCGCGGCGGCCCGGCCGAACGAGCCCCACTCGTCGAACATCGCGGCCGTCACCGCCAAACCGAGGAACACCACCGGGTACAGCGGCAGGACCAGCGCATCCGGCAGGCGGAACACCGCCAGGTCGATCGGCACCAGCAGCGCGCAGGCCACGGCCAGGACGAGGAACGTCACCAGGTCCGCCCAGCCCAGGGCCAGATGCGCGGCACCGAACCCTCCGGCCGCCGCCAGCACAACGTGCAGGCCGCAGCGCAGCCACCGCGAGTCCGACCCGGCGACCGAGCGCATCCATCGCCCGAGCACCGCCGCGGCCACACCGGCCACGACGGCCGAGGCCGCGGCGATCACGAAGAGCATGTCAGGAGAACGCCTCCATCATGTTGATCGCGGTGGGACCGAGCAGCACGATGAACAGTACGGGCAGGATGCACGTGAGGAGCGGGAAGATCACCTTGACCGGCACCTGTTGCGCCTTCTCCTCGGCGCGCTGCCGCCGCTTGAGCCGCATCTCGGACGCCTGCGTGCGCAGCACGTCGGCCACGGAGATGCCGTAGGCGTCGGCCTGGATGATCGCGCGGATGAACCGGCGCAGGTCGGGCACGTCGGTGCGGATGGCCAGCTGCTCGTAGGCGGTCCGGCGGAGCTGGCCCACCTGGATCTCCTGCAGCGTGCGGATGAGCTCCTGCGCGAGCGGGCCGGTGCCGTTGCGCCCGGCGCGGGCCATGGCGGCGTCGAAGCCGAGCCCGGCCTCCACCGCGATGGTCATCTGGTCGAGGGTGTCGGCCAGCTCGAGCGCGATCTCGTCGTTGCGCTCCTGGCCGCGGCTCTGCAGGAGGAGCTCGGGCAGGAAGTAGCAGACGACCGCGGTCCCCAGCATGAGCAGGAGCAGCAGCGGCTCCGGATTGGCACGCAACAGCATGAGGCCCAGCAGCACCACGGCCAGGGGCAGGACGATCTTGGCCACGACGAGCCGTTGGATGGACCAGCCGCGGGGCCGACCGGCGCGGATGGACAGCTTCTCGAGCCTGCGGATGGTGCCGACCGGCGTCAGTCGGCGGGCGACCTCGTACATGCGGCTGCGGGAGTCGTCGTCGTCAACACCGGTCAGGTCGACGGCGGAGGCGAATCCGTCGTCGGTCCCGCGGCGGAGGTTGGCGACGGTGCGCGCCCGGACGGTGTCCCGGCCGGCGAAGACGGCGAAGGCCAGCAGGAACACGGAGGCGGTCAGGACGAACACGGCCAACGCGGCGGTCAGCGGCATCGCGGGGGCCTCCTTTCGCGGAGACGGGCAGAGGGGGAGGGGAGGGGAGACGAGAGGGATACGGGGCCCGGGGCCGGGCTCCGGGTCAGAATTTGATGCGCACGACCTTGCTCAACCAGATCCCGCCGATGATGAGCATCACCACTCCGGCGGCGATCATCCCCCAGCCCAGCGGGCTCTGGGTGAGCACGCCGATGTACGAGGGGTTGGAGATGAACAGGAATCCGCCGATGCCGAACGGCAGTGCCATGAGGACGTAGGCGGAGAGCTTGCCCTCGGCGGCGAGTGCCTGGACCTGTCGGCGGATCTGGTTGCGTTCGCGGATGGTGTGGCCGACGCCGTCGAGGACCTCGGCGAGGTTGCCTCCGACCTCGCGGTTGATGGCGATCGCCTGGGTGACCCAGACGAAGTCCTGGCTACCCATCCGGTTCGCGGTCTCCTCCAGCGCCGGCGCGAGCTCGCGACCGACGCGGGTCTCGTTGATGATCCGAGCGAACTCCTCGGAGGTCGGCTGTTCGGCCTCGCGGGCCACGGAGGCCAGTGCCTGCAGGAGGCTGTGTCCGGCGCGCAGGCTGCTGGCCATGAGCTGCAGGGAGTCATCGAGCTGGTCCGCGAACGCGGCGCGTCGGCGGGCGGCGAGGACCTGGAGCAGGATGTATCCGCCCGCGGGGGCGAGGAGGGCGAGGAACACGCCCATCAGTGGCCCGATGAGGATCAGTCCCAGGGCGAAGGCGACGATCGTGGCGACGACGACGAGGAAGACGTAGTCCTGGAGCCCCATGCGGACGCCGGCGCGTTCGAGCTGGCCGGCTCCGGTGGTCCCGCGGCGGCGCAGGAGCGAGTCGATCGCCTCGGTGAGCGCGGTGGCGGTGCGATTCAGCAGGCCGGGGCCGTCGGGCTGGTCGGGCCTCCGGCGCTCGCGCGGGATGTGGCCGCGTGCGGGGGCGAGCGCCAGAAAGGTGAGGACGGCGATGGCCAGGGTGACGGCGGCGAGCCCGAAGGCAGCGGGAGAGAACAGCGACGCGGTCATCGGATCGACCCCGCTCCGTCGGTGGTGGCCCCGAACACGCGGGGGGACAGGGTGATGCCGAGTTCGGTGAACCGGTCGGTGAACCGCGGGCGCACCCCGGTGGCGACGGGCTTGCCGAGGAACTTGCCGTCGGGACCGACGCCGGCGGAGTAGTCGAACAAGAACGCGTCCTGCAGGGTGACCGTCTGCCCCTCCATGCCCTGGACCTCGGTGACGGCGGTGATGCGGCGGGTTCCGTCGCGGAGGCGGGTGAGCTGGATGATGACGTCGACGGCGGAGGCGATCTGCTCCCGGATGGCCCGTAGCGGCAGGTCCATGCCCGCCATGAGCACCAGCGTCTCCAGGCGGGCGATGGCGTCACGTGGCGAATTGGAGTGGACGGTGGAGAGTGAGCCGTCGTGGCCGGTGTTCATCGCCTGGAGCATGTCGAGGGTCTCGCCACCGCGGACCTCGCCCACCACGATGCGGTCGGGACGCATACGCAGGGAGTTCCGGACGAGTTCACGGATGGTGATCTCCCCGCGGCCCTCGATGTTCGCGGGTCGGGACTCGAGCCGGACCACGTGGTCCTGCTGCAGCTGGAGCTCGACGGCGTCCTCGATGGTGACGATCCGCTCGCCCTCGGGGATGAACGAGGACAGGACGTTGAGCAGGGTGGTCTTACCGGATCCGGTGCCGCCGGAGACGATGATGTTGAGTCGTGCCTGCACGCAGGCCTGCAGAACCTCGGCCATCTCGGGGGTGATGGTGCCGAAGCGGATGAGGTCATGGACCTGGTACGGGTCCTTGGAGAATTTCCGGATCGTCAGCGAGGAGCCGTTGACGGCCAGGGGAGGGATCACCGCGTTGACGCGGGAGCCGTCCGCGAGGCGGGCATCGACCAGCGGGGACGACTCGTCGACGCGGCGGCCGATGCGGGAGACGATCCGCTCGATCACCTGCCGCAGGTGGTCCTCGGAGGTGAATCGCGAGGGGTGTCGGGTGATCTGACCGGCGCGCTCGACGAAGATCATGTCGGGACCGTTGACCATGATCTCGGTGATGTCCGGGTCCTCGAGCAACTTCTCGAGCGGGCCGTGACCCAGGACGTCGGCCTGGACGTCGGTGATGAGGCGCTGGCGCTGGTCCCCGGTCAGCGGGACGGTCTCGTCCTCGACGACCTTGTTGAGCTCGGCGCGGACCATGGTGTGGAGCTGGTCCTCGGTGAGCGAGGGGTTGTTCAGCCGAGCGCCGATGCGCTCGAACAGTGCGGTGGCCGCGCGTTCCTTGAGGGCGATCAGCGGATCGGCGGTCGGGTCGTCGGTGAGGGGACCGCTCGCGGACGCGAGAGATTGCGTGGTGCCCGCAGCGGCCGACCTCGTCGTCGTCGCCATCGAGGTGGCGGTGGCCACGGACGACGTCGGGTCCGTGGCGGCGGGGACCGGCGCGGCGGCCTCGGTCGGGGGCGCGTCGGTGAGGGTCGTGCCGGTGGCGACGCGCGCGGCGCGGAGGCGATCGGACAGGCTCATGCCTTCACCCGCTTCCTACGGAGTCGGTGCCGGCCTCCCATGGTGAGGGGCACGGCGGTCTGGGTGGGGCGCATGGGCGCCGGGGTGAACTGGTCGACCAGTTTGCGCAGCTGCTTGGTCATGGGGTCGCGGGTGTCGCTCTGCAGGAGGGGCAGGCCCTGGTTGACGGAGACGGGCACGGCCTTGCTGCGGGGGAGGACCAGGTCGACTCCGGTGCCGATGGTGGCTTCGGCGTCGGCCTTGGTCAGCCCGCTGCGCGGGTCGGCGAAGTTCACCAGGATGTGTCGTTTGTCGAAGTCCAGGGCCAGGTCGCGCAGGATGGCCATCTCCTTGCGCAGGCCCCGGACGCCCGGCACGTCGAGACTGGTGAGGAGGACCAGCTCGTCGGCCTGGTCGATCGCGGCGAGCGCGTGGTCGTCCAGTCCGGGGGCGGTGTCCACCACGACGTAGCGGAACTCCGAGGCCAGGGTCTTCAGCAGCTGGGCCACGTCGGCGGAGGTGATGTCGTCGGCGTCGGCGGGGGACGCCGGCGCGCACACGGTGTAGAGGCCGGTCTGGTGCTGGGTGAGGAAGGTCTTGAGGACCATCGAGTCCTTGACGGCCGGGCCGCGGACCACATCGAGAAGGGTGTGCTCGGGGTCGAGGTTGAGTGCGCTGGCCACGTCGCCGAACTGCACGTCCAGGTCCACGAGGACCGTCGAGTTCGGGGCGGAGCGGGCCAGGCCCACCGCCAGGTTGGTGGCGACCGTCGTCTTGCCGACCCCGCCCTTGGGGGAGACCACGCTGATGACGCGGCCGCGCGTGCTGGCGCTGCCGTTCATGGCGGGGTCACCTGGCCCCTGGGGTGCGGTAGTGGCGGCGACCTGTGCGGCGCGACCGAGCACCGCTGCAATCTCGGCGACATCGGCGTCGAGGTGCACCACGTCGCACGCGCCAGCCCGCAGGGCGGCCAGGGCGAAGGCGTCCGGGTGATCGCTCACCAGCACCACGGCCATGCCGGGGCACTCGGCGGCGAGGCGGGACGAGAGCTGCAGCGCCTCGTTGCGGCCTGCGGCGGTGTCGATCACGACGACCTGGGGGATGGCGATACCCGAACCGAGCTGCTGGAACAACTGCGACGGGCCGGCGGGCAGCGGGGCTCCGGCGATCACCGAGACCGGTTCGCCGGTCGCGGTGGCGATCAGTCCGCGAAGATCGGCGGAATCGGAAGCGAGAAGTATGCGGCTCATCAGGAGAAGTTCCTCATATCGACCTTGGGGGTGCCGTCCTGCGGGACGGTCGCGTCTTCGAGCGAGAGCCAGATATTCGAGAATTTGGCAGCGTGGACGACGGTCAGTGACTGATCGGTGGTGAGCGCCATGGTGATCATCGCGCCGCCGTCGGGCACCGGGGCAGCGTCGGGGTTCTCGACCCCTTCGTTCGGCTGGGTCGCGCCAAGCCCGCCTTGGACGCGGGTCACAAGGATTTTTCGGAGGATGAGGCGAGTCCTCCCGTCGCCGACGGTGATGAATACGCCGACAGTGTCCCCGGGAGTGATGGTGCCGCCGACGATCTGCGGTGCGCCAAGCGAGATGGTCACTGAGTGGTACCCCTCGGGCACGGGGATTCCGCCGAAGCGTTCCAGCGACTGCCTGGTGACAAACCGGGCGCTTAAGAGCTGCTCCCCGGGCTGCAGATCGGTCGCGGCGACTCGGCTGGCCACCTCGGCGAGCGAACGGACCGGGTCGGGCCCGACCGCCGCCCGGGGCAGGCGCTGGGTAGTCACCGAGGCGGCGATCTCCTCCGACGGAGTGCCCTCGGCAATGGGTGCGGACACCACCAGGACCTCGATGGGATCCATGTTCGCCATCGCGCGACTGTCCGCGTTGTTCACGTAACTGACGAGCAGTACTGCGCCGAGGAGCGCGAGCACGCCGGCTGCAATAGCCGAGACGAGACGTCGGTTCATTGGTCTCTCACTAGTCAGGTAGTAGGTAGACGGCGGATGTGCCGAGGTTTGGCGCGTCCGGGCCGTAGGTGAAGTCGGGGTCCGTGTTCACCATCGAGGTGAAGTAGCCGCGGATGCACCGTTGGTTCTTGTCACACGGCGGATTCCAGCTCTGGCCGGAGAAGTAGTACCCGGTAACGTGGAACGCCGCGTAGCCGTAGACCTCGTACCAGGCGCCACGGCCGTTGCCGCCGGAAGTGGTGGAGTCAGCCTCGTCGAAGAGCGGTATGAGGATGGTCTTTCCGCGAATCGTCGAGAGGTCGCATTGGCCCGGGTTGTTGCCGGGCTCGCTATAGGCCTTCGTGTTGATTCGCGTGGTGGTGTAGCAGCTCTTCTTCTCATCGGTCTCCAGCCACCCGAATCCTCCGGGAAGGAGGGTCGGGGAGCCGTTACCCGTACCCGAACAGGTCCCGGCCGGTGTTGTGACGATCGTCTGTTCAACTCCTGACGGAACCCCGCCGAGGGAGAACTTGTTGAAATCGCACAGCGAGATGATGAGCGGAAGCGCCGCCGTGCCGCCGGTCGGGCCGCCCCACCCCGCGCTGGAAGTCGCTGTGAGTGCTGTGCGATCGATTCCGAAGATTGGCGCGAACGAGTGCTCGCGAACCGCAGAGTTGTGCACGGTTACCCTTCCCGTCGAGGCGGAGGGAATCGTCGGGACGCTGGCGACGGCGTTGCCGGAGTTGCTGTTCTCGCTCGCGAAGGTTTGGGCAGTTGTGTTCGGAGAACCGCAGGCTTTGCGGGCGCAGTCCTGGGCAATGGCCAGTGCAGCGGCGTCGGCGCCGGTCTGAAGTTGCTGCTTTTCGGCGTGTGCGGCCGCGATATCGAGGGAGATTGCGGCGAACCCGATGAGCGGAACCATGAGGATGGCGACGATGACAGCAACCGCGCCACGGTCGTCACTCAGCCGAAGCATCGCATGGTCCCCCTGCCTGTGAGGGTGAAGTCGTCGAGGGGGAGGAACCCGGAAACCAGCGTGAATGGGTAACTGATCGTGACCGCGACTTGGCCGGGAGCCGTTGTATCCGAGGTGCAGCGGGAGGGGGTGACATCGATCATCGAGTCGGTGAGGGAGAGACCGGAGGCGGAGTCTTTGGCGGTCGCACGTGCAGCGGTGGCGCTGTCCTGCAGCGCCATCACCCTGACGCCATCGCGAGCTGCGTTGGAGAGGGTGGTCTGAACGTGGTACGCCCGGCCGAATTCGAGGATGCCAATGACTAGAAGGAGAAGTATCGGCAGTACGAGGGCGAATTCAACTGCGGTTGCTCCGCGGTCACGTGAGGGCGTGAACATTGCGGCGCCTGAGGGTGTCGGGAGTTGGGAACTGGTTGGGACGAGTGGGTCGAAGTCGGTTGAGGCCCCCCGGCGCGGCGTCAGATTGACCGCCGCGCCGGAGGGCGCACTTGAGACTTACGCGCCGCCTTCGCCGTCGTCTTCGCCGACGGGAAGTGCGTCGTTCACTCCCGTGAACATCTCGTTCAAGTTGTCGCCGAGGGCGATGACGGCCACGATGATGACAACGGCGATCAGTCCGACCATCAGGCCGTACTCAACGGCGGTGGCGCCGCGGTCCTTGCGGTTCTCGAAGCGGTCGTCGAGGAACGCCTGGAAAGTGACCATGAGGGCATAGACCTGGTTCATGATGAACCCTTTCTTGCGAGGGAATGAGCCTGAGGCTCGAGGGGGAGGGACGCCCCGCGGGGAGCCAGAGGAATCTGTGCGGGGACTGAGAAGAGTATGCATCTCGCTCTCAGGTTTAGCAAGCGTTCAGACAAAATTGCGTAACGAACTTCACAGTCGTCTTCGACCGGCTGCTGCGCGCACAGCGCCGTCCCTGAAACTCGCTCCAGCTCAACCGGTCTCGGGCCGCCCGCGGGAGTGGTCGACGGGGCTGTCAAGTCGGTTGTCCTACTCCGGTGTTGGCTAATCAACAAAACGCCAGCTCGCAATGCCAAGGGGATCCTTACTTTGTGGTACCGCAGACCGCATCGAAGCGCGCCGCGAGAAGTCGTGTGGCTCAAGGCGGTTGCGCCGAGCATGCGCATCGGTACCGTCACCACCACGACGCCGTTCGAGGAGGTTCCGATGACCGCACGCACCGTGTCCGCCGCCCGACTGAGCGGAAGAAAAAGCTCTGCTTTCGCCGCTCTTGGCGCAGCCGCCCTGTTGCTGGCTTCATGCGGAACTGGGGAGGATTCGCCGGCTGCCCAGGGCGATGTCGAATCCCAGACGACTGTCACGACGGCCGAGACGACCAATACCGAGAACGGTGCCGGTGCGAGCGGGGGCGACGTCTTTGCGACCGCCGAACTGGTGAACGCGGGAGGTGAACCCCGCGGCACGGCGGAGTTCGCTGAGACCGACGGCGGCACGCTCGTCACCGTCAACGCCACCGACCTGACACCCGGCTTCCACGGCCTCCACATCCACGGCGCGGGCCTCTGCGAACCCGACAGCGAGAACCCCTCCGAGCCGGGCGAACGCGGGGCGTTCCTCTCGGCAGGCGGCCACCTGGCCGGGCCGGACGGCGAGGCCGGCCACCCCGAACATGCCGGTGACCTGCCCACTCTCTACGTAACGGAGGACGGTTCCGCCCGGATCGTCACCTTCACCGACCGGCTCGACCGCGACCTGCTGCTGGACGAGGACGGATCGGCCGTCATGGTCCACGAGAACTCGGACAACCTCGCCAACATCCCGGAGCGCTACGCGCCCGGCGGGCCGGACGAGGACACCAAGAAGGCCGGCGATGGCGGGAGCCGCGCCGCCTGCGGTGTGGTCACCGAGCAGAACTGACGCGGCCCCGCGCCGCGGTTGGGGTCGGGGCCGGGCTACTTCTGCCGCGGCACCCGGCCCATGAGGTAGAACTCCGGGTTCGGCCGCATGTCGGTCGCGTTCGCCAGCCGGTTACTCAGCCCGAACAGGCCGGTGATGGCGGCGATGTCCCACGCGTCCTCGTCGTCCAGACCGTGCTCGCGCAGCGCCGCGAAGTCGGCGTCGCCCAGCTCGTCGGAGTGCAGATTGACCTTCGTGGCGAAGTCGCAGATCGCCCGCTCGCGCGGCGTGAGATCGGCCTTGCGGTAGTTCACCGCCAGCTGGTCGGCGATCATCGGGGCCTTCTTGACGATCCGCAGGATCGCCCCGTGCGCCACCACACAGAACAGGCAGTTGTTCTGCCCGGAGATGGTCACCACGATCATCTCCTTGTCCGCCTTGGACAGGTTCCCCTCCCGGTCCATCAGCGCGTCGTGGTACGCGAAGAACGCCCGCGACTCGGCCGGCCGGCGCCCGAACATCAGGAACACCTCGGGAACGAATCCGGCCTTCTCCTGCTCGGCCAGGATACGTTCACGCAGGTCATCGGGCAGGTCGGCGAGCTCGGCGAGGGGGTAGCGGTCAGACATCCGGTGCCTCCGGGATCAGGGGGTGAGGGGAAGTACCTCACCCTAGAGCGGCTCGGGACCGTTCCGTTCACGATGCGAATTAAGGTTCCCCCGCCCGCTCACCCGTTGGTAGACATCTCTCGTTCACACGAGCCAGCCCTACAGGAGTAGTAGAGATGTCACCACGTCCCAGCCCTCGCCCGCGCCGTCGCCTCGCCCTCGTCGCGATGGCGATGGCTGCGGTCACCGCCGTCTCGGCCTGCTCCGGCGACGCCGACGGCATCGAGGCCGACGCGCCACTGCCCACCGAGATCCCCGAGGGCACCACGCTCGTCGTGGCCGACCAGCAGAACCGGCTCACCGTGGCGCTCGAGGCGTCCGGGGAACTGGACAAACTCCCGTTCGAGGTGGAGTTCGGCGCGTTCCAGGGCGCGCCGTCGGTGCTGGAGGCGTTCCGCGCCGACGCGATCGACATCGGCTACGCCGGCGACATCCTGGAGGTCCAGGCCCTCGCCGCGGGCGACGACGTCAAGGTGATCGGCGCCGGAGCCACCGACAACTCCGTGGCGCTCGCGCTGGCCCCCGGCGTCGAGGTCACCGAGCTGTCGCAGCTCAAGGGCAGGAAACTCGGCTACGCCGAGGGCACCACGCAGCAGATCTTCCTGCTCAACCTCCTCGAGGCAGCCGGGCTCGGCACCGAGGACGTCGAGCTGGTCCACATGAGCCTGCCCGACTTCCCCGACGCCCTGCGTTCCGGCGTCATCGACGCCGCGCCCCTGAGCCAGCCGGTCCGCTCCCGCTACCTCAAGACCCCCGGCAGCTCCCAGGTCCCCGAGGAGCTCACCGAGGACTTCGGCTCCGGGCACCTGTACGTGTACTCCAGCGAGACGGCGCTGTCCGACCCCGCCACCGCTGCCGCGGCCGCCGAGTTCGTGGCCGCCGTGGTGCGCAGCTACCAGTGGATCAACGAGAACCCGCAGGAGTGGGTCCGCTCCTACGTCGTGGAGTCCGAGGGGCTGACCGAGGAGGACGGCGACGCGATCCTCGCCTCGCAGGGGGAGTTCACCTTCCCCACCTTCGACGAGGTCGAGCAGGTCATCGCCTCGATCGCCGCCGGGCTCGACTCGGTCGGCGGACTGCCCCGACCGGTGGAGGCGTCCGAGGGCGTCGACCGCCGCTTCGACCCCGTCGTCGCAGAGGCCGTGACGTCCGTCGGAGCCTCCCGCACCCGCAGCTGACGCCGCCCACCCCAGGAGAGAACCCCATGTCACAGCCACGCCAGCTCAGCCTCAACGCGTTCATCTACCCGACCGGTCACCACGAGGCGTCGTGGCGCCACCCGGCCGCGGTCCCGGAGCGCATCACCGACATCACCTACTTCCAGGAACTCGCCCGCACGGCCGAGGCCGCCAAGCTCGACGCGGTGTTCTTCGCCGACGGCCCGGCCCTGCGTTCGGACGCCCGGTTCAAGCCCGACTACCACCTCGAGCCCATCACCACGCTCACCGCGATGGCCTCCGTCACCAGCCACCTCGGCCTCATCGCCACCGCGTCGACCACCTACTACGAGCCCTACAACCTCGCCCGCCTGTTCTCCTCGCTCGACCACCTCTCCCGGGGCCGGGCCGGATGGAACATCGTGACGACCTCGACCGACGCCGCGGCCGCGAACTTCGGGCTGGACGAGCACCCGCCGGCCGCCGACCGGTACGCGCGGGCCACCGAGTTCGTCGAGGCGGCCATCGGGCTGTGGGACAGCTGGGAGGACGACGCCCTCGTCGTCGACAAGGAGGCCGGAACCTACGCCGACGGCGACCGGATCCACCGCGTCGACGCGCGCGGCGAGCACCTCCGCGTGCGGGGCCCGCTGAACTCGCCCCGGTCCCCCCAGGGCCGCCCGGTGCTGGTCCAGGCCGGCTCGTCCAACGACGGGCGGGAGTTCGCGGGCCGCTACGCCGAGGCCATCTTCACCGCCCACCAACGCATCGGCGACGCGCAGGCCTTCTACGCGGACATCAAGGCCCGCGCCCTCAAGTCCGGCCGCAATCCGGACCACGTCAAGGTCCTGCCCGGGCTCAGCCCGTTCATCGCCGACTCGCCCGCCGAGGCCCGCGACCTGGAGCGCGAACTCAACGAACTCACCATCCCCGCCTTCGGCCTCGAGCAGGTGCGAAAGCTGACCGGGATCGACCTGTCGGGGGTGGGATACGACGACGAGGTCCCGCAGTCGTGGTTCGAAGGCTTTGGCGACCTGGCCGACACCACCCAGAGCCGCAGGTCCGTGGTGGCGAAGATCGTCCTCCGGGAGAAGCCGACCGTGCGGGAGCTGCTCTACCGGCTGGCCGGTGCACGTGGGCACAACGTCGTCACGGGGACCGCCGAGCAGATCGTCACCGTGATCGAGACGTGGTTCCGCACCGGCGCCGCGGACGGGTTCAACATCATGCCGCCCGTGTACCCGGTGGGGCTGGAGGCGTTCACCGAGCGCGTCGTCCCGATCCTGCAGGACAAGGGCCTGTTCCGCACCGAGTACTCGGGGACCACCCTGCGCGATCACTACGGCCTGCTGCGGCCCGAGAGCCGCTACGCCGCCGAGCCGCTGGCCGGCTCCACCGCCTCCTAGTGGGGGACAGGCCAGAGAGAGGGAGGTCGGCCGGGCCCCGGCGGCAGCGCCGGGGCCCGGCCCTGCCGCGCGCGCTCGTCCTGCCACTGCTCGTCCCGTCGCTGCTGCACGGGGTGGGGCAGGGTGCGGCCGCGCCGGTCGTGGTGCTGCTCGCGCTCGAGCACGGCGCGTCGGTGGTGCAGGCCGGGCTCGTGGCCGCCATGGCGGGCCTGGGCATGTTGCTGGGCGACGTGCCGTCGGGGTGGATCATCTCCCGGCTGGGGGAGCGCCGGGCCGTCGCCGTCTCGACGGGAGTCGGGGTCGGCGGCGCCGCGCTGAGCGCCCTGGTCGGGGACCCGGTGTGGATCTCGATCGGCGTGGCGCTCGTGGGCGTCGCGGCGGCGGTGTCGATGGTCGCCCGGCAGAACTCCGTGGTCGTGATCGCAGCCGACGCCCACCTCGGCCGTGCGCTGTCCGCGGTCGCGGCGTCGATGCGCGCGGGACTGCTCATCGGCCCGTTCGTCGGCGCCGCCGTGGTCGCCGTGAGCGGTCCGGCCGGCGGGCTGTGGATCCAGGCCGCGGCCATCGCCGTGGCCGGCGTGCTGATGATGATCGTGCCCGACGCCACCGCCCGTGGCGCCGAGACCGGCAGCGGCGTGTGGGCGGTGGCGGTCGACCACGCCGAGCCCCTCACCCGCGTCGGTGCCGGCGCGTTGGTGCTGGGGGTGTGCCGCACCAGCCGCACCACGGTCCTTCCGCTGTGGGCCGCGCACGTGGGCCTGGACGCCGTGGCCACGAGCGTCGTGTTCGGCATCGGCGGCGCCATGGACCTGCTGATCTCGCTGCCCGCGGGACGAGCGCTGGACACCATCGGGCGGGTTCCCGTCGCGGTCGCTTCGACGAGCGTGTTCGCGCTGGGTGCGCTGCTGCTGCCGCTGGCCCACGGGCCGGTCGCGGTGGGGGCGGTGTCCGTGGTGCTGGGCGCGGCCAACGGGCTGAGCAACGGGCTGCTCATGACCCTGGGGGCGGACCTCGCGCCCCCGGGCGACCGCGTGGCCTTCCTCGGACTGTGGCGGGTCGCCCACGACCTCGGGGTGCTGTCCGGGCCGCTGGTCCTGTCCGGGGTCACCGCGCTCGGCGGGTTGGCCGCGGCGAGCCTGGCCACCGGCGGGGTGGCAGTGGTGGGCGCCGGGGTGTTCGCGTGGGTCGTGCCGCGGTATCTGCCCCGGCGCCAGCCGGCGGTCGGGCCGAGCCGCCAGCCGGCGGAGGGGCCGAGCCGGGAGCCGACATCCGATCACCGTGATGCCAACCGTTGCCCCGTTCCGCCGCTGCCGGACACCATCTCCTCCACCACCTGACGAGAGGACGACCTCATGACGCTCACCATGCACCGCCCCGCCACTGCCCGGCCGACCGGGCGGACGCCGGGGGACGAGGCCCCGGCGGCCGGGCGCCTGGCACCGAGGCCCGCCAGGTCGCGGCTCGGGCCGGGCGCGCCGATCCGGTTCGGTCTGGCGATCGGGCCGCTCGTGCTCCTGGCGATCTGGACCGTGGGGTCGGCCACCGGCCTCATCGATCCGCGGACCCTGTCCGCCCCGTGGACGGTCGTCACGACCGCCGGGGAGCTCATCGCCGACGGGCGCCTGCAGAGCAACCTGTGGATCTCCGTCCAGCGGGCGCTGGTCGGCGGCGCGCTCGGCGTCGTGCTCGGGGTGGTGCTCGCGACCCTCGCGGGCCTGACCCGGATCGGCGAGGCCCTCATCGACGGGCCGGTGCAGATCAAGCGGTCCATCCCCACGCTCGCGCTCATCCCGCTGGCGATCGTGTGGTTCGGCATCGGCGAGCAGATGAAGATCCTGCTCATCGCCCTGGCGGTATTCGTGCCCGTCTACATCAACACCTTCTCCGCCCTGCGCGGCCTGGACGCCCGGCACGTCGAGCTGGCCGAGTCGTTGCGTCTGTCGCGGGTCGGGTTCCTGCGGCACGTGGCCGTTCCCGGCGCGCTGCCCGGTTTCATCTCGGGGCTGCGCCTGGCCGTGACCATCGCCTGGACCTCACTGGTCGTGGTGGAGCAGGTCAACGCCAGCAGCGGGATCGGCTTCCTCATGTACCAGGCCCGCAACTACGGCCTGACCGACGTGATCATCGTGGGCCTGGTGGTCTACGCCATCCTCGGAACCACCTCCGACCTGCTGGTCCGACTCCTCGAGCGAAAGGCACTGTCATGGCGCACGACCATCGCGAGCTGAGCGTCCGCGCCCGCGGACTCACCCGCGGATTCGACGGACGGGTGGTGCTCGACGACATCGATCTGGACATCCGCCGCGGCGAGTTCGTCGCCCTGCTCGGACGCAGCGGCTCCGGCAAATCGACCCTGCTGAGAGCGATCGCCGGCCTGGACGCGGGCGTCCCCGGTTCCGGGGAGCTGCAGGTACCCGAGAACCGGTCGGTGGTGTTCCAGGACTCGCGGCTCCTGCCGTGGTCCCGCGTGCTCGACAACGTGGTGCTCGGCCTCGACGGCCCCGACACGCGACGCCGCGGCTCGGAGGCGCTGGCCGAGGTCGGTCTGGCGGGCCGGGAGCGCTCGTGGCCGTCGGAGCTGTCCGGCGGTGAGCAGCAGCGGGTCTCGCTGGCCCGCTCGCTGGTCCGGGGCCCCGAGCTACTGCTGGCCGACGAGCCCTTCGGCGCCCTGGACGCGTTGACCCGTATCCGGATGCACGCGTTGCTGCTCGAGTTGTGCCGGGTGCACCGGCCCGCCGTGCTGCTGGTGACGCACGACGTGGACGAGGCCATCACCCTGGCCGACCGCGTGGTGGTGCTCGACGGGGGCCGGATCGCCCAGGACGTGGACGTGGTCCTGTCCGAGGGCCGCGCGGAGCGCGCGACCGAGCACGCCGCCTATCGCGAGGCGCTCCTCGCCGCGCTCGGTGTCGAGGCCGCGCACGCGGTCTGAACAGCTCCGGACCGGCCGGCTCGGCCGACGCGGACGAGCCGGCCGGCCCGGGGCGTCCGGATCAGGACTCGCGGAGCTGACCCCACACGTGGACGTGCTCGATCTCCACCCACGCGTCCACGCGGGCGCGGTCGCGCACCGGGTACGGCTCGCCGGTGTAGTGCGTGCTCAGGGCGTCGATGCCGGACAGGTCCGGGTCATCGGCGATCTCCACGACCCGCCCCTGGATGCTCGCGTGGGTGTACCAGTCCTCGGACGCGATGACGGACAGCGCCACCCGCGGGTCGCGGCGCAGGTGTTGCAGCCGCACCCGGCCGGCATCGAGGTTGAGGTGGATCCGGTCGCCCTCCACGAGTCGGTACCAGGTCGGCACGGTGACCGGGGAGCCGTCCTTGCGCAGCGTCGCCATGACGGCCGGGTTGGGCGCGAGCAGCAGGGCGCGGGTGTCGTCGTCCAGGGGCGAGTCGGTCACGGCGGGGGTCCTTCCATCGGCGATACGGTCCGTCCCCAGTGTGCGCCGCCCGGCCGCGAGTGCGCACGAATCGACCGGTGGCTGCATACCGGGGAGGGTTTTACGGTGGCTGATGTACCTGTTCCCCCAAGGAAAAAGGACGCCGCACCATGCTCTTCGAACGCATCTATGACTACGACCTGGCCCACGCCAGCTACTTCATCGGCTGCCAGAGCAGCAGTGAGGCGATCGTCGTGGACCCCAGCCGCGACCTCAGGCCGTACTTCGAGATGGCCGACCAGCACGGCATGACCATCGTCAAGGTTACCGAGACCCACATCCACGCCGACTACCTGTCCGGCACCCGCGAACTGGCCGCCGCGACCGGCGCTACCGTCTACCTTTCGGACGAGGGCGGTGACGACTGGCGCTACGGTTTTGAAGGCGAACGGCTCCGCGACGGCGACACCATCGAGCTCGGGAACGTCCGGCTCAAGGCCGTGCACACCCCCGGCCACACGCCCGAGCACCTGATGTTCCTCGTCACCGACGGTGCGTTCGCCGACGAGCCCGGCTACGCGCTCACCGGCGACTTCGTGTTCTGTGGTGACCTCGGCCGACCGGACCTGCTCGACGAGACCGCCGGCGGCCACGACGACGCCGGCAGCGATTCGGACGGCGAGGACACCCGCGTCGAGAGCGCCAAGCAACTGTTCTCCAGCCTGCGCGAGCGCTTCCTCACCCTGCCCGACCACGTCCAGGTGTTTCCGGCCCACGGCGCGGGCTCGGCCTGCGGCAAGTCCCTGGGGGCCTTGCCGTCCAGCTCGGTGGGATACGAGCGGAAGTTCGCGTGGTGGCCGACGTACGTGGAGAACGACGACGAGGAGGGCTTCATCTCCGAACTCCTCGACGGCCAGCCCGACGCGCCGGCGTACTTCGGGCGGATGAAGCGCGAGAACCGGGACGGCCCCTCCGTGCTCGGCAATCCGTTGCCGGAGCTGCACGAGCTGCCTGCCCAGGAGGTGGCCTCCGGCATCGAGTCCGGTGGCCTCGTCGTCGTCGACCCCCGCCCCGCCGACGACGTCCACGACGGCACCGTCGACCGCGCCATCAACCTCCCCGCCGGCCAGGCGGGCACCTACGCCGGCTGGGCGATCGATCCGGACAAGGACACCCGCGGCCTGGTCTTCCTCGCCGAGGACGCCGAGGCGGCCGACGAGCTGCGGCGGCACGTCATCCGCGTGGGCATCGACTCCACACGCGGGTACGTCACCTCCACCGACGGACTGCCCACGTTCCGCCCGGAGACGGTCGACCCCAAGAACCTGGAGTCCCACGAGCACGCCATGGTGCTCGACGTCCGCGCCACGTCCGAATATGAGGACGGCCACGTCCCCGACGCCACCCAGCTACACGGCGGCCAGGTGATGTGGGAGCGCGACGAACTGCCCGACTCGGGCACGATCGTCACCTACTGCCAGTCGGGCACCCGCAGCTCGGTGGTCGCCAGCTCGCTGCGCAGCGTCGGCTACGACGTCACCGAGCTCGAGGGCAGCTACTCCGCCTGGGAGGACGCCGGGATGCCCACGGAGTGAGCGGCGGGCCGTGGCGCCTCCACCGGGCGCGGTGCCACGGCCTCGCCCGCGGGCAGGAACCGGCCCGCCGCGAACTCCCGGCCGTAACCCTGCACGAACTCCCCGTCGGACCACACCACCCGGCCGCCGATGATCGTCGCCGCCACGGCCCGGTCGTTGCGGTTGACCATCCGGCGGATCCCGCCGAACTCGTCCATGGCCTCCTCGTGGTACTCGAGGGACTCGCCGTCGAGCCCGGACGGATCGATGACCACCACGTCCGCCCGGCGGCCGACCTCCAGGCGCCCGGCGTCGAGGCGGTAGAAATCCGCCAGCTCACCGGTGAGCTTGTACACGGCCTCCTCCGTGGTGAGGAACGGCTTGCCGCCCAGCTGTGCCTGGTGGACGCGCTCCAGCAGGCGGATGCCGAAGTTGTAGAAGGCCATGTTGCGCAGGTGCGCTCCGGCGTCGGAGAAACCGATCGTCACCCCCGGGGTCCGCGCCAGCCGGTTGGCGACCTTCTCGCGCGCATTGGCGATGGTGGTGGTCCAGCGGAAGTCGGTGCCGAACTCCACCACCAGGTCGAGGTACGCGTCCGCCGGGTGGAGCTTCCGGGCGCGGGCGACGTCGCCGACGGTCTTGCCGACCAGCGACTCGTCGGGGCACGCCACGATGAGGGCGTCGTCGAAGTCGCGGTGCCACACCCGCGGGCTGAACCGCTTCTCGAAATCCCGCCGGAACCAGCGGCGGTAGCTCTCCTGTTCCAGCAGATCGGTGCGGGCCATCTCGTCGACCAGGTGCAGGGCCTCACGGCCGGAGCCGAACTCCTCGAACACCACCAGGTCGATCCCGTCCGCCCACACCTTGAACGTGGTGGGCAGGTGCTGCCACACGAACTTGCCCTTACCCACTGTGTTGGCGGCCCAGGCGATGGGCCGGAAGATGCGGTTGACCCACGGCTCGGCCAGCGTGTCCGCGGCCGAGAGCAGCGAGACCCGCAGGGGCTTGCGGAAGAGCCCCGTGCTGGTGGCGGCGTAGAAGGCCACGTCGACCTTGGTGTTGAGGTTGGGCACGCCCTGCAGGACGCGGTCACGGCGGCGCAGCAGCCGGCTGATCCGCCGGAACTCGCCCCACGAGGCGTGCGTGGAGGGCAGGGTCCGCGAGCGGTAGCGGTCACCGTCCATCTTGTCCCACGGATTGGTCATGGTGGACACGCCCAGGAAGCCCTCGTCGAGAGCGGCGTTGATGCGGCGGTCGATCGTGCGCAACTCGTCGCGGCTGGGGGACTGCTTGGGGTCGGTCGCCCGGCCCAACCCCATCACCGAGGCGCGGACGTCGGAGTGGCCGAGAAACGACGCGACGTTGGGCCCCAGTGGCAGCCCCTCGACCGCGCGCCGCCAGTCCGCCGGACCCGACCAGGTCTTCTTCTGCTCGAGCGCCGCCAGCACCGAGTCGCGGGGCAGGGCCTCGACGCGGCTGAACAGGTCGGCCACGTCGACGGTGCCCGAGTACACGCCCGAGATGGAGCAGTTGCCCACCAGGACGGTGGTCACCCCGTGCCGCACGGACTCGCCCAGGCCCGGGGAGACGAGCAGCTCGACGTCGTAGTGGGTGTGAGTGTCCACGAACCCGGGCGTCACCCACCTGCCCTCGGCCTCCACGACCTGCGTGTCCGGCGCGACGGGGAGCGGCGTCGGACTGATCGCCGCGACCTCCCCGGCCCGGATCCCGACATCCGCGCGGATGCCGGGGGCGCCGGTGCCGTCGAAGACCGTGCCGCCCCGGATGACGACGTCGAAGTCCGTGCCCGTCGCAGCGGGCGAACCGGTGCCGGACGACTCAGTGATGCCCACGAGGAGCTCCTCTTGTTGTGATGTGTGACACAGTGACACCAGGCTACTCGGACATTCGTCCACGTCCAGCCCCGGTTGACCCGCCGATCTGACGGAGGCGCCGAGTAGCGTTGCCGCCATGACGACCCGCACGGAGCGCCTCGACGGCCTGCCGTTCACCCGCAAGCACCGCAAGCTGCTGCTCGGCTCGGGCGTGGGGTGGGCGCTCGACGCCATGGACGTGGGATTGATCTCCTTCGTCATGGCCGCGCTCGCGGTCCACTGGTCGCTCTCGCCCACCGAGCTGTCGTGGATCGGATCCATCGGGTTCGTCGGGATGGCGATCGGTGCCGCGCTCGGCGGGCTGCTCGCCGACAGGATCGGCCGTCGCCAGGTCTTCGCCGCCACCCTGCTGATCTACGGCCTCGCCACCGGCGCCGCGGCGCTGTCGACCGGCATCGCCATGCTCATCGTGCTGCGCTTCATCGTCGGCCTCGGCCTGGGCGCCGAGCTGCCGGTGGCGTCCACGCTGGTCAGCGAGTTCGCGCCCCGCCGGATACGCGGCAGGGTGGTGGTGATCCTCGAGGGGTTCTGGGCCGTCGGCTGGATCATGGCCGCCCTCATCGGCTACTTCGTGGTGCCGGCGAGCGACGACGGGTGGCGCTGGGCGCTGGCCATCGGGCTCGTCCCCGCCGCGTACGCGCTCGTCGTGCGGTTCGGGCTCCCCGAGTCGGTGCGCTACCTCGAATCGAAGGGCCGCGCCGACGAGGCCGAGCGGATCGTCCGCGACTACGAGGCCTCCGCGGGCGTCGAGCCGCCAGACGATGCTGCTGGTCCCGCCACCGCATCGGCACCAGCGGCCGGAGTCGACGCCGCCCCCGCCGTTGCCGCCCCCGCCGAGTCCATCTGGTCCCCGCGCCTGCGCACACGGACCGGCGCGCTGTGGATCGTGTGGTTCGGGATCAACTTCTCCTACTACGGCGCCTTCATCTGGCTGCCGAGTCTGCTCGTCTCGCAGGGCTTCGACCTGGTCAGGTCGTTCGGGTACACGCTCATCATCACCCTCGCCCAGCTGCCGGGGTACGCGGTCGCGGCGTGGCTCATCGAGGTCTGGGGCCGACGGGTCACGCTCGCGGTGTTCCTCACGGGTTCGGCGGTGGCGGCCGGTCTGTTCGGGCTCGCGGACTCCCCGGCCACGATCATCGCCGCCGGCATGGCCCTGTCGTTCTTCAACCTCGGTGCGTGGGGCGCCCTGTACGCGATCGGACCGGAGCTCTACCCCACCGCGACCCGCGGGTCCGGCACCGGCGCCGCCGCGGCGTTCGGGCGGATCGCCTCCATCATCGCGCCGCTGCTCGTGCCGCTCCTGCTCGATCTGGGCGACACGGTGCTGGTCTTCGGGGTCTTCGCCGCGGCCTTCGTCGTCGCCGCCCTGGCCGCCTTCACCCTCCCGGAGCGCAAGGGTTACGCGCTGGAGGACACCTGACCGCAGCCACTTGACCGCAGCCACCCGGCCCGGATGCGGTGCCGCGCCGGGGATGTGACGATGGCGCGGTGACCACTCGTGTGATCGGTGCGCTCGTCGCCGTCCTCGGCCTGCTCGTGGTGCTCGGCGGGATCCTGCTGGGCAGCATCGGCGTGTCGACCGGCGGCTTCGTACAGCGGGTGGATTGTGGCACCTACTTCAGTCCCGACTACAGCGACGCCCGCGACAAGGACAACGCGCTCACCTCGCTGAGCTGGAAGGACCTCTTGCGCGGAGAGCGTCCCCAGCCCAGCACGGAGGCGCAGGAGGCGTGCGACGCCGGGCTCGCCCAGCGCCGCGTCCCGGTGCTCGCCTCGCTGGGGATCGGGACGACGATCGTCGCCGTCGGGTTGGGGATGGGGTTGCTTCCCGTGGTGGCGACCGCCCTGGCCAGGCGCGGGGAAACGGGCGGGACCCGCGAGCGCAGCCGCGGCGGCGCGGACGAGTCCCGGTAGCTCAGCTGCGGTTCTCCCGACCGTCACCCAGCTCGCGGATCCGTTCGTTCGCGGCGCGCAGCCGCTCCTCGCGGGCCTTCCTGTCGGCCTTCTTGAGCTTCTCGTAGGTCTCTTCCTCGGAATCCGTGTACCGCAGGATCAGGCGTGGGATCCCCAGCGTGAGCGCGAGCGACGGCCACACGATCCACGCGTACTGCCAGTCCACGATGATCTGCAGCACGAGGAACGTGACGAGCGTGATCCCGAGCACCACGCCGTCCAGCGACTCGACGAGCGACCCGCGCTTGCGCAGTTCCTCCAGGTCGGCGTCGGTGCCGCGGGTGGTGGGGGTCGCCGCGCCGGCGGCGGACCTCGGCGATGATGACGACGGCGACGAGAGCTCCAGCTCGCCGCCGGGGGCCGTCGCCGACTCGACGATCATGCCGTCGACTGAGGTCAGTGGCGTCCCGCCGGGCAGGTCGGTGAAGAAGCCGCGCAGCTGGCCGAGTGTGCGGGCCGTGGCCACCTCGCCGGAGCGGGCGTGGAACTCGGTGTCGTCCAGTCGGCCGGACGCGTAGTGGTCCCCGAGGGCCATGAGGGCGTGCAGCCGCTCGGCGTCGGAGAGCAGGAGGTCGTCCGGGTCGGCCATGGGATCAACGCTAGGACCGCGCGGCCCGCGGCGCCATAGGGGATCGCCCCGATTCGCCGCAGTCCGCCCGCCCGCCGTGTCACATTCCGGTGGACTCGTGCGTCGAAGAGGCATGAGTACATCACCAGGGAAGAACGACCAACGCACACAGATCAGCGCGGGCGCGATGGCGCCGATGTTGGCACTCGAGGCCTACTCCCGAGCGAGGGTCTCCCGGCACGACAGTCACCTCGTCCGGCTCCGCGTCTCCGCGGTGAACGGGTGCCGCTACTGCCTGGCCATGCACCGCCGGGATGCGCGCAGGGACGGCTGGAGCGAGAGCCGGATCGCCGCCGCCGAGAACTGGCCCGCCCACGCCGAGGAGGTGTCCCCGGCCGAGCGGGCGGTCCTGTCATTCGCGGACGCCGTCACCCACATCGACGGCGAGGACTCCGTCCCCGACGACCTGTGGGACGAGGTGGTCCGCCACCGGGGCGAAAAAGGGGCTGGACAGCTGGTCATGGAGATCGTCACGATCAACGCATGGAACCGGATCGCGATCGCCACCCGCAAGGACCCGGCGACTCTGCGGGGACTCATCCCGAGCGACATCGAACCGGTGATCCGGCCCTGACCGCCGGTCCCGCCACGCCTGCCGCGCCCGCCGGTCCCGCTGCGTCTGCCGCGGCCCCGGCGACCGCACCTCGGTCCGGTTCGGCCCTCGGCCCCGAGTTCGACCGCGACGCCCTCGAGCGGGTGCGCGGCAGGCTCTTGGGGGTGGGGTACCGCATCACCGGCACCTGGGCCGACGCCGAGGACGCCGCCGACGAGGCGCTGGCGCGGTGGGCGGTGCTCGACCCGGCAGCCGCTCCCCGCAACGCCGAGGCATGGCTCACCACCGTCGCGACCCGGTTGTGCCTGGACCGGCTTCGGCGGCGCAGGCGGGAGGACTATGTGGGTCAGTGGCTGCCCGAGCCCGTCGACACCGCCCTGTTGCCGGCGGATCGCGCCGAACGCCGCGACGACCTGCGCATCGCCGTGCTGCTGGCCTATGAACAACTGGGCCCGGACGAGCGGGCGGCCTTCGTCCTGCGCGAGGCGTACGACCTGCCCTACGCCGAGATCGCCGACACCCTGGGCGCCGCGGTGGCCACGGTCCGCCAGTGGGTGAGCCGGGCCCGGCACCGACTGCAGACCGACCTGCGTCCGCCCGAGCCCGCCTCGGACGCGGTGATCACGCGCTTGGTGGAGGCCGTGCTGGCCGGAGATCTCCCACAGACGATCGCCGCCCTCACCGCGGATGCCCGGGTGGTCTCCGACGGGGGCGGCAAGGTCAACGCCGCCCGGCGGGACATCGTCGGGGCCCGCAAGTGCGCGTACTTCCTCATCAAGTCCGCGGAGCTCTCGGGCGGGATGATCGCGCCCGTCGAGGTCAACCGCGAGTTCGCGCTGGCCATCCTCGCGCGGGGGGTGCTGCGTGTGGCGCAGGTGGCCGTGGTCGACGGGCGGATCGCGCGCCTCTACTTCCACTGCAACCCGGACAAGCTCACCCGGCTCGCGCTGCCCGAGGGGTTCGCCGCGTCCGCGAGGCACTGACGCAGCGTCAGGGCCCGGACGAGCCGGCGCCGCGCTAGACCGGCGCCGCGCTAGACCGGCGCCGCGCTAGACCGGCGCCGGCACCCACATGGCCATCTCGTTGCCACCGGGTTCGCGGAAGTGGAAGCGGCGGCCGCCGGGGAAGTCGAACGGACCGAAGGTCAGCACGCCTCCGGCCGCCTCGACCTGCTCGCGGGCTTCGTCGAGATCGGGCACGCGGATCACCATGAGCGGAGCGGGGGACTGCTCGTCGTCGTCCCCCTGCACTCCCACGTCGATGCCGCCGCGGATGAGATTCGTATAGGACTGCCCGTACACGGTGGGCTCCCAGCCGCAGACCGTCGAGAGGAACTCGGTCGTGGCTGCCATCGAGGTGCTGGGGAACTCGACCAGCGTGATTTCCAGAGGGATCCGGCGCATGCCGCAGACGCTACGGGTGTTGACGGCGTCCAGTTCGACTTTTCCTGACCCTCTGTCACCAATTCTTCATCAAGCCTCGCGGCTCGATCCCATCACGTCCGGCGGAAGAGCGATGTCGGCCGTTCGTACGACCGCCCCGGGGTCAGCGGCGGGCGGCGTCCCAGCGCGCGAGCAGGTCCGAGGCCGCGGTCCGCGGGTCCGGGGCGGCCATGATCGAGGAGACCACGCACACCCCGTCCAGCTCGGTGGCGGCCAACCGCGCGACGGTCGCGGGCGTGACCCCGCCGATGCCCACCGCGCGGATGCCCGCGCCGGGGTCGCCGGGGACGCCCCCGGGCCGGCGGTACGAGTGCGCGGCCCGGGCCAACCGGTCCGCACCCTCGGGGCCCAGCGCGGCGGCGGTGTCGGTCTTGGTGGCCGTCGACCACACCGGACTCACCCCGATCACGTCCGGCGCCGGCCCGGGACCCGCGACCGCCGCGGCCAACTGCGCATCCGACTCGATCGACAACCCGAGCATCAACTCATCCGGCAGCGCCGCGCGGGCCCGCGGCAACGGCACGTCCCGCTGTCCGATGTGCAGGTGCAGCCCCAGTACCCGCGCGACGTCGAGACGATCGTTGACGAACACCGGCACGTCACGGCCCGTCCCGGTGCACGCCCTCGCGACGGACTCGGCGACGGCGGCGGCGTGGGTGGCGAACTCGTCGTCGTCGCACTCCTTGTCCCGCACCTGGACCACACCCACCCCGCCCAGAACCGCCTCGTAGACGATCCCCGGCACCGCGTCGCGCCCGCCGCCCAGGTGGGGGTCGGTGACCAGGTAGAGCCGCCAGTCGACGCCGGCGCCGCGGCCGGACACCGCGCGGCTCACGCCCCCGTCACCGTGACCAGGTCCGCGATCTCCTCCGGGGTCAGCGTGTACAGGGCGTCGAGCCACGCCACGGCGAAGCTGCCCGGCCCGGCGGCGGTGCGCCCGGCGACCGTCCCCGCGGCGCCCGCGTGGGCGTGCGCGGCGACCACCGCGTCGTGGTCCGCTATACCCGCCGATCGCGCCGCCCCGAGGTAGGCCGCGGTGAGCGCGCCGAGGGCGCACCCGGTGCCGATGACCTTCTGCAGCAGTGGGTGGCCCGATTCGATCCACGTCGCGCGGGTGACGGTGGCGGCGTCGGTGGTGTCGGCGTCGGTGGTGGGGTCACCGGGACGCTGTGTGACGACACGCCGTGAGACGACGAGGTCCCGCGGTCCCGTCACGGCGACCACCGCTCCCGATCGGGCCGAGAGGTCCCGGGCCGCGGGCTCGGCGGCGAGGACATCCTCCGTGGAGTCCACGCCCCGGCCGCCCGCCCCGGTGCCGGCGAGCGCGATGGTCTCCGACGCGTTCGCCCGGATCGCGGCGGGCCCGGCCTCCAACCAGTCGGTGGCCAGCCCGGTACGCAGGACCAGTCCGCCGACCGCCACCGGGTCCAGCACCCACGGGGTCCCCGCGGCGCGGGCGGCGGCGATCGCGGCGTGCATGCCCTCGACCTGCTCGGCCGTCGGATTGCCCACGTTGATGAGCACGCCGGAGGCGATGGCGGCGAAGTCCCCGGCCTCCTCCGGGTGGTCGACCATCGCGGGCGCGGCACCGGCGGCGAGCAGGACGTCCGCGGTGATCTGCCGGACCACCGAGTTGGTGAGACAGTGCACGAGCGGGCCGGTCTCGCGCATGACGGTCACCAGGGCGGCGACGTCGACGGGGTGGTCAGCAGCGGGGGACATGCCCCCAGTCTGCCGCCCCCGCCCGGTCGCCGACAGGAATAGCGTGCCGGGGACCCGGGTTGCACGGGGCATGACCTCCCCCCAGTCCGGTACCGCCCTGCCCCTGTCCGTCATCGACTTCGCATCCGTCCGCCCCGGCCAGAGCATCGGGGAGGGCCTGCAGGATTCGGTCGCACTGGCGCAGAAGGCGGAGGAACTGGGCTACGAGCGGGTCTGGTACTCCGAGCACCACAACATGCCGTCGATCGCCTCCTCCGCGCCGGCGGTACTCATGGCGCACATCGCCTCGCAGACCGAGCGGATCCGGCTCGGCTCCGGCGGCGTGATGCTGCCCAACCACGCGCCGATCGTGATCGCGGAGCAGTTCGGCACCCTGGCCGAGCTGCACCCCGGACGCATCGACCTCGGGCTGGGCCGCGCGCCCGGCACCGACCCGCAGACCCTCCGCGCGCTGCGCCGCGAGCCGTCGGCGGCCGAGAGCTTCCCCGACGACGTCCGCGAGCTCCAGGCGTTCCTCGGCGACTCGCCCTCCGACTTCGCCCGCACGCGCGGGATCGCCGCCATTCCCGGGCGGGGCACCAAGGTGCCGCTCTACATCCTCGGCTCGTCCCTGTTCGGCGCGCAGCTCGCCGCCGCCTACGGTCTGCCGTACGCGTTCGCCTCGCACTTCGCGCCGGACGCCCTCGAGCAGGCCTCGCAGGTGTACCGCGAGCGGTTCCAGCCCAGCGACCAGCTGTCCGAGCCGTACATGATCGCCGCCGTCAACGTGGTGGCCGACGACGACACCGAGCGGGCCGAGCGGGAACTGCAGTGGTACCGCCGCCAGCGGGTCAAGCTCATGGCCGGCCGCGGACGCGAGTTCTCCGACGAGGAACTCGACATGATCATGGAGTCCGCCGGCGGCCGCCAGATCCTGCACATGATCCACTTCACGGCGGTCGGCGACGGGCCGGCCGTGCGCGACTACCTCACCGACTTCGCGCGCACCGCGGGGGCCGACGAACTCATGATCGCGCCGGTGGGATCGACGGTCGAACGGATCCACGGCTCCCTGGAAGTGTTGCGCCGGGCCTGGAGTGACTGAAGTGGTCGGATCGGGTGCACTTGGTCACGAAAGCAGGGCTGCCGCGATCGCAGCCGTAGCCGTGGGCACCTGAACCGGCCTATTCTGGCTGTATGGCGATCTCCGATGTCGGCGAATACGCCCACCTCAGCTCCGACCAGATAGAGGAGCTCGGGCGGGAGCTCGATGCTATCCGCGCCGAGGTCATCGCCTCCCGCGGAGAACGCGACTACAGCTACATCCACAGCATCATCAAACTCCAGCGCGGCCTGGAGTTCGGTGCCCGCGCGCTGCTGTACTTCGGCGCCCGCAACCGCACCGTGTGGGCCCTCGGGACCGGGACCCTGGCCGTGGCCAAGATCCTCGAGAACATGGAACTCGGCCACAACATCATGCACGGCCAGTGGGACTGGATGAACGATCCGGAGATCCACTCGACCAACTGGGAATGGGACCTCGTCGGCAGCTCCGCCGACTGGAAGCACACCCACAACTACCTGCATCACAAGTACACCAACATCGTCGGCGTCGACGACGACGTCGGGTTCGGCGTCCTGCGCGTGACCCGGGACATCCCGTGGGAACCCCGGTTCGCCGGGAACATCCTCGTCAACACGATCCTGATGCTCGGCTTCGAGTGGGGGATCGGCCTGCAGGCGGTCGACACGTCCGACGCGTTCGACCCGGACGCGTCCCCGGCCGACCGCCGCCGTGCGCGCGCGTTCCTGCGGAAGGCCGGCCAGCAGATCCTCAAGGACTACATCCTCTTCCCGGTGCTCGCCGGACCGAGCGGCCGCCAGGCCCTCACCGCCACGATCACGGCCAACATCATCCGCAACATCTGGACCAACGCCGTGATCTTCTGCGGGCACTTCCCCGACGGCGCCGAGAAGTTCACCCTGTCCGACATCGAGACCGAGACTCAGGCGGAGTGGTACCTGCGGCAGATGCTCGGCAGCGCCAACCTCGACGGCGGTCCGGCGATGAACCTGATGTCCGGCAACCTGTCGTTCCAGATCGAGCACCACATGTTCCCGGACCTGCCGTCCAACCGGTACTCGGAGATCTCCCTCAAGGTCCGCGAGCTCTGCGACCGCTACGACCTGCCGTACGTCAGCGGGCCGCTGTGGAAGCAGTACCTGCAGTCGTGGCGCACCATCGCGCGGCTGTCACTGCCGGACCGCTTCCTGCGCCGCACCGCCGACGATGCCCCGGAGACCCGTAGCGAGAAGATGTTCGCCCTCGGCCCGCGCATGCCCGGCCTGGCCACCGCGCTGGCCGGGGTCAGGAAGGGACGCGCCCACCAGAGCAGCTGAGCCCCGGTGACACAATGACCGCATGTCGCTGACGAGCATGTTGGAGGCCGCTGCGCGCGGCGGGACCGTCGAGGTCGAGCAGGGTTGGACACAGGGTAGGGCGATCTTCGGGGGCCTGACCGGCGCTCTACTGCTCTCCGCCATGAAGGGGTGCCTGCGCAGCCGGGACACCGGCGACGGTTCGGCACCCGTCGTCCACCCGCTGCGCTCGATCACCGTGTCGTTCATCGGCCCCGCGGCCACCGGCCCCGTCGAGATCGATGCCGAGATCCTGCGCGTGGGCTCCAACGTCGTCCAGTGCCAGGCCACCGTGCGGCAGGAGGGCGCGATCGTCGCCACTGCTCTGGCCGCGTTCGGCAAGCATCGCCAGTCGGCGATCTCGGTCCCGCCCGCGCACCCGATGCCGGCGCTGGGGGATCCGACCGCGATCGAGGCGTTCCCCTACGTCGAGAACTTCACGCCGGAGTTCTACCGGTTCGTCGAACTGCGGCAGGTCAGCGGCCAGTTGCCGTTCTCCGGTTCCGAGACGGCGGACCTGTCGGGGTGGGCGTCACTGCGCGAAGCCCCGGACCGGTTCGAGGAGGAGCACCTGGTTGTGCTGGCCGACGCGTGGCCGCCGGCGCCGATCCAGATGCTCGACGGGTTCGCGCCCGGCAGCAGCCTGACGTGGACGCTGGAGCTGATCGCCGAGGTGGGGCCGGAGACGTTCCCGGCCGAGTCGATCCTCGGCTACGCCGCCGCCACCGATGCCGCCCGTGACGGATACGCGCACACCCACGCGATGCTGTGGCGGCCGGACGGCGAGCTGGCGGCGATCAGCCGGCAGACCATCACCGTCTTCGGCTGACCGGCCCCTCGACGCCAAAATCCGCTACTCGAAATCCGGATCGGCTAGTCCGATTGGAGTAGCCGATCCGGATTTCGAGTAGCGGATTTCCGGGTGGGGAGGGGTGGCTCCCCGCGGGTCAGCCGGCGGTGCGGGTGGAGCGGCGACGCTGGTCGCTGCGGGGCCGTCCGGCCGCCTGGCCCACCGACTGGCGGGCGCCGGAGCCCTGGGTCGCGGAACCCTGACCGCCCGAGCGCTGCCCACCCGTGCCGCGGGCGCCGGAGCCCTGACGCGCGGAGCCCTGACGGCCCGCACCGTGGGCGTCGGCGGTCTGGGGGCGACGACGACGAGCGCCGCCGTTGCCGGAACCCTGCTGGTCGCGGCCACCGCGCTCTGCGCCGTCGCGGTCCGAACGGGCCCGGACCTGGCGGTCCTGGTCGGCGCCGTCGCGGCTCTGACCGCCCGAACGACCCTGCCCGCCGTCGCGGCTCTGACCGCCACCGCCACCGCCACCGCCTCCGCGGCCCTGACGCTGCTGGTTCTGGCTCTGCCGGCCCTGGCCGCGGCTGCGACGGGCCTGCCCACGGACGGACTGGCCCTCGGCGCCGTCGTCGGACGGCACGTGGGCGGGCGGCTCGGGGGCGTCGGCCAGCGCCACCGCGGCATCGGCGCCGACGGGCAGCTGAATCTCGCCGGCGGTGACCCCGGCCGCGCGCAGCAGCGACCGCACCTCGCGGACCTGATCGGAGGTGGCGACGGTGACGACGGTGCCGACGGCCCCGGCCCGGGCGGTGCGGCCCGAGCGGTGGACGTAGGCCTTGTGCTCGGCCGGCGGGTCGGCGTGGACGACCAGCCCGACGTCGTCGACGTGGATGCCGCGGGCCGCGATGTCGGTGGCCACGAGCACGGTCGCCTCACCGGAGGAGAACGCGTCGAGGTTGCGCACACGGGCGTTCTGCGACAGGTTGCCGTGCAGGTCGACGCTCACCACCCCGCGGCCGGTGAGCTGCTTGGCCAGACGCTTCGCACCGTGCTTGGTGCGGGTGAACATCACGGTCCGCGGATGCGCCACGGCCAGATCGGCCAGGGCGCGGACGCGGTCGTCGGCATCGACATGCACCACGTGGTGGGCGGTCGGGCCGGAGGTGGCGGTGCCGTCGTCGACCGAGTGGTCCACGGGGTCGGTGAGGAACTTGGTGACCAGCTTCTGGACGCCGGAGTCCAGGGTCGCGGAGAACAGCAGCCGCTGCGCACGGGCCGGGGTGGCAGACAGGATGCGGGTGACACCGGGCAGGAAGCCCAGATCGGCCATGTGATCGGCCTCGTCCAGGACGCTGACCTCGATCGAGTCCATGCGGCAGTGCTTCTGGCCCATGAGGTCCTCGAGCCGGCCCGGACAGGCCACCACGATGTCGACACCACGGTTCAGCGCCTCGACCTGACGGCCCTGCGAGACGCCGCCGAAGATGACGGTGGTCTTCAGGCCCATGGAATTGGCCAGCGGCGCCAGCGTCTCGTCGATCTGCCGGGCGAGCTCACGGGTGGGCGCCAGAATCAGTCCGCGCGGGGAATTGCGGGCGCGGCGGCCGCCGGACGCGGCCAGGCGGGCGACGAGCGGGAGGCAGAACGCGTAGGTCTTGCCCGAGCCGGTCCGGCCGCGGCCCAGCACGTCACGGCCGGACAGGGCGTCCGGGAGCGTGGCGGACTGGATGGGCGTCGGGGTGGTGATGCCCGCGCCGTTCAGGACGTCGAGCAGGGGGGAAGGCACGCCGAGATCGGCGAAAGAACGTGACAAGGGAGATAGCTCCGTACATAGAGGAATGGCGTCTTGCCCGGCGCGCTCTCGGGGAGCCGCATCCACTTCGATGAGCGATGCGCCCGGTGCGCGACCACGGGGAGGTCGACAACCGCACGGCCCGAGGCAAGAGTGGTGCGGGCCGTCCACGGACCACCCTACGCGTAGCGGGCCTCCCACCCCAGCCCCGCGTCCGAGGTGTGACGAGGGCATCACGTTCGTCCACGCGTGATGGCACCATACGAGGCGTGCGAATAGACCTGTCCCTGCTGCGCCGCCCCGAGTTGGGATCGGTGCTGCTCGGACGGGAGGAGGAGTCCGGTCGCCTGCGTGCGATCCGTGTCCGCGTCCTGCTGGTCCTGACGCTTCTCGCCTCCAACCTGGTGGGCGTCGCGGTGGCGGTGGTGCTGGTCTTCTTCGTGTTGCCCGGCCCGGCGGTGCTGTCCCGGGAGTTCCTCGTCCCCTCCGTGATCGTGGTGCCCGTGTACGTGACGCTGGCGATCATCGTGGGCACGGTCTGGGTCACCACCGTCGTCTATCGCCGGGTCCGGTGGTTCCTCGACGGCCGGGACCCCACCGACCGCGAGCGGGTCGCGACGCTGCGTCTGCCCGGCCGGGTCACCGTCATCCAGGCCTTCCTGTGGCTGCTCGGCGCGGCCGTCGTCACCCCCGCGTACGGCCTGGTCGACCCGTCGTCGATCCCGGTCGTGGGGTTCACCATCGTCTTCGCGGGCATGGTCGTGTGCGGCGCCGCGTTCCTGCTGGCCGACTTCGGCCTGCGTCCGGTCGCGGCGGTCGCGCTGTCCACGGGACGTGCGCCGCGGACCCGGTTCCTCGGCGCCATGACGCGGCTCCGGGTGGTGTGGGCCCTGGGCAGCGGCGTGCCCATCACGGGCCTGATCATCGTCGCGATCTACACACTCGCGGGTCGTGCCCTGTCACTGGAACGCCTCGCCGTCGTCGTCATCGTCCTGGGCGTCACGTCCCTCCTGGCCGGGTTCCTGCTCATCTCCCTGGCCACCGGATCGATGCTCGGGCCGCTGCGCAGTGTGCGGTGGGCGATGCAGGACATCAGCGACGGCACCCTGTCGCGACGCGTGGTGGTCTACGACGCCACCGAGCTCGGCGAGCTGCAACGCGGCTTCAACCAAATGGCGGCCGGGCTGCAGGAGCGCGAGCGGCTGCGGGACCTGTTCGGTCGGCACGTCGGTCGCGACGTCGCCGAGGCCGCCGAACTGGACGATCCCGAGCTGGGCGGGCGCGACTCGCGCGTGGGGGTGGTGTTCGTCGACCTCATCGGGTCCACCGAGATGGCCGTGCGGTCCGACGCGTCCGAGGTCGTGGACGTGCTCAACCGGTTCTTCTCGGTGGTCGTGGAGACCGTGGAGGAGTACGACGGCATCGTGGACAGCTTCCTCGGCGACGCCGCGCTCGTGGTGTTCGGCGCGCCCCGGTCGATGGCGGACCCGGCGACCGCGACGCTGGCCTGCGCGCGGGCGCTGGGTGAGCGTCTGCCCTCCCGGGTGCCGGACTGCCGCGCCGGCATCGGGGCGTCCTACGGGGACGTGGTGGCCGGGTACGTCGGCTCGGACGACCGGTTCGAGTACACCGTCATCGGCGACGCGGTGAACGAGGCCTCGCGACTGTGTGAGCTCGCCAAGGAGCAGCCCGGCCTCGTGCTGGCCTCCGGGGTCGCCGCCGACGCCGCCGCGGAGTCCGAGCGGCGGCTCTGGCAGGAGGTGGGGTCCGAGGTCGTGCGTGGGCGGGACCAGCCCACCCGGCTGTGCGCGCCGACGCCCGCCTGACCACTCCTAGCGCAACACCACGTCACGCCCGCCGAGCATCACCTCGAGGCCGTCGTCGACCACCCGCGCGTCCTCGATCACCACGCCCTCGGGCAGTGACGCCATGGTCGAGTCGACGGTGCCGGTGATGCCGGAGAACAGCCCGTCCGGCAGCGGGAACCCCAGCAGCGCGGTCTCCTGCGGGGTGAGCGTGAGCTGCCCGTCGGACACGCCGGGCACCACCCCGATCTCGGCGACGCCGCCGACGTCGGCGCGCAGCAGGCCGGCCGGCGCGTCGGGACGGACCGCGCGCACCTCCGTCAGGCCGGCGACCGGCGAGCCCTCCGCCGGGTTGCCCTCCGCGGCGGCCGCCGCGAGCTGCTCCCCGCTGAGGGTGGCGGTGCCGTCGGCGGTCGCGGCACGGATCGCGCCGTCCACCAGGGAGACCGAGTACCCGGTCACGTCGATCCGGGGCACGGTGGCGTCACCGGGGGAGGTGAGGCGGACCGAGTCCACGGCCCGCTCGGTGGCGAGGTCCCACAACACGGGACTGGAACCGAACCCCACCGACACCGGGGCGCCGAGCTTCGCGGACGCCTCGCGCTCGGCCCGGTCCGACAGGTACCAGCGCGCGCCGAACTCCGCCGCGACGACCAGGCCCACCAGCAACAGGAGCAACACGATCAGCGAACACCCGCACCCGCCACAGCCTCTACGCCTGCCGCCGCCACGCCGGTTGCGGTCCATGCGATCTCGTCTGCTCATGGGCTCATCGTGCCGGACGCGCGCCGCCGGGGCCACCGACGTCGGGCCGGCCGTCGCGGGGGGAATCGGACCGGTTGCGGCGGGGCGGGCAGGACCTCACGATCGGGGTCATGACCGAGACACAGGATGTAGGCACCGACCCCCGTACCGTCGCTTTCCTCGTGGCCTCCGAGGGCATCGAGCGCGTCGAGCTCACCGAACCGTGGGACGCCGTCTCCGACGCCGGCCACCGGCCGGTCCTCGTCAGTACGGAGGACGGCGAGGTGGAGCTGGTCGATCATCTCAGCCCCGCCGGCACCCGACCGGTGGACCGCACGAGCGCGGACATCTCCGCCGCCGATGTGGACGTCCTCGTCCTGCCCGGCGGCGTGGCCAACCCGGACGCCCTGCGCCGCGACCAGCACGCCGTGACCCTCGTGCGCGAGATGGTCGAGGCCGGCAAGCCGGTGTTCGCCATCTGCCACGCGCCGTGGGTGCTCATCGAGGCCGACGTGGTCCGCGGACGCAAGGTCACCTCCTACCCGAGCCTGCGGACCGACCTGGTCAACGCCGGCGCGGAGTGGGTCGACTCCGAACTCGTCAGCGACGACGGGATCTTCACCAGTCGCCGACCCGACGACCTGCCGGCCTTCTGCGAGGCGATCCTCGGTGCGGCCCGGGGGTCGGCCTAGAGACGCCTCCGCGATGATCGGCGTGTACGTCCACAACCGTGGGCGCGGGCACCTGCACAGGGTGCTGCCGGTCGTCGCCGCACTCCGCGACCGGGGTGAGGAGGTCACCATGCTGGTGACCGGCCCCCTCGACGACTCCCAGCGGCCCCGCGGCACGCGGGTCGTCCACCTGCCGGTCGAGGACGCGCCGCGGGGTCGGCCCGCGGGGCCCGGGCCGCAGGGGCCGGGGTCGCTGGATGGGCCGGGGCCGGAGGACATCACCCTCGGCGCGCGCCGTGCCGCCGTGGCGTGGATCGACCGCGTGCAGCCGCGCGCGTTCTGGGTCGACTCGTCCCCGGGCATGTCGCTGGCGGCCCGCATGACCGGCACGCCCATGGTGAGCACGCTGCCCCCCGGGGTGCGCGACGACGAACCGCACCTGCTGAGATGCCGGGCGGCCGAGAGGCTGATCGGCGCCTGGCCGCCGGGAGTGCACCGGGAGACGGTGGCGCGGACCGACTCGCGGGTGAGCGAGATCGGCGGCGTCTCCCGGTTCGAGCGGCGTGGTCGCGAACCGCGGGCTCGTCGTCGTCCCCGTGTTGTCCACCTCAACGCCTCCGGCACCGACGGCGACCACCGCTTCTGGCGTGCCGTGCGCACCACCACCGCGGAGCTGGGCGTGGCGGACTGGGTCGAGCTGGGGGGACCCGACGGCGAGTGGCACGAGGACCCCTGGCCCGTGCTGAGCTCGGCCGATGTCGTGGTCACCGGCGCCGGGCAGGCGTCCGTCGCGGATGCCGCCTGCGCCGATGTCCCGTTGGTGGTGGTCCCCGGCAAGCACGCCTACGGCGAGTACGACGCCACGGCGGAGGCTCTGGACTCGATCCCCGGCGCGACCGTCATGCGGTACGGCGACGGCCCGACGGCCGTCGCGCACGCGGTGCGCAAACAGGTGGACCGCTCCCTCGACGGCGAGGCCGCCGGGATCCGGACGTGGTGGGGGGTGGACGGGGCGGCGTCCCGCGCCGCGGAGGTCATCCGGTCAGCGGTGACGACGACGAGGTAGTCCCGTCTCGGGTGCGCACCGTCTCCCGATGGGCGAGTAGGCGTTTTCTCACCCGGATATCAGCAGTGCTGATAACCGCTGCGTACGCGCGGTGGCGGTGGGAGAATCACCCTGACGGCCCAGCAGAGTGCGGAACCGCGGACGTCGAACGCTGACAGTATTGCGTTGACGACTGCGGACGACGAACTCTCAGGGCTCGAGGCAGGGCACTTCGCGAGGCGCAGGGACGGAGGCTGAATTGCCGAGATACAGGAACCTCGAACCCACCTCGGACTTCTGGTCCTGGCGGGACCATGCCGCGTGCATCGGGCACGAGGACCTCTTCTACAGCCTGGAGGAGGAGTCGAAGGGGGAGCGGCGCAAGAAGGAGGAGCAGGCCAAGTCGGTCTGTGCGACGTGCCCGGTGTTCGATACCTGTCGGCAGTTCGCCCTCAGCGTCGGTGAGCTCTACGGCGTGTGGGGCGGGCTGACCGAGGCCGAGAGGCACAAGATCTCCGGTCGACACCGGACGGGCTGACCGGGGGACGCCGCCGCGACGCGCACCCACCTCCCGGGTGGGCTCACCGGCCCGGGTTCCGGTCCTGCGGGGTCGCCTCGTGACCGCGGCGGCCGCCGGTCCGGTTGGCCTCCTTCATCTCGGCCTCGTGGACATGCCGCCGCCCACCGGTGAGCTCGTCGCGCACCGCGCCGTCGAGCGCGCGGGCGGTGCTCCAGAACCCGTCGTCGAACTCCTCCACCATCTGGAAGGTCCAGCGACCGTGGAGGACGTTGATCCCCACCATCTCGCTGCGGATCCGCTCGGCGAGTTCGGTTCGGCCGACCTGCTCCAGTTGGTCGGCGGCGTCCTGGAACAGGATGTCCGCCCGACCGATCAACTGGTGCAGGTCGTACAGGCGACCGCGGGCACGCTCGATGTACTCCATCGCCTCGCCCACGGTGCCGGCGGCCTCGATCTCGGCGTCGGACGCCCCCTCCGGTCGCCGATGCGTCTCGTCGACGCTCGGTGTCCGGTCGCTCGGTGCGCGGCCCGCCACGCTCAGACGGTCCGCGTCAGTCGACGGAGCTGCGTGGGATCGGTCCGGTGCTTGAGGGCGGTGACCAGACCCGAGCGGGGTCCCGTGGCATCCTCGTAGGTCTTGGGCTCGCCCGCGAACATCTTCTCCGAGCGGGTCTCCGGCGCGTCGTCCGGCGTGGCCTTGAGGAAGCGGTTCGGGAGCGAAAGCTTGGCGATGGTGCGCCAGGACTGCCAGTACTGCTTGTACAGCGGCCCGGTGGTGTACGGGAGGTCCCACCGTCGGCAGACGTCCTGGACCTTCTCTGATATCTCGGCGTACCGGTTCGACGGGATGGTCGGGAAGAGGTGGTGCTCGATCTGGAACGACAGGTTGCCGGACATGAAGTGCGTCAGCTTGCTGCCGGTGAAGTTCGCGGAGCCGAGCATCTGACGCAGGTACCACTGCGCCTGCGTCTCGGACTCGAGGTCCTCGAGGGTGAACTTGTCGGCGCCGTCCGGGAAGTGGCCGCAGAAGATCACGGCGTTGGACCAGAGGTTCCGGATGACGTTGGCGGTCATGTTGGCACTCATGGTGGACTTCCAGTTGGGGCCCGACAGCAGCGGGAACCACACGTAGTCCTTCCCGACCTGGCGTCGGGCCTTGCGCAGGAACTGACCGATCCGCTTCTTGCGCTCGTCCCGCCCGGAGGAGTTGATCGTCGCCGGTGCGATCTCCAGGTGCTGGACCCCCACACCCCACTGGAACGCGAGGGCGAGAATCGTGTTCCACACCAGGTTGAGCGAGTTCGCCGGGTGCCACGGTTGGTCACGCGTCACCCGGACCACGCCGTACCCGACGTCGTCGTCCATGCCGATGATGTTGGTGTACTTGTGGTGGTGGTAGTTGTGGGTCGCCTTCCAGTGCTCGGAGGTGCCGACGATGTCCCACTCCCAGGAGCTGGAGTGGATGACGGGGTCGTTCATCCAGTCCCACTGCCCGTGCATCACGTTGTGCCCGAGCTCCATGTTCTCGATGATCTTGCCGGCGGCCAGCAGTCCGGTGCCCATCAGCCACGCGGGTCGGTACCCGGAGAAGAGGAGGACGACACGACCGCCGGTCACCAGTCCGCGCTGGAGGCGGATGGTGTTCTGGACGTAGCGGCGGTCGTCGTCCCCGAGGGAGTCGACGACCTCCTGGCGGATCGCGTCCAGTTCCTCACCGATGGCATCGACGTCCTCGGCGGAGAGATGGGCGTATTCCCTAACATCAGATATCGCCATGGCATGACGGTACGCAGCGTCGTGGGTCGTGTCGACCGCAAAGTCCTCGCGGCGGTGGACTGGTCCGGCCGAGTTGGGACGCAACCGTTCACCCGACCTTTATGATCCCACTATGGCTCTCGTCGAGATCTCAGGCGTCAATAAGCACTTCGGTGACTTCCACGCGCTCAAGGACATCAACCTGTCCATCGAGCAGGGGGAGGTCGTCGTGGTGATCGGACCCTCGGGGTCCGGGAAGTCGACGTTGTGCCGCACGATCAACAGGCTGGAAACCTTCGAGTCCGGCTCCATCACCATCGACGGCAACCACCTGCCCGAGGAGGGCAAGGCGCTGGCGAAGCTGCGTGCCGACGTCGGGATGGTGTTCCAGTCGTTCAATCTCTTCGCGCACAAGACGATCCTCGAGAACGTGACGCTCGGGCCCATCAAGGTCCGCAAGCAGTCGAAGGCCGAGGCGGAGAAGCGGGCGATGGAACTGCTGGAACGGGTCGGGGTCCAGCAGCAGGCCGACAAGTACCCGGCTCAGCTGTCCGGAGGGCAGCAGCAGCGTGTGGCGATCGCCCGGTCGCTGGCCATGGATCCCAAGGTCATGCTGTTCGACGAGCCGACGTCGGCCCTGGACCCGGAGATGATCAACGAGGTCCTCGACGTGATGACGGGGCTCGCCAAGACCGGGATGACCATGGTCGTGGTGACCCACGAGATGGGCTTCGCCCGGAAGGCGGCCGACCGTGTGATCTTCATGGCGGACGGGGAGTTGGTCGAACAGGCCACCCCCGAGGAGTTCTTCACCAACCCGCAGAGCTCCCGCGCCAAGGACTTCCTGTCCAAGATCCTCACCAACTGACCCAGGGACCGTCCGCGGACCCGTACGAGACCCATCCACCCATCCCACGAGGAGAACCCATGAATATCCGACGGATCGGAGCCGCCACGGCGGCCGTCGCCCTGGCCCTGGGCCTGGGCGCGTGCAGCAGTGATGACGGCGGCGGGAACGAGCTCAAGGTCGGCATCAAGTTCGACCAGCCGGGTCTCGGTCTGAAGGAGGGCAACGACTACACCGGGTTCGATGTCGACGTGGCGCGCTACGTCGCCGAGAAGCTCGGCACCTCCGCGGACGACATCCAGTGGGTGCAGGCGCCCAGCGCCCAGCGCGAGACGCTGCTGGAGACCGGCCAGGTCGACATGATCGTGGCCACCTACTCCATCACCGACTCCCGCAAGGAGAAGGTCGGCTTCGCCGGTCCGTACTTCATCGCCGGTCAGGACCTGCTGGTCCGCGCCGACGACGACTCGATCACCGGGCCGGACTCCCTCGACGGCAAGCGCCTCTGCTCGGTCACCGGCTCGACCTCGGCCCAGACGGTCAAGGAGCAGGTCCCGGGCGTGAACCTGCAGGAGTTCGGCACGTACTCCGAGTGTGTCTCCGCTCTGGTGTCCAACGCGGTCGACGCCCTGACCACCGATGACACGATCCTGGCTGGCTACGCCTCCCAGGACCAGTACCAGGGCCAGCTCAAGGTGGTCGGCTCGCCGTTCACCGAGGAGCGGTACGGCATCGGCATCGCCAAGGGCGACATGGAAAAGTGCGAGCAGATCAACGAGGCCATCCGCGAGATGGTCTCCGACGGCAGCTGGGACACCGCGGTCGAGGAGAACCTCGGCGCCGCGGGCTTCACCCCGGGCGAGGGCAACCCGCCCGAGCCGGACGCCTGCTCCTGACCTGATCCGACCCGGTCGGCTCAGCACCTGATCCGACCCACCGCCGCACCCTCCGCGCCCCGACCAGTCGGAGCGCGGAGGGAGGCGGGCACCCCCACACGGAAGGTGGACCATGGGCGACATCTTCGCCGACTACGACGTCCTCGGGGCGGTCTGGGTGACGATCCAGCTCTCGGTCCTCGGCACCATCGGGGCAATGGTCCTGGGGACGATCATCGCCGTCCTCCGCGTATCCCCGGTGGCCGTCCTGCGTCTACTGGGGACCTCCTACGTCAACACGTTCCGGAACATGCCGCTCACCCTGCTGATGGTCTTCTCCATCCTGGGACTGTCCTTCATCCTCCAGCTTTCGGTGTCGGACGACTTCGCCCGCAACGCCTTCTGGTGGGCGGCGATCATGCTGGCGATCTACCACGCGGCCTACATCTGCGAGGCCCTGCGCTCGGGTGTCAACACGGTGCCGGTGGGGCAGGCGGAGGCCGCGCGCTCGATCGGTCTGGGTTTCGGCCAGTCGCTGCGTGAGGTGATCCTCCCCCAGGCGTTCCGCGGCGCCATCGCGCCGCTCGGGTCGGTGATCATCGCGCTGATCAAGAACTCGACGGTGGCCGCGGTCATCGGCGTCGGGGACTCCGCCGGTCTGCTCCAGGTCATCACGGAGAACGAGGGCGCCAGCCTCCCGACGTTCTTCTTCTTCGCCATGGTCTTCGTGGTCCTCACCCTCCCGATCGGGCTGTGGACCACCTCCCTCTCCCGGAAGCTGTCGGTGAAGCGATGAGCACCCAGGCCGTCCTGTTCGATGCACCCGGCCCCAAGGCCCGGCTGCGCCACAAGCTCCTCACGGTGGTCGGCGCGATCCTCGCGATCGGCCTCATCTACTTCATCTACCTGCAGTTCGAGAAGGCCGGGCAGCTCAAGCTGTTCATGTGGGAGCCGTTCGTCACCGACCCCGAGGTGTGGACGTCCTACCTCATACCCGGTCTGCGGGGGACGTTCACCGCGGCGGCGATCTCCATCGTGCTCGCCGTGATCTTCGGTCTGCTCTTCGGCATGGGCCGGCTCTCGCCGTTCGCCCCGTTGCGCTGGTTCTGCAGCGTGATCGTGGAGTTCTTCCGCGCCGTTCCCGTGCTGCTGATGATGGTCTTCGCCTACTTCGGCTACTTCGCCACCTCCAACATCGTGCCCAACCAGCACGCGCCGCTCGCCGCCGTCGTCACCGCGCTGACCCTCTACAACGGCGCGGTCATCGCCGAGCTCGTCCGCTCGGGTGTCCACGGACTGCCCAAGGGGCAGTCCGAGGCGGGACTGGCGGTCGGGCTGACCCCCGGGCAGGTGCTGCGCTCGATCCAGCTCCCCCAGGCGCTCACGGCGATGCTCCCGGCCCTCGTCGGCCAGCTCGTCGTCGTCCTCAAGGACTCCGCGCTCGGCTACGGGATCACCTACCTCGAGCTGCTCAACTGGTCCAAGACCCTGGGGTCGGCGTACGCGAACACCGTTCCCGCGTACATCGTTGCGGGCATCCTGTTCATCATCATCAACTACTCGCTCACCAAGTTCGCCGTCTACCTGGAGGGCCGGATGAAGAAGCGCCGCGCCAAGGCCTGACCGCCCCGCCGAAGTCCGCACGTCGAAGCCCGCACGTCGAAGCCCGCACGTGGAAAAGGACGTTCCGCGCACATCGCCCGAGAGGGGAGTGCGCGGAACGTCCTTCTCGTTGGATGGGGCGGGATCAGTTCACTTCGGTGGCATCCGGATGCCACCGTCGACGCGGATGGTCTCGGCGTTCATGTACGGGTTGGTGAGCAGCTCCATGACCATGGACGCCAGCTCGTCGCCCGAACCGAGACGCTTCGGGAACAGGACGTTCGAGCCGAGGTTGGCCTTGAACGCCTCCGAGTCCGGGCCCTCGCCGTAGATCGGGGTGTCGATGAGGCCGGGGGCCACCGTGTTGAGGCGGATGCCGGCGGCCGAGAGGTCACGCGCGACGGGCAGGGTGAGGCCCACGATTCCGCCCTTGGACGCGGAGTACGCGGCCTGGCCGATCTGGCCGTCGAACGCGGCGACGGACGCCATGTTGACGATGGCGCCCTTCTGTCCGTCCTCGTCCGCTTCCTGGGTGCTCATCTTGGTGGCGGCGAGCCGCAGCATGTCGAACGAGCCGATCAGGTTGATGTCGATGACCTTGCGGAACGAATCGATGTCGAACGCCGACGAGTACTCGCCGTCGCGACCGATCGTGCGCTGCGCCCAGCCGATGCCGGCCGAGTTGACGAGGTAGCGCAGCGGGCCCAGCTCGAGGGCGGCGGCGACGGCCTTCTCGTTCTGGTCGGTCTTGGTCACGTCGACGGAGACGAACACGCCCCCGACCTCGTTCGCCAGGGCCTCACCCTTCTCGGCGTTGAGGTCGGCGACGACCACCTTGGCGCCCTTGGCGGCGAGCTGACGGACGACGGCGGCGCCGATTCCCGACGCACCGCCCGTGACGATGGCACTTGCTCCAGAAATTTCCATGCCTGAACGTTAACAAGCACGGGCGATGGATATGGGTGGCTTCCGCCAGTCTCGACGCCAGATGGCCCCTGGGTCCCGGGTTCCGCCGGGCTGCCGGCTATTCGCCGGTCCCCGGGACCACCACGTCCCAGCGGACGCCGAACCGGTCGTGGACCTGGCCGTACCGGTCGCCCCACGGCGCGACCTCGAACGGCATCGCCATCTGGCCCCCGCTGTCGGTGACCTTGGCGAGGAATGCGCGGGCGTCGTCCTCCGCGTCGAATCCGAGGAGGAACGAGTAGACGTCGCTTCTCGTCTCGGGGAGAGACTCTCCCATGGCGTCACCGCCGGTGAGGGTGATTCCCGGCGCTTCGAGGGTCGCGTGCGCGACCGAGCCGTGTGGAGGGTCGAACGGGAAGTCGTCCGTCGACGGGAACTGGTCGTATGTCATCAGGCTGAGTTCCCCGCCGAAGAGCTCGCGGTAGTACGGGAACGCCTCCCCGGCGTTGCCCGGGAAGGAGATGTACGGGCTGCATGTCATGGCCATCTGACGCGGTCTCTCGTCGTGGGCGCCCGCCATCCGATGCCGCCCGGTACGGGTAACGCTAGTCCCGCAGTGTGGTCCGAGTCACGTTAAATCCGGCGGCCGGACAGTGCGAGGAGCCGGGAGCGGGCATCGGCCCCGATCGGGACCGGTACCGCGTCGGCGAACACGTCGAAGGTCCGCATCAGCTCCACCACGTTCCGCGCGTGCGCGAGGGTCCACTCGGCGAGCTCCTCGGTGTCCTCCGACTCCCACGTCTCCGGTGCGAGATCGTGTGCGTGGACGAGTAGCTCGAAGACCCTCAGGGCGAGGAGATCGCGGACCGGGATCTCCGCCAGGCGGTGCTGCACGAGGGCATCGGCGTCCCGGGCCCGCGCCAGCTCTCTACGCAGGCCGGCGGAGGTGCGGTGCAGGGCGGGGACCGGTTTCTCCCCGGCGTGGTCGGCGGTGCGGGTCCACGCGATCTCCGACTCCGGGAGCCGCGGGAAGTACGCGGCATAGCGCAGCCCGCCGCCGAGGACGTGGTTGGCACAGTCCCGGCGGGTCCAGCCCGGGCAGGCCGCGCAGTCACCGTCGAGCCCACCGGCGAGCGCCCGGCCGAACAAGGTGGTGGCCCGGTCGAGGACCGCGAGGTCCTCCGGGCTGAGCGGGGTAGCGGTCACGGGCACCTCACCTGAAGGAATGTCTGAGCCCCACATTAGGTTGATCGAGACGGCGTGCACAGACCGGTCACGCCTTCCGAGTGTGACGAGAAAGGACCGATACCCGCCATGAGCCCGCAGACCTCCGGTGCAGCCGAGACCCGGGAGTTCCAGGCCGAGACCCGGCAGCTGTTGGATCTGATGATCCACTCGATCTATTCGAATCCGGACACCTTCCTGCGCGAGGTCATCTCCAACTCGTCCGACGCGCTGGACAAGCTCCGGCTGGCCGCGCTGCAGGACTCCTCGCTGGGCGTGGACACCTCGGATCTGCACATCGAGCTGATCCCGGATGCCGCCACCCGGACGCTGACGATCCGCGACAACGGCATCGGCATGTCCCGCGACGAGGTGGTGGACCTCATCGGAACCCTCGCCAGGTCCGGCACCGGACAGATGCGGGAGGCGCTCTCCGCCGCGCGGGCGGCGCAGGAGTCGGGAGAGATCTCCGAGCAGGCGACCGCGGACCTCATCGGCCAGTTCGGCATCGGCTTCTACTCGACGTTCATGGTCGCCGACACGGTCACCCTGGTCACCCGCAAGGCGGGCGAGGACGTAGGGACGCGCTGGACCTCGAGCGGCGAGGACACGTACACGATCGAGGAGGCCCCGGACGCCCCGCAGGGCACCTCGGTGATCCTGCACCTCAAGCCGGCCGGCGGGGATGCGGCGCTCCCCGACTACGCCGAGGAGCACACGCTGCGCCGGGTCGTGCGCACCTACTCGGACTTCATCGCCTGGCCGATCCGTATGGACGTCGAGCGACCGGCGCCGTCGCCCGAGCCGGGTGACGGGGACGCCGACACCACCGGGGACGCCGACCCGTCCGAGGCCGGTGGCACGGTTACCGAGACGGAGACGCTCAACTCCCAGAAGGCGTTGTGGACGCGGCCCCGCTCCGAGGTCACCGACGAGGAGTACGCCGAGTTCTACCGCCACGTCTCGCACGCGTGGGACGAGCCGCTGGAGACCATCACCCTCAAGGCGGAGGGCACGTTCGAGTACCAGGCGCTGCTCTTCCTGCCCACGCAGGTCCCGTTCGACCTGTTCTCCCCGGACACCAAGCGCGGGGTGCAGCTGTACGTGCGGCGGGTGTTCATCATGGACGACTGCGAGGAGCTGGTCCCGCCATTCCTGCGCTTCGTCAAGGGCATCGTCGACGCCCAGGACCTGTCGCTCAACGTCTCCCGCGAGATCCTCCAGCAGGACCGCCAGATCCGGGCGATCCGCAAGCGCCTGGTCAAGCGGGTGCTGCAGACGATCGAGCAGATCAGGACCGACCGCCCGGAGGAGTTCCGCAGCTTCTGGGCCAACTTCGGTGCTGTCCTCAAGGAGGGCCTGATCTCCGACGTCGACTCCCGCGAGCAGCTGCTGGCCGTGAGCACGTTCGCGTCCACCCGGCCCGTGTCGGAGAAGGCCCCGGAGAGCGCGTCGGAGGGCGACGAGACGTCGACCGGGAACGACGACGAGGTGGGCACCACCATCGCCGAGTACATCTCCCGGATGGCCGACGGGCAGGAGGAGATCTACTACCTCACCGGCACCTCCCGCGCGGCGGTGGAGAACTCCCCGCACCTGGAGGCATTCCGGGCCCGTGGCGTCGAGGTCCTCATCCTCACCGACCCCGTCGACGAGGTGTGGGTGGACGCGGTCGGCGAGGTCGACGGCAAGCGCCTGCGGTCGGTGGCCAAGGGCGACGTGGACCTGTCCGGCATCGGCTCGGAGGGTGAGGAGAAGAAGGACGAGCCCGACGCGGCCGAGTTCGCGGATCTGCTCACCTGGCTGGGCCAGGAGCTGTCGGACGAGGTCAAGCAGGTCCGCCTGTCGCATCGTCTCACCGAGTCGGCGGCCTGCATGGTCGGTGACGAGTTCGACATGACGCCGCAGCTCGAGGCCATGTACCGCGCCTCCGGCATGGAGTTGCCCACGAGCAAGCGGATCCTCGAGCTCAACCCCGGTCACCCGCTCGTGGAGCGTCTGCGCGCCCAGCACGCCGAGGACCCGTCGGCGCCCGGCCTGGGCGACACCGCCCGGCTGCTCTCGGGCGCGGCCGTCCTCGCGGAGGGTGGCACGCTCGCCGATCCGGCCGCGTTCGCCAAGTTGCTGGTCGACCGCATCTGACGCCGGTCCATCGGCCGATCGCGCCGCTGGCCCCGCCGCCCCGCCGGACCCCTCTCAGGGCTCCCGCGGGGCGGCGGGCGTTCTCCGGCCGGCACCGACGCGGCCGGTGCCGACGCGGCCGGCGCAGACGCGGCCGGCTCAGACGCGGCCGACGCGGCCGGTGCTGACGCGGCCGGTGCCGAGGGATCCGCAGGCCAGTCCGATCATCGCGCCGAGCGCGGTCTCGGTCGGGGTGTGGTGGCTGATCCGCACGCGCGCCCAGGCCACCGTCGGCACGAGCCCCAGCAGTCGCCAGTAGCGGGGTGAGAGTTCCCGGGCGAGGACCGCCACCACCCCGGAGAGCACGGCGGTGTGGAAAGAGACCTTGACCTTCAGGGTCGCGGTGCCGGCCACGCCCAACGCCACCAGCGCGGCCCGGCTCATGCGACGCAACTCATCGGGGGCGCCGCGCGTCTGCTGGGCCGCCAGCAGTGCCGCCACGGACCCGGCGATGCCGGCGATCACCAGGGGGCGGTCCTCCCGCCTGGTGACGTGATGGTCCGACAGTGCCTTCCGGCGGACCCGCCAGGTGATCGCCGCCTGCGGCACCAGGCCCAGGCCCGCGGCGGTCGCGACGCCCCACCCGGTCGACCCCACCGCCCGGCCGAGATGCACCGACCCGACCGTGAGCATCACCCACGGGGCGCAGATCTCCGTCAGTGCGGCCGCCGGCACCGCGCCACGCGTCGGCCTATCCGCCGCGACCGCGCCACGCGTTGGTCCACCGCTCTCGACCGTCATGCCCTCCGCCATCCCCCTTCACAGAGATCCGCTATGCCAAATCTGGATCCGCTGGTCGGTTTGGACTAGCAGATCCGGAGGGAGGGTAGCGGATCCGGCGGGATGCGGGCGGGGGCGGAGTGCGGGACGTGGGCGGGGGCGGAGTGTGGGATGCGGGCGGGGGCGGAGTGCGGGATGCGGGCGGGGGCGGCGTGGTCAGCGGGGCAGGATCTCGGCGAGGCACTGCTCGGCCAGGCCGAGAGTGTCGCGTCGAACAGCATGAGCGTCGCAGCCTCCACCTCGGTCTCGGTCTCGACCAGCGTCCGGAGGGCGGTGCGGACCGCGTCCTCGCGCGGCCACCCGTAGGCCCCGGCGGAGATCAACGGGAACGCGACGGAGCGGGCCCCGAGGTCATCGGCCACGGCCAGGGAGTTGCGGTAGCAGTCGACCAGGAGCGACCTGCCGGTGCCGTCCGCTCCGCCGTCCGCGCCACCGTCCCGCCCGTAGACCGGCCCCACGGTGTGGATGACCCAGCGGGCGGGCAGGTCCCCGGCGCCGGTCGCCACGGCCTGCCCGGTGGGCAGCCCGCCGCGCAGACGACCCGCCCTCAGCTCCCGGCATTCGGCCAGGATCGTCGGCCCGCCCGCGCGGTGGATCGCCCCGTCCACGCCGCCGCCCCCGAGCAGCGAACTGTTGGCCGCGTTGACGACCGCGTCCACGGCGATCCGGGTGATGTCGCCATGGCCCAGTTCGATCCGGGCGCGCCTCGTCGTCGTCACGCCGAGACCTCGCGGGTGACGGCCTCGCGGGGTGTCCTGCGGCGCGTGATCATCGGGGTGGGGGAGTCGTCGAGGCGGTCCATCAACCACATGATGGTGGCCACCTCACCCACCCACGCCAGGCTCACGCACCAGCCGGCCAGGATGTCGCTGGGGAAGTGCACGCCCAGGTACATGCGGGTGACGCCGATGGCCGGGACGTACGCCGCCGACCCGGCGATCACCGGATACCGCCACGGTGTCGGCCACGCCAGGACGCAGGCACACCCGGCCAACGCCGCGCTCGCCATGGCGTGCCCGCTCGGGAACGAGTAGCTCTTCTCCTCCACGATGTGGGTGAAGAACGTGGGGCGCCCCCGGCGGTACAGGGCCTTGAGGACGGAGTTGATGATCGTCGACCCCACCAGGGACACCGTCAGCAGTGCTGCCGGCCGTCGGCTGCCCCGGACGGAGACCAGGTAGGCGGAGGTGGCGAGCGCGAACAAGGGCACCGCCGTGACACCGCCGAGCTCGGTGACGGCGCGGACGATGCGGGTGTTGCGGGGAGAGTGCCGGCGCTGGAGCCACAACATGACGGGGCGGTCGAAGGGCAGTCCCGCGTCCCCACGGATGCGCTCGGCCAGTTCGACGAACCCGATCACCGGGGTCGCGAACCCGACGAACGCCACCCCGAATATCGGCCACGTCCCCCGCGGCAGCGGCATCTCGCGACGGTCGACGATGCTGCCCAGCACCCCGTCCGACGGGTGCAGCTGTCGCAGGATGTCCCGCGCAGAGTTCAGCACTCGGGTGCGACGGGACAGCGTCGTGCGGGACATGCCCCCCACACTAGGCAGTGCGGTGGCCTTCTCGCCCGCGGATCGCGGCGAGCACTCCGGCCGCCCGGTTAGGGTGGGCCGCAGGCGACCCGAGAGGCGGAGGACGAATGAGTCACACCCGTGTGGAACAAGACCTGCTCGGCACCAAGGAGGTCCCGGCGGAGGCCTATTACGGGATCCACACGGTCCGGGCCGTCGAGAACTTCCCGATCGCCACCTCCACCATCAGCGACATCCCCGACTTCGTGCGCGGAATGGTCATGGTCAAGAAGGCCGCAGCGCTGGCGAATCTCGAGATGGGCGTCCTGGACGAGACGGTGGCGGACGCGATCGTCGGGGCCTGCGACGAGATCCTGGTCGACGGCCGCTGCATGGACCAGTTCCCGTCCTGCCAGTACCAGGGCGGCGCCGGCACCTCGGTGAACATGAACACCAACGAGGTCGTGGCCAACCTCGCCCTCGAACGACTCGGCCACCCCAGGGGCGCCTACGACATCATCAGCCCCAACGACGATGTCAACCGTTCGCAGTCCACGAACGACGCCTACCCGACCGGATTCCGGATCGCACTGTGGCACGCGCTCGAGCGGCTGGAGCCGGCGATCGTCGCGCTGCGGGAGGCCTGCTACGACAAGTCGGAGGAGTTCCGCGAGGTCCTCAAGATGGGCCGCACCCAGCTGCAGGACGCGGTCCCCATGTCGATGGGCCAGGAGTTCGGCGGCTTCGCCGTGACGCTCGACGAGGAACTCCACGTCCTCGGCGCGGCCGCCCGGATGCTCCTCGACGTCAACCTCGGTGCCACCGCGATCGGCACCGGCGTCAACACCCCGCCCGATTACCGCCGCGCCGTGATCAAGCATCTGCGGGCCGTCACCGGGTTGCCGGTCACCGGCGCGATGAACCTCATCGAGGCCACCAGCGATACCGGTGACTACGTCAACGTCCACGCCGCCCTCAAGCGGACCGCGGTCAAGGTCTCCAAGATCTGCAACGACCTGCGGTTGCTGTCCTCGGGGCCGCGCGCCGGTCTCAACGAGATCAACCTGCCGGAGCTGCAGGCCGGGTCGTCGATCATGCCGGCCAAGGTCAACCCGGTGATCCCCGAGGTCGTCAACCAGGTGTGCTTCAAGGTGATCGGCAACGACGTCGCGGTGACCATGGCGGCCGAAGCCGGTCAGCTGCAGCTCAACGTCATGGAACCGGTGATCGCCCAGGCGATGTTCGAGTCGATCTCGCTACTGACCAGGGCCATCGAGACGCTGACCGAAAAGTGCGTCGTGGGGATCACCGCCAACGTCGAGGTGGCCAGACAGAACGTGATGAACTCGATCGGGATCGTCACCTATCTCAACCCGATCATCGGTCACCACAACGGCGACCAGGTGGGCCGCGAGTGCGCCCGGTCGGGCCGCGGGGTCCGCGAGGTGGTGCTGGAGATGGGCCTGCTGTCGGCGGAGGAGCTCGACGACATCCTGTCGCCGTCCAACCTGCTCCGACCCAAGTACAAGGGCCGCGCGGCCAACTCCGCCGTGGCCCAGCCCGGGCAGGACGTGACCGGCCCGACGGGCTGAGGCGGCCGCCACGGGCTGTGGCGGAAACGAGGCGAGGCAGGGCAGGGTAGTTAGCCATCCAAGCGGGTGAAGACGGAGCGCCCGACCGCTACCGTCTCCCTATGACCTCTCCCACATCCCGTGTCGTCGCAGGGCGCGAGATCACCTTTCCGGTCCCCGTCGTGTCCGCCTCGGTCTCCGGCGCGGCCTTCCTCACCCGGGCGGCAGTCGTCCGCAGGCTCATCGCCGGTGGCCCCCAGTCCGCACTCCTCGACGCCGGGGGTGCCGAGCCGGTCGCTCTTCCCGGCGGCCGGACCCCCGCGATCATGATCCACGTCCGGTACCACGATGTGCCCGGGAACGTGCTGGGCGCTTACCACGAGATGGGACTGGCATTCCAGCTCAAGGTGCCGGGTCACGGGACGCTGGTGCACATCCACGAACTGCCTGTCGACCAGGACTTCACCCTGGCTGCGGGCAACGAGCTGTGGGGCTTTCCCAAGTGGAAGGCCGACATGGTCGGTACGGCCGGCGGGGCCCTCGACGACGCCCGACTCGGGGCGGTCGGCTCGACGGGAACGGGCGGGGTCGACCTCAAACTGGACACCCGGATCGGTGTCCCGGTCCCGGGTAGTCAGTCGCTCGCCATGAACTGCGTGCAGGTCCTCGACGGACAGCCCGTGGTGGTCACGGCCGAGGCCACGGCCAGCGGCGGGCGGATGCGTCCGCTGAGCGGCGCCCGCGTGACGATCGCCCCGGGAGCCGACGAGGGCGACGCCGATGTCGCGCGGTTCGCCGGGGCCGTGCGTGAACTCGGGCTCCACCGCGCCCGTGCCCTCGCCACCTTCTCCTACGGCAAGTTCGTGGCCGAGTTCCGGGCGCCCGCCCCGATCGGCTGACGACGGATCGGGTGACCGCCCGCCCGCGGACCCTTCACCGTTTCTGGCGATCGACCGCTCCGAGGGCCTCGCGGGCTGCGGGTTCGGCAGCGGCCCGGTCTGCGGGCACGAGGCCGACCCGGCTGCGGCGGTCCAGCACGTCGTCGACGGTGAGTGCCCCCTCGTGGGTGACGGCGTAGGAGAACTCGGCTCGGGTGACGTCGAGGTCCTCGGCCACCGCCTCGAGCGGCCGGTCCAGCAGGCTGGCCGCGATCACGGCGCCGGCCTCCTGTCCGTAGCGCGCGACCAGTGAGGCGGGCAGGAATCCGGAGGAGGTGGTGGCCACAGGATGTCCCGGCGCACCGACGAGCGGCAGGTCGGTGGTGCGACACGGTCCGGCGGGGAGCCCGGCGCGCCGCACGACGAGGTCCACAGCCTGCTCGGCCATGAGCCGGTACTCCGTGAGCTTTCCACCGGTGATCGTGACCAGGCCGTTGTCCGAGGTCAGCAACGCGTGATCCCGGGAGAGGTCGGCGGTGTCACCGTCGCCGGAGTCCACCAGGGGGCGCAGGCCCGCGAAGGTGCCCAGCACGTCGTCGCGGGTCAGGCGCACCTCGAGTGCCCGGTTGACCACGTCCAGCAGGAAGTCGACCTCCTCCTCGGTCGACTCCGGCACATCCGGCACCGGGCCGGGGGCGTCGACGTCGGTCAACCCCACGTGGAGGCGCCCGAACTCGGCCGGGATGGCAAAGCAGAAACGGTTGGTCTCGCCCGGCACCGGCACGGTGAGGGCGCCGACGGGATGGCCCAACGTGGCCGCGTCGAGGACCAGGTGGGTGCCACGCGAGGGGCGCACGCGCACCCCGGGAGTGGTCTGGCCGGCCCACACTCCGGTCGCCGAGATGACGGCTCGCGCGGAGAGGGTGAACTCGTCGTCGTCGTCGCTCCGCGCCGCGCCGGCCGCCACCGCCCCGCTCGCACCGAGTTCGTCGCGGACGGTGACCTGCGTGCCGCTCGCCTCGATCACCCGCGCGCGCGTGATCACCCGCGCCCCGTGTCCGGCCGCGGTGCGCGCGACGGCGGTGACCAGGCGGGCGTCGTCGACGAGCTGGCAGTCCCAGTTGAGGTGGCCGAACCGCAGGCCGTCGCGGCGCACGCCCGAGACGTACTCGGCGACCCGGCGCGGGCCCAGCACCCGCGCGCCCGGTAGGCGGTCGGCATGGGTTCCGGCCATCCGGGAGAGGACGGTGCCGGCGACGAACCCGAGCCCGGGCAGCACGGTCCCCACCGGCGGGGTGTCGCGGAAGACGGGCACCACCTGCGCGAGCGGTCGCACGAGGTGCGGGGCGGTCCGCTCGAGGAGGATGCCGCGCTCGACCGCCGAGCGGCGCGCGATGCCGACGTTGCCGGTCGCCAGGTACCGAAGTCCGCCGTGGGCGAGCTTGGAGGACCAGCGGCTCGTGCCGAAGGCCAGGTCGTGGGCCTCCAGGAGCACGGTCTCGAGCCCGCGGGAGGCGGCGTCGAGCGCGATCCCCGCGCCGGTGATGCCACCACCGATCACGATGAGGTCCACGGGAGTGGAGCGTTCGCGCAGGTCGGCGAGCTCGCGCGCGCGGCGATCGGCCGACAGGGCGGTGGACGGGGCTGCTGGAGGGGCAGTGCCGGCGGGGCGTCCGGGGTCCGTCTCCGCGTGGCCGGTCACAGGCCCAGATACCCGGTGACGAGCAGGTGCAGCTCGGAGCGCCACGAGTCCGCGTCGAGCGGCGGGTCGGCGAGCGGCGCGGACAGGACGGCGCCCTGGAGTGCGAGGTAGAGCATCGTGGCCATGTGGTCGGGGTCGCGGCCGCCGAGGCGGTCGTCGGCGGCGATGGCACGGGCGAGGAGGCCACGGAGGAACTCGATGAGTCGGCGTTGGGACGTGCCGAGACGGTGGAAGACGTACTCGGCGAGCAGGCCGCTCTCGTGGCGCCGCAGCGCGTCCAGCAGGGGGTCGGTGCGCACCTCGTCGGCCATCGCGCAGAGCAGGCGCGCGAGTTCGGCGGCGTCGTGGACCGCGCCGTCGAGCAGATCCGGGCCGACGCGCCCGACCACGGCGGTGAGTTCGCGGGTGAGCAGGTCGGCGAACAGTGCGGTGATGTCCGGCCAGTGCCGGTAGAGGGTCGTGCGGCCGACGCCGGAGCGGCGCGAGACCTCGACCATCGTGGTGCGGCCGGGGCCGTTCTCGAGGATCGAGGCGTGGGCGGCGGCGAGCGCGCGGTCCCGGGTGGTGTGGCGTGGCGGGGCGGAGACGGTCACCGGGCCTCCTTCGCAACGGGTCCGCCGGGGTGCGGGCCGGTGCCGGAACGCGCGACCGAAAGCCCTCGAACGGAACAGATTGTGCTCTAGTGTTCCAGTATGAGCGAGATGAACCCCGCTGACAAGCACCGATCGGGTCACCTGCCACTGCCGCCAATGTCCCTGTCCCGCTGGGGAACGGACGCCGAGGCCAGGGACCTGAGCGAGAGCATCCGCACCCTCCTCCGCGACGTGCTCGGCGTGACCGCGGAGACCGGGCGGAGGTTCGATCCGACCGCGGTGACCGCGTCGCCGTCGCGACTGACCGACGACGACCTCGCCGCGCTGGCCGGAATCGTGGGCGCCGGCAACGTCTCCGCCGACGACGCCCAGCGCCTGCCGCGCGCCCGCGGCAAGTCGACGCCCGACCTGCTGGCGTGGCGGACCAGGCCGGTGGTGGACTGCCCTGACGCGGTCGTGGCCCCGGGGGACGACGACGAGGTGGCCGCCCTCCTGAACTGGTGCACCACCGAAAAGGTCGCGGTGGTCCCCTTCGGCGGTGGCACCTCCGTCGTCGGAGGCCTCACCCCGGGCGCCGGGACGAACAGGGCCGTGGTGAGCGTCGACCTGGCGCATTTCAACGGTCTCGAGTCGATCGACCCGGAGTCGGGCGAGGCGGTCCTCGGGGCGGGCGTGACCGGCCCGAGGGCCGAGGAGTTGCTGGCCGCGCACGGGTTCTCGCTCGGCCACTTCCCGCAGTCCTTCCCCTACGCCACGCTGGGCGGCTACGCCATGACGCGGTCCTCGGGACAGAGCTCCGCCGGATACGGGCGCTTCGACGAGATGGTCAGCGGGCTGACGGTGGTCACCCCGGTCGGCGTGATCGAGGCGGGCCGGGCCCCGGCGTCGGCCGCGGGCCCGGACCTGCGGCAGTGGCTCCTGGGGTCGGAGGGTGCGTTCGGGGTGTGCACCCGGGTGCGGGTGCGGATCCATCCGGTGCCGGAGGTCGTACGGCACGAGGCGTTCCGGTTCCCCGACTTCGCCACGGGCGCCGCCGCGTTGCGCGCGGTCGAGCAGCAGGGGACCGGCCCCACGGTCATCCGCCTGTCCGACGAGACCGAGACGATGGTGAACCTCGCCACCGCGACCGACTCGATCGGCGAGACCGGCGCAGGACCCGACTCCGACTCCGGGACGGGTGGGTGCCTGTGCCTCTGCCTGTTCGAGGGCACGGCCGCCCACGCCGAATCACGGCACGCCGAAACACGGGAGGTCCTGCTCGCCCACGGTGGCACCTCGCTGGGCCCGGGCCCCGCGCGGTCGTGGGAGCACGGCCGCTTCGGCGCCCCGGTCCTGCGTGACGCCCTGCTGGACAACGGGGCCCTGGTCGAGACCCTGGAGACCGCCACCGACTGGTCTCGCCTGCCGGGGCTCCGGGCCGCGGTCGCGGAGGCGCTGACCTCCTCGCTCGAGGCCAGCGGCACCCCGGCGTTGGTCATGTGCCACATCAGCCACGTCTACCCCACGGGGGCGTCCCTGTACTTCACCGTCGTGGCCGGCCAACGCGGAGCGGACCCCGTCGCCCAGTGGGCCGAGGCCAAGCGCGCGGCCTCGGAGGCGATCGTCGCCGCCGGTGGCACCATCACCCACCACCACGCCGTGGGCGTGGACCACCGCCCGTACCTGGAGTCGGAGATCGGCGAGGTGGGCGTCCGGATGCTGCGCGCGGTGAAGAGCGCCGTCGACCCCCGGGGCGTGTGCAACCCGGGGACACTCATCCCATGAGCGCGCATCTGTCGGACCGCCGGATCCGGGCGGTCACCCTGCTGGTCAATCCGGCCGCGGGCGGCGGGCGAGGCGAGAAGGTGGCGGACCGGGCCGCCGGCCGGCTGCGCGCCCACGGGCTCGAGGTCACCCGGTTGGCCGGTTCCGGGGCGGGGGAGTCCCTCGCGTTGGCCCGGCAGGCGATCACGGACGGTACCGACGCCCTGGTGGTGTGCGGCGGTGACGGGATGGTCTCGATCGCCGTACAGGCGCAGGTGTCCACCGACGTGCCGGTGGGCATCATCCCGGCGGGCACCGGCAACGACCTGGCCCGCGAGTACGGCGTCCCGGTGGGCGATCCCGAGGCGGCCGCGGACATCGTCGCCGGTGGCCGTGTCGAGTGGGTCGACCTCGGTCTGGCCACCCCGGACGGCGGGGAGCCGCAGGTGTTCGCGTCGGTACTGTGTGCGGGGCTGGACTCCGCGGTCAACAGGCGGGTGAACGAGATGCGGATGCTCCGCGGGCCCCTGCGCTACGTATTCGCCGCGATGATCGAGTTCCCGACCTACCGACCCCGGCGCTTCCGGATGGTCTTCGACGCGGGCCTGCCCACCGAGGACACCGTCGAGACCGAGGTGCTCCTCAGTGCGTTCGCGATCACCCGCAGCTACGGCGGGGACATGAGGATCGCGCCCGACGCGGATCGCGGCGACGGGCTGTTCGACGTCTGCTACGTCGAGAGGATCTCCAAACTTCGCTTCGTGCGCCACTTCCCCAAGATCTACTCCGGGTCCCACGTGGGTCTGCGGGGCGTGACCACCCGGAGGTGTCGGACGGTCCGCCTCGAGGCCTCCGACGTCGAGGCGTTCGCCGACGGGGACGCCGTGGCGCCCCTTCCGGTGACCGTCGAGGTGCTTCCCGGGGCGGGTCGATTCCTGGTCCCCCGCGCGCCCCATTAGTCACACCAGCACCATTGATATTCGCTGGTCACAGCATTGCAACCGAACCGGGGCCGGGCTGTTACCTCATTGGCCAATCGGTTAGCTTCAGGCACGCCGAGACGGCATGATCACCACCATGCGCACCAGGCTTACCGCGTCACTCGCGACGATCGCCGTCACCTCCGCCACCCTCCTGGGTGGCGCCGCGACGGCTTCTGCCCAGACGGCTCCGCCCCGATTGCCGTCCTTCATCCCACAGCACCTGATCCCGGCCCACCTGGTCCCCCAGGTGGACGGTCTCGTTTCCCAGGTGCGAGCCGCACTGCCCCCCGAGGCGTGGGCTGCGGTCGGCTCCAGCGAGATGGCCTACCAGGACATCTCCGCCCTGGCCGTCGGCGGCGGGTTGCGCGAGGGCATCGTCCGCGAGATCGACGCGTACCGCGTGGCGCACAAGCGTGGGGCGTTGGCTCCCAACCCCGACCTCGACCGCGAGGCCCAGGCGTGGGCCGACCGTCTGGCCGCCCGCGATGAGGTGGTCCACAACACCGCGTTGATCGGCCGCGGATACGGGGAGAACATCGTCGCCGCCGGGACCCACTGCGGTGCGGTCTGCCTGGTCGACCTGTGGAAAAACTCGCCGGGCCACAACGAGAACCTCCTCGATCCGGGGTACCGGTCGGCCGGCATGGGGATCGCCTACTCGCGCGGCGGCAAAGTTTTCGTGGTACACAATTTCGCGTACTGACACACCAACTCTGACTGAGCCACACGGTCCGGCAGCGGCGCTCTCGTAGCGCCGAGACGACGGGGGGAACATGTCCGAACGGATTCTGCGAGCGCTGAGGCTCAAGACCGATCCGGGGGTGTTCTTCACGACCGTCGGGGTCATCCTGCTCTTCGTCGTCGTGACGTTCTTCGCCGGCGAGTGGGTGGGCAGCGTCTTCGGTTCCGCCTCCGGGTGGATCATGACCAACCTCGGTTGGTTCTACATCTTCGGTGTCACCGCGTTCCTCGGCTTCCTCATCTGGATCGCCCTGAGCCGATTCGGCCACGTCCGTCTCGGTGGGGACGACGAGCTCCCCGAGCACTCCACGCTGAGCTGGTTCGGGATGCTGTTCGCCGCGGGCATCGGCACGATCCTCATGTTCTGGGGCGTGGCGGAGCCGATCTCGCACTTCGCCACCCCGCCCCGTGGGAGCGTCGAACCGGGCAGCACGGACGCCGCGAGCGAGGCGATGGCGTTCACGCTGTACCACTTCGGCCTGCACACCTGGACGATCTTCGCGTTGCCCGCACTCGCCTTCGCGTACTTCATCTACAAGCGCAAGATGCCGCCGCGGGTGAGCTCGATCTTCGCCCCGCTGCTCGGGGACAAGATCTTCGGCCCGCTCGGCAAGACGATCGACATCGTGGCACTGGTCGGCACCGTGTTCGGCGTGGCGACGTCGGTCGGTCTGGGGACGCTGCAGATCAACGCGGGTCTGAACGAACTGTTCGGGATCGCGATGTCACCGGTCGTGCAGGTGCTCATCATCGCGGTGGTCACCACCGTCGCCTGCATCTCCGTGGCCCTGGGCCTGGAGAAGGGCATCAAGCGCCTGTCCAATCTCAACATCGCGATGGCCGTCGCGCTGCTCATCTTCGTCCTGGTCACCGGCCCCACACTGTTCCTGCTCAAGGGCACGGTCGAGTCGCTGGGCGTCTACCTCTCGACCCTGCCGGAGCTGGCGCTGTGGAACAACGTCTTCCCGGCCTCCGACGACCTGGCGTCGTGGCAGAACACCTGGACCGTCTTCTACTGGGCCTGGACCATCACGTGGTCGCCCTTCGTCGGCATCTTCATCGCCCGGATCAGTCGTGGCCGCACCATTCGTCAGTTCGTCTTCGGCGTACTCGGCCTGCCGGTGGCGTTCTCGGTGCTGTGGTTCGGGATCTTCGGCATGGCCTCGTTCCATATCGAGCTCTTCGGCTCCGGTGGTCTGGTCGAGGCCGTGGTCGACGACGGCGACATCCCGGGTGCGTTGTTCGCGTTCCTGTCGAACTACCCGCTGGCGACCTTCATCTCCGGGCTGGCAGTGGTCCTCGTCGTCATCTTCTTCACCACGTCGGTCGACTCCGCATCGATGGTCGTGGACATGATCGCCTCCGGTAAGGACGACGAGGTCCAGGCCTCGCCGACCCACCAGCGCGTCATCTGGGGTGTGCTCATGGGCGCGGTCGGTGCGACGATCCTCGCCGGTACCGGCGAGGGTGGGCTCACCGCGCTGCAGGAGGTCATCACCGTCATCGGACTGCCGTTCTTCATCATGGGCTTCGTCATGATGTACAGCCTGGTCCGCGGGATCAGCAGCGACATGGGGGAGCGGCCCCCCACGGTCACCCGGCAGTGGCGCCGCGCGTACTCGGCCGAGGAGCTCGAGAAGCACGAGGAGGCGCCCTCACCCGAGCCGGTGCACCCGCTGTACCACATCCCGGACGAGGGCGAGCAGGACGACGGCGCCCCGGTGACGGTCGCCGACGGCGCGGAGGCGACGGCCGAGAAGGACTAGTGCCCGCGCACGTCGAGCATCGTCATGCCCGCGTGCATCTCCCACACGAGGATCTCGGCCCCGTGGTCACCGGCGGTGACGCGCCGCCCGCCCGAGGCGGTCATGCGGGCGGCGTCGCCGGTGTCCAGCACGCCCTCGCCCTCCAGCGCCACCGAGCCCAGCGGCACGTAGAGGTGGAGGTAGGGGGCGTCGGGGAGCTGGACGGACCGGCCGGGGTCCAGTCGCGCCGCGAGGAGCGCGGACGCGCGGTTGCGGATCCGGATGGCGGCGCGGTCCGAGTAGGTGGGTAGCCCTCCGGCGACGACGGCGAGCTGGTTCTCGAGCTCCGGTGATTCGATCTCCAGCTGTTCGTACCCGGGCTCCCCGCCGGCGGTGTCCGGGACGACCCACATCTGGACGAGGTGGACCGGGTCCACGGGGGCATGCTCACTGCGGACCGAGCCGTCGCGCCAGCCATCGTTGCGTTCGGAGTGCAGGATGCCCGAGCCCGCGCTCATCCGCTGTGCGAGTCCGGGGTAGATGACGCCGCTGTGTCCCTCGGAGTCCTGGTGTACGAGCGAGCCGGAGAGGACCCAGGTGACGATCTCCATGTCGCGGTGGCCGTGCGTGTCGAACCCGGAGCCGGCGGCGATGCGGTCGTCGTTGTTCACCAACAGGCGCCCGAAGTGGGTGTTCATCGGGTCCTGGTACCGGCCGAACGAGAACGAGTGCCGGGAGTCCAGCCACCCTCCGGCGTCGTGCGAGCGGGCGCGGGACCGGTGGATTCGGATCTCGGACATGTGCGTCGCTGCCCTTCGTCAGTAGTCGATGATGTATCAACTATACCATCGGGCGGATGGGCGGAGGCCGGGCCAGCGCGAACGGTGGCGGGGTGTGAGGTGGTGCATTAATGTCCGGAACGGCCGCTCGGGCAGGCGTCCAGAACAGCTGTCCAGAAAGTTTGTTTATCTGTCAGCGGCACGCCGCCGACGAGCGTAGAGTGACGGGTGTCACACCGACTAGCAGGAGGTTCCACGATGTTGCAGAACGCGCTGGCCACCACGGTGCGGGTGGGTGTGGCCACGTACAGCGGGGTGGCGCAGATCGTCGTGGACAACACGCTCGGCCGGGTTCTCGATACCAACCCCGACAAAGTCCGCTGAGAACGTCCGCTGAGAACGTCCGCTGACCGGGTCCGCCAGCCCCCGCCGGACGGCGGCCGGAACACATCAGGCCCCGGGCGACGCCTGCTCGGTTCCGGGCGTGGCGTCCCTGACCTCTCCGACGAGCCTGGACAGGACGTCCTCGAGGACCAGTAGCCCCCGCGGGCCGGACGCCCCCGCGTCCCGGTCATCGACGATCGCCAGGTGGGCACGCGCCCGCTGCATCGCCGACAGGACGTCGTCGAGCGGCGTCCCGGACGGCACGACCCCCAGTTCGCGGATCCGCTCGCGGCGCAGCGGTCGGGACGGGTCATCGGCCAGGATGTCCTTGACGTGGACGTAGCCGATGTAGGTGTCGCCGCGCCGCACCGGGAACCTCGAGTGGCCGGTCCGCACGCACAGGTCCTGCACCTCGCCGGTGGTCCGGTCCTCGTCGATCGAGTCCACCTCCTCGATCGGACGGAGCACGTCGGCCGCGCTGATGTGGTCGAACGCCAGCGCCCCTTCGAGTAGCAGCGTCTCGTCCTCGTCGAGGAATCCCGATTCCCCGGCGGCGGCGACCATCCCGTGCATCTGGTCCACCGTGAAGGTGGTCTCCACCTCGGAGCGCGGTTCCTCCCGCAACACGTACCGCACCACGGCGTCGGCGGACTTGTTCATCAGCCAGATCGCGGGCAGGAACACCAGCACGAAGACCCGCAGCACCGGGCCGAGGAGGAGCGCGGCCGCCGCCGGCCGGGCGATCGCCATGTTCTTGGGCACCATCTCGCCGAGCACCATGTGCAGGAACGTGACGATGAGCAGCGAGATCACCAGCGCGATCGGGTGCGCGAACCCGGTGGACACCCCCAGCCATGCCAGTGGCTGCTCGATGAGGTGGGCGATGGCGGGCTCGCCGACCGCGCCGATGAGAAGTGAGCAGACCGTGATCCCGAGCTGGGTGGCAGCCAGCGAGAGCGATACGTTCTCCACACCTCGCAGTGACCACAGTGCGCGGGTGCTGCCCCCGGCGGCGTGCGGTTCCAGGGTGTCGCGCCGCGCGGAGACCATGGCGAACTCCGCGGCGACGAAGAACCCGTTGCCGAGCAGGAGGGCCACCAGGATCAGCAGTGCGACGCCGTCACTCATCCGGGTCCTCCGCCCCGGGAACGTCCCGCACGACGGTGGCCCGGACACGCCCGGCCCGGTGTCCGCGCAGCGATTCCACCCGCAACCGCACCCGCGCCCGTGTGGGCAGGTCGTCGCGGTCGCGGTTCTCATGGTCGTGCGCGTCCAGTTCGGTCTCGTCGTCGACCTCGGGCAGTCGGTCCACGGCCTCGGACAGCAGTCCGGACAGCGTGGACACGGCCCCGGGCGGCGGGATCTCCAGCCGCAGGACGGTCCCCAGCTCGTCGGGCCGCATCATCCCGTCCACGAGAACCGTGTCGTCGTCGACCCACTCGTGGGTGCGTGACGCCCGGTCCTGTTCGTCGTCGATCTCCCCGACGATCTCCTCGACCAGGTCCTCCAGGGTGACGATCCCCGCGGTCCCGCCGAACTCGTCCACGACGACCGCCATCTGCAGGTCGGTCTGCCGGAGCAGGCGCATGAGCGGGTCGAGGGTCATCACCGCCGACACCACGGTGGGCTCGGTGGCGATCTCCCGCACCGGCGTCCGGGCGCGCTCGTCGACAGGCACGGCCAACGCCTGCCGGTAGTGGACGACGCCCACCACCTCGTCGACGGTCGCGCCGAGGACGGGGAACCGCGACCGGCCGGTGGCCGCCACGGTGTCGAGGAGATCCTGCGCGGTGTGGTCCCGCAGGAACGTCACCAGGGGGCGGGGCACCATCGCGTCCGCCGCGCGGTGTTCACCGAACGAGATCGAGCGGGTCACCAGCTCGGCCGTGTGCGGGTCCATGGCGCCCTCACGGCCCGACCGCGCCGCGGACGCCCGCAGTTCCTCGGGGGAGTGCGCCCCACCGGGTTCCTCCTGCGGGGTGAACCCGAGCAGCCGCAACACGACGTTGGCGGTGGAGTTCAGCCCCGTGACCAGCCAGCCGAACCCCGCCATGAAGATCTTCTGGGGGATTACGACCAGCCGCGCGACCCGCATCGGCGCGGCGATGGCCCAGTTCTTGGGGACGAGTTCGCCGAGGACCATCTGGAGGAACGTGACGACGACGAAGGCCGCGGTCATCGCGATACCGCGGGCCGCCGGCTCGGGCATGCCCGACAGGCCGAGGGCGCCGGTGAGCAGCTCCCCCACGGAGGGGCCGGTGAGGTACCCCGCGACGAGGCTGCTGACCGTGATCCCCAGCTGGGCGCCCGACAGGTTGGTCGACGTCCTGGCGAGCGACCCGTCGAGGGCCCTGGCGATCCGGTCGCCCTCCGATCCGGCCGCGCGCACCTCGTCCCGGTTGACGGTGAGGAACCCGAACTCGACCGCCACGAACAGGGCGTTGGCACCGATGAGCAGGACGAGCGCCAGCGTGAGCGCGAGCGCGAGTGCCACGTCAGGCCCGGTTATTGACCGTCGGCGGTGCCGTCCGAGCCGCCGACGGCGTGATCCGGCTGGTCAGGGGTCTGGTACACCTTCTTCTGCTCGTCGCGTCGGGCGGCGCCGTCCCCGGCCGTCCCGGAGGTCGCGCCGGAGCCCGCCGCCTCGCCGTGGCCACCGGCGCTGCCGGCGTCCCGGCCGGGTCCGGCGGCGGAGTCCGCCTCGTCCGCGCCGCGGGTGGTGCTCCCGTCGCCGGCACCGGACCCGTCGACGGTGTTGCCGAGTTCCTCGGGCGATTCCTCGGGGATGCGTGCGCTGTCCTCGGGTCGGGTCGAGTCGGTCACGGTCGCCTCCGGTGGTCTCGTGGGTCGGCGCCGGTCACCCGTCGCCGAGGTGATGACGACCCTAGTCGCGTGAGCGCGCGCCCGTCGGGATCCTGCGCCCGCGCGGCCAGCGGGCTCTCGCCACGGCATCGTCGTGGCTTAGTGTGGTGCGCATGTCGGACAATCCCTTCGGTCGGGTCATCACCGCGATGGTGACCCCCATGCATGACGACGGCTCGATCGATTTCGACGGCCTGCAGCGGCTCGCGGTCCACCTCGCCGACCACGGTCACGACGGTCTGCTGGTCAACGGCACGACCGGCGAGTCGGCAACGACCACGGATGACGAGGACTACGACAGCGTGGCCGCCGTCGTCGAGGCGGTCGGCGACCGGGTGAAGGTCATGGCGGGGTGCGGTACCAACGACACGGCCCACTCGATCCGCGCGGCCCGCGAGATGGTCGCGCGCGGCGCGGATTCGCTGCTCGTGGTGACCCCGTACTACAACAAGCCCACCCAGCACGGGATCGTCGAGCACTTCCGGATGATCGGCGAGGCCACCGACCGTCCGATCATGGCCTACGACATCCCGGGCCGCACCGGCACGGCCCTGGCCACGGACACGATCCGGCGGCTGGCGCAGATCCCCCAGGTGCGTGCGGTGAAGGACGCCAAGGGCGACCTGTTCGAGGCGAGCCGGCTCATGGCCGAGACGGACCTGCTCTGGTACTCCGGCGACGACGTGCTCAACCTGGCGTTCCTGGCTCTCGGCGCGACCGGCGTCGTCTCCGTGGTGGGCCATGTCGCCGGGGATGACTACCGCGCGATGATCGACGCCGTCGACGCCGGCGACCTGCCCCGGGCCCGCGAGATCCACACCCGCCTCATCCCGGCCGTGGACGCGATCATGCACACCTCGCAGGGCGCCATCCAGGTCAAGGCCGCGCTGAAGACGGCCGGTCTCATCGGCTCGGACCGCCTGCGCATGCCCCTCCTACAGGGCCCGCCCGAGCACCTGACCAGGTTGCGCGACGGCCTGGCGGCGGCCGGGCTCGGCTGACCCATCCCGGCCACCGACCGACCACGGTCCCACCCGGGAGGGGATGACCTCGTCGTCGTCGGGGATCGTCGTCGGGGCTGACGTCGGCGCCGCTACGCCCGCTGGAACGCGGCCATCTCCGTGCACCGTCGCCACAGCGCGGCGGCCGTGGCCCGGTCGTACGAACGGCGACTCGACCTGGTGAGCTTCGGGTGCCCGCGCAGGCCCCCCAGGCGATCGGGACCCACGAACGCGCCGCCCGTGACATCCGGCATCGTCGCGGCGTACAGGACGGACAGCGCGCCCATCTCCGGTGTCAGGCCCGCCCACGTGATGGAGTTGCCGAGCTCGAAGAAGCGGTCCGCCAGCGGGTTGCCGCTCTGGCGGATGAGGTCGGTCGCGGTGTAACCGGGGTGCGCGGCGACGGAGGAGAGCCCACTGCCGGTCCGCTCGAAGTGACGCTGCCACTCGTAGGCCAGCATGATGCAGGCCAGTTTGGAGTTCGCGTACGCCGCCATGGGACGGTATCCGCGCAGGTCCATGCCGAGGTCGTCGGTATCGAGTCGTCCGCGCAGGTGGGCGAGCGAACCCAGCCAGACGACCCGGTCCGTCACCATCGGCTCCAGCCCCCGGGTGAGCGCGTGGTGGGCCAGCACGTTCACGCCGAACTGCATCTCGTGCCCCTGCGCGGTGCGGGCGTGGGGGATGTTCATGAGGCCGGCGTTGTTGATGAGCACGTCGATCGGTGTGCCCGCCTCCGTCGTGGCCGCCACGAACCCGTCGACCGAGTCCAGGTCCGCCATGTCGAGCAGGCGCACCTGCGCGAGCTCCCGCGCTCCGGTGGGGAGCGTCGCGCGCGCCTCCTCCGCCTTCTCCTCGTTCCTGCAGGCCATGATGACCCGGCCGCCCCTGGCTGTGAGCGCCGCCGTGGTCGCCAGGCCGATACCACCGTTGGCGCCGGTGACCACGAAGGTCCGGCCCGTCTGGTCGGGGATGTCGGCGGCGGACCATCTGTGCGATCGAGTCATGAACATCAGTGAACCAGCCGCGCCTGCTCTACGGTGGTCCACCCGTGTGGTAACGCCGGGATATCATCCGCGATCTTCTTGTGACACACTCGTCGGGGTGCGCGAGTCCCACGTGTCACACGTGCCCCCGCGTGCCCCTTCCTCGAGATCCCGGAGTAGCTCCATGACGTTCGACCGCCGAACCTTCCTCCGCCGCGCCGGCCTCGGTGCTGCCGGGGCGGGCGCCCTCGCCGCGGGCATCACGCCCTCCGTGGGTGCACAGTCCTCCCTCCCCGCCGAGATCGGTGCACTTCCGGGCGCCGGCGCCGGGGTCCCGATCGGCACCCTGCTCGACTACGCCTCCGGCCCGCCGTCGGCGGCGTCGATCCGCGCGGCCGGCCACATGGGCGCCGTGCGCTACTGCTCCAACCGTCGTCCCGACGCCGGGTGGATGACCGGCAAGCCGCTGCTACGCCGCGAGGTCGACGACTTCCGCGCCCACGGCCTCAACATGGTCTCCTGCTACCAGTTCGGGCGTGCCGAGACCGCCGACTGGAAGGAAGGGGCCGCGGGTGGCGACCGCCACGCTCCGATCGGCATCGGTATCCACCGCTCCGCCGGCGGTCCCTCGGGTGTGCCGATGTACGTGGCGATCGACGACAACCCCACCCGGTGGCAGTTCGACAACCAGATCGCGCCCTACCTCGAGCGCTGGCGCTCTCAGCTGCAGCGTGCGGGGATGAAGCTCGGCGTGTACGCCAACGCCCCCACCATCGACTGGTGCCGCCAGCGCGGTCTCGGGCAGTACTTCTGGCAGCACGACTGGGGCTCCGGCGGGCGACTGAACCCGTTCGCCACCATCCACCAGCTGCCGGTCCGCCAGCAGGTGACCGTCGGTGGTGTCGTGTCCGACCTCAACCGCGTCTACGCGCTCGACTACGGCCAGTGGTGGCCGATCGATCCGATCGCCCTCGCGCAGTCGGCGCTCGGCAGCTCCATCTGACCCGACCCACCACAGCCGCGCGCTCCAGAGTCATCCGCATGCGATATATCCCGTGCGGATGACTCTGGAGCGCGCGGCTGCGTGGTGAGGTGGGTCGTGCGGGTCCGGCCCGCGCCTACCCGACCGTGATCTCGCCCATCGTCCCCCACTCCTCGCCCTCGGCGGTGGTGTTGATGATCCGCGGGGTCCGCTCGAGGTACCGGGCGGCCGAGCCGGTGAACGCGACGAAGTGCTCGGAGTTCACGTGCTCGGCGGGGGCGTCGCCCTCCCGGAAGGCCTCGCACAGCAGGAAGGTGTTCGGGGACTCCGGGGACCGGTACCAGTCGAAGAAGAGGTTGCCCTGCTCCGCGCGAGTGGCCTCGGTGAACTCGCGGGTGAACTCGAGCCAGGACTCGGCAAACTCGGGCTTGACGTCGAAACGCACGTTGATGAGGATCATGGCCCCATCCTGCCGCGCCCGGGGCGGGCCGTCGACCCGCCGGGACCGGTGTGACTCGCCCCGATCGACGGGACGGGCCTACGCTGTATCAGGTGACCATCGAGCTGAGCATCGAGAACCCGTGCATCCCGCGGGCGGAGGCCGACTCCTCCGTTCGCGCGGTCTGGGACCGCCTGTCGCAGGACGCGACCTCGAGCAGGAACGAACCGCTGATCGCAGGACTGGTCCTGGACCTCATCGACGGCTGCGACGACCTCGGTGAATCCCTCGCCCGCCTCGCCGCCTCCCGGGTCGCGACCCCCGAGATCGGTCGGCACGTGTTGGAGAAGGAGATCCGGGCGGTGCTCGTCGAGCATCCCCACGTCCTGGAGGCCGTCGCGGCCGACCTGGTGGTGAGCTACGAGCGCAACCCGGCGTACCCCAACTACCTGGTGCCCTACCTCTTCGCCAAGGGCTTCCTCGGTCTGCAGGTGCACCGGGTGGCCCACGAGATGTGGAACTCCGGGCGCGTCATGGCGGCGTCGTTCCTGCAGAGCCGCATCTCGGAGGTGTTCGCCATGGACGTCCACCCGGCCGCCCGGGTCGGTTCGGGCATCCTCGTGGACCACGCCACCGGGATCGTGGTCGGGGAGACGTGCGTGATCGGCGACGGGGTGTCCATCCTGCAGGGCGTCACGCTCGGGGGAACCGGTAACGAGGACGGCGACCGTCACCCCAAGATCGGCTCGGGTGTCCTGCTGTCGGCCGGGTCGATCGTGCTGGGCAACGTCCGCGTGGGCGACTGCTCCAAGGTGGCCGCGGGATCGGTGGTCCTGCACGAGGTCCCGCCCCACACCACCGTGGCCGGGGTCCCCGCGAAGGTGGTCCGCCGTCACGCGGACTCGCTGGTCCCCGCTGAGCGGATGGACCAGGAGATCGACCCCGAGCGGTAGGGCGACACCCCGTGCGGATCCTGGTGGTCGACGACGAGCCGGCGCTGCGGGAGAGCCTGCGCCGGGGGCTCGTCGCGGGAGGGTGGTCCGTGGAGACCGCCGCGGACGGCGAGAAGGGCCTCGAGATGGCCTGCGCCGACGACTTCGACGTGGTCGTGCTGGACATCATGATGCCGCGCCTCAGCGGGTACGAGGTCGTCCGCGAGATGCGTCGCCGTGAGGTCTGGACCCCGGTGCTCATGCTCACCGCCAAGGACGGCGAGTACGACGAGGCCGACGCCTTCGACCTGGGTGCCGACGACTACCTCGTCAAACCGTTCTCGTTCGTCGTCCTCGAGGCACGGCTCCGGGCCCTCGTGCGGCGGGGGGCACCGGAGCGCCCGGCATCGTTCGAGGCCGGGGACCTGGTGGTGGACCCGGCGGCGCGCGAGGTCCGCCGCGGGGACACGCGGATCAGCGTGACCGCCCGCGAGTACTCGGTGCTCGAGTACCTCGTCCGGCACCGCAATCAGGTGGTCTCCAAGGCCCAGATCATGCGCGCAGTGTGGGACGCCGCGTACGACGGGGACGACAACATCGTCGAGGTGTACGTCGGCTACCTGCGGCGCAAGATCGACACCCCGTTCGGGGCCCGCGCCATCGAGACCGTCCGCGGGCAGGGCTACCGGCTGGTGGACAGCGTCGCGGCCCGTCCCTGATCCGGGCGCCATCCCGCCCACGCCTCACCGCGCCCACGCCTCACCCCTCCCCGCCTCACCCCGCCCCGCCGTCGGGGAAGTCGTCTGCGGCGTCGTCCATGATCTCCACCGGCAGCTCCACCACGAACCCGGCGCCGCCGCCGGGTGCATCCTCCACCCGGACCGAGCCGCCGTGGGAGCGGGTGATCTCGGCGACGATCGCCAGACCCAGGCCCGATCCGCCCGTGCCCCGCGCGCGGTCCGCGTCCAGGCGGGCGAAGCGGTCGAACACCGAATCCCGTTGATCAGGGGGAACGCCCTCGCCGTCGTCGTCGACACGGATCACCGCGCGCGGCGCCCCGGGGTCGGTCCGGTCGACGGTGAGTCGCAGCGCGATCCGGTGGCGTGCGTGGCGGCGGGCGTTGTCGACGAGATTGCGCACCACGCGTTGGAGGGCCTCGGGATCGCCGACCACGCGCGCGGGTTCGACGGAGGCCGCGACCTCGAGTCCGCCGGCACCCGCGCCTCCCGCCCCGCGGGCACCCGCGCCTCCCGCCCCGCCGACCCCGCCCACGAGACCCCGGAGCCGGGCGGCCTCGGAGAGCACGATGTCGTCGAGGTCCACGTCGTCGCGGCGCAGCGGCCGGCCGCGCTCGTCGTTCTTGGCCAGCAGGAGCAGGTCCTCGACCATCGTGCGCATCCGCTGCACCTCGGGCAGGAGCAACTCGTCGACGGTCTCCACGTCCACCGGGGTGCCGGAGGTGGAGGACAGCTCGAGCATCGTCGACAGCGTGGACAGCGGGCTGCGCAGCTCGTGTGAGGCGTCGCCGACGAAGGCGACCTGCGCGGTGCGGGCGGCGTCCAGGCGGGCCAACATGGCGTTCATGGTGCGGGCCAGCCGGGAGATCTCGTCCTCGGCCTCGGGTACGGGGACCCGCTCGCCGCGGCCGGAGGCGGAGATCTCCGCGACGCGGGAGCGGATCGACTCGACGGGCCGCAGCACCCGGCCCATGGCGTAGTGGACGAACACCGCCGTGGCCAGGCCCGCGACGGGGACGAACGACAGGAACAGCACCGCGCCGGTGACGAGCACGGTGTCGTAGCGGCCCGTATCGGTGGCCACGTCCACGGCCAGCGTCACCCCGCGGGCCTCCACGCCGACGGACGTCATCCGCAGATCGGCGCCGTTCGGGGCGTCGAGGTCGCGCCTGATGATCTGACCGGGTGCCGGCGCGGGCAGTGCGGGGACGTCCTCGAGACCGCGGGTGACCTGACCGGCGAGGATCCGACCTCCGGGCGCGACGACGCGCACCATGTCCACCCCGGACAGCGGCTCGGAGACCAGCCCGAGCGAGGCCTGCGGGCCCTGGGCGGCCAGCCCTCCCGCGACGTCGACCGCCCGGGCCCGGTCGGCGGAGTCGATCGCGCCGTGCACGGCCGAGCGCAGGAGCAGCCACGCGCCGCCGGCCGCCGCGGCCAGCACGAGGATGACGATGGCGGTGGCGATCACGGTCGTCGCGACACGGATGGGCCAGCGGCGGGGGGTCGTGAGGACCTCGTGGGTCAGGGACACCTCTCCATTGTGCGGGGGCACCGGCTCCGGCGGTGAACGGCGACGGATGTGAACGAGAACACGTGTTAGCGTCGGCGGGTGAGAGAATCTCAGCACGACGGCCCGGAGCCCCGCCTGGGCCTGACCTTCAGCCCGAACAAGGACGGGTCGGTGAGCTGGCACCAGCCGGTCGCCGACCAGTTCGTCGACCCGTCGGGTCGCTTCGCCGCCGGCGGGCTCGCCGTCCTGGTCGACTCCGGCCTGGGCTCGGAGAACCACCGCCGCCGCCCCGAGGGGATGTGGACGGTCACCACCGAGCTGCGCATGGACCTGTTGGCGCGCCCGCGCGCGGGATCGACGGGACTGGGCATCCGCACGGACCACCTGGGCGACGACGGTCACTGCCTCACGACGCGCGGCGAGGTCGTCGACGACGACGGCGAGGTGATCGCCTCTGGACTGGTCAAATCCATGGAGATCGCGGGAGCCGTGGACCCGGACGGGTACGACGAGGAGCCGCCGTGGCCGTCCAGGCTGGTGCCGGGGACGCTGGCCGAGGTCCTGTGCCTGACCCTGGATGAGCGGCAGGACGGCCCGGGCGGCAGCCGCGTGGTGGAGGGCGTGATCGCTCCGGAGCCCACGTTGGCCAACCCGCTCGGCAACCTGCACGGCGGCGTGTTCGCGGCCGCTGCGGAGGTCGCCGGCTCGGTGGTGTTCCCGCACGAGCGGGAGGTCAGCTCGTCCTCGCTCGACGTGCGGTACGTGCGTCAGATCCCCCTCGTGCAGCCGGTGCTGCTCCGGGCCGAGGTCCTGCACGACGGGCGGAGCTGGGGCATCGCGCAGGTGACCACCAGGGACGAGCGCGGACGGGTCTGCGCCGTGGCGACGGTCACGGTCTACGGCCGCCGTTAGATTGGTGTCACGTCATCTAGTAGGGTGGGTGCGATCGACAGTAGTCCGCACGACGAGAGGGAGCAGACCGTGAAGATCGGCATCATTCTGGGCAGCATCCGCGAGGAACGTTCGGGACAGTCCGTGGCCGAGTGGGTCGCGCGGGAGTCGCAGGCGCGGCAGGACGCCACCTACGAGCTGGTCGACCTCAAGTCGTTCGACGTCCCGTTGCTGACCTCGGCCACGGTGCCGGGCGCGGCGAACAAGCAGTACGACGACGAGCGTGTGCAGCGGTGGAGCTCGACGATCGACTCCTACGACGCGTTCGTCTTTGTCACCCCCGAGTACAACCACAGCGTTCCGGGCGGCCTGAAGAACGCCTTCGACTCCCTCGGCAGCGAGTGGGCGAACAAGCCGGTCGCGTTCGTCTCCTATGGGGCCGAGGGTGGTGTGCGCGCCGTGGAGCACTGGCGGCAGATAGTGGCCAACTTCCACATGTACGGCGTGCGTCAGCAGATCTCGCTGAGCCTGTTCACCGAGTTCGGCCCCGAGGGCGTGCAGCCGGCGGAACGGCGCGCCGACGAGCTGACGACCCTGTTCGATCAGCTGGAGCAGGCCACCCGCCGCTTCTCGCTGGCGGTCGCGAACGCCTGACGCCCGGCGCCGGCGCCCTGAGTCGGAGAAATGACGAGGCCCGCCCCCGTTCGTCGGGGGCGGGCCTCGTCGCCGTCTCGGGTGCGCTCAGTTCGCGGCGGCGAGCGCGGCGTCGTAATCCGGCTCGGTGGTGATCTCGTCGACGAGCTGGGTGTAGACGACCTTGCCCTCGGAGTCGACCACGACGACCGAGCGGGCCAGGAGCCCCGCCATCGGGCCGTCGGTCATCTTGACGCCGTAGTCGGCGGCGAAGTCACTGCGGAAGGTCGAGCCGGCGGTGGCGTTCTCGATGTCCTCGGCGGCGCAGAAGCGCTTGTGCGCGAACGGCAGATCGGCCGAGATGTTGACGACCTCGGTGTTCTCCAGGCCGGAGGCCTTCTCGTGGAAGGTGCGCACCGACTGGGCGCACACGCCCGTGTCGACGCTGGGGAAGATGTTGAGGATGAGCTTCTTGCCGGCCAGCGACTCGGAGGTCACGGGAGCCAGGTCGGTGCCCACGAGGTCGAACGCCGGAGCGGTCGATCCGACGGCGGGGAGCTCGCCGGACGTGGTGACGGGATTGCCCTTGAAATTGGTGGTTGCCATGTGTCCGTTCTACCGGACGCCGGTGGTCGGCGGCGTCCCGGCCGCGGCGAGGGTGGGCCGGATGTGGTCAGCGCGGGGTCGCCACGTGGACCATGAGCCCGTCGGGGACGCCCTTGACCCCACCCCACCGGAACGTCCGCTTGGGGCGGGTCGTCACGCGGCCGGGGTCGAGTCCCGCGCGCGTGGTCTCGCTGACGAGGATCTCGCCCGGGCCGGCCTTCTCCGCGAGCCGCGCGGCGATGTTGACGTCCATGCCGAGGTAGTCGTCCCCGATCCGGCGGGGGCGCCCGGTGTGGACACCGACCCGCAGCCGCGGGTGCCATCCCGCGACTTCCACGCCGGCGACCCCGTCCAGGCAGGCGACCGCCGCGTCCAGCGCCAACTGCGGAGACGGGAAGGCGGCCATGAGTCCGTCGCCGAGACGCTTGACGACCGTCCCCCGGTGCGCGAGCACCTCGGGCTCGGTGGCCGCGGCGACCCTGCGGAGGAGGGCCAGCGACTCCTCGTCTCCGGCGCGCATCGCCCAGTCGGAGAACCCGACGATGTCGGTGAACACGATCGTCACCTCGCTCCCGCCGCCGGCCCGGCCCGTCCGCTCGAGGACCGCGTGCCACACCTGCAATCCGCCGAGGGTCACCTCCCGGGAGGCGGTGGGCTGCTCGTCGAACAGTCGCCCGGCCACGCGGGCGATGGTTCCCGCGCTGTCGCGGCCGGCGGCCGAGAGCGGGTCACCGAATCCGGCGTCACCGGGCAGGGCCCGCCGGGCGCGCCGCAGCATCTCGACCGATGTGGGATGACGGTTGACGTCGCGCGCGCCCGCCGCGGCGCGGGCCGCCGTCGCCCGCACCCGCTCCCAGTTGAGGTTCGCCATGGCCTGCAGAGCCTAGGACGCGGGGGCGGGCGCAGGGGCCGCCTCGCCCGTCTGGTCCACCGCCCGCCACAGGTACCAGGACGCCACCGACCGGTACGGGGCCCAGCCGGCCGAGTGGTCGAGCATCATCGCGGGGGAGGCCTTGTCGTCCAGGCCCAGCACCCGTTCGAATCCCCGCCGCACCCCGACATCCGCCACGGGGAACACGTCGGGTCTGTCCAACAGGAAGATCAACAGCATCTCCACGGTCCATCGGCCGATCCCGCGGACCGTCGTCAGGGAGGTGATGACCTCGTCGTCGTCGTAGTCCCTCAGTTCGGTCAGCGTCGGGATCCGACCCGAACGCACCGCGTCGGACAGGTCGCGCAGGGCCGCGACCTTCGGGCGCGAGATCCCGCACGCCCGCAGTTCCTCGTCGGACAACGCGGCCACGAGCGCGGGGTCGAGTTGCGCCCGGCTCGACGCCCGCCCGCGCAGCCGCCCCGCGATCGTCGCGGCGGCCTTGACCGAGAGCTGCTGGGACAGGATCGACGAGGCCAGCCGGTCGAAGAGCGTGTGCGGCCCGGTGTCCGGCGCCGGGGTGAGCGTGCACGGGCCCACGGCGTCGATGTGCGCGCGTAGGTGTGGGTCGGCACCGTGGAGGTACCGCACGGCCGTGACCTTGTCGTATCCTTCCGGCATGACGTGAAGGGTACGCGGGTCGTTCGTGACCGCTCCGTGCCTCGGGTAACGACCTTCACGCACAATGCGATAACCATCTGGTCACGACACTGCTTGGGAGAGGACCGTTATCGTGCGTAGAACTCAGAGGCGTCTCGCCGCCGTGGCGGCCGCCGCCGCTCTCGCGCTGGGTGCCGGAGCGGGCACCGCCTCCGCCGGCTCGGCCGAGATGCCGTCCGGAGTCGCGCTCTACGGCGGGCTGACGATGCTCGGCTGCCAGAACATCGATCCGTCCATGCTGGCCCTGTGTGGCGACTTCGAGATCCCCACCGTGGACGATCCCGCGGTGCTCACCGTCAACCCGTTCACCACCGACATCGTCATCCTCGGCGCGGGGTTGTTCCCCGACGGCGGCATCCGCCCGGTGCTCGAGGAGCGACTGCGGACGGGCTACCGGTTGGCGCAGGCGTACCCGACCGCCCGCATCATCGTCACCGGCGGCGTGCCGCAGAACGGACGCACCGAGGCGCGCGCGATGGGCGACTGGCTGCGTGGCGCAGGGATCGCCGCGCACCGGATCACCGAGGAGGGGGACTCCGCCTCCACGGTGCAGAACGCCCAGTTCACCGACCGGATCTTCCGCGAGCGCGGCACCACCGGCGCCGTCGTGGTGACCACCGGTGACCACGTCAAGCGCGCGGTGCTCAACTTCCGCCAGGCCGTGGACGGCCGGATCCCGGTCACCGGCGTCGTGGCGCGGGGCTGATCGAGGTCGCTGCTCCCGTCGTACTGGCCGCCGAGGGGGACCTCGGCGGGATCGCCGGCTGGGCCGTGGGGGTCATGGACGCCCTCGGTGGTCCCGGCGCGGCCATCATCGTGGGCCTCGAGAACGTCTTCCCGCCCATCCCGAGCGAGGTCATCCTGCCGCTGGCGGGGTTCAGTGCGGCGCAGGGCACGTTCACCCTGGCCGGCGCGATCTTCTGGACCACCCTCGGGTCCGTGCTGGGCGCGCTCCTGGCCTACGGCCTGGGGTTTTGGCTCGGCGCCGAGCGGGTTCGCACGCTGTTCCGCCGGGTCCCGCTGATCCAGGTCGAGGACTTCGACAAGGCCGAGGGCTGGTTCTCCCGCCACGGCAACAGCGCGGTCTTCTTCGGTCGGATGGTGCCCGTGGTGCGGAGCCTCATCTCGATCCCGGCGGGCGTGGAGCGGATGAACCCGGCGCTGTTCCTGCTGCTCACCACCGCCGGCAGTCTGCTCTGGAACTCGCTGTTCGTGGTGGGCGGTTACCTCCTGGGCGGCCAGTGGCACCGGATCGAGTCCGTGGCCGGATGGTTCTCCAACGCCGTCGTGGCGGTCATCGTGGTGCTGGTGGCGGTGTTCCTGGGTCGGCGCGCCCACCTGGAGCGGAAGGAGCGGCGGGAACACCGGGACGCCACGCGCGGGTAAATGATGTGACAGCAAAACGTCTCTCGTCATCGCACCCGCGTCCCGCAGGAGGAACCCATGTCCGCCATCCGTCAGGTCGTCCCGCTCGGAGGCCAGTGGCCGGGCCTCGACCCGTTCCTGTTCGCCGTCCACCACCGCGACGAGTTCCCGCCGGCCGACGGCGAGACCATGCGCCCCGCCGCCTCGCTCGCGGGCCGCTCACTGGGGCAGGACTTCTCCGGCAAGGACGGCTGGTCGATGTACCACGGGGAGACCGTCCCCGGGTTCCCCCAGCATCCGCACCGCGGCTTCGAGACGGTGACCGTGGTGCTCGACGGGGTGGTCGACCACGCTGATTCCCTCGGAGCCGCCGCACGCTTCGGCCACGGCGACACCCAGTGGCTCACCGCGGGCTCCGGCATCTCGCATTCGGAGATGTTCCCGCTGCTGGACACCGAGGGGCCCAACACGATGGAGCTGTTCCAGATCTGGCTCAACCTCGCCCCCGAGGACAAGTCCGCCGAGCCGCACTTCGACATGTTCTGGTCCGAGCAGACCCCGGTCGTCGTCCGCGGCGCCGACGGCGCCGCCGCGCGGTTCCGCGTGATCGCCGGGGAGGTCGACGGCGTGCGCGCCCTCGACCCGCCGCCGCACTCCTGGGCGGCACGGCTGGAGAACCACCTGGCCATCTGGATCGTCACCGTCGACCCGGGCGTGACCACGGAGCTGCCCGGCGCCGACCCCTCCGTGAACCGGGTGCTCTACAACTACGGCGGCCCGGCGACCGTCGACGACCAGCAGCTGGGGTACGACGCCGCTGTCCTCGCCCCGGAGACGGTCGCCGTGACCGCCGGCGACGAGGGCGCGGAGTTCCTCGTCCTGCAGGCCCGGCCGATCGGCGCCCCTGTCGTCCAGCAGGGGCCGTTCGTCGGCAACACCCGCGAGGACATCGTCACCGCCATGCAGGAGTATCGCGCCGGCGTGTTCGGCACCTGGGACCTGCCGCAGAACGATCCCGTCCACGCACGGGACGAGACCCGGTTCGCCCGCTACCCGGACGGCACCCTGACGCGGCCGGTGGGCTAATCGGCGTCGGGCCACTCGCCCGTCCGCAGCAACGCCAGGCTCGCCTCCTGATCGATGATCGGCTGGCGCATCTGGTCGGCGCAGAAGTCGAGCAGCGCCTCGGAGAGGGCCGAGTTGTCCGATGAGATGGCCCCGCGGGCGACGGCCACGTGGAGGTTCTCGGCGAACCCGTCGATCGCCGTCTGCGCTACGCAGCTGTGCGTCGACACCCCGCACAGCAGCAGGTGGTCCACACCGAGTTGGTCGAGCCGGGCCTTGAGGTCGGTCTCGAAGAAGGCGCTGTCGCGGGTCTTGATCACCTCCACGTGGTCGCCGGTGGCCAGCTCGTCGAGGAACCGTGCCTGCTCGGTGCCGGGGAAGGCGAACCCCTGGTCGTCCTCGCACATGTTGATCGTCCACGTGGACCTGTCACGGGCGTGCTCGGTGCGCACGAGGATCACTGGGCGGCCGGCGTCGTGGGCGGCGTGGATCAGCTCGTTGACCTGCGGGACCAGCTCGTCACGCACCTCGGCCAGGGCGGGGAACTCGAAGTACGAGTTCTGCATGTCGATCACCACCAGGGCCGTCTGTTCACCCGGCCGCCACCACGTGTCGGCCATCTCCACCGGGGTGGTGCGCTTGTGCCGGTTGCGGTGCCACACCGACTCGATCGTCTCCGCGACCTCCCCGGGGACGTCGCGGCCCTCGAGGTAGTCGTCGATGTCGTCGTACCGCAGGCCGAGCTCGTCCTCGTCGGTCTGACCCTGTTTCTCGTCCAGGAGGTCGGCGGTGGGGACCTTGTCCCACAGTTGCTGCGGCGCCCCCAGTTGACGGAGCAGGGCCCGGCCCTGCCGCTTGTTCAGCCCCGCCAGTGGCAATACGTCCGCGGCGCCGTCCCCGAACTTGGTGAAGAACCCGGTGACGTTCTCCGCGGCGTGGTCGGCACCGATCACCAGGAGCCCGCGGTCCCCGGCCAGCGCGTACTGGGCCACCATGCGATGACGTGCCTTGGCATTGCCCTTGGTGAAGTCGGTGAGCTCGGCGCCCGTGCCCTCCCGGATCGCGGCGTTGAGCGCGTCGACCCCCGGAGCGACGTTCACGGTCACGGTCTCGTCGGCGTCGACGAACTCCACCGCGGCCGCGGCGTCGGCCTCGTCGTGCTGCACACGGTAGGGCAGACGCATCCCCACGAACACCGCGTCACCGCCGTCCGCGCGGATCCGCTCGACCGCGAGCTGGGCCAACCGCCCGGCCAGCGAGGAGTCGACGCCGCCGGAGATGCCCAGCACGTAGCCCTTGGCGCCACTCGTGGCGAGGTAGTCGACGAGGAACCGGACCCGACGTTCCACCTCGGTGGCGGGGTCGATGTCGGGCTTGACCCCGAGTGTGTCGATGATCGTCCGCTGTAGTTCGCGCATGGCCCCATTGTGCGAGGCCCGGGACGCTATGCCACCGCTACCCGCTGCAGTCGTGCACGAAGTCGCCCACCAGCCGCGGCCACGCGGCCACCTCTGCGGGCGTGCGTGCCACCTCGAGCCGGGCGTGGGGCAGCAGGTCGAGCAGTTCCTCGGCCACCTCCAGCGGGTGGGAGGCGTCCTGCGGCCACGCGAGCAACAGCACCGGCATCCCCAGCCGACCGATCTCCTCCGGCGACGGCAGGTCGGTGGCGGCCGCGCCCCGGAACGCGGCGGGGAGCCACTCGTCCGCCACGTCGGGGGCGGTGACGGGCCGGTCGGGGTCGATGGCCGGCGAGGTGGGCGGCTGCCGGGTCAGCTCGGACCAGCGGGCCCCGCCCCAGCGTTCCACCTGCCGCGCGGCGAGGTCGTACAGCCGCGACTGCTCGCGCCGCCACCGCCACACCGTCGGCGGGATGCCCAGGGTGAGCGAGGCGAACCGCCCAGGCTCGGCCACCGCCGCGGTGATCAGGGTCGCCGACCCCATCGACTGCCCCACCCCGTGCACGCGCTGACCGGGGAACTCCTCGTCCAGGAGGCCCAGGAGGTCGCGGGCCAGCGCCGGCCATGTGTAGTCGTCCGGATCGGTGGTGCCCGGCGACCGTCCGTGACCGCGGGCGTCGTAGCGCACCACACGTAGACCGCCGCGGCCCGCCGTGAGATCGAGCCCGAACACCTCGTCGCGGCGCCGGCTCGAGCTGAGCCCGTGCAACTGCACCACCGGCAGCCCGTCGCCCCGCACGTCGCGGGCGAGCGCGGGCCCGGTGCCGCCGGGCCGGGAGTCCGGCCGTCTCGTCGTCGTCACACTTCGCGCCTTTCCCCGTAACACGCCGCCCCTACCGTGCGGGCCATGAGGCTCACCACCGTAACGCGGATGTCGCTCCCCGACGGCGTCGTGCACCGGTTTGCGACCGATGTCACCCCAGCTCAGGGAAGTGATCGGCCGCCCTCGTTCGACCAGGCGCGTCATGCCTCGCTCGGTCCCCGCGCGGGCTCGTGGATGGCCGTCGCGTTCGCGCTGCCGTTCCCGGCCGACCGCGACCACATCGCGCGCGCGTGGCTGGCGGTGATCGCGCGCCACGGGACGCTGCGCACGGTGCTCACCGGAGGCGGGCACGACCGAGACGACCACGAGGGAAGACCCGACCGCGACGACGACGAGCTGCGCCTGCGGCCCGTGACCGTGCAGTCACTCGGGTGGCGGACCCCGCCCGCGGAACCGGGGGAGGATCCGAGGGCCGTCCTGCGCCGGGTGTTCGACGAGGCGTGCTGCCCGTTCGCCCAGCCGGCGCACGCGCTGTGCCTGGTGGAGCCGCGAGACGAGCAGGAGCGTCCGGTGGTCGTGATCGGGCTCGACCACAGCCACGTCGACGCCTGGTCGCTGCTGGTGTTGATGCGCGACTTCTGCTCCTGCCTCGACGACCTGGCCTGCGGCCTCGAACCCGGCACCTGCCTGTCTCCGGCGGCGCCGTTCTCCGAGCACACCGCCGAGCTCGGTGCCCGCCCGCCCGCGCCGGACGACGTGCACCGACGCTGGGCGGAGATCCTCGCGCGCGGCGGCGGGGAGATGCCGGTGTTCCCCCTCGATCTGGGCGACATCTCCTCCCCGCGTGAGGAGGTGGTGGAGGTACGTGACGTGCTCGATCCGGCCGGGGTCGCGGCGCTCGAGGACGCGGCCGCCGTCGACGGGGTGCGGATGATCTCGGTCGCGATCGCCGAGATGACTGACGTGTTCCGGCGCCGCGCCGGGGTGGGGCTGCGCGCGGTGCTGCCGGTGCACTCCCGCCACGACGTACGCACCTCCCGCTGGAACGACTCGGTGGGATGGTTCATCACCAACTCCGTGATCGAATGCGATGACCCCGACCCGACGGTGTGCGCGGCGGCGGTGCGGGAGGCCGTCGACCTGGGTTCGCACGCGCTGGGGCCGATCCTCGCCCCCTACGGCGGGATGCCCCACACCCCGGGGATGTTCGCGATCTCGTGGCTCGACCACCGCCGCCTGCCGGTGGACGTGGACCTGAGCCTGAACCCGCAGCACGTGTCGGCCGCGATCCGCACCGACGGGGTGATGGTGTGGTTCGTCGTCAGCGCCTCGGGGCTGCACGTGCGGTGCCGCTATCCGGGTACCGACGCCGCCCGCGACTCCGTCGGCGGCTGGCTCGACGAGTTGTGCACGGGGCTGATCCGACGCGCGACGTCGGTGGCCGATGAGGTCGGGCCACGCGGGCAGGTCAGAGAGGCGGCGGCCCGGACTCCGGCCCCAGGTCGGCCTGCAGCCACGCCACGTCGAGCCACCGCCCGTGCTTGAACCCGATCCGCTCCAACCGGCCCGCCTCACGGAAACCCATCGCCGAGTGCAGCGCCAGGCTCGGCTCGTTGGGTAGGGCGACGATCGCCAGAAGTCGGCGGAAACCGGCCGCGTCCAACCGGGCGAACAGCTCCCGGTACAGCGTCCGCCCCAGTCCGTGTCCCTGCGCGTCAGCGGCCACGTAGACGCTCACCTCGCAGGACCAGCGGTACGCCGCGCGTTCCTTGACCGGTCCGGCGTAGGCGTATCCGACGATCCGCCCGTCGAGCTCGGCGACCAGCCAGTCGAAGCGCTCCAGCGCCCGGGAGATCCGCTGCTCGAACTCCTCGACCGGAGGCACCTCGGCCTCGAACGTCACCGTCGTGTCGCGGACGAACGGCGCGTACACCTCGCGACATCCGGCGGCGTCCGCGACGGTGGCCGGACGGATCGTGCTCATACCTCCGGACCTCCCGGGTTGCAGCCCTCGGCCAGCATGCGCTCGGGAGAGACCACCGGCCGCCACGGTTCGACGTTCCAGGTGGGCTTGTCCGGTTCGAGCAGCCGCGCCCACGTCCAGTGGCAGTCGAACTGCTCCCACATCCCCGGGGCGTCGGCCTCGGGAACGAGTCGCAGCACCTCCTGCCAGGCCGCGTACGAGTCGTCGATCCCGGACGCCCCGCGGCCGGCGGTGGACGGGGCCACCTCGAGGGTCACCCCGTAGTCGGAGTCGGCCCAGGTCGCCGCCTCGATGAACGGCGGCGCGGGCGGCGTGCGGGTATCCCCAGGGACCTCGCGCGACCGGGTGGGCGCGGGCCGCTCCGTCGTGGCGTCCCGGGCCGTCCGGGGCGCCGGTTCCTCCGCCCGGGGCGAACACGCGCCAGCCGCCAGCGCCGCGGCCACCACCACGACCAGGGCGGCGGCAGGGGTTCCGGGGGGCGGGCGGTGGGGCATCGCCCGCAGTCTGCCACGACCGAGGGGTTGCGCCCGAGCGCGCGTTCGGTGGATCCTGTGCTGCGGAGGGAACCCGGCGCCGACGGAGAGCCCGTACGCCGCCCCTCCTGCAGAAGGAGCGTGACCGATGCCCCCGTTCGACCTCTCCCAGCTCCAGGCCATGTGGGACGGGATCTTCCCCGCCGTCTTCGGGCCCCTCGCCGCGTTCGTCGACACGATCGGCGCGTCCGTCCAGGGACCCTGACGCTCGCCCCGGCCGGATCGCACCTCGGTGGGGTCACCCCACCGCGAGGATCTTGTGCAGCGTCCTGAGGTTCCTGGTGGTCAGGTGGCGTTCGTGCACGCGGTTCCCGGGAGCTCTGGCCGCAGCCGAGCTCAGGGTCGCGCCCCTGGGGACCCGCCAGTACACGCACCCCGCTCCCGCGGTCACCGCCTCGGTGCCTTCCGGCTCGATCGCCGCTCCCATCGCCTCCGCGACAGCCTCCGCCACCGCCTGGTCGTCGGAGAACACGATGTAGTCGTGATGCTCGTCGAGGGACTCGAACGGGTACCGGGCCACCGCATCCCGGACGGCATCGCGGGGGAGGACCTGCACCACCGCGTGGTAGCCGAATCTGTCCGCGTAGGCGGCCTCGAGCACCGTTCGCAGCTCGTCCTCCGATCGCGGGTCGGTGAGCACGACGTTCCCGGTGGCCAGCACGGTCCTCACCTCGCCGCATCCCGCTTCCTCGGTGCAGGCACGCAGGTCCGCCATCGCGATCCTGGCCGACCTGCCCACGTTGATTCCCCGCAGCAACGCGACCTTGCGATCTCCGCTCGTCCCGGCGTGACCGGCTGTGGCGTTCATGTTCCGATCCTCGCACCACGGGCGGACCCGCGAGGGTAACTTTCGGACCATGGCAGTGTCAGTGCAGTCCGTGACCACGATCGAGGCCGGCATCCCGGAGATCATGGAAGTCCTAGCCGACGTCGAGTCCCTCGTCGACTGGTCGGATGCCCACCGCGAGGTCGAGATCCGCGAGGCCGACGACGAGGGATGGCCGATCGTCGTGTGGGAGAAGATCTCGCAGTACGGCGTCGCCGACGAGATGGTCGTGCGGTACGAGTGGTACGACGGCGAGGTGAGCTGGTCGCTCGTCGAGAGCAGCACCCAGAACGTGCAGAACGCGCGCTACGTGCTGACCGACAAGGGTGACGGCACCACCGAGGTGGTCTTCGACCTCGAGGTGGACCTCAAGATCAGACTCCCCGGCATGGTGGTCAAGAAAGCCCAGAAGCACATCGCCGACGTGGCGACCTCGGGTCTGCGCGACGAGGTCCTCCGGCGCTACGGCTGACCCAGGAGGTCGAGCGCCGCCCGCACCCCGATCGCCGGCAACTGACCCGGGGCCGAGGCCTCGCCCACGGTGGCGAACGTCGCCGCCGAGCCGAAGGTGCCGCCACCGATGCGGGTGACCGCTCCCAGTGCGCCCATCGACATGGTGATCAGCGGGATCCCCGCGGCGCGGTAGCGGGTCTCGGTGGCGGCGATGAGCGTCACCACGTCGGCGGCCGAGCGGGGCATGACGGCGATCTTGGCCACGTCCGCCCCGGCGACCTCCATGGCCTCGAGTCGCGCGACGATCTCCGCGGCCGCCGGGGTCGCGCCGAAGTCGTGATTCGACGCCACCACGGCGGTTCCGCGGGCATGGGCGGTCTCGATCGCCGCGGCAGCCCGCGGGTGTCGGTATTCGACGTCCACGGCGGCGGCCAGGCCGGTCGCGGCGAGCGCGTCGATCAACGCGACGTAGGCATCGTCGGCGATCTCCGCGCCGCCGCCCTCGGCCGTGGTCCTGAACGTCGCCAGGATCGGGGTGTCCGGCAGCGCGTCGGCCAGCGTCTCGAGCGCGGCCACCGCCGGAGCCGGATCGTTCCATGCCGCGGCTCCGGCGGAGGCCGTCCCGGCGGGGGTCGTCGCGGCCCCGGTAGGTGACGGTTCGTACAGGTCCACCCGCCACTCGACCAGGTCGACCACGGGATCGCCGGCCAGGGCGGCCGCCTGCCGGTCCAGTTGTGCGAGGTCGCTCGCGGTGATCGGCACGATGATCGACGGCGAACGCGCATCCAGGCGCAACTGATGACGGGGCATGGCTAGACCCTACGACGACCCCCCTCGGGCCCGGCCCGTCAGCTACACCCCTCGCAGGGACACGGCCTGCGGGCGGGGATCAACTCCAGTGCGGACAGTCCCCCGGTTCCGCTGGTGCCGTAGTACCTACCGGCCCAGCGCAGCGTTCGGGACGGGCGCCGTACGGGGACCAGCTCCCAGGTCGGCCCACCGGACCCCTCACACAGCAGGTGGCCCGCGTCGAAGACCTGGCCGGCCAGGACCGTGTCACCCCACCGGACCAGCAGTTCGGCGGTCTCCCTGCCGGTCAGGCCCCGGACCAGCAGTTCGGGGTGTCCCAGGTCGGTGAGACCGATGGTGTAGCCGAACCTCTGGTCCGGTGGGAGCGGTGTGGCGGTGCAGTCACCGCAGTCGCAGCCCTCGCCGACGTGGACGACGTGCATCCCGTATCGGTCGAGGTCCGCCGCGACCCGGAGCATGTCGCGGTCGACCGCGAGGGCGGAGGCGGACGCGGAACCGGCGCGGAGCGGGATGGCGGTGTAGGACATGGGATCTCCTCTGTGTGCGTGTGTCGGGCCCTCGGCCCGGCGTCGAACATGTGCTCGATGCGGTGCTGACGGTAGATCCCACCTACGACACGGACGGCGGACATGGCCCACGGTGGGCGGCCGGACCGGGTGCACACTGGGTGCGGACCGCGCGGGGGACGCGTGGCGGGTTCGACGGGGAGGGGCGCCGATGAGGGTCACGCTGGCACTGGGTTCGGGCGGAGCGCGTGGGTACACGCACATCGGCGTGATCCGCGAGCTGCAGGCCCGCGGCCACGAGGTGGTCGGGGTCTCCGGGGCGTCGATGGGTGCCGTCGTGGGCGCTCTCTACGCGGCGGGCAAGCTCGACGATTTCGAGGAATGGGTGCGGGGCCTGACCCAGCCCGCCGTCCTGCGGCTCCTCGACGTCTCCTTCGCCGGCGGCGGCGCGATCCGGGCGAACAGGATCATGGCGGTGATCGGCGCGATGCTGGACGATGTCCGCATCGAGGACCTCGAGATCCCGTTCACCGCGGTCGCCACCGATCTGCGGGCCCGCCGGGAGGTGTGGTTCACCCGCGGCCCCGCGGATGTGGCGGTGCGGGCGTCGTTCGCGATCCCCAGCGTCATCACCCCGGCGCTGGTGGGCGGGCGGTTGATCGTCGACGGCGGCGTCACCAACCCCGTCCCGCTGGAACCGCTGGCGCCGATCAGCAGCGATCTGCTGCTCGCGGTCTCGTTGACGGGGCGCCGGTCCGGGATCCGCGGGTCGACGTTCCAGGAGAGCTCGGACCCGGACGAGGTGTCCGCGGACTCCGAGCCGAGGATCTCCCGCAGGGGCACCCCGGTCGGGGCGAAGCCGGGGGGCAGGCTGACCGGCCGGATCCGGACCGCCGCGGCCGACGTCCGGGACGCCGACCTGGTGCGACTGATCGCCGCGCGGTTCGGTCAGGACCAGGACGGCCCCGACGACGACTCCCCGGACGCCGTCCACGCCGCGGACCACGCCGCTTCCGACGAGCGGGTGCGGGTCCAGCCCTCGGACGTGGTGGAGGAGGTCGTCGAGGAGGGCGAACAGGAGGTCGCCGCGGACGGCGGCGAGGAGGCCCTACCCGGATCGCTGCGCATCTTCGACGTGGTCACCCACACCATCGAGGCGATGGAGAGCATCGTCACCGCCTACCGCATGGCCGGAAACCGCCCCGACGTCCTGGTCGAGGTGCCCTCGGACGCGTGCTCGACGTTCGACTTCCACCGCGCGGACGAGCTCATCGAACTCGGCCGCCGGCTCACCGCGGAGGCCCTCGACCGCGCGGGGGTCTGACCGCTGCGGAGAGCCGACCCGGCCGGCACCCACCGGGGCCGGGGCCTAGGCGCCGCCGCCCCCGGCGTCCTCGCCGACGAGCGGCAGGTGCTGCGAGCAGAGTGCCTTGACCGCGGCCGTCACCACGGCCGGCGCCTCGGTGACCGGGGCGTCGGGATGGGCGTCGTTGTACTGCCGGAGGACGTCGACGTAGCCGGTGCCGCCATCGAGGGAGGCACACGCGTCGCGGCCGCGGGTGAGGTAGTCCTGCTCGTCCGGGACATCGACGCCCACGCGCCGGATGTCGTTCAGGAACTCCTCGTCCGGGTTCGGGCTCTCGCTCCGGCCCTCCTCGGACGCCTCGGGCCGGGGGCCGTTGCCGGTCGTGGCTCCCTCGCCACCCTCGCCGTCGTTGTTCGTCGCGTCGCCCACCGCCGACGTGGCCTCGGCGGCGACGGATCCCACCGCGCTGGTGGCCTCTCCGACCGCCTGCTCGGCACTGCCCTCCTCGCCGCAGGCCCCCAGGGTCAGCGCCAGGGCGGCGAGGCCGGAGGCGGCGGCGAGAGCGCGGGAACGGGTGGAGCGTGCGGACCGGGGTGTGACGGCCACGGCGGGTCCTCCTCTGACGTCGGCTGTGCGACACCTGCACGCGGGTGCCGGTGATGCCGAGAGGGTACGACACGGGCGAGGCCCCCTCGGGCGGGATTGCCGGAATGTCTGTGAGTGGTGTCACAATCGAGACGTGGACGAGATGGGGTACGGCGAGTCGCTGGGGCGGGCACTGGGGGCGCTGGCGGATCCGTTGCACGAGCCGGTGCTGCTGGCGTTCCCGGTCTTCATCGCGTTCGTCGCCATCGAGTGGGTCTCGGCGCGGGTGCTCGAGGCGCGTGAACCGGGCGGCTACCACCCCCGCGACGCCGTCACCTCTCTCGTCATGGGCGCGAGTTCGCAGCTGTTCTGGCTGGCCGGCAAACTGATCGGTCTGGTGATCTACGCGGCGGTGTGGGTGTATCTCGCGCCGTGGCACCTGCCGTCGAACGCCTGGTACACCTGGGTGCTCGCGATCGTCGGGACGGACTTCCTCTACTACTGGTACCACCGCGGTGCCCACCGGATCCGGGTGGTCTGGGCCACGCACCAGGCCCACCATTCGAGCGAGTACTACAACTTCGCCACCGCCCTGCGCCAGAAGTGGAACAACTCCGGGGAGATCGTCGCGTGGCTCCCCCTGCCGTTGTTGGGGGTGCCGCCGTGGATGGTCTTCACCGGCTTCTCCGTCTCGCTCATCTATCAGTTCTTCGTGCACACCGAGCGGGTCGGTCGTCTCCCCGCGCCGATCGAGTTCCTGTTCAACACCCCCTCGCACCACCGCGTGCATCACGGCAGCGACTCCGAGTACCTCGACCGGAACTACGGCGGGATCCTCATCATCTGGGACCGCCTGTTCGGCACCTTCCGTCCCGAGACACATCGGCCCACCTACGGGCTCACCACACCGGTGAACTCGCACAACCCGTTCTGGCTCCAGCTGCACGAGTACGTCGCCATCTGGCGGGACGTCCGCGACGCGACGACCTGGCGCGAGCGGCTCGGGTACGCGTTCGGCCCGCCGGGGTGGAGGCCGACGGCCGGAGCATCGGTGGCACGAGCATCGGTGGCGGGAGCGTCGGTGGCGGGAGCGGGCACGGCGGCGTCAACATCGTCGGCGGTGCCCGCCTCCGGAACATCCGCGGGGGTGCCCGGGCCGCACTAGGGTGGGGCGCATGGGAAACGCCGTTCGTCTCGCCGACCCACTCGTCGTGGGAGCCACCCGGCACGACGACGGCGTGCGGCGCCTGCTGGAGAGCTTCCGGGCCGTGCCCGTAGGCGAGCCGGTTCGGCTGGCCAAGCGCACGTCCAACCTGTTCCGGCCGCGCGCCTCGTCGTCGTCGCCCGGTCTCGACACCTCCGGTCTCACGCGCGTCATCTCCGTCGACCCGGATGCCCGCACCGCCGACGTCCAGGGCATGTGCACCTACGAGGATCTGGTCGATGCGACCCTCGCCTACGGGCTCATGCCGTATGTCGTGCCGCAGCTCAAGACCATCACCCTCGGCGGCGCCGTCACCGGCCTGGGCATCGAGTCCTCCTCGTTCCGCCTCGGCCTACCGCACGAATCGGTGCTCGAGATGGACGTGCTCACCGGCACCGGCGAGATCGTCACCGCCCGCCCCGACGGCACCGAGCGGCAGCGCGCGCTCTTCCGTGGTTTCCCCAACTCGTACGGCTCGCTCGGCTACGCGGTACGGCTGCGGATCGCGCTCGAACCGGTGGGGCGCTTCGTGGAACTGCGCCACGTGCGGTTCGACTCCCTCACCGCGCTCGAGTCGGCGTTGGCGCGGATCAGCGAGGAGAAGCGGTACGACGACGAGGATGTCGATTTCCTCGACGGGGTCGTGTTCTCGGCCGACGAGTCGTACCTGTGTCTGGGGCGGCGGTCCGACGAACCCGGGCCAGTCTCGGACTACTCCGGTGTGGCCGACAAGCAGGCTGTCTTCTATCGCTCGATTCAGCACGGAGGTCCCGCCGGCTCGGTGCGGCGCGACCGCCTGACCATCCGCGACTACCTGTGGCGATGGGACACCGACTGGTTCTGGTGCTCGCGGGCGTTCGGCGTGCAGAACCCGCGCATCCGCAGGTTCTGGCCGCAGCAGCTGTTGCGGTCCTCGACCTACTGGAAGATCATCGGGCTGGACCACAAGTACGACCTGGGCAACAGGATCGGCGCGCTCAAGGGCGAGGGCCCACGCGAGCGGGTGGTGCAGGACGTCGAGGTCACCATCGACCACACCGCCGAGTTCCTCGAGTGGTTCCTGCGCGAGGTGCCCATCGAACCGCTGTGGATCTGTCCGCTGCGGCTGCGCGAATCCAGCCCCTCGCCCGGCGTGGGCGGCGGACCCGGCTCCGACCGGCCGTGGCCGCTGTACCCGCTGGCCCCGGAGACCACCTACGTCAACATCGGGTTCTGGTCCTCGGCGCCCGTCGAACCCGGCATGGCCGAGGGGGCGTGGAACCGACGCATCGAGGAGGAGGTCTCCCGCCTCGGTGGACACAAGTCGCTGTACTCGGAGGTCTTCTACTCCCGCGAGGAGTTCGCCCAGCTCTACGGCGGTGACCACGCGGGCAGGCTCAAGACGGAATTCGATCCCGGGGGCCGGTTCGCGACCCTCTATGACAAGGCGGTGGGTGCACGGTGACCACGAAGAGCACAGGAACCGCTGGACCCGCGGGCGCGGACAGGATGACGATCGGCGAGATCATCGGCGCCTTCGCCACCGGTGAACCGCCCCTGCGGATCGAGGCGTACGACGGTTCCTCGATCGGCCCCGCCGACAGTGCGCTGGTCCTCCGCCTGACCAGTGAGCGTGCGCTCCAGTACTTCGTCACCGCCCCCGGCGACCTCGGACTGGCGCGCGCCTACCTCATGGGTGACCTCGTCATGGACGGCGTGCACCCCGGGGCGCCCCACGACGTGTTCGGCGCGCTCGAGGTGTTCCGCAAGCACATGACCCGCACCCCCGACGTGCGGACCCTCGCCCGTATCGCCCGTGCGGTGGGCACGGAGAACGTCAGGTTCCTGCCCACTCCGCCCATGGAGGTCAAGCCGGCGTGGAAGCGGGTTGTGTCGGGGATGCGCCGGCATTCCAAGGAGCGGGACTCCGAGGTCGTCAGCTACCACTACGACGTGTCGAACCGCTTCTACCGGTGGATCCTCGGCCCGTCGATGACGTACACGTGCGCCTGCTATCCGGACGCCGGGGCCTCGCTGGAGACGGCGCAGGAGAACAAGTACCGCCTGGTGTTCGACAAGCTGGGTCTCGAGGCTGGCGACCGGCTCCTCGACGTGGGATGTGGCTGGGGTGGCATGGTCCGCTACGCGGCCGCGCGGGGCGTGCGCGTGATCGGCGTGACCCTGTCCAAGGAACAGGTCGAGTGGGGGCAGGCCGCCATCGAGGCCGACGGGCTAGGCGACCTGGCGCAGATCCGCCTGCAGGACTACCGGGACGTGCCCGAACGCGACTTCGACGCCATCAGCTCCATCGGCATCACCGAGCACATCGGGCGCAAGAACTACCACGACTACTTCACCCGGCTGCACGGCTACCTCAGGCCCGGCGGACGTCTGCTCAACCACTGCATCACCCGCCCGGACAACTCCCGGACGGTCAAGGCCGGGCAGTTCATCGACCGGTACATCTTCCCCGACGGTGAGCTCGCCGGTGCCGGGACCGTGCACCTGGAGGCCGAGAACGCCGGCTTCGAAGTGGTGCACGAGGAGAACCTGCGCCAGCACTACGCGTTCACCCTGCGGGATTGGTGCGCCAACCTGGTCGAGCACTGGGACGAGGCGGTCGAGGAGGTCGGCGAACCCATGGCCAAGCTGTGGGGGCTGTACATGGGTGCCTGCCAATACGGGTTCGAGCACAACAAGATCCAGCTGCACCAGATCCTCGCCGTTCGGCTGGGCGACACCATGACCTGGGACGTGCCGCTGCGGCCGTGGTGGCAGGCCTGAGCGACAGGACGCACTCGTCGATAAGACCGTTTCGCCCGCATCCACCGAGTGGCGATGTGCGAAACGCTCTTCTCGACGAGACAGGACGCCCGCGCGGGCATCGCCTGCGCAGCCGGACCGCCGGATCAGTCGATGTCGAGGGCCAGCAGGACCTGCCCGGTCGGCGCCGGCGATCCTCCCGCGGGCTCCTCGGTGATGCCGATCTGCTCCGAGTTCCGGATGCCGGCGATCTGCGCCGAGGGCGACGGGCCGACCTGGCCAGCCTCCATCGTCCCCGCCGAGATGGGCTCGTGGTCACCCATCAGCCACAGCTGATAGGCGCGTCCCGTGGCCGGCTCGGGCAGATCGGTCATCGAGATGACCGCCATGTCCGCCGTCTTGGACGCCAGGACGGTGGCGGTACCGGCCCCACCGACCTGGCCGCGGACCACAGCGAGGTCTTCGGCCGCCAGCAGCGAGGTGACCTTGCCGGGCATGGACGGCGGGGCCGCGACGGGCACCGAGTTCTCGGCCCCCGCGCCGTCGGTGATGCGGCCGATGGTCACGCCACCGGCGACCAGCACCACGGCAGCCGCCGCGGCCGCCAGGAACGACAGCGGGCCGGGCCGCCTCCGCTCGCGCTCGCGGCTGAGGTCCACGACGTCGGCGCCCCCGCGTGGTTCACCCCGGTCGGCGTCGCCGGTGCCGGTGGGCGGGGTGGGGGCCTCCTGGCTGTCGGCCGCGGCCAGCTCGAGGACGCGTTCCCGCAGATGTGGCGGGGGCGCCGTGTCGAGACCGGCGTCGGCGACGATGCCCGCCACGACCTCGCGCGTCGACGCGATGTGCGCCAGCATCGACGACTTGTCCTCGGGCGACGCGGCAACCAGCGCCATCTCGACGGCCTCGGCCTCGTGCTCGGTCAGGGCGTCCAGGGCATAGAGGTCGAGGTCCTCGGGACGGACGCTGTCGTCGGTCGACGGGTGATCGTGGTGTCGAGTGCTCATGACAGCTCACCTCCCAGGCAGTTCTTCAGGCGACGGAGTCCGTCGCGTATTCGCGATTTGATGGTGGGTAGCGCGGTGCCGAGCTGGTCGGCGACCTCGCGGTAGGTCTGGCCGGAGAAATAGGCCATCTCGATGGATTCGCGCTGGTTGTCCGTGAGGGTTCCCAGGCATCTGCGGACCTCCGCGGCGTTCTCGTCGCGGGAGATCTGTTCGGTGACCTGCTCCGCGATGTCGCCGGACTGGGTGATGTCCGCCGCGGCGTCGACCTCGTCCCGCCGGGCGGCGGAGGTCTCCGAACGGACCCGGTCCACCGCCCGACGGTGCGTGATGGTCAGCACCCAGGACTGCACCGATCCGAGGCTGGGCCGGTAGTCGGATGCCTGCTTCCAGACCTGGAGAAAGACCTCCTGCACGGTCTCCTCGGCGTAGCCCGGGTCCCGCAGGACTCGCAGGGCCAGGCCGTAGACGCGCGGGGACATGAGGTCGTAGAAGCGACCGAAGGCCTGGAGGTCGCCGGAAGCGGCGAGCTCGAGCAGGCGCCCCGGGTCGGTCAGTGGCGGGGCAACTGGCTCGGACACGGTCACCAGTCTAGGGCCAATCAGCTCCGGGTCGCGTGACGGTCGTGTCCCCGGTCTGCGGAGGTCCATGAGGGTCATGCCGCCACCACCCGGAACGTCCGGCTGTGCCATCCGGTGGCGCCGCTCGGGACGGGGGCCCGGCGTTCCTCGGGCTGCACCCGGCCGGTCGAGTCCGTCGCCCGGACGTGGAGGGTGTGCAGGCCGGGTTCGGCGTCCCAGGTCCACGACCACATCCGCCAGGTGTCGGCCGAGTACTCCTCTGCCAGACGGGCATCGCGCCACGGGCCGTCGTCGACCCGGACCTCGACCCGCTCGACGCCACGACGCTGTGCCCACGCGGTGCCCGCCACCACGACCGGCCCGGGAGACAACTCGGCCAGGGGCGCGGGGCGGTCGATGCGGCTGGCCGTCCGGATCGGGCCCTTCTCGGCCCAGCCACGATCCGTCCAGTACGCACTGGCCCGGTCGAAGCGGGTGACCTCCCAGTCCACGACCCACTTGGTCGCCGAGACGTACCCGTAGAGCCCGGGGACGACCTGCCGGACCGGGTACCCGTGTTCGAAGGGCAGCGGTTCGCCGTTCATCCCCACCGCCAACAGGGCGTCACGCCCGTCGGTCAGGGCGTCCAGAGGGGTGCCGGCGGTCCAACCGTCGACCGACGTCGACAGCAGCATGTCGGCCCCGGGCAGCGGCCCGGCCTCGGCCAGCAGGTCAGCGATGGAGAAGCCGGTCCAGCTCGCGGTACCGACCAGGTCGCCCCCGACCTCGTTGGATACGCAGGTCATGGTGACGATCCGCTCCCGGGCCTCGCGCTCGACCAGCGACTGCCAGTCGAGCTCGATCTCGCGCTCCACCATCCCGTGGATGCGCAGCCGCCAGTCGGAGGTGCTCAGCGAGGGGACACGCAGCGCGGTGTCGATCCGGTAGAACTCGTCGTTGTCGGTGAGGAACGGGGTCACGCCGGGCACGTCCGGAGCGACTCCCGGCGGGACGGCCGGTGCCGCGTTGCGGGCGAGGACACGGGGGAGGCGAAGCCCTGTCCGCTCGGCCACCGCCTCGGCGGCGCGGCGGGTCAGGGCGATCCCCGTGGTCCCGGCCGCCACCATGACGGCAGCGGCGGACCCGGCCAGGATGAGGAAGCGTCGGCGGTCGGGGTCACGCCGCGTCCCCGTCCCCCGGGCGGCGTCCTCATCCGCCGCGGGGAACAGGGCGCCGATCATCGCCCGCAGCGCGAGGACGGCGACGACGGTGCCGGCCACCGTCGGGAGCGCCCACAGCGGTCCCGCTGTCGGCCGGGACACCGCCGCGACGGTCCCGATGAGTCCGAAGAGGACGAGCACGATCGTGCCGGCGGGACGCCCCCGGCGCTCGACGAGGCCCACCACCACGCCCGTCACGACGAGGATCGCGGCCAGCCCGGCCATGAGCGCGGGCTTGTCAGCGGTGCCGAGGGCGTCGATGGTCACCTCGCGCACGGCCGCCGGCGCGCGGTCGACCACAGAGTCGGCCACCGCGAGGAACGGTGACGACCCGGGGGCCACGACTCCGGCGACGGCATGACCCACCGCGACGGCGAGACCGGTCGCGAGAAGGCCCGCTCCGGCTCTGGCCGCGTGGCGGGATCGGGGTTGTGGAGTGTTCACGTCCTTGATTCGGAGCCGGTGCCCGATCGGACGGCCCGGCGGGTCTGCACGGTCAGTATCTGTGCCCGCGAGACGCCATCGTGACGGGCGGCGGCAGACGGCTGCGGCCGGCGGCTCGAAAAAAATTCCGGGCCGGACCCATCCGGATCGCGGGGTGCGGCGAAGCACTGGTGACCCACCGCACAGAGCCCCACACCACAGGGGCTCCACCGAAAGGACAGCACAATGGGCATCACGATCTCCCGCCGCGTCGCCTCGATCGCCGCAGCCGCCGCGGTCTCCGGACTCGTCCTCGCCGGCTGCTCGACCGATGACGGAAGCGACACCGAGACCACCGCCGAGGGCACCGCCAGCTCCATGATGAGCACCACCGCCTCCTCCGAGACCTCGTCCATGGCGGCCGAGCCGGCCGGCATGCTCGTCGGCCCCGGTTGCGCGGACTACGCCGAGGCCAACCCGGAGGGCCCGGGCTCGGTCGACGGCATGGCAATGGAGCCGGTCGCCACGGCCGCCTCCAACAACCCGCTCCTGACGACCCTCACCGCCGCCGTGTCCGGCGGGGTCAACCCGGACGTCAACCTCGTCGACACCCTCAACAACGGCGAGTACACCGTCTTCGCCCCCGTCGATGACGCGTTCGCGCAGATCGACGACGCGACCATGGAGGCGCTCAAGACCGACGCCGACCTGCTCACCGGCATCCTGACCTACCACGTCGTGGAGGGCCAGATCACGCCCGACGAGATCGCCGGGATGCAGACCACGCTCAACGGTGCTGACGTCGACGTGACCGGTTCCGGGGACGAGCTCATGGTCAACGGTGCCAACGTGGTCTGCGGTGGCGTCGAGACCGCCAACGCCACCGTCTACCTCATCGACCAGGTCCTCATCCCCGAGGAGTGATCTGATCGATCGCCGCGGACGGGTGCCCTGAACTCCCGCCCATCCGGTGAGGTCGACGAGACGAGACGAGGCCCGGGCCGACGCGAGAGCGCCGGCCCGGGCCTCGTCGTATGGCGGCCCGGGCCTTGAGGGCTGCCCGTCCGGGCCGCAGCGAGTTCTGGCCGCCGCGGGGTCAGAACCAGTGGTCGCGCATGTCCAGCGTCGTCCGGTCCGCCGCGGCCAGCAGGTCGAACTTCGCGTCCACGATCGGCAGTTCGCGGCGCAGGAAGTACTCCGCGGTCTTGAGCTTGCCCGAGGCGAAGGCGTCGTCCTCGTCACCGGTGCGCGCGCCCAGTGCCATCACCTGCTCGACCCAGATCCAGGCGATCACCACGTGCCCCGCGGCCTCGAGGTATTCGGACGCGTCGGCGAGGAACGCCACCGGATCCGTGGCGCCCACCTCCGCGAGCATGGTGGTGACCTCGATGAGGCGGGTGACACGCGGACGTAGTGCGGCGGCCATGTCCGCGGCGGGCCCGCCCGCCGCGGCGGCCCGGTCACACGCCTGAGTGATGCGTCCGGTGAGCGCGGCCAGCCCGGCGCCGCCGCCGGCCATGACCTTGCGTCCCAGCAGGTCCTGGCCCTGGATGCCGTGCGTGCCCTCGTGGATCGGGTTGAGACGGTTGTCGCGGTAGTGCTGTTCCACGTCGTAGTCGATGGTGTACCCGGCCCCGCCGAGCACCTGCACCGCGAGCTCGTTGGCCTTGAGGCACCACTGCGAGGGCCACGACTTGGCGATCGGGGTGAGGACGTCGAGCAGCATCTTCGCGGCCGCCGACTCCTCCGGGGATCCGGTCTTCTCGTCGTCGACCAGTCGCGCGCAGTACAGCCCCAGGGCGAGGGCGCCCTCCACGTACGATTTCTGCGCCAGCAGCATGCGGCGCACGTCCGCGTGGCCGGTGAGCATGACCTGTGGCGACGACGGGTCCGCCCCGACCTGCCGGCCCTGGGGCCGGTTCCGGGCGTAGTCCAGCGACTTGAGGTACCCGGTGTAGCCGATGGCGGTCGCGCCGAGGCCCACGCCGAGGCGGGCCTCGTTCATCATGGTGAACATCTTCTTGAGGCCGGTGTTCTCCTCGCCGACGAGGTACCCGACTGCGCCCGCCCGTCCGCCGGGCGTGTGCATGCCCTGGCCGAGCGTGGGCATGGTGTTGACCGTGCCGCGGAAGCCCATCTTGTGGTTGAGGCCGGTGATGACGATGTCGTTGCGCTCGCCGATCGTGCCGTCGTCGGAGACCAGGAACTTCGGCACCACGAACAGGCTGATGCCGCGGGTGCCCGCGGGGGACCCGGGGACCTTCGCCAGGACCAGGTGCACGATGTTCTCGGCCATCTGGTGCTCGCCGCCGGAGATCCACATCTTCTGTCCGAACAGTCGGTACGTGCCGTCGGGCTGCGGCTCGGCCCTGGTGGTGATGTCGGCGAGGTTGGACCCGGCCTGCGGCTCGGACAGGCACATCGTCCCGGTGAAGCGGCCCTCGATCATCGGCTTGACGTACCGCTCGATCTGCTCGTCGGAGCCGTGTTCGATGAGCAGGTTCGCGTTGCCGGTGGTGAGCAGCGGGTAGGCCGCGGTGGAGATGTTCGCGGCGTAGAACCAGGCCATGCACGCCAGGTAGGCGGTGTAGGGCAGCTGCATCCCGCCGACCCGCTCGTCCATCGCCGCGCCCACGAGGTCGGCCTCGGCGAACTTCGCCAGCGCCTCGCCGATCTCGGGGATGAGTTCCACCTCCTCGCCGACCAACCGGGGCTCGGTGAGGTCGGCCTTGCGGAAGTGGGGCGCGAAGTACTTCTCGGCCAGCTCGGCGGACAGGTCCACCACGGAGTCGATCGTCTCGCGCGAGTGCTCCGCGTACCGCTCCCGGTCGCACAGTTCGGCCACGCGGAGCCAGTCGTGCAGGAGGAAGTCGAGGTCGGCGCGGGAAAGCAGGTGCGAGGGGGTCATGCCCCGCAGGGTACTAGCGCGCGCCGCTCCCGGTGTTCACGCGCCCGTCGCGCCCGTCCCGCCGGTGGCGCGGGCGAACTTCTGGCCCATCCCGAGCATGGTCTTGGCGTAGGCGGCGGGCAGGAACCGCTTGGCGCGGTAGGACTTCCGGGCGTCGGGGTCGGGGAGGATGAGGAACTGCTTGGCGTCCAGGCCCGTCATCACCTCGGCGGCGATCTCGTCGGCGCCCCGCTCGGAACGATCGATGAGCTTGCTCGCGAACCCGCTGGCGGCGGGGTCGGAGGCGTTGAGGCTCGAGGCGAGGTTGGTGCGGAAGAAGGACGGGCACAGCACCGACACGTCCACGCCGAACGGCTCGAGTTCCCACCGCAGGCTCTCGGAGATCGCCACGACCGCCGCCTTGACCGCCGTGTAGGAGGACATGGTGGGCGGGTGGACGAGACCGGCGAGCGAGGCGGTGTTCACCAGGTGCCCGCTGCCCTGCGTCTTGAACATCGGGACGAAGGTGCGGCATCCTCGGGCGACGCCGAGCAGGTTGATGTCGACGATCTGCCGCCAGTCGTCCTCGGTGAGCATCTCGATGCGGCCGCCCTGGGCGATGCCGGCGTTGTTGACCAGCACGTCCAGGCCGCCCCAGATCTTCTCGACCTCGGCGCGGGCGGCCTGCCACTCGTCCTCCGAGCGCACGTCGAGCCGCAGGTAGTGGGCGTCGGCGGGCACGGAGTCGGGGCGGTCGTCGGTGGGGGCGAGGTCGGCGACGATCACCCGGTCACCGCGCTCGAGGAACGCCGTCGCCAGGGCCAGGCCGAGGCCGGAGGCGCCTCCGGTGACCAGGACGCGTCGGTGGGTGTCGGCGGGGGACGGCGACGACGACGCGAACGGCAGCCGGTCCAGGCCGGGCAGCGGCAGGGCCGACAGGGGGAGATCGGGCAGGGTGACCTTGGGCAGGCGCATGTGCTGAAACTACCGAGCCGCCAGCGGTGCCGGTTGTCCGACACCCCCGAGGAAGTCGGCGGCCATCTCCACCGCCGGGCCGGAGGAGTCGGCGCCCTCGATGAGAACCGCCACCGCGATGTCCCCTGTGAAGCCCACGAACCAGCCGTGCGATGGCCCGCTGCCCACCTCGGCGGTGCCGGTCTTGCCGCCGAGTCCGGGCACGGACCTCGCGGCCGTCGCGGTGCCCGACTGCACGGTCTGCACCATGTAGCGGCGCAGGGTGTCGACCACGGCCGGGTCGAGCGGCTCGGGGGAGTCGTCGGCGACCGCGGGCATCCCGTCGATGAGCTGCGGCAGGATCATCCGGCCTCCGTTCGCGAGCGAGGCCGTCATCACCGCCATGCCGAACGGGCTGGCCAGTACCTCGCCCTGCCCGATCGACGCCTCGACTCGACCCGGGCCCTGCTCGGTGACGGGCACCTCACCGGTGTAGGTGCTCAGTCCCGGGGTGAAGAACCCGACGCCGAGGCCCAGCCTGGCGGCGGTGTCCTTCATCGCCCCGGGTTCCAGGCGGTCGCTGATGACGGCCTGGGTGGTGTTGCACGAGCGGGCGAAGGCCGTCTCCATGGGGACGGGGCCCAGCTCGAAGTCGTCGTCGTTGGGGATCGTCCGGCCCGAGACGGTGACCGACGCCGGGCACGGCACGATCTCGTCGGGGCCCACGACCCCGGCGGAGAGCGCGGCGGCGGTGGTGACCACCTTGAACGTGGACCCCGGCGGGAAGCGGCCCTCGAGGGACACCGGTCCCTGCCGGTCGGCGGCGGAGTTCTGGGCCACCGCCAGTACGCCGCCGGTCGAGGGTTGGATCGCCACGATCGACGCGGCCAACCCGCTGCCGTCGACGGCCCGCTGCGCCTCGCGTTGCATCGAGATCTGGACCGTCGAGACCAGGTCGTCGACGTCCCCGGCCGGGGCGCCGCCGAGCTCGATCGGCTCGGCGCCGGGGTTGACGATCTGCGCCGACCAGCCACCCTCCGCCTGCAGCGCCTCGGTCCAGGCGTTCGGCAGGCCGTCGAGAGCGGGGGAGTCCAGGTCGCGGTCGGTGCGGATGAGCTGGCCCTGCTCGGGCAGGCTCACACCGGGTACCGCGGCGAGCTGGTCGCGGATCGGGTCGGCGTCCGCCGGGCGCAGCGCCACGACCTGGTACGGCTGGTCGCCGGCCTCGGCCATCCCGTCTCGGATCGTCTGCCCGGTGATCGTCGGTGCGGCCCCGCTCACCAGTGCGGCGACAGCATCCGCCGAGCCGACCGCGTCCGGTGCGAGCGTCACCGCCGTGACGGGCGTCCACTGCATGAGCGGCTCGCCGGTCCGGTCGAGGATGTCGGTGTCCCAGTCGAGTTCCTCGGCGAACGTGAGCCGGCCCCCCTCCGCCAGCCGGGTGTCGAGCACCGTCGGCGCCCACTGCACCTTCCACTGGTCGCCCACCTCGGTCGTCCGCACCTCGCCGCGGGTGGTCACGCTGCGGGTCCCGGCGTCGGCCGGCTCGTCCCGGTCGCCGCCGGCGGTGCCCATGTCCCACGTGATCTCCACCGTCACCGGGTCGCGGTCGGGACGCCCGTCGTCGCCGGTGGTGGCCGCGGAGATCCCGGGCAGCCCCATCCCCTCGACGCTCGCGATGATGGTCTCCTCCGCGGCGGCCGGGTCGGTGGTCAGCGCGGCCGCGCCCGCCACGTCGCCGCGGGTGAGTGCGGCCAGGAACTGGTCCACCTCGTCGGCACCGGTGTCACCGGTGAGGGCGGCGCACCCCGACCCCACCACGACGACGGCGAGGGCCGCCGCCACGAGGCCTCCGGCGCGACGATTCCGGCGCCGGGATGTGCGGATCCCGCGGTGGGGCCGCGGTGGGCGGGGAGACGGCTGACGGAGGGGCGTGGGCGTCATCTCTCAACGAAACCAGATCCCTGGCCCGGGCGCACAGGGAGCGCGCCGGGTCCGCCCACACGCACTGTCCCGGGCCCGGTCACGGTGGCGACGACCCGCCCGGGCCGTAGGCTCGGGGCCGTGAAACCCGACCGCCCCGGGCCCGCCCCGGTACCCGCCGGACGCACGGGAGCGTCGCCGATCACCACCGGGCTCGCGCGCGTGCTCGACGACCTCGTCCGCATCCCCGGCACCCGCCACCGCGTGGGTCTGGACCCGGTGATCGGGCTGGTCCCGGTGGTCGGCGACGCGGTGGGCACGGTGTTCGCGGCGGCCGTGTTCGCCGAGGCGGTGCGCAACAGGGTGCCCGTGCGGATCCTCTTCCGGATGGGCTGGAACTACCTGGTCGACGCGGCGCTCGGGCTGATCCCCTTCGTCGGGGACGTGGCCGACGCCGCCCACAAGGCCACGTCCAAGAACCTGCGGCTGGTCGACCGCACCATCGCCGACGGCAAGCGCGTCGACGCCGACGCCCGCGGTTACCTGCTGCGGGCGGTCGGCGCCGTCGGACTCATGCTCCTCATGCTGCTCGGAATGGCCGGCCTGGCGCTGTGGGGCCTGATCCGGCTCATCGGAGTGATCTGACCCGCGCCTGATCTGCCCTGCGCCGATCTACCCTGCGCCGATTCACCCTGCGCCGATCTACCCCGAGGCGACGGGCAGGAGGCGCCGGACGACGTCGTCCAGGGTGAGGACGCCGCGGACCTCGGAGACGTGGGTCCCCGGGTGCCCGCCGGATTGTTCGACGACGACGAGGTGGGCCCGTGCATCGCGCATCCGGCGGAACGCTTCGGCGACCGTCAGATCGTGCTCGAGCGACAGGCTCGACCGCATGAGTTCCCGGGCGGTGGCCGGCCCCTCCACGTCGATGGCATCCCGCGCGTGGACCACGCCGACCGCGGTCTCGTTCTCGAGGACCAGCAGCCGCAGGTGGCCCGTGCGGCGGGCGGTGTCGCGGATCTCCTCCGGGGTGGCGTCCACGCCGACCGAGGACATCTCCTCCGGCCTGGCGGGCGTGTCGACCCCGCGCTCCCCGAGCAGGTCGCCCACGGTGAGTTCCTGGAGCTCGAGAGCGCTGAGCAGCTGGCGCTGATGGGTGTCGTCGAGGGTCCCCGCCTCGCCGGAGTGTCGGACGAGCTCGCGCAACGAGTCGGCGTCCTGACCTGCGGAGACCTCGTCCCGCGACTCCACCCCCAGCCGGTGCAGGATGGAGTTGGCCATGGCGTTGAGGGCGACCAGCAGCGGCCGGGTGATCCACAGGAACGCCCGCATCGGCAGCGCCAACAGGGTGGCCGAGTACTCGGGATGCGTGATCGACCACGACTTCGGGGCCATCTCGCCCACCACGAGGTGCAGGAACGTCACGATGATCAGCGCGAGGATGAACGCGATGACGTCGGCGGTCCACAGCGGCAGGCCCCAGCCGGAGAAGACCGGGGTGAGCCAGTGGTGCAGGGCCGGCTTGGTGATCGAACCCAGCGCCAGCGCGCAGAGCGTGATGCCCAGCTGCGCTCCTGCCAGCAGGAGGGTGAGTTCGGAGGCGTTGCGCAGGGCCGCCCTGGCGGCCCTGCTGGTGGCGGCGGCGTCCTCCAGGCGGTGGCGCCGCGCGGAGATGAGGGAGAACTCGACGGCCACGAAGAACGCGGACGCGGCGATGAGCAGGACGGTCGCGGCCAGGACCACCCAGGGATTGCTCATGAGTCCTGACTGGGCCTCGGCGGCGAGCAGGGTCGTGGTGGGGGTCATCGAGTGGCCTCCTCGACCACGATGTGCAGCTCGGCGGGGACGCGGCGCTCGACACGGCGGACCTCGGTCCGCAGGATGCGGTCGGCCGAGACCTCCTCCAGGATGTCGGTGTCCGGCAGCGGGATGTCGACCCGGTCGCCGACGTCCGGCAGGTCACCGAGCGTCTCGACGACCAATCCGCCGAGGGTCTCGGCGTCGACCTCGGGGAGCGTGATGTCGAGCAGGCGCTCGACCTCGTCCAGGTGGGTGTCGCCGCCCAGCACCCAGCCCAGCCCCTCGCTGATCGGGACGTCGGCGGCGGCCTGCGGGTCGTGCTCGTCGGCGATCTCCCCGACGATCTCCTCGGCCATGTCCTCCATGGTCACGACCCCGGCGAACCCGCCGTACTCGTCGACGACCACGGCCATCTCGGCCTTCTGTTCGCTCAGCCGGGCGGCCACCTCGGGCAGCGGCAGGGACGTGGGCACGACGATCGGGGCCCGCATGACCTCCGACACCAGGGTCAGGGAGGTGTCGCGATCGTCGTCGCACATCACCAGCAGGTCGTGCAGGTCGACGATCCCGATGACGTCATCGGAGTCCTCGCCGACCACGGGGTAGCGGGTGTGGCCGGTGGCCATCTTCGACAGCACGTCCGGGACGGAGTCCTCGCCGCGCACCACGTCGGTACGGGAGCGCGGGATCATCGCGTGCTCGGCCGGCTGCCCGGGGAAGTCGAGCATGCGGTCCAACAGGCGGCTGAGCTCGGGGGAGAGCTCGCCGGTCTCGCTGGACTCGTGGACGATGTGCTCGAGGTCGCGGGCGGTGGCGGAGTGTTCCTTGTCGTGCACCGGTTCGATGCCGACGGCCCGGAGCAGGGCCTCGGACGCCTTGTCGAACAGGCCGATGAGCCAGCCGAACAGGGCCAGGTAGACCGTGGTCGATCGTGCCAGCCAGCGGGCGACGGGCTCCGGCTTGGCGATCGCCAGGTTCTTGGGCACGAGCTCGCCGAAGAGCATCTGAACAATGGTCGAGAACAGCAGGGCCAGGACCGTGCCGACGCCCACGCCGATGGCCTGGGGCACCGAGGCCAGGCCGAGCAGCTCGCCCAGTGCCCGTCCGATGAGCGGCTCGGCGACGTAACCGACGATCAGGGTGGTGACGGTGATGCCCAGCTGCGCGCCGGACAACATGAACGAGGTCCGTTTGGTGACCCCGAGGACGCGGTCGGCGACGGGGTCGCCCTTCTCCGCAGCAGCCCCCATCCGCGAACGATCAACGGCCATGAAGGCGAATTCCTGCGCCACGAAATAACCCGTGAGCGCGGTGATGGCCAGGACGACGATGACGCCGACCAGGAGTGAGAGCGCGATGCTCATCCGGTGTTCCCCCTTCGATGAAGGGGGCTGATAGATCGGGCCGGGGTGTCGGCTCGGCTCACTGGAGGTGCTCCTGCGCTTCTCGATTATGCCCGGAGCCGGTCGCCCGGGCTGATCTCTCCGATTCTCCCGCTCGCCGCGCCAGTTGTCGACTCCCACCCCTGGCGGGCGGCCCGGGCGGCACGGTTTTGTCTCTCCGGAAAGGAGGAGTATCACTGACTGACATGACAACTCGGAATGCCGAGGTGGCTCTCGCCGATTCGGACCGCAGGTTCTTCGGCCACCCACTCGGATTGGCGAACCTGTCGGGGATCGAACTGTGGGAGCGGTTCAGTTTCTACGGCATGCAGGGCCTGTTGGCCTACTACATCTACTACGCGGTCGGTGACGGCGGACTCGGCTACTCCGAGCAGATCGCCACCTCGATCGTCGGCGCGTACGGCGGTCTGGTCTACGCGTCCGCCATCCTGGGCGGGTGGGTTTCCGACCGCCTCTTCGGTGCCGAACGCACGCTGTTCGGGGCGGCCGTGATGATCATGCTCGGTCACCTGTCGCTGGCGCTCGTCCCGGGTCCGTTCGGCCTGGGCGTCGGCCTGATCTTCGTCGGCGTGGGCGCCGGCACCCTCAAGGCCACCACCTCCACGGTGGTCGGCGACATGTACCGCCGGACCGACGACCGGCGGGACGCCGCGTTCTCGATCTACTACATGGCGGTCAACATCGGCGGTCTGACCGGCCCGTTGGTCACCGGGGCCCTGTGGGACACCCGGGGCTTCCACTGGGGCTTCGGTGCCGCGGCCGCGGGCATGTTCGTCGGACTCGTCCAGTACGTCCTCATGCGCGGTTCCACCCTCCGGGGCATCGGTGCGACCGCCCCCGACCCGCTGCCGCGCCCGCAGCGCGTGCGTTACCTGGTGATCGGCCTCGTCGTCGTCGCGGCCGTCGCAGTGGCGTTCGGCACCGGGTTGGTCCCGTTGGAGTGGCTGGCCAACATCGTCACCGCCGTCGCAGCGATCGGCGCGGTGGCACTGTTCGCGCTGCTCATCGGCAGCGCCAAGACGCTGCCCGACGAGCGTCGTCGGGTGATCTCCTTCATCCCGATGTTCGTGGCGTCGGTGGCGTTCTGGGCACTGTTCCAGCAGCAGTTCACGGTGATCGCGATCTATTCGGACCAGCGGCTGGACCGCAATCTGGGCGGGTGGGAGATGCCGGCGAGCTGGGTGCAGTCCATCAACCCGCTGTTCATCATCATCTTCGCGGCCGTGTTCGCGGCGATGTGGGTCAAGCTCGGTGACCGTCAGCCGTCCAGCCCGATGAAGTTCGCGCTGGCGAACCTCATCATGGGCGTGGCCTACCTGGTCTTCCTGTTCTTCGTGGGCAGTGCCGCGACCCCGTTGCTGGGCATCGTCGGCATCCTGTTCCTGTTCACGATGGCCGAGCTGCTTCTGTCGCCGGTCGGTCAGTCCCTGGCCACCAAGCTGGCGCCCGAGGCGTTCAAGACGCAGATGGTCGCGCTGTTCTTCCTCACCGTCTCGATCGGCAGCGCGCTGTCCGGCGTGCTCGCCGGGTACTACGACCCCACCGACGCCGGAGCCGAGCGCTCCTACTTCCTCATCCTGGGCATCGCCTCGATCGTGGTGGCGGCCGTGGTGGCCGCACTCGCGCCATGGATCAGGAAGAACATGATGGGCGTTCGCTGACCTAGCCCCCAGATAACAAGAGACAAGAAGATCCGCTATCCGGATTCCGGATCGGCTACTCCATTCGGGAGCGCCGATCAGGAGTCCGGATAGCGGATTTCGTAGGCCGCGTAGGCCTCGTAGGCCGCGTGGGATGCGTGGGCCGCGTGGGCCGCGTGGGGGGACGTCAGTCGGCGGAGCCGGACTGCCAGACCTCCCACGGAACGGACCAGTCACCGTTCTGCCACACCTCGAGTTGCGGCCCGCCGGTGCCCTTCACCTCGACGACGTCACCGGTCACGGCCTGGTCGAAATACCACTTCGCGTCCGCGGGGGACAGGTTGAGGCACCCGTGCGAGGTGTTGGTGTTGCCCTGCGCCCACATCGACGATTCGAGCGCGTGGAAGTAGATGCCGTCGTTCGTCAGGCGCACGCCGTGGTCGACGGTCACCTTGTACCCGGCGGACAGCGGCAGGCCGTAGGTCGAGGAATCCATCACCACGGAGCTGGCCTTGTCCAACACGGTGTAGTTCCCGGGCTGGGTCCAGAAATGCATGGTCACGTTGCCGTAGGTGGCCCATCCGCCCTTGCCCATCGAGGTGGGCATGACCTTGACGGGCTTCTGGTTGTGGAACACCGTGACGGTCTTGGTGGTGTCATCGGCGATCGCCACGCGACGGTCGCCGATCGTGAAGTCGGCCTCCGTGCTCGCGCCACCCCACTGGCCACCGCCGAGGTCGCGGCCCTCGACGTCGAGTGCGACCCGGACGCGCGTCCCGGGCTCGTAGTAGTCGCGGGGCCGCCAGTGCGCGGTCGAGTCGTTCAGCCAGAACCAGTTCCCCTCGACCGCGGGGGTCGTCGTGACCTTCATGTACTTCTCAGCCTCGGCGCGATCGCTGATCGGTTGGTCGAACCGGGCCGCGACGATGATGCCGACGCCGTACTCCCGGTCCGACTCGAGGGCGGCCCCACCGGTGGTGACGAGGCTGGGCGTGACGACGGCCTGCGGGCTGGCCATGGTGAACGTGCGGGTGTCGGTCCTGCTGCCGCCCACCGGTCCCTCATAGGTGATCTCGAGCGTGTAGGTACGCCCGTATCCCAGGGTGACGGACGGTTCCCAGTGCGACCCGTCGCGGGCGAGCTCGCCCTCGATCTCCTTCCCGGCATCGTTGGTGAGCAGGGCGTTCGTGATGGTCCCGTTCTCCACCGTGGCCCGGACACCGTCCACCACGGCGACCTCCGTCGCCCCGTCGGCCGGGGTCACCTTTAGCGTGGCGGGGGCGGGTACCCGGGACGCCGGCGTCGTGGGGGTCGTCTCCCCGGCGGAGCCGCTGGGCACGGGGACGGTGCATCCGGCGACGACGAGAATCAGGGCGAGAAGTGCGGCGATCAGGGCGAGGGGGCCCGGTACCGCCGAACGCGGGAAGGTTCCAGACCTGGGCAGCGACATGCAGAACTCCGAAAGAACGAGCGTGGGGGCGCCGGTGAGTCCCGGCTTATGTCCACATGATGCACTCCGGGTCTGACACGGGGCCAATCGGAAACGCTACGCAGCCCCAGTCGTTGTGGAGTTGTGATCGCCGGGAGGGCCCCGCCAGACACTCGGTGTGACCTCCGTCTCGCTGGCGTCGTCCTGCGTGAGCGGAGGCGCCACCGGTGCCGGACGCGTACAACGGACACATGAGTATCGACAAACCTGTGACCATCATCGGCGGCCACGGCAAGGTCGGCCTCCGTGCCGCCAAGATCCTCTCCGAGGCGGGGGCCGAGGTGTTCTCGGTGATCCGGAACCCCGACCACGCCGACGAGATCCGCGCTGCGGGCGCGACCCCGGTCGTCGCGGACGTGGAGTCGCTCGACGTCGACGGTCTCCGCGAGGTCGTGCGGGGCAGCGGCGCCGTGGTCTGGTCCGCCGGGGCCGGCGGCGGGAACCCCGACCGTACCTACGCGGTGGACCGCGACGCCGCGATCCGCTCGGTGGACGCGAGCGTCGCCGAGGGCGTCGAGCGGTACGTGATGGTCTCCTACGACGGCGCCGGTCCCGAGCACGGCGTCCCGGAGGACAACGCCTTCTTCCCGTACGCCGAGGCCAAGGCCGCCGCGGACGCCCACCTGCGCGACGCCGACCTGGGGTGGACCATCCTCGGGCCGGGCGCACTGACCGACGAGCCCGGTGGCGAGAGCATCGGGGTGGGCGAGGACAAGCGCGATGACCGCGCGACCAGCAGGGACTCGGTGGCCGCTGTCATCGCGGCGGTCCTGCGCCGCCCGGACACCGCCCGACGCACCATCGAGTTCTCGGACGGTGAGATCCCCGTCGGTGAGGCGCTGACGAGGGAGTGATCAGCAGGGTTATCCTCTCCGCGTGAGGATCCTCGTGGGCGGCTCGTGGATCACGGTGCTCTGTGCACTGCTCACGGCCCTGTGGAGCGTTCCGCAGTATCTGCTCGACGGGACGGTCACTCTCAGTTCGCACCCGATGTTCGTGGTGTTGTTCCTCTTCCCGTCCCAGATCGGCGTGCCGGTGTGCCTGCTGGTGGCCCTCAGTTCTCTGTTGATGGCATTCCGCCGGCAGCTCACCACCAACCCGCGGCGGTTCCTGGCGGGCGGGCAACTGATCACGGTCGTCCTGCTGGGGATCTGCGCCGCCCTCCTCATCTCGCCCACGACGTTCGGTCGGGAATTCATCGTCATGGCGCTGGCCTTCCAGATCGGCCAGGTGGTCGTGGCCCTGGGACTGACCCTGCACCTGCTCCGGCGTCGGCGACACCAGCGCGAGGCGGAGGGCGCGCGTACGCGGTGACGGGCTGACACTATGGACGGCATGCGTGCCATCCACATCTCCAGCCATGACGGACCCGCCGCCCTCGAGGTGGTCGACGTCCCCGAGCCCGAGCCGGGCGCAGTACTGATCGACGTCCACGCCGCGGGGGTGACCTTCCCCGAGGTCCTGCAGACCCGCGGCAAGTACCAGATCTCCCCGCCGCTGCCGTTCGTGCCGGGTTCGGAGGTCGCGGGCGTGGTGCGGTCGGCGCCCGAGGGGTCGGGGTTCGCCGCCGGCGACCGCGTGTGCGCGTTCCCCGGTCTGGGCGGGTTCGCCGAGGTGGTCTCCGCCGATCCCGGCCAGGTGTTCCACCTTCCCGACAGCCTGTCCTTCACCCAGGGCGCCTCGATCCCGATGAACGTGCTCACCGTCCACTTCGCCCTGGCCCACCGCGGCCGGTTGCAGGCGGGGGAGACGGTGCTGGTCCACGGGGCGGGCGGTGGTATCGGCATCGCGGCCACCCAGTTCGCGACCGCGATGGGTGCCCGTGTCATCGCGGTGGCCTCGACGCAGGAGAAGCGGGACCTGGCACTGAAGGCCGGGGCGGCCGACGCGATCGCGCCCGAGGGTTTCAAGGACGCCGTGAAGGAGCTCACCGGCGGCAAGGGGGTCGACATCGTCGTCGACCCCGTGGGCGGTGACCGGTTCACCGACTCCATCCGCGCCCTCGGTCAGGAGGGACGGATCCTCGTCATCGGGTTCACCGGCGGCGAGATCCCCACGGTCAAGGTCAACCGGCTGTTGCTGGGAAACAAGAGCGCGGTGGGCGTGGGGTGGGGCGAGTACTGGATGTCCAACCCCGGCTACCTGCAGAAGCAGTGGGCCGAGGTCGGGCCGCTGCTGGCCGCGGGCAAGCTCGATCCCCTAGTCGGCGCCGAGTTCCCCCTCGACCGGGCCTCGGAGGCGCTCGAGCTCATGGACGGCCGCGGGGCCGTGGGCAAGATCGTCCTCACCACCGGCCGCTGAGCCGTCCCGTCCGCGTAACCCACCAACGAGAAGAGCGTTCCGCGCACCCCGCTCTCGGCGGATGTGTGCGGAACGCTCTTCTCGACGAGCTGGCGGGGCGGGCCGGCCTAGAACGCGCCCTCGGGCATGTGCATGACGTCCACGTCGAGCGCCTCGATCGTGGCCCGCGCGGCGCCGACCTGCGGCAGGTGGGCGCGGGCGAAGAAGTTCGCCACCGTCACCTTGCCGGTGTAGAAGTCGTGGTCGTCGCCGGTCGCCTCGGGCAGCCGGTCCAGCGCCACGCCGGCCTCGCGCAGGAGCATCCAGCCCACCATGAGGTCGCCCACGGCCATGAGCAGCGGGACCGCCCCGAGTCCGATCAGGTACAGCTTCTCGGGGTCCTCCTGGGCGCCCATGAGGTGCTCGGTGAGGGTGCCGACCATCGACTCGACATCGGCCAGCGCGCCGGCCACCCCGGTGCGCGCGGTCTCGAGCTCGGCGGGACCGGCCTCGTCCACGGTGCGGTGGATCTGCGCGGCGACGTGCCCGAGCGCGGTGCCGCCGTCGCGGATGATCTTGCGGAAGAAGAAGTCCTGCGCCTGGATCGCGGTGGTGCCCTCGTAGAGGGAGTCGATCTTGGCGTCGCGGATGTACTGCTCGATGGGGTAATCCTTGAGGTACCCGGAGCCGCCGAAGCACTGCAGCGACTCGGCGAGGCACTGGTAGGACCGCTCGGAGCCCACGCCCTTGACGATCGGCAGGAGCAGGTCGTTGACCGTGTGCGCGAGCTCGGGTCCGGCGCCGGAGACGACCTCGGCGGACACGATGTCCTGGTGGGCGGCGGCGTAGAGGTACACCGCGCGCAGTCCCTCCGCGTATGCCTTCTGCGTGAGGAGCGACCGGCGCACGTCCGGGTGGTGGATGACCGTGACCTTCTTGGCGTCGGGATTCCCGGCATCGGCCATGTCGTTGCCCTGGACCCGCTCGCGCGCGAACTCGAGCGCGCCCAGGTAGCCGGTCGACAGGGTGGAGATGGCCTTGGTGCCGACCATCATCCGGGCGGCCTCGATGGTCTTGAACATCTGCTTGATGCCCAGGTGGACGTCGCCGGCCAGGAACCCCACCGCGGGGCGGCCGTGCGCGCCGAACGCCACCTCGCAGGTCGCGGAGGCGGCCAGGCCCATCTTCTTCTCGATGCCGGTGACGTAGACGCCGTTGCGCTTACCCGGCGCGGCGGTCTCCGGGTCCGGCATGTACTTGGGCACGAGGAAGTAGCTCAGGCCCTTGGTGCCGGGGCCCGCGCCCTCGGGCCGGGCGAGAACCTGGTGCCAGATGTTCTCGAAGAGGTCACCGGTGTCGGCGCCGGTGATGAACCGCTTGGTGCCCTCGATGTGCCAGGTGCCGTCGGGCTGCTGGATCGCCTTGGCGCGCACGGCGCCCACGTCGGAGCCGACCTCGGCCTCGGTGAGCATCATGGACGAGCCGTGGTTGCGCTCGATGATCTTGGTGGCCCACTTCTTCTGCTGCTCGTTGCCGATCGAGTGCATGATCCCGGCGAACAGCGGCCCGGACAGGTACATGAAGATGGAGGGGTTGGCACCCACGAGGAACTCGCTGATCGCCCAGGTGACCAGGCGGGGGGCGGCCACGCCGCCGACGGCCGGGTCCACGCCGACGAGACCCCAGCCGCCGTCCTGCCAGGCGCGGACGGAGGCCACGTAGTCGGGGTGGAGGGTGACCTCGTGGGTCTCGGGGTCGAAGGTGGGCGGGTTGCGGTCGGCGGTGGTGAACGACGCGGCGACCGGCCCCTCGGCCAGGGCTGCGGCCTCGCGCAGCATCGTCCGGACGGTCTCACCGTCGAGTTCGGTGGACTCGTCGCGCTCGAGGATCTCGTCGAGTCCGAACACGTCGAACAGGACGAACTCCAGGTCACGTGGGTTGCTGCGGTAGTGGGACACGCGGGGCCTTTCCGACGACGGTGGTCCGCGCCGGACGGCGCACCAGGTGCCCACGGTAGAGCACGACCCGCGGGGGTAGGCGAATTTTCCGGACCGCACTCCGAAAGCTGGCTGCCGGTGTCGGTATCGGTGCCGGTTACCGGTCCGATTACCCGTGCAGTGCTCGTAACCGCCGACCCGCCTCGTCGAGCACCTCGGGACGTTTGCAGAACGCGAACCGCACGAGGTGGGACCAGTCGTCCGAGAACGCGTCGGTGAACGGGGCGAACGGGACCGCCGCCACGCCGATCCGTTCCGGCAGTTCGAGGCACCAGGCCGCCGCGTCGGTCACCCCGAGGGGGCGCGGGTCGGCGGTGAGGAAGTACGTGCCCTGTGCGACGACGAGGTCGAACCCGACGCTCGTGAGGGTGTCCGCCAGCTGGTCCCGCCGAGCCTGCATGTCCTGCCGCAGCGAGGCGATCCACTCCTGCTCGTGGCGCAGGGCGTGCGCGACGCCCAGTTGCAGCGGCGAGGCGACGGTGAAGCTCATGTACTGCCGCGCGGTACGCGCTCCCGCCACGAGGTCCGGGGGCCCGGTGAGCCACCCGATCTTCCACCCGGTGCAGTTGAGCAGTTTGCCCGCGCTGGAGATGCGCAGGGTCCGCTCGGCCATCCCCGGCAGGGTCGCGATCGACACGTGCTCCACCCCGTCGTAGGTGAGGTGGGAGTACACCTCGTCGGAGATGGCGATCGCGTCGAACTCGTGGCACAGTGCGGCGATCTGCTCGAGGTCCTCCCGCGGCAGGACGGCCCCGGTGGGATTGTGGGGCGTGTTCACCAGCACGGCCCGCGTCCGCGGGGAGAACGCGTCCCGCAACGAGTCCACGTCGAGTCGGAATTCGCCGCCTGAGCGGATCATCCTGGCGGCGCGACGGGTGGCGCCGGCCATCGCCACCGTGGCGGCGTAGGAGTCGTAATACGGTTCGATCACGACCACCTCGTCGTCGTGCTCCACCAGGCCCACCACCGCGGCGGCGATCGCCTCGGTCGCGCCGACCGTCACCAACACCTCGGTGTCCGGGTCGTGCACCAGACCGGTGTGGGCGGTCTCGTGGTCGGCGGCCGCGCGGCGCATCTCCGGGGTGCCGATGCCCGGCGGGTACTGGTTGTGGCCCTCGCGCATGGCGCGCGCGGCCGCCTCGATCATGGACTCCGGCCCGTCGGTATCGGGGAAACCCTGGCCCAGGTTGATGGCGTCGAAGCGGGTGGCCAGCTGCGAGACCTCGGAGAAGATCGTCGTGGCGTGGGGTCGGAGTCTGCGGACCGTCATGCGGGCAGCCTAGGGCGGGCCGGGATGGGCGATACGATGGACGTCATGACCGAGCCCCTCGCCGCCGCCACGTCCGCCTCGATGGGCAGAGCCGCCACCGGCCGTCCGGCCACCACCTCGGGCCGGGCCGGCACAGTGGGGCCGTGCACCCAACGCCGCGCGGTGTTGGCCGCCCTGCCCGGGATCATCCTGCTGCCGGGAATCGCCTCGGCCTGCGGAATGACCGAGCCGGCGCAGCCCCCGTCGACCGTGCAGCAGACCACCACGGTGCCGGCGACCACGATCCCGGCCGCCGAGATCCCGCCGGGCACGGCCAAGCAGTTCAAGGCGGGCGACTCGACCGTGATCGTCGCGCAGCCCGTCGCGGGCGAGTTCGTCGCCTACTCCGCCCGCTGCACCCACCAGGGCGGGGTGGTCCAGGTGATCGAGGGCATGTCCCTGCGCTGCCCGCTCCACGGCGCCGAGTACGACGCCACCGACGGCCGCAACACCCTCGCCCCGGCCCCGCGCCCGCTCGACGCCATCGCGGTGACCGAGTCCGGGGGGCAGCTCACCCTCGGCTGACGCCGCCCGGCCGGCCGCACCCGCCAGCCCCGCCGGCGAGACCTCGGCTTGCGGCGCGGCCACGTTCAGGGGTACAACGGGAACACGTTCTCAGGGCGGGGTGAAACTCCCCACCGGCGGTGATGTCACCGGCCCCATGGTCGGCGGCGAGCCCGCGAGCGCCCCGCATGCGCGGTGCGGCTGGACTCCCGGTCCGGCCACTCCACGCACGCGGGGGTCAGCAGACCCGGTGTGATCCCGGGGCCGACGGTCATAGTCCGGATGGAAGAGAACCCCGCGTCACCCGACGCGGTCCCGGTCGACGACGACCGTGGCCGGGCGGGCGTCGCGTCACAAGCCCTGGGCCGTCTGTGTAGAGCCCGTGAAAGGGGCACACGATGAGCCTTCTCGTGGAATTCCTCGACGCCCAGTTGATGATCGGCGGCGTGCCGATCCTGTGGCGCGAGATCGTCGGCAACGTCTTCGGCCTGGCCGCCGCCATCGGTGGCATGCGCCGGGTGGTGTGGGCGTGGCCGGTGGGAATCGTCGGCAACCTCACCCTTCTGACCGTCTTCCTCGGCGGCGTCTTCCACACCCCGCAGGACGTGGACCTCTACGGTCAGGCCGGCCGTCAGGTCATGTTCCTGGCGGTGGGCGTCTACGGCTGGTGGCGGTGGTCGCAGTCCAGGCGGGCGAGCGCTTCCCTGCCCGGAGGCTCGGCCGCTGACGCGGTGGCCGTCCATCCCCACTGGGCGACCGGTCGTCAGCGGGCCGGACTCGTCATCGGCATGGTGACCGGCACTCTGGTCTTCGGTTGGATCTTCGCCCAGCTCGGATCGTGGGGGCCGTGGGCCGACGCGTGGATCTTCACCGGGTCGATCCTCGCCACCTACGGCATGGCCCGCGGCTGGACCGAGTTCTGGCTGCTGTGGATCGGCGTCGACATCGTGGGCGTGCCACTGCTGCTCAAGGCGGGGTACTACCCGTCGGCGGCGTTGTACCTCGTGTACGGGGCGTTCGTCATCTGGGGCTTCGTGGTGTGGTGGCGCGTGGATCTGTCCGAGCGCGCGGACGCCGCCGGTTCCGACGGTCCCGTCGGGCGGCGGCGGGAGCACCTGCCGGTCGGCTGATCCGGGGCCCGGGGCCCGGGGCCCGCCAGTGCGTGGGCGATGCCGTTCGCGCGGACCCGGCGGCGCCGGCGGAGGCTGCGGACCGTCAGCTCGCCCGGGCGGCGTCCCGGGCGGGACCGGACACGCGCCGCGGGCGCACGGCCGCCACCACGACGAGCGACAGGGCGGCGAGCGTGAAGCCCAGCCCGCGGAAGTCGATCCACGCGAACACCAGGCCCGACAGCAGACCGCCGGCCGCGCCGGACAGGGCCACGGCCACGTCGGCCTGCCCCTGGACGCCGGCGCGCACGGCGGTCGGCACGGACGTCGTGAGCACGGTCGTGCCGGCCACCAGCCCCAGGCTCCACCCCAGTCCCAGCAGGATCAGCGCGACGGTGACCAGCAGCGTTGACGCGGGAGGGGCCACGGCGGCGAGGACGCCGGAGCCCAACAGCACGAGGCCCGCGGACACCGCTACGGCGCGGGTGCCGAACTTGTCCACGAGCAGTCCGGACAGGGGTGCGGGCAGGAACATCGCCGCCACGTGCAGCGAGATCACGACGCCCACCACGGTCACGGTGTGGTCGTGGGCGCGCATGTGCACGGGGGTCATGGTCATGAGCCCGACCATGACGAACTGGGTCAGCGCCATCACCACGACACCGGTGATGACGTCGGCCGTCCAGATGCGGGTCGGTACGGGCGCCACGGTCGCCCGGTCCGCGCCGTCGGCTGCTGCGGCGGCGTCCGCGGCGGGGGACGACGACGACGACGAGGTGAGCGCCGCCTCCGCCGTCTCGATCTCCATCCTGCGCGCCTCGAGCAGGGGATCGGGCCGCAGCAGCAGGGAGATGACAAGTGCCGCGCCACCGTACGCCGCGGCGGCGAGCAGGAACGGTCCCGCGAGCGGGGCCAGGCCCAGCGCCTCGGCGACGCCGCCGGTGGGCCCCACGAGGTTGGGCCCGGCGACGGCACCGGCGGTGGTGCCGAGCAGGACGTAGGACAGGGACCGGGCGCGGGTGGCGTCGGTGGCGAGGTCGGCACCGGCGTAGCGGGCCTGCAGGTTGGTGGCCGTGCCGGATCCGTAGATGACGAACGACAGGAACAGCAGCGGCAGCGACTCGAGGGCGGTGGCCGCGACGATGCCGAGTGCGCCGAGTGCGCCGACCGCGAATCCGGCGGCCAGGCCCGGGCGGCGGCCGCGGGCCTGCGAGAGTCTGCCCACGGCGATCGCGGCGAGGGCGGAGCCACCGGTGAACAGTGCCGACGGCAGCCCGGACAGGCCGGGGCCACCGAGCAGGTCCTCGGCGAGCAGTGCGCCCACGGTGATGCCCGCAGCGAGTCCGGCCCCGGCGAGCAGCTGCGCCAGGACGAGGACGGTGAGGATCCGCCGCTGCGCCGTCGCCCGGCCCGCCTCCCGCGCGGTGTGCATGGCGTCGCCGGCGCGGGTCACGCCCCGCCCCAGGTCCGGGCGTGCAGGAGTACGTCGACGGCGGTGGCCTTGCCCGCGGGCCGCAGGTCATGCCGGAGCGAGACCACCTCGAGCCCCTCGGCGCCGCGCGCGAGGTCGGTGATGCCGGGCAGCACGGTGGGGTCCTGCGGGCCGCCGACGCCGCGGCGGAGGTTCTCCGCGGCGTGACCGAGGTAGACCAGGTGGCCGCCGGGGCGGAGCCACGAACCGGCGTTGCGCAGGACGCCGGTCAGTTCGGGGAGGTCCAGGTGGAGGAATCCGACGACGACGAGGTCGACGGCCTCGGGCGGTGTCCAGGCGGTGGCGTCGCCGACCACCCAGTCGACGCTGCCGCTGCGTCCGTCGTCGGAGTCCTTGGATCGGGCCTGTTCGATGGCGACCTCGGAGAAGTCGACCGCCCGGACGCGCCATCCGTGTGCGGCGAGCCACCGCGCGTGCCGGCCGTCGCCGCACGCGAGGTCGACGGCGGTGCCCACGGTCAGCCCCGCGTCCTCGGCGGCCGTCACCTCGGCGACGATCCTGGCGGCGGGGGTCGTGCCCCACGCATCGGGCTGCGCGAGGTAGCGGGCGTTCCATGCGGAGGCGTCCACGGGCGGTGGTCCTTTCGGTTCGGAGGGCCGGTTCGCCGGCGGCTGGTTCGGTGGTTCGGTCGGGCAGGGCGGTCAGGGGCGGCGGAGCCATCGGAGGTGTTCGGTGTCCCCCTGCAGTTCCAGTCTCCTCCACAGCACGCTGCCCGGGACGGCCTGGCTGGGGTGGCATTCCACGGCGGCCTGCTGGGCGGCACGGTGGACGGTCAGGGCCAGGTCGATCTCGGCGGCCGGGCGTCCGAGGAACCCGGCGTATCCCTCGCCCGCGAGTGTGGCGCAGATGTCGTCGGGCAGGACCCACGCCAGGACCCCCAGGGCGTGGCGCTCGCCTGCTCTGACGGCCGCCGCAGTGGCGGCCACGTGGTCGGGGTGACCGCTGATGCCGGTGGAGTCGAAGGCGACCAGCCCGTCCGGCCTCACCGCCTCGATCTCCCGCTCGACCTCGTCGTCGAGCCCGTCCGCACCGAGCGCCGTCAGTCCGCCGTCGGGGAGATCGCGGAGGGTGACCCCGCGGGCACCGAGCGCGTCGGCGGCCGCGCGCAACTCGTGCTCACGGATGAGGGAGAGATCGCCCTCGATCTCCTCTCCACGGGCGCCGTGGAGGGTCGAGGCCTCGCCCCGGGTCAGGCAGAGGACGTGGACGGCGGCACCGGCGCCGGCGAAGGTGGACAGGATCGCGCCGAGGCCGAATGACTCGTCATCGGGATGGGCGACCACCGCCAGGACCGTGTCCCAGTCCGGTAGCCCGGTCGTCGTACGCATCGCGTCGGACCTCCCTGTAGTGGTGGGAACGGCTGGCCCGGTTCCGGGACCAGCAGATACCCGGTACCGTATCGTTTCATGGGTACGTCTCGCGAACGATCGGATGTCTCCCTCTTCGCCCGCGGATGGGTGGTGGCCAGCCCGGTGCTGGAACGCGTCGGCCTGGGCAGGTCACGTCGTCGGCTGGTGGAGGGCCTGTCCGGCACGGTGGTGGAGGTCGGCGCCGGCAGCGGGGTGACCTTCGAGCACTACCCGCCGGAGGTCACCCGGGTGGTTGCGGTCGAGCCGGACCCGCACCTGCGCGCATACGCCCGTCGGCACGCGCGGGGCGCCGCGGTCCCGGTCGAGGTGGTGGACACGGTGGCGGAGTCGCTCCCGCTCGCCGACGGTGAGGCCGACGCCGTGGTGTTCGGGCTCGTCCTGTGCACCGTCCCCGACGTCCCGGCCGCACTGACCGAGGCCCGTCGGGTGCTCGCCCCGCACGGTGAGCTGCGGCTGCTCGAGCACGTCCGGGCCGACGGCCGGCTGGGTCGCATCGCCGACCGGATCGCACCCGTGTGGAGCCGGCTCGGAGGCGGGTGTCACCCGAACCGCGACACCGCTCGCCACGTCGCGGAGGCGGGTTTCGACGTCTCCGACCTGCGGACCCGTCCGTTCCCGCCGGTGGTACCGCTGACGCCGATGCTGACCGGCCGCGCTCGAACGATGTGACGCCCGGCGCTACAGCCCCGCCCGCACCTCGCGCATCGGCGGGCGCTCGCCCGGGGCCACCTCGACGGTCTCGGAGCGGAATCCCCCGCTGATCGGGTCCCGGTGGTGCAGGGTCAGTGTGTCGCCGGGGGCGTCGGCGCCCACGACCCGTCCGTACCGTTGCAGTCGACTGAGCACGGCCAGCTGCTGGTGCATCGCCATCACCGACAGGGCGGAGTCGGGGGAGTGGCGGTGGGTCCGTCGACCGAGGTCCACCTGGGCGAGCGCGTCGAGCCCGTAGGACTCCACGAGGTCGATGAGGATCCCGATGTCCACCCCGTACGCGCCCGCGAAGGGGATCGATTCGAGCGCCTCCCGCGTCCCCGCGTACTCCCCGGCGAGCGGCTGCACGAACCCGCTGAGGGAGGGCCAGTGCGCGGCCAGCAGGGGACGCGCCACGAGCTCGGTCACCCGGCCCCCACCGGCAGGCAGGACGGTGCGGCCGTCGTCGAGGGGCCGCTCGTACGCGCCCTTGCTGAACACCACTCCCGGCTCGGTGAGCAGCGGCCCCAGTAGACCGGTCACGAACGCGGGGTCGAAGTCCCGCAGGTCGGAGTCCAGGAAGGCGACGATGTCGCCGTCCGTGGCGGCCAACGACTTCCACAGGGCTTCGCCCTTGCCGGGGACGTCGCCGAGCGCGGGCAGGACGTCGCCCTGCGCGACGACGCGGGCCCCGGCGGAACGGGCCACGTGCGCGGTGGCGTCGGTGCTGTGGGAGTCGACGACGACGAGCTCGTCGATCAGCGGGACCCGGTCCACCAGCTCGGAACGCAGGGCGGCGACGATCGCCCCGACCGTCGACTGCTCGTTGCGGGCCGGCAGTACCACCGAGATGCGGCGGCCCGCCTTGGCCGCGACGAGGTCGCCGGGGCGGAAGTCGGCGGCGCGGTAGGTCCTACGCGCCGACCAGGCACGGGCCGGGTCGAGCCGGTCCGCGAGAGTCGTACGCGAGTCCTCGGTCACGACCGCGATCCTGCCAGAGCCGACGGGCGGGTGGCCGGGGCGCCGTCACCGCGTGAGCCACGACACGGGAACCCGTTCCCCCGGCTGTGCCACGATGAACCCATGGACTTCTCCTCCTCGCCCCGCGCCGCTGAGCTCACCTCAGCCGTCCGCGAGTTCATCGACACCCACATCGCCCCGGTGGAGCCGGAGATCCACGCCGACATCGCCCGTCGTCGGCTGGCCGGGGAGGATCCGTGGGCCGTCGATCCGCGGGTGCCGGAGCTCCAGGCCCGCGCCCGCGAGCAGGGACTGTGGAACCTCTTCCTCCCGGCCGGACACGAGGGGCCCTACGCAGAGCGCTACGGCACCCACGGCGCCGCCGGCCTGAGCAACACCGACTACGCGCCGGTCGCCGAGGAGATGGGCCGCTCCTTCCTCGCCCCGCTGGTGTTCAACTGCAACGCCCCGGACACCGGGAACATGGAGGTCCTGCTCAAGTACGGCTCCGAGGAGCAGAAGGACCGGTGGCTGGACCCGCTGCTCGACGGGAAGATCCGCAGCGCCTTCCTCATGACCGAGCCGGATGTGGCCTCCTCGGACGCCTCGAACATGGCCGCGAGTGCCCGTATCGAGGGTGACGAGGTCGTCCTCGACGGCCGCAAATGGTGGTCCACGGGCGTCGGCCACCCGGACTGCGAGGTGGGCATCTTCATGGGCGTGTCCGATCCGGACGCCCACCGCTACCTGCGGCACTCGATGGTCCTGGTGCCGATGGACGCCCCCGGGGTCCGCGTCGAGCGCATGCTCACCGCCCAGGGGGTCTACGACGAACCGCTCGGCCACGGCGAGGTGACCCTCGACGGCGTGCGGCTGCCGGTGTCCAACATCATCTCCGGTCCGGGCAGGGCCGCCGAGATCGCCCAGGGACGCCTCGGACCCGGGCGCATCCACCACTGCATGCGACTGATCGGCCTGTCCGAGATGGCGCTGGACCTGGCCTGCCGCCGCGCCTCCGGCCGCGTGGCCTTCGGCAAACCCATCGTCAACCTCGGCGGGAACCGCGAGCGTCTCGCCGAGGCGCGCATCGCGATCGACCAGGCCCGACTGCTGGTCCAGCACGCCGCCTGGAAACTCGACACCGAGGGGCAGGCCGCCGTCGAGGTCAGCGCCATCAAGGCCGCCGTCCCGAAGATGGCGCAGCACGTCATCGACATGGCCCTGCAGCTCCACGGTGGCGGCGGCATGAGCGACGACTTCCCGCTGGCCGGGGCGTACGCCACCGCGCGGTCGCTGCGACTGGCGGACGGTCCCGACGAGGTCCACCTCGGCGTCGTCGCCCGCGCCCTGCTCGCGCCCTACCGCGACGCCGCCACCACCGGTGGCACCGAGAAGACCGGGACGACCCGATGAGCGCCCGCGACGGCGCGCCCGCCGGGGACGACGCCCCCCGCGACACCGAGGCCGCCCTGCGGCGCCGCGTCCCCGGAACAGACGCGGTGCGCAGCGAGGACGCGTTCGACGTCGAGGCGGTGGCCGCGTGGTTGCGGTCGATCGCGCCCGACGACCCCACCGTGCTGGCGGGCGTGAACCTCGGCGACGACGACGAGCCGGTCATCCCGGAGGTGCGGCAGTACACCGGTGGCGCGTCCAACCTCACCTACCTGCTGCGCTACCCGGGCGCGGACCTCGTCCTGCGCCGCCCGCCGGCCGGGACCAAGGCCCGCGGTGCCCACGACATGAAGCGCGAGTACCGCGTCCAGTCGGCACTGCGGCCGGTGTACCCGCTGGTACCGCGGATGGTCGGGTTCTGCGGCGACCACTCGGTGATCGGCTCGGACTTCTACGTGATGGAGCGGATGGAGGGCACCATCCTGCGCAAGGAGCTGCCCCGCGAGCTGCTCATGGACCGGGTCACCACCCGGCACCTCGCCGAGGCGGCCGTCGACGCGCTCGCCGACCTCCACTCGGTGGACGTCGGGGCTGCGGGCCTGGGCGATCTCGACCGCGGTGAGGGGTACGTGCGCCGCCAGGTCGAGGGGTGGTCCGCTCGCTACCGGCGCGCCCGCACCCCGGACGTGCCCGACTTCGCGCCGGTGATGAAGTGGCTCCGCGCCAATCAGCCCGACGACGTGGGGCACTGTCTGGTGCACAACGACTTCCGCTTCGACAACCTCGTGCTGGATCCCGAGGACGTCACCCACGTCATCGGCGTCCTGGACTGGGAGATGGGAGGCGTCGGCGACCCGCTCATGGACCTCGGCGGCGCGCTGGCCTACTGGGTGCAGGACGACGACGGCCCGCTGTTCAAGGCGTTCCGCCGCCAGCCCACCCACGCGCCCGGGATGCTCACCCGCCAGCAGGTCGTCGCGCGGTACGCCCGCCGGGCCGGTCTGGAGATCACCGAGGAGCAGTGGCGCTTCTACGAGGTGTTCGGTCTGTTCCGTCTGGCGGTGATCGCCCAGCAGATCAACCACCGCTACTTCCACGGGCAGACCACCAACCCGGCGTTCCGCGCCTTCCGACCCGGAGTGGCGTTCCTCGAACAACGGTGCCTGCGCATCATCCGCACGGGCGACGGCCGCCTCACACCGACCCGGGTCTCCCCGCGTGACCTGGTCCCGGAACTGCTCGGCGTCCCCCGGGTCGTGCTCCCGTTGCTCGCCGGGGGCGTCCACGACGTCCGGGGCAAGGTGACGGGTCTGCTCGGAGGCCTGCCGGTGATCGGCGATCTCCCCGTGATCGGTGGGCGACCGACCGGCACGTCGGGCGGTGGTCGCTGATGGGTGCCATCCACCTCGTCCGCCACGGTCAGGCCTCGTTCGGCAGCGGCGACTACGACCGGTTGTCCGAGACCGGTCATCTGCAGGCGCGCCTGGCGGGCGAGGACATGGCCTGCCGCGGCCTGCGCCCCGATGTGATCATCCACGGCGGCCTGCGTCGGCAACGCGAGACCGCGGAGGGCCTGCTCGACGGCCTGCGCGCCCACAGCGACCGGGACGTGGCCGTGGAGGTCGACGAGCGCTGGGCCGAGTATGACGCCGACGCGGTGCTCGAGGCGGCGCGCGTGGCCGGCCTGACGGCCGACCACGGGACCCTCGACTCGGCCGGGTCCTCCGACGAGGCCAAGCAGGCGTTCCAGCGGCAACTCGACGCCGCCCTCGGACACTGGGCGGGACTCGAGGCGTTCGCCGAGTACCGACGCGACGCCGACTCCGCACTGGCCGACGCCGCCGCCAGGTCCGGGACCGGCCGGACGACCGTCGTGGTCTCCTCCGCCGGCACCATCTCCCTGGCGGTCGCGGGTCTGCTGGCCGACCCGGAGGGGGTCGTCGGGTTGTGGACCCGGCTGCAGCGCGTCACGGTGAACACCGGGACCGCCCGGGTCGTGGTGGGCCGGGGCGGGATGACGTGCATCGCGGTCAACGAGCACCAGCACCTCGAGCGTGCAGCCGGCCCCGGGCACCCGCGCCGACTGGTCACCCTCAGGTGAGGATGTCCCCAGTGAGCACGCCGGTTCGTCTCGAGGCCGCCTCGTGGAACGGCGGGCGTCGTATCGTACGACCGTAGAGGCCGTTCCAGGCGGCCGGGACCACGTCAGGAGCACGCCACGATGCCCACCTTCCAGCGCGGCCACACGACGATCGCCTACACGGACACCGGCGCCCCGGCGGGCCGCGAGGACGCCCCGGTGGTGTTCTTCGCCCACGGGCTGCTGTTCTCGGGCTGGATGTTCCAGCACCAGATCGCCCACCTGCGGGGGAGGTACCGGTGCGTGACGATCGATTTCCGCGGTCAGGGCAACTCCCCGCGGGCGATGGGCGGCTACGACATGGACACCCTCGCGGTGGACGTGGCCGAACTCCTCCGGCATCTGCAGATCCCGGTGGTGAACTTCGTGGGCCTGTCGATGGGCGGGTTCGTCGGAATGCGGCTGGCGGCCCGTAACCCAGAGATCGTGCACACCCTTACCCTCATGGACACCGCGGCCACCGCGGAGGAGCCGGCCAACCGCAGCAAGTACAAGACGCTGTCCAAGGTGTACCGCGTGGCCGGGATGAAGCCCCTGCGCGCCCGGGTGGCGCCCATCATGCTCGCCGAGCGCAATCTCGACGCCCCCTGGGTGCAGGAGTGGATGGCCCAGCTCGAGCGCACCGACCGTGCGGGGCTGGTCAAGGCCATCGAGTCGGTCGCCGACCGTGACCCGTGTGAGGACGAGGCCATCCGCATCATCGCCCCGACGCTGGTCGTGGTGGGCAGCGAGGACGCGGCCACGCCTCCGGACAAGGCCAGGCGGGTCACCGAGCTGATCGCGGGCTCGAGGTACCACGAGATCCCCGGTGCGGGACACTCGCCCAGTATGGAACGCCCGGATGAGGTCAACACCATCCTCGAGGCGTTCCTCTCCGAATACGATGTGTGAAGACAAGGGAAACGATGAGGGCTGAGCGCTCGGCGGTAGGGAAGTCAGGGTCGACGGACGAGTCGGGGTCGGCCAGCGGCTGGGTGGGTCTGGTCACGGGAAAGCTGTCCGCGTGGCTGATGCTCGTGGTCGTCATCCTCGTGAGTGGCGCGGTCTTCGCGTTCGCCTCGTCCGAGGGGTCGTCGGAGGGACCGCAGACACTCCCGGACGATTCCGAGGCCGCCCTCGTCTCCCAGATCCAACGTGAGTTCCCCGGCTCCGAGTCCGTCCCGGCCGTCCTCGTCGTGACGCGCGAGGACGGCGGTGAGCTGGGCCCCGAGGGCATCGCCGCGGCCGTCGGCGCCGGCGAACGGATGTCCGAGGTCGTGGGCGCGCCCGCGCAGGGGCCGATCCCGTCCGAGGACGACGCCGCCGCACTCATGCTGGTCCCCGTCGACGCCCAGCTCCTCTCGGGGGGCGAGGCCGGCGAACTCGTGGGCGACATGCGTGACGCCGTCGCGGGCGGTCTCGACGAGGGTGTGAACGCCCAGCTCACCGGTGGGCCGGGGTTCGCCGCCGACACCGCCGCCGCGTTCGAGGGCGCCGACTTCCGCCTCCTGGCGGCCACCGCTCTGGTCGTCGCCGTGTTGCTCATCGTCACCTACCGCTCGCCGGTGCTGTGGCTCGTCCCGCTGATCATCATCGGTGTCGCGGACCGCGTCGCGGCCCTGCTGGTCTCCCGGGTCGGCGAGGCCCTCGACATCACCGTCGACGCCTCCACCTCCGGCATCGTCTCCGTCCTCGTCTTCGGCGCCGGCACCAACTACGCCCTGCTCCTCGTGTCCCGCTACCGGGAGGAACTGCGCAAGACTCGCGACCGGCGGACCGCTCTGCGCGACGCGTACCGGGGCGCCGTCCCCGCCATCATCGCCAGCAACGTCACGGTCGTCCTCGCACTGCTCACCCTGCTGCTGGCGACCCTGCCCAACTACCGCTCGCTCGGTGCCTCCGCGGCCGTGGGCCTGCTCGTCGCACTGGTCTACGCGCTCGTGGCCCTCCCCGCGGCCCTGGCCGTGTGTGGCCGCGGCCTGTTCTGGCCGTTCATCCCCCGCCCGGGCGAGAAGGCCGGCAAGCATGAGAGCGGGTCCGCCCCCGTGACCCCGGAGAATTTCGACGAGGACATCCCGCCGGGCGTGTGGGGCCGCATCGCCGCGCGCGTCGTCAGGCGCCCCGTGACGTTCCTGGTCGCCTGTGTCCTCCTCCTGGCCGTACTGTCCCTCGGACTCATCGGAACCCGCATCGGACTGAGCCAGACCGAGCAGTTCCGCACCGCGTCCGAGTCGGCCGCCGGACTGGAGACCGCCGCCCAGCACTTCCCGGCCGGCGTCACCGATCCGGTCACGGTCCTCACCCGTACCGGCACCGAGGGTGAGGTCGTCGAGGCGGTCCGGGACGTCGAGGGAGTCGTGTCCGCCCAGCCGGCGGGCGAGTCCGGCACCGGCTGGAGCCGCGTCACCGTGGTCCTCGATGCCGCGCCCGCGACCGATCGTTCCGAGGACAGCGTCGTCGCACTGCGCGAGGTCGTCGACACGGTCCCCGGTTCCGAGGCGATCGTCGGCGGGTCGGTGGCCGAGGCCGTGGACACCTCCCAGGGCAATCTCCGCGACCTCACCCTGATCGCCCCGCTCATCCTGCTCGTGGTGTTCGTCGTGCTGGTGCTGGTCCTGCGGGCGGTCGTCGCACCGCTGCTGGTGATGACCGCCACCGTGCTGTCGTCGCTGGCCGCTCTGGGGCTCGGCACCTTCGTCACCACCCAGATCCTGGGCTTCCCGGGCCTGGACGTGTCCGTTCCGCTCTACAGCTTCCTGTTCCTGGTCGCGCTGGGCGTGGACTACTCGATCTTCCTCACCATCCGGGCGCGGGAGGAGGCAGGCACCCACGCCACACGGGAGGCGATGGTCCGCGCCGTCGCTCTGACGGGCGGCGTCATCACCTCCGCCGGTATCGTGCTCGCCTCGGTGTTCGTGGTGCTCGGCGTCCTGCCGCTCATCGTCCTCACCCAGGTCGGCGTGATCGTCGCCCTCGGCGTGTTGCTCGACACCTTCGTCGTGCGCACCCTGGTCGTGCCCGCCCTGTTCACCCTCGTGGGGGACAAGGTGTGGTGGCCGGGCGATCCGCGCGGCAAGGCCCGCCGTGGCGGCGACGCCGACACCGCGTCCGTCGACCCGGCATCCGTCGACCCGGAATCCGACGGCCCGGCATCCGCTCGCGCTGCATCCGACGGCACCGCCCGCCGCACCGGGACCGGTCAGAACGGTCCCGACACCACCACCGAGGAGATCCGCTCATGAGTACACCCGTCAACTTCCGACCCGCCCGCTCCCGCTCCCGCCTGCGGGCACTGGCGACGGCCGTGGTCGTCGCCCCGCTCCTCGCGGCAGGCCTGGGCGCCGCCCCGGTGGCCGGCGCACAGGACGTCACCGATGGCGGTCGCCTCGGTGGTGGCTCCTCGCAGCTCCTGCCGGACGGCGTCGCCATCGGCTCCCTCGGGGGTCCCGAGCTCACCCAGGTCGAGTCCGTCGACCTCGAGCGGTACAAGGGCGAGTGGTACCAGGTCGCCGCCCTCCCGCAGCCCTACACGCTGCAGTGCACCAACGACACCAAGGCCGAGTACGCGGTCACCGCCCCCGGTACCGTCTCGGTGCGCAACACCTGCGGCTCCGCCATCAGCTCGGACTCGGTGATCGAGGGAGAGGCGAAGGTGCGGGACACCGCCACCAACGCATCGCTGCGCGTGAACTTCCCGATGGTGCCGTTCCAGGACGAGAACGGTCCCGTCAACTACCGGATCACCTACCTCGCCGACGACTACTCGCTCGCCATCGTGGGTGATCCCACCCGGTCATCCGGGTTCGTGCTCAGCCGGCAGCCCGCGCTCAGCGCGGAGCAGTGGTCCACCGTGCGCGGCGTGATCGAGAACCGCGGCTGGTGGTCGTGCGCCTTCCTCACCGTTCCGATGGCGGGCGGGCGCGGCGACGTGACGCCGCTCTGCCTGCTGCCCTGATGAGCTGCGGCCCGGTGCATCCCCGATGAGTATCGATCTCACCTGCACGATCCCCGTCAGCCCCGGCGAGGCGTGGCGGTACTTCTCCTCGCCGGGAGCGTTCCTCCGGCTCTCGCCGCCGTTCATGCCGCTGCGACCGGTCGAGCAGGCCGACTCCCTGCGGGATGGCGTGGCGGTCCTCGAGCCGAGGACCGCGCTGCCGGGCCCGCTCGGGGTGCGGTTCGGTCCCCGCTGGCACGCGCAGCACGACGCCGCGGGCTTCGTCGAGGGGGAGCGGTTCGTCGACCGCTGCGTCTCGCAGCCGTACGCCGCGGCGACCGGGTGGGTCCACACCCACACGGTGACGGCCACACCGGACGGCGACGCCCGAATCGGGGACAGGGTCGACGCCCGGGTGCCCGGCAGGATGCTCTCCCCGGTGTTCGCCTATCGCTACCGGCAGATGGCCGCCGACCTCGACAGTCTCACCCGGTACGGCAGCCGGACACTGACCGTCGCCATCAGCGGCGCGTCCGGACTCGTGGGCACCGCACTCGCCGCCCTGCTCGGGGTCGCCGGACACCGGGTCATCACCCTCGTCCGCGGCGAACCCCGGGGAGCGGATGAGCGGCACTGGGACACCTCGGAGCCGGCGGCTGACCTCCTCGACGACGTCGACGTCCTGGTGCACCTCGCCGGGGCTCCCATAGCGGGTCGCTTCACCGACCGGCACCTCGCGCTCGTCCGTGACAGTCGGGTGGGCCCCACCCGCCGCCTCGCCGAACTGGTCGCCGCCCGTGGCGGGGCCACCACCCTCGTGTCCGCCTCCGCGATCGGTTACTACGGCGCCGACCGGGCCGGTGAGCGGCTGGTCGAGGACTCCGATCCCGGCACCGGGCCGGTCGCCGACATCGTCATCGACTGGGAACGCGCCTGTGAGCCCGCCCGGCTCGCCGGTGCCAGGGTGGTGAACGTCCGCACCGGCATCGTGCTGTCCGGTGCGGGCGGGATGCTCCCGCCGCTGGCCGCGATCACCCGGTCGGGTCTCGGCGGTCGACTCGGGTCGGGTCGGCAGTGGATGTCCTGGATCTCGCTCGACGACCTCACCGACATCTACCTGCGCGCGATCGTCGACCCCGAGATGTCGGGGCCGGTCAACGCCGTCGCCCCGGGCCCGGTGTCCAACTCGGAGTTCACCCGCGTGCTCGGGTCGGTCCTACATCGTCCGACCATCGTGCCCGTCCCCGGGTGGGCCCCTGCGCTCCTACTGGGCGGGAGGGGCTCAGATGAGCTCGCCCTGGCGGATCAGCGGATCCTGCCCCGGGCGCTCACCGGTGTCGGCCACCACTTCCGACATCCGGTCCTCGCGGACGCGCTGGCCCACGAACTGGGCGCAGAGGAACTCCCGGCAGAGCTGTAGGGCGGGCGCGCGCTCAGCGCCGGGGGCTCAGCGCTGCAGGATCATCGGGACGAGCACCCGGCGTGCCAGCGCCCGGATCTGCTCCTCCGTGTCGACCGCGGGTGGGCCGTCCGGCATCACGACCAGTGAGTGCAGGAATCGCCCCACGACGCCGGCGACCTCACGGGACAGCTGCTCGCACTCCTCGTCGTCCATCTGCCGTGTGTGCACGTCCGCGTTCCACGTGTTGCGGACGAAGTGCGCGACCATCTCGGTGATCGGATCCAGGACCGTGTCGGACTGGCCCGCGAGCAGCGCCATCGCCTCGACCTTGTCGACCTCGATGAGCCGACGCAGCAACTCGTTCTGCCGGATGTCGAACACGGTGCCCACGAGGAGGTCCTCGATGTGCCGCACCGGGTCCCACTGCAGGGATTCGAACGGTGTGTAACGCGAGTTCACGGTCATCATCAGACGCTGCGCCTCGTGCGCGTAGATCGCCCGCAGGATGCTGTCGCGCGGCCCCAGTCGGCGATAGAGGGTCACGCGGGTGACCCCGGCGGCACGGGCGATGTCGTCGGTGCTCGTGCCCTTGATGCCGCGCTCGGCGAAGACCGCGGACGCCGTCTCGATCAGCCGCACGTCCTCGGCGTCGGGCGTGCGGTCGTCACCTCGGCCGCTGTTACGGGTCACGCCCACATGTTACGGCGATCGGCGGAGGTGACGACACCGCACGCCACCGATTCGGGGTTACCGAAGGGGCTGATCGTCGCCCTCGAGGGGGTAGGCATCGTGGCCCGCGCGCTGGTCAGCGGGCCGGTCGAAACCTGTCGGCTGTCCGGGTGCCGGGGCCTGGGGCCCACCGAGCGCGGGGGTACCCGGACCCGGTGCCTCCGTCGAGGTGGTGTCGGGGGCCACGCCGCCCTCCGACTCCGGCACCATGTCGAACACCCCCGGCTTCGGCTTGGCCTTGCGGGGTTCCTCATCCGAGATCGAGGACGCGCCCTGCGCTGCCGCCTCGGCCGCGGCCACGGACCGGGCGATCTCCGGGTCGGTGGAGGTGTCGAACCAGTGATCGGGGGCGGAGGGAAGTTCCGCGTCGGAATCATTCTCGGCGGGCTCGTACCGGAACACCCCGTCGTCGTCCTTCTTGGCGACGGCCTTGGCGAAGTTCTCGAGCGAATCCCCGAACTGTGAGGGGATCATCCACATGGTGGCGGCGTCACCCTTGGCCATCTCGGGCAGGTTCTGGACGTACTGGTAGGCGAGCATCTCCGGCGTCGGCCTGGAGGCCTTGATGGACGCGTTGACGCGCGCGATCGCGGCCGCCTGGCCTTCTGCGACGAGGTAGCGCGCGGCCCGCTCACCCTGGGCGCGGAGCATGCGGGACTGACGCTCGGCCTCGGCGTTGAGGATCGAGGCCTGCTTGTTGCCCTCGGCATCGAGGATGGCGGCCTGCTTGGCACCCTGGGCGGTGGTGATGGCGGCTTCGCGCTGGCCCTCCGCGGTGAGGATGATCGCGCGCTTCTCGCGGTCCGCCTTCATCTGCTTCTCCATGGACTCCTGGATGGAGGGCGGCGGATCGATCGAGCGCAGCTCGACGCGGGCGACGCGCAGGCCCCAGCGGCCGGTCTCGGAGTCGAGGACCCCGCGCAGTTGCTTGTTGATCATGTCGCGGCTGGTGAGGGTCTGCTCGAGGGTGAGCCCGCCGACCACGTTGCGCAGGGTGGTGGTCGCCAGCTGCTCGACGGCCACGATGTAGTTGTTGATCTCGTACACGGCCGACTTGGGATCGGTGACCTGGAAGTAGACGACGGTGTCGATGCTCAGCGTGAGGTTGTCCTCGGTGATCATCGACTGCGGCGGGAAGGTGACGACGCGCTCACGCAGGTCGACCTTCGCGCGTACGCGGTCGATGAAGGGGATGATCAGGGCGAGCTGCCCGCTCACCGTGCGCTGGTAGCGGCCGAGCCGCTCGATCACCGCGGCCTCCGCCTGGGGGATGAGCTTCACCGAGCTCGCCACCACCGAGGCGATCAGGATGACGATGACGGCAAGGAAGACTAATCCGCCCATGGTTTCCTCCGGTTGTCTCGTGCGAGGCCGCTGTGAACCGACCAGCGCGTTCTAGATGCCACGCATGACGATGGCCGTGGCGCCCTCTATCTGGTGCACGAGGACCTTGTCGCCCGCCTCGAACGTCTCGCCCTCGATGAGCGGCCGCGCGGTCCAGGTGTCACCCGCGATCTCGACCAGGCCACCCTTCGCGCCGATCGCCTCGACCACCGTGCCGCCCCGCCCGGTGAGCGCGGCGGTGTTGGTGTCGTGCTCGGGCAACGCTGCGAGCAGCCGCCGACGGACGATGGGGCGGACCCCCACGACGAGGATCACGGACACGAGAGCGAACGCCAGGGCCTGACCCCAGATCGGTGCGCCCAGGAACGCGGCGGCCGAACCGCCGAGGGCGCCGGCGGCGAGCATGAGCATGAACAGCTCGCCCCCTGCTGCTTCTCCGGCGGCGAGCAGCACCGCTGCGCCGAGCCAGATCAGTCCCACATGCATGTCACCGACACTACCGACTTCGGGACGACGGCAGGGGGGCCAGCCGGTGGCGGACTACGCTACTGCGACGTGTCGACTCTGAAGAAGTTCGCGTGGCTGTCCGTGGCCACGGCGATCGTGACCATCCTGCTCAAGATCGGGGCCTGGTGGGTCACCGGATCGGTCGGCCTGTTGTCCGACGCCGCGGAGTCGGTGGTCAACCTCGTGGCGGCGGTCATCGCTCTCGGTGCCATCACCGTCGCGGAGCGCCCGGCCGACGACGACCACCAGTACGGCCACTCCAAGGCCGAGTACTTCTCCGCAGGTGTCGAGGGCGCCATGATCTTCGTCGCGGCGGCGTTCATCCTCGTGGTCAGCGTCGAGCGGCTGATCAACCCCGAACCTCTGGAGGCGCTTGGTCTGGGCCTCGCCATCTCGGTCGTCGCCGCCGTGATCAACGGCGTGGTGGGTGTGGCGCTCGTGCGGGCCGGGACCCGCCACAGGTCTCCCACTCTCAAGGCCGACGGCAAGCACCTCATCACCGACGTCGTCACCTCGGTCGGGGTCGTCGCCGGACTGGCCCTGGCCTGGGCCACCGGCTGGGACGTGCTCGACCCCCTAGTCGCGATCGGCGTGGGCCTGAACATCCTGTTCATCGGCTACCGACTGGTGCATGAATCGGGCATGGGGTTGATGGACGCCACGCTTCCCGACCAGGACAACCGGGTGATCGAGGAGGTGCTCGACCGTCACCGCGAACCCGGCCGGGTCGACTTCCACGAGCTGCGGACCAGGGAGTCGGGCAAGTGGCGTTTCGTGGAGTTCCACGCGCTCGTGCCCGGGCAGTGGAGCGTCGAACGCGGGCACGATCTGGTGGAGGCCGTGGAGCAGGAGATCCACGCGGCCCTGCCGAACTCGCACATCACCACCCATCTCGAGCCCATCGAGGACGAACGCGCGTACAACGACGTGCACCTGTGATCCGGGCGCCCCGATCCGACCGCCCGGGGTCAGTCGGCCTCCCGCACCTCCTGCGCGGTGGTCACGTCGTCGACGAGTGTCGCGATGTGGAACATGCTGGTGATCAGCGACCCGTACAGCGGCCACGTCCGACGGGGTAGGCCGTTCTCGTCCGACATGGTGCCCGCGACCGCGTCGAGCCGGTCCGAGATCGAGTCGACCTCCGCGTCCGGGGTCGCGATCTTGTGGCCGGCGTCGCGGACCACCGCGGACCACTTCTCGCGGAACGTGTCGTCCCACGACCCCTCCGAGTAGTCGGCGTCACGGAGGGTCCGGATGAGATGCCGTAGGTGGGAGACCGTCTCGTCGACCCTCGGCAGGATGTCCTCGTACCCGATGTCCGGCCGCGCCGTGGTGCGTCGGCGCCGCCCGGCCGTGAGCCGCCGAGGATTGGTCCGCCAGCTCTCGCGGGCGAAGCTCACCGTCCGCCATGCCGTGTCGACCTCCTCGTCGACCGACTCGATCTCTGCGCGCCACCGATCGGCGGCGTCGGTCTCCCAGGACTCGGCGAACTCGTCGGCCATGTTGATCAGGATCTCGCCCAGCCGCCGGTTGATGGAGTCGACGTGGGTGCGGGCCTGCTGGTCCCGCAGCGGCGGGATCACCAGGAGGTTGACGAGGACGCCGATCGCCACGCCCACGGCGACCTCGGTGATGCGGTCGAGCAGGAGGGGCTGCTGCTCGGAAAACCCGCTTCCGAGCACGAACACGGCCGTGGTGGCGATGGCGACGCCCTCGTCCCGGATCCACGAGATGCGCGAACCCGCCAGCCCCACCAGGATCGCCAGCGCGAACGTCCACACGTTCACCCCCAGGTAGGACCCGATGAGGAACGACATCGCCACCCCGATCGCCGAGGAGACGGTGGTCTGCAATCCGTGGGAGAGGGACCTGTAGACGGTGGCGTGGACGGTGAGCAGGGCGGTCCACGGGGCGAGGAAGGGCAGCGGGGAGTCGAGGACGTTCACCGAGATCCACCAGGCGACCGTGGTGGCGATGACGCTCTTGACGATCTGCATCAGATCCGTGGTCACCTCGGGACGACCGACGACCTCGCGGAGTCGGCTCACACTACGTATCCGGGCCATTCGCGCAGGGTAACGCGTTCCGAGTCGTATCCTCGGCAGCGTGGGGCACCCGATCATGTTCGACGCCGAGGACCCGCTGCTCGCAGACCTGCGGCGGGTCTGTCTCGCGCTGCCCGACGCCGCGGAGAAGATCTCGCACGGTCGGCCCAACTGGTACACGACCAAGGTGTTCGCGGTCTACGGCGGTTCGGTCAAAGGCGACCACGCGGATCCGCTGTTGGCCCGGGCGCTGCTGTTCCTCCCCGACCGGGCGGAGCGGGCGGCACTGGAGCAGGACCGGCGTTTCCATGTCCCGGCGTACTACGGACCGGCCGGGTGGCTGGCGCTCCCCCTGGACGGTGGCGGGCAGGAGGTCGACTGGGACGAGGTGGCCGAACTGGTGGAGTCCTCGTACCGCCAGACTGCCGGGGTGCGACGCGTGGCCAGACTGGACGAGCTGCGGGGACGACCGCGCGATTAGGCTGGGCGCATGGACCTGGGGACACGCGCGCTGGTACTGGGCATCGGGTCCCTGGCGATCTCCTGGGTGCCGGTGCTCAACATCATCGCGTTTCTCGCGGGGCTGATGGCGGTCGCATTCGGACTCCTCGCCCGCTGGCCCACCGGCTGGCTCGCCAACGAGGAGTCGAACCCACGACGCGCCCTGGCCGGCGTGGTCCTGGGCGGGATCGCCCTGGTGGTGTTCCTGGTGACCGCGGTGCGGTACTCGGCGCTCTAGCGCACGTTCGACACGACCCAACCGATCGCGGTGCGCATCCGGCGTGCGAACGTGCCGGGGTGGGTGGCGCAGACGGCGTGTCCGGCGTGGATCGGAAACACGGCGCTGTGCGGCAGGAGGTCGGCCATCTCGTCCTGGATCCACTGCGGGAACGCGAGGTCACGGGTGGTCTTGACCACCGCGACGGGCAGGGTGAGTTCGTGCAGCCAGGCCGTCGAGTTGAACCCGGCCACCTGGGCGATCACGGTGCGGTGCGTGGCGAGCGAGACCGACGACAACTCGCGCAGCGCCCACGCGTGGGGCCGGAGTGCCTCGTCGTCGACCTGCTCTTCGACCACGTCGCCGACCCCCTCGGGCACCGCGTTGAGCAGCGGTTGGGAGCGGGTGAACCCGCCGAGTGCGACCTTCTCGAGGGCGTTGCGCTGAGCGCCCGTCCCGGTGGCGGCCAACACGAGGCCGCCGAGCCGGGAAGGGTCGCGCCGGGCCGCGAGCTGCGCGACGATCCCGCCCATCGAGTACCCGCCGACGACCGGGGCGTCGAGGTCCAGGTGGTCGGCGACCCGCAGCACGTCCTCGGCGAGGGTGTCGAACCGGAAGTCCCCGTGGAAACCCTTGCCGTGCCAACGTTGGTCGAACGTGATGAGCCGGTACTCGCCGCGCAGTCGCTCGAACGTCTGGTACCAGTTCAACATCCCGGTGGCAGCCATCCCGTGCAGCAGGATCGCCGGTGCGAGGTGCTCCTCGCCGGTGTCGTGGACCTTCGTGGTGACGCCATCGGCGAGAGTGACGATCCGCCCGGGCGGCAGGTGCGCCAGGTCGGGGATCATCCGCGGCAGTCTCGCGGCCGTCCGCGGCAGCGAGACGATCGACCTCCTGGGCACTGGGGACCTCCTGGTTGTGGAACCCGTTTGTATGTCACCGGAACTGTGTGTCACCGGAATTGTGTGGCACCGGACGGGCGGGCGCATCCGGCCGACGCGCACGCACGTGGGATCAGTCCACCGAGACCAGCCCCCGGTCCCGGAGGAAATCCCTCGCGACCAGCGCGGGGTCCTCGCCGTCGACGTCCACACGCATGTTCATCTCCACCATCACCTCATTGGTGAGGATGTCCACCAGCGGCGCGAGGACCTCCTCGATCTCCGGGTGAGCCGCGAGCACGTCGCCGCGGACGACCGTCGCGAGGTTGTAGACGGGGAAGAAGCGCTTGTCGTCCTCGAGCACCACCAGGTCCAGGCCCTTGACCCGTCCGTCCGTGGTGTAGACCTCGCCGAACCGGCACTCGCGACCGACCGAGGTGGCCTGGTAGATGATCCCCGGCTGCATGATCGGCGTGGGCACGGTGGCCGCGTCGAACCCGTAGGCCTCCGCCAGCCCGGGCCAGCCGTCGCGTCGGACCGAGAACTCCGTCTCCATGCAGGTCGTGGCCGATTCGGGATCGGTGCGGACCAACTCGGCGTACTCGGTGAACGTACGCACCCCCGTCTCCTCGGCGGTGGCCCGGTTCATCGCGAACGAGTAGGTGTTGTCGACGGTGGTGGGGGCCATCCAGCGCAGGTCGTGTTCGGCGAGGTCGGCGTCACGCACGGCCTCCCACTGCCCCCGCGGGTCGCGGATGGGCTCGGAGTTGCCCAGGTAGCTCATCCACGCGGTGCCGGTGTACTCCATGCCGATGTCGACCTGCCCGGTCACCAACGCCTGGCGGAAACTGTTGGACCCGGCCAGCGACGACATGTCCGACACGTCCATCCCGGCCGCGGCCAGCAGGAACTCCACGAGGTAGCTGGCGATGACGCCCTCGGTGAAGTCCTTTCCGCCGACGGTGATGCGCACCCCCTCCAGCGCGGGGACGGTGCCGCCGGGGCCGGGCGCGACGGGCAGCGGGACGGAGCCGCCGTTGTTCAACCCGCACCCGGTCGCCATCATCACGGCCGTGAGCAGGGCGGCGACCAGGCGCCTGGACGATGTCAGCCCGCTGCGCGTCATCGCAACCCCTTCGGATTGAACAGGATCTCGCCGACCCCGCCGAGCCAGTCCACGAACAGTGCCAGGCACACCGCGAGCACCGACCCCACCACGAGGGTGGTGTAGTCCTGCAGTCGGTACCCGGTGTCGATGAAGATCCCCAGCCCGCCGGCGTCCACGAGGAAGCTCAGCGTGGCCGTACCGACCGCCAACACGAGGGTGGTGCGCAGGCCGGCGAGGATGAACGGCACCGCGAGCGGCAGCTCGACGGTGCGCAGGACGCGTCCGGTCGACATCCCCTGGCCTCGTGCGGCATCGATGATCGCGGGGTCGACGTTGCGTATCCCGACGATGGTGTTCCGCAGGACCGGCAGGAGGGAGTAGAACGCCACCGGGAGCACGCCGATCCAGAACCCCGTCCGATTGGTGGCCAGGAACAGCAGCACGATCAGCCCGATCGCCGGCGCCGCCTGACCGATGTTGGCGAACCCCACGGCCACCGGCGCGAGGAACCGCGTCCGCCGGCGGGTGAGCAGGATCCCCAGAGGCACGCCGACCGCCACGACGATCGCCACGACCGTCACGGTGATCTGCACGTGTTCGACAGTCCGTTGGGTGAGCGAGGCGGCGTTGAGCGAGGCGCGCTGCGTCTCGTCCAGCTCGCTGGAGAACGCCCACCACAGCACGCCCACGGCCGCGGCCACGATGAGGAGTGGCTGCACGATCAACCGCGCGGAGTCCTGGAGGGCGGCCACCCCGCGGGAGGGGGCCCCGCGGGCTGCCGTGGTGGGGGCGCTCACGGCGCCGCCTCGGGGTCCGAGTGGCCACCCTCCGAGTTGCCACTGTCCGAGTTGCCACCGTCCGGGCTACCACCGTCGTTGTGCCGGTTGTTGATGCGCCGCAGCTCGGCGACCAGGTCGTCGATCCCGATGGTGCCGCGGTAGACCCCGTCCCGGTCCACCACCACCGTGGTCGCACTCGCCGTGGACAGCAGCCCGTCGAGGGCCTCCTGCAGCGAGGAGTCGACCGTCACGGTGCCGGTCACCGGCATCCCGCCCGAGCCCAGGTCCGACAGCTGGGACACCCGGTCCCCCCGCACCCATCGGAGCGGGCGGCCCGCGTCGTCGAGCACCACGGCCCACTCGTCGCTGGTTCCGCGCAACCGGGCGGCGAAGTCGGTCGGGCTCTCGGTGGCCCTCGCCGTCGTCGCCTCCTGCAGTTCCACGTCGCCCACGCGCCGGAGGGTCAGTGTCTTCAGCGCGGCGTCGTCGCCGATGAACCCGCTCACCGTGGCATCGGCGGGGTTGGTCAGGATCGCCTCCGGGGTGTCGAACTGCAGCACCGACGAACCGGGGCCGAGCACGGCGATCCGGTCCCCGAGCTTCACGGCCTCGGAGAAGTCGTGGGTGACGAAGACGATGGTCTTGCGCAGTTCCTCCTGCAGCCGGACCAGTTCGTCCTGGAGTGACGCGCGCGTGATCGGGTCCACCGCTCCGAACGGTTCGTCCATGAGCAGCACCGGCGGGTCCGCGGCCAGCGCCCGTGCCACCCCGACGCGTTGCTGCTGACCTCCGGAGAGCTGCGCGGGGTAGCGGTCGCGGTAGTCCGACGGGTCCAGGCCGACCAGCTCGAGCATCTGGTCCACGCGCTCGGTGATGCGCGACTTCTTCCATCTGAGCAGCCGAGGCACCGTGGCGACGTTCTGTGCGACCGTCATGTGCGGGAACAGGCCGGAGGCCTGGATGGCGTAGCCGATGCTGCGGCGGAGGGTGTCGGCGTCGAGTGTCCGGTTGTCCTCGCCGTCGATCGTGATGGTGCCGGAGGAGGGCTCGATGAGGCGGTTGATCATCCGCATCGTGGTGGTCTTTCCGCAGCCCGACGGTCCCACGAACACGGTGGTCTGCCCGGCCGGCAACTCGAGCGAGACGTGGTCCACCGCCGGGCGCTCCTGGCCGGGGTAGACCTTGGTGACGTCGTCGAGCACGATCGGTACGCCGGAGACGGGTTCTGAGGTGCTCACTGGTTCCCCTTGATGGTGAGGCGTCCGAGGAGGACGAGGAGTGCGTCGAGGACGAGCGCGAGGACGACGATGAGCACGGTCGCGGTGAGTGCCATCGGGAGCGCCGTGGGCGTACCGACCCGGGACAAGGCTGCGAAGATGAGGTTGCCCAGGCCCGGACCCTTGGCGTAGGCGGCGATCGCGAGGATGCCCATCGACATCTGGGTGGAGATGCGGATCCCGGCGAGGATCGACGGCCACGCCAGCGGGATCTCGACCCGGCCGAGCACCCCCAGCCGGCTCATCCCCACCCCGCGGGCGGCGTCGACGGTGGCCGCGGGCACGGCGACCAGACCGACGATGGTGTTGCGCAGGATCGGCAGCACCGCGTAGATCACCAGCGCGGTCATGGTGGGCAGCACGCCCAGGCCGAGAACCGGGATGAGCAGTCCGAGCAGGGCGAACGACGGAACGGTCAGGGCGGTGGCGGCCAGGCCGGTGGCGATCGCGGATCCGGAGCGGCTGCGGTGAACGGCCACACCGAGGGCGACCGAGAGCAGCGTCGCGATGAGCACCGCCTGCACGGTGGCGCTGACGTGCTGCCACGAGTCGGTCGCGAGCTGGACCCGACGGGTGGAGATGAAGTCCATCAGGGCGGTCATCGCATCTCGGCTCCGTTGGTGGGTGGTGTAGTCCGGGTCGGGTGCGCTCACGGTAGCCGCATCGGCGGACGTAGAGGGGGCAGACGCGGGATCCGGCGGGGCGCCGCGCGGCCGTGGGGCACCATGGGGGCATGACGCCACGGCCCGCCCGACCCCTGGATCACGACCTCACGGAGCGACTCGACGAGCTCCTCGCCGCCACCGGCCGCATCGCCCGTCGGCATTTCCACGGCGATCTCGAATCGCTCGCCGCCTCGGACAAGAACGGCCCGGCCGGTCAGGGTGGGGCCGGTGCCGACGGGGCCGGGGGCGGTGGCCCGGGCGGGCGCTACGACCCCGTGACCGAGGCGGACCGCGCGATCGAGGAGCTGCTGCGGGCGGGGATCTCGGCGATGGCGCCGGGCGACCGGGTGGTGGGGGAGGAGAGCGGCGTGTCCGGCCCCGCCGACGCCGCCCGCACCTGGTACCTGGACCCGATCGACGGGACCAAGGCGTTCCTCACCGGCATGGCCGGGTGGGGCACGCTCGTCGGCGTGGTGGAGGACGGCCGCGCCGTGGCCGGCTGGATGGACCAGCCGGTCCTGGGTGAGACCTTCGCGGCGGTGCACGGCCGCGCGACCGTGCGGCGCCGCGCCGACGGCCCGGAGGCCGTCGAACTGCGCGCATCGGGGTGCACCGAGCTGTCCGAAGCGATCATGTACACCACCCACCCATCGATGTTCGGTGACGACGGCGAGGTGCGCAGCCGCTACGACGAGCTCGGCCGCCGGGTCCGCCTGCAGCGCTTCGGCGGGGACTGCTACGCCTACTGCATGCTCGCCGCGGGGCGCGTCGATCTGGTCGTGGAGGCCGACCTGAACTCGTACGACATCGTGGCGCTGATCCCGATCATCGAGGCCGCGGGCGGCGTCATCAGCGGCCCGGACGGAGGCCAGCCCCTCGAGGGCGGCACCGTCGTGGCGGCCGCCACCGCGGAGCTGGCCGAGCAGGCGTGGGCGGTGCTGCGGCCCTAGATCTCGGCTGTGCGCATCCTCCACACGCGAGGTCGTCGCGCTAGTGCCGTCCCGACCGGATGCGACGTGCGTCCCATTTGGCTACAACCTATTCATGGAGCGACATCCCCGGGGTGAAGCGTCCCCCGACACCGGGTCAGGGTCCGGCAAGCGCAAGGGCGCGCTCGGGACCATCAGGACCGCCGTCCCCGCGAGGATGGACCGACTGCCCTGGGCGGGAATCCACTGGAAGGTCATCGTGGGCCTGGGGACGGTGTGGATCCTCGACGGTCTCGAGGTCACGCTCATCGGTTCGCTGGCCGCGCGCCTGGTCGAACCGGGCAGTGGCCTGCCGATCACCGAGGGCCAGATCGGTCTGGCGGCGTCCATCTACATCCTCGGAGCATGCCTGGGCGCGTTGTTCTTCGGCCGCCTGACCGACAAGTGGGGCCGCAAGAAGCTCTTCATGCTCACGCTGGTCGTGTACTGCGTGGCCACGTTCGCGACGGCCTTCACGGTTGAGCCCTGGATGTTCTTCGTCTGCCGGTTCTTCACCGGGGCGGGCATCGGTGGCGAGTACGCGGCCATCAACTCCGCTGTCGACGAGTTGATCCCCGCCGCCTACCGCGGGCGCGTCGACATCCTCATCAACGGCACCTACTGGCTGGGCGCGACGTTCGGCTCGTTCTATTCGCTGTTCTTCCTCAACACCGCGATGTTCGCCGAGAACCTGGGTTGGCGCTTCGCGCTCGGGGTGGGTGCGCTCCTGGGCGTGGTGATCATCTTCGTCCGCCGACACGTCCCGGAGAGTCCGAGATGGTTGTTCATCCACGGGCGGGAGGACGAGGCCGACGAGATCGTGGAGGGCATCGAGGAGCAGGTCGAGGAGGAGAAGGACGAACCGCTCGACGAGGTCGGTCGCGAGGACCAGATCACCATCCACCAGCGGGCCAGCATCCCGTTCTCCGAGATCGCCAGGACGGCGTTCGGCACGTACCCGAAGCGGGCGGTCCTGTGCTTGGCGTTGTTCATCGGCCAGGCCTTCCTCTACAACGGCATCACCTTCAACCTGGGCACGCTCTACCAGAACTACTACGGCATCGACGCCGGCCGCGCCCCGCTGCTGTTGGCACTGTTCGCGATCGTCAACTTCCTCGGGGCACTCACCCTGGGGCCGCTGTTCGACAAGGTCGGGCGCAGGAAGATGATCTCCGGCACCTACCTCGGCTCGGCGCTGGTGACGGTGCCGCTGTACTTCGTGTTCCTCAGTGAGACCGGCGGGCTCTGGGGCTTCGTGGCGCTGCTGTCGCTGACGTTCTTCATCGCCACCGCGGGAGCCTCGGCCGCCTATCTCACGGTCTCGGAGATCTTCCCGATGGAGACCCGTGCGTTGGCGATCGCATTCTTCTACGCGATCGGCACGGCCGTCGGCGGCATGATCGGCCCGCTGTTGTTCGGTAACTTCATCGAGAGCGGTGACCGCGGCCTGGTGGGGCTGGGCTTCCTCATCGCCGCCGGCATCATGGCGGTCGGCGGGATCGCCGAGATCTTCCTCGGCGTGGACGCGGAGGGGGAGTCGCTCGAGGACATCGCGGCACCCATGACCGCGGCGGACCCGGCCGAAGACAACAGCACCGATGACAACAGGACCGATGACCGGGGACAGGAGAGCATCGAGAGGTGACCGAGCCGCTCTTCGGCGTCGACCGCGAGCCGACCATCCTGGGCCCCGGTTCGGTGCACGTGCCCGATTGGCTGAGCCGGGAGCAGCAGGAGTTCCTCCTCCGGGCGTGCCTGGACTGGGCGGCGGTGCGCGCGCCGCGCTCGATCGTGCTGCCCGGCGGGGGCCGGATGTCGGTGCGCACGTTCAGCCTGGGGCGCCACTGGGTGCCGTACCGGTACGACGACGACGAGGTGGTCCCGCCGGTCCCGGACTGGCTGGTGCGGGCGGCGCGGAACGGGCTCGGGGCCGCGGCGGCGGTGGATCCGGCGGTCGTGGCGCCCAACGACTCGGCCGGCTCACCCGACTCGGCCGGCACACCCGACCCGGCCGGCGCACCCGATTCGGCCTACACCCCGGACACGGCACTGGTGAACCTCTACGGCCGTGGATCAACCATGGGCCTGCACCAGGACCGCGACGAGGCCAGCTCGGCGCCCGTCGTCTCACTGAGCCTGGGCGACTCGTGCACATTCCGCTTCGGTACCCCCGAGAACCGCGGTCGCCCGTACACGGACGTCCGCCTGGAATCGGGCGACCTGGTCGTGTTCGGCGGACCCTCGAGGATGGCCTTCCACGGCGTCCCGAAGGTCTTCGACGGCACCGCCCCGGCATGGTGCCGGGAGGTGCTGGGCGCCGAGCCGGGGCGGGTCAACATCACGCTGCGTGAGACCCGCCCGCCTACGCTGGGCGGATGACCTCAGGACAGAACCCGTCGACCGGCCGTAACCGGACCCTCCTCCTGGTGGCCCTGGTCGCCGCCCTGGCGGTGGTCGCCGCGGTCGTGACGGTGGTCGTCTCGTCGGCGACATACTCCCCGGGGGGCCGCACCCTGTCGCCGAAGACCCAGGTTGCTGCGGGTGCCGATCACGTCGACCCCCTCGCGGGCCTGGTGATCCGCGTCCCCGAGGGATGGCGCGCCGAGTCGGGTGAGCTGGTGTTCGGCAGCACCGCCCTGACCCCGGTCGGGGACGGGGACCCGGGGGCTCCGCCGGCTGATGGTCCGGACGGCGTCGTGCTGGCGGGCGTACTCACCGACGACCTGTTCGACACGGGTGACCCCGACAATCAACTTGCCGCGTTCTCACTGGCCAACGGGATGGGGCAGTTCCTCCTCCCGGTCCCGGGGCGGCCGGTCGAGGAGCGAAGGGAGCAGATCTCCAGCCGCGCCGGCGACGGTTGGTCCGTGTCCTTCCGGGTGCTCCCCGCCGTCCGGCAGGACCTCATCGGCCCGGAGGGCGCGCTGGTGTACTCGGCGGTCGTCGGGGAGGGCGCCCGGCGCTACTGGCTCACCTATATCGGTCTCCCGGGCGACGGCACCATGTCCTCCCCCCACGCCGAGTGGGCGGACGAGATCGTCGAGCGCCTGCGGCCGTCGGAGACCTACTACGCTCCGCTCGGCCCGGGGGAATCGACCGCCGAACCGGCCTGAGGCCGGCTCAGGGCCGCATGCGCCGGAAGCCCACCACCGGGTTCCCGCCGGCCAGTCCGTCCCGCGGCGCGCACACGGCCTCGACCTGCGTGCGGGCCTGGTCCCGCACCGGCGTCCCGGGATCGAGCACCGACAGGTACTCGGAGTGCTCGGCCAGCGCGTCGACCGCCGGCTCGACGAACCCCTTCACGTCCACGTAGTGCGTCATCTCGGGCGAGGACTCGAACCACATCTGCGGGCGACCCTCCGCGGCGTCCACCCCGACCGCGGCGACCAGGTCGTCGTACGCGGCCCCCACGGCCGCGCCGAACTCCATGTGGTCGCTCTGGTTGGGCATCCCCGGCCCGAACTCCTCGCCGGAGAACAGTGAGATCACGATGTCCGGGCGGTGGCGGCGGATCGAGTCGGCCACCGCGTCGCGCAGTTCGGCGTCGTTGACGATCCGACTGTCCGGGAAGCCCAGGAACTCCACCTGGTCAACACCGACGATCGCCGAGGACCGCCGCTGCTCCTCCTCGCGGATCGGCCCCGCGATCGCCGGCGCCATCCCCTCGATGCCGGCCTCGCCGCTGGAGGCCAGGACGTAGACGATGCTGCGACCCTCGGTTGTCCAGCGGGCCACCGCGGCGGACATCCCGTACTCGGGGTCGTCGGGGTGCGCCACCAGGACCAGGCCCCGGGTCCAGTCGGTGGGAAACGACTCGGGCACGGAGTGGTTCGAGGACGCCGGGGTGGCGGCCTTCTCGGGCTGGGCTGCGTTCTCTGGCCGGTCCGGGGAATCGTTCATGACCCGAGTATGGCCCTCCTCGGTGCCCGCGTGCCCGCCGTCGCCGGAACGGGCACACGTAAACTTGCCGCGAACCTCGTCGTCGTCGTCATCCCCTCATGGAGGCCCTGCCGTGTCCGCACTCTTCCCCGACTACCGCCCCTCCTGGGAGACCGACGACCACCGGCTGCTCCGCGAGCACGCGCGTGCGTTCTTCGCCAAGGAGATGACGCCCAACCAGGAGAAGTGGTCCAAGCAGAAGTTCGTGGACCGCGAGACCTGGCTGCGCACCGGCGAGGCGGGCCTGATCTGCCTCGACGTGCCCGAGGAGTTCGGCGGCCAGGGCGGCGACCCGGGCATGGAATACCTCGTCACAGAGGAGCTCGTCTACTCCGGTGACACCGCCTTCGGCATGGGCGTCGGCTCCACCATCACCCCCCACTACGTGGCGAACTACGCCACCGAGGAGCAGAAGCGCGAGTGGCTGCCGAAGATCTGCTCGGGTGAGTGGATCTCCGCGATCGCCATGACCGAGCCCGGCGCCGGGTCCGACCTGCAGGGCGTGCGCACGACCGCCAAGCGGGACGGCGATGAGTACGTCATCAACGGCTCCAAGACCTTCATCTCCAACGGTGGCTCCGCCGACTTCGTGGTGGTCGTGGCCAAGACCGACCTGGACGCCGGGCACAAGGGCATGGCCCTGTTCGCCGTGGAGGCCTCGACCCCCGGCTTCGAGCGCGGCCGCGTCCTGGAGAAGATGGGCCGCCACGGCGCCGACACCGCCGAGCTGTTCTTCAACGACATGCGGGTGCCCGCCGCCAACCTCCTCGGTGGCGAGGAGGGGCAGGGTTTCTACCAGCTCATGAACCAACTCCCGCGCGAGCGCCTGGCCATCGCGGTGGACGCGCTGGCGATGGCCGAGGCCGCCGTCGTGGAGACGCTGGAGTACACCCGCGAGCGACAGGCGTTCGGCAAGCCGGTCCTGGACTTCCAGAACACCCGCTTCGAGCTCGCGCACTGCAAGACCCAGATCATGGCCACCCGCACGTTCGTCGACCACTGCATCTCCCGCGAGATCGCCGGCGAGCTCGACGCCGTCACCGCCTCGATGGCCAAGCTCCAGGCCACCGACATGCTCGACGACGTCGCTGACCGCTGCCTCCAGCTGTTCGGCGGTTACGGCTACATGATGGAGTACCCGATCGCGCAGAAGTTCGCCGCGGCCCGCGTCATGCGCATCTACGGCGGCACGAACGAGATCATGAAGGAGGTCATCGGCCGGGCGCTGTGACGGCGCCCGCCCGGTGAACCGATTCGTGTACCGGTCCAGCGTGACCCATCACGACATCGTGGTGATCGGCGGCGGTCAGTCGGGCCTGGCCGCCGGCTTCTACCTCCGCCGCGCGGGCGCGGACTTCGAGATCCTCGACGCCTCGGACGGGCCCGGCGGAGCGTGGCCGCACACCTGGCCGTCGCTGCGGTTGTTCTCGCCCGCCGACTTCTCCTCCCTCCCGGGTCGCCGCATGCCCCGCACCGATGACGGCGCCAATCCCGATGCCGCCCACGTCGTGGATTACCTGCGCGGATACGAGGAGTACTACGACTTCCCCGTGCGGCGCGGGGTGCGGGTGGTCTCGGTGGAACGGTTCGGACCGGGGCGGGAGGGCGACGACGACGAGGGTTTCCTCGTCCGGGCCGCCGACGGTCGCTCGTGGCGCGCACGGGCGGTGATCTCCGCGACCGGCACCTTCTCGCGCCCGTTCGTCCCCACCTATCCCGGAGCCACAGACTTCCGCGGCCGGCAGCTGCACAGTGCCGAGTACCGCGGCCCGGCGGGGTTCGAGGGCGAGCGCGTCGTGGTGGTGGGCGGGGCCAACTCGGGGGCGCAGATCGCGGCGGATCTCGTGCGGCCGCTCGCCGGTTCCGGCGGATCGCTCATCTGGTGCACCACCGGCCCGCCCCGCTACCTGCCCGACGATGTCGACGGCCGCGAGCTCTTCCGCGTCGCCAACGCCGCCATCCGGGGTGTCGGTGACTCCGGCGGTATCGCCGACCTGGGCGACATCGTGGCGGTTCCGCCGGTCCGCGCGGCCCGCGACGCCGGGCTCCTGGAGGCGATACCGATGTTCGAGCGGTTCACCTCCGACGGGGTGGAGTGGTCGGACGGCCGACGCGAGCCGGTCGACACGGTGGTGTGGTGCACGGGCTTCCGGCCGGAGTTGGGGCACCTGCGCGGGCTGCTGCCGCGGCGGGACGGTCGGGTCGTCACCCGCGGAGTCGAGGTCCAGGGCGTCCCGGGACTGTTCCTGCTCGGTTACGGCGACTGGTGCGGCGCGGCGTCGGCGACCCTCATCGGGGTGGGGCAGTGGGCGAAGGCGGCGGTGACCTCGGCGCTGGCGTGAACCCGGCAGCTCACGCCAGTCGCCCGACGATCTCCATGAACTCCTCCGCGTACGCCAGGTGTGTGCGGAGTCGCCCGAGCCGCTCTGTCGTCTCGGCGTGGACCTCGGCGATGACGGCGGCGGAGGCGTCGGTGTCGGCGTCGTCGAGTGCCCGGCAGAACTCCCGCATCCGCTCCAGGCTGAATCCCAGCGGTTTCATGCGCCTGATGAGCAGGATCCGCTCGACGTCGGCCTCGGTGTAGAGCCGGAAGCCACCGGGGGAGTAGACGGACGGGCTCACCAGTCCCACCTCGTCCCAGTGCCGCAGACTGCGGATCGACAGCTCGGTGCGTTCGGCGACCTCGCCGATCTTCATGGTCTGCTCGGCCTGGTACTGATCGCCGCCGTTTGGCCCGGTCACAACTCTCCCGTTACGGTAGCTTTCGTTCCTCACGCTTCGTGAGGGTCTGACGACGACTGTAGGTGATCCGTGAGCGAGCAGTTCCCGACCGGTGTGGCGGCGTCCTTCCGCGCCGCGTTCTCCTCCCCTGCGAGAGTGCGCACCGAGGTGCTGGCCGGTCTGGTGGTCGCGCTGGCGCTCATCCCGGAGGCGATCTCGTTCTCGATCCTCGCCGGGGTCGACCCCCGCGTCGGACTGTTCGCCTCGGTGACGATGGCCGTCACCATCGCGTTCACCGGCGGCCGCCCCGCCATGATCTCCGCCGCCACCGGTGCGATCGCGCTGGTGATCGCGCCGGTCGTTGCCGACCACGGGCTCGACTACCTCATCGCCACCGTCCTCCTCGGTGGTGTCATCCAGATCGCCTTGAGTCTGCTGGGCGTGGCCAAGCTGATGCGCTTCATCCCGCGCTCGGTGATGATCGGGTTCGTCAACTCCCTGGCCATCCTCATCTTCATGGCGCAGATCCCGCACCTGGTGGGTGTGCCGTGGCTGGTCTACCCGCTGGTCGCGGTGGGCATCGTCATCATGGTCGGCTTCCCCCGCGTCACCACGGTCGTCCCGGCGCCGCTCATCGCCATCGTCGCGATCACGGCGGTCGTCCTCATGGTGGGCTGGTCCGTTCCCGACGTGTCCGAACAGGGTGAGCTCCCGACCTCCCTGCCGTCGTTGCTTTTCCCCGACGTCCCCCTCACGCTGGAGACCCTCCGGATCATCGCCCCCTACGCCCTGGCGATGGCGCTGGTCGGGCTGATGGAGTCCCTGATGACCGCCAAGCTGGTCGACGACATCACCGAGACCCACTCCGACAAGACGCGCGAGGGTCTGGGCCAGGGCGTCGCCAACCTCGTCACCGGCTTCTTCGGCGGGATGGGCGGCTGCGCGATGATCGGGCAGACGATGATCAACGTCAAGGAGTCCCGCGCCCGCACGCGACTGTCCACCCTGCTCGCCGGCGTGTTCCTGCTGGTCCTCGTCGTCGTCCTGGGCGACATCGTCGGACTCATCCCCATGGCCGCACTGGTCGCGGTGATGGTCATGGTCTCCGTCGGCACGCTGGACTGGCATTCGATCCACCCGCGCACGCTGCGCCTGATGCCGCTGTCGGAGACGCTCGTCATGCTGGTCACCGTCGTGGCGACGGTGTGGACGAGCAACCTGGCGATCGGTGTCGTGGCGGGGGTCCTCACCGCCATGGTGATGTTCGCGCGACGCGTCGCGCGGATGACCACCGTGGAGAAGGTGGCCGAGCTGGACACCGACGACGACGGCGAGGTGGACACCCGCACCTACCGGGTCACCGGCGAACTGTTCTGGGCGTCGAGCAACGATCTGGTCTACCAGTTCGACTACGCCGGCGACCCGGAGCACGTCATCCTCGACCTCACCGAGGCCGATATCTGGGACGCCTCCACCGTCGCCACCCTCGACGCCGTGCAACAGAAGTACGCGGCCAAGGGGAAGACCCTCTCGGTGATCGGCCTGGACGGCGCCAGTCAGGAGCGGCTCGAAAAGCTGTCGGGCAACCTCGGCGGGGGTTTCTGAGCGGGCAGCGATCAGTCCCGCGCGGACCCGCGCACGTCGACGATGTCCCGGATCTGATCGAACGCCTCCGGGACGATGCTGTAGTGCGCCATCCGACCCCGCTGCTCGCGGGTCACCAGGCCGGCTTCGACGAGCTTCTTCATGTGATGACTGACCGTGGGCTGCGTGATCCCGAGGGGTTCGGTCAGCGTGCAGCCGCACACGTCGCTGCAGTTGGCCGCGGCGATCTGCGAGAGCAGGCGTAGCCGCATGGGGTCCGCCAGGGCCTTGAAGCGGGAGGCGGCGGCCTCGGCCTCGGTCTGGCCCAGGGGCCCGTTCTCGCCCGCGATGCAGCAGGCGTCGGCGGGAACGGGCGTGGTCATGTCTCCAGGTTACGCGCGGCCGGGGCCCTCGCATACATGAGTGGGTCAACCCTTGAAAGTTCGAACGTCTGTACGTACAATAGAACACAGGTTCGATACCGGGTTGGCGACGACGGAGGGGGTGGGTGGATGCAGGAGGACGCGGATCGCGCGGCCGCTGGCCCCGCCTCGCCCGCCTCGCCCGGCTCGTCCGCCTCGTCTGGTTCCTCGAGTTCGTTGTCGGGTCTGCGGGCGGCGGCGCGTGCGGGCTGGATGGGCGAGAATCGTGCAGCGGCACGCCGGTTCGTGGCGTGTTACGAGTTGTTCCTCGAATGCCAGCGCCGGGAGGAGTCCGGGGCGGGCGGCGGTGAATGCCGGCCCGGGCATGCGGTGGTCGATCCCATCGACGTCGCGACCGGGTACGTGGTTGAGGCGATGGCGATCTCGTCCCGGCGGGCCACCACCATGATCTCCTTCGCCTTCGACCTGCACACCCGGTACCCGGCGATCCTGACCGCGATGGCGCAGGGGCGTCTGGACCAGCGCGCCGCCGAGGTGCTCGCCTCACAAATGGCCACCGTCCACGTCGACGTGCTCGATTTGGTGCAGCAACAGGTCGTCGACGAGTACCTCGCCGCGATCGAGGGCGGGATCCGCCTGGGCGAGAAAGCCATCCGCAGCAACGTCGATGCCATCATCGCCGGCTACGACGCCAATGGGATCCGCCTGCGCCGCCAGGAAGCCGCCCGCACCCGCGGGGTACGCGTGAACAAAGGCATCGACGGGATGTCCACCATCTCGGCGATCCTGGCAACCGAGGAAGCCGCCGTCCTGGCCGAGGCCCTCGACCAGCGCGTGGCCGACCACCGGGCCGCCGACGCCGCAGCTGCCGCCGACGCCGCCGCCAACGCCCGCGATGGCGACGGTGATGGTGAGGCCGCCGGTGAGGTCGACGACTACTCCCTGGCCGAACGCCGCGCCGACGCGTTGATGTCTCTGGTGTGCGGCGACGTCGGCCCCGGCCAGCCCTCCGCCGCGGGCCAGTCCGCCACCGCGGGTGCCGGGGTGGCGCCGTTGCGGCCACGGGTCACCGTCATCGCCACCGGCAATCACGCCCGCGACGACGGCGGGGCCCGGGTGGAGTTCACCCGCACCGGCCAGGCCGCCCTGCAGGCCCTGCTCGACATGCTCGCCACCAGCGACGGGGCCACGTTTGAGGCCGTCGATCCGCGGATCGGGGCCGCCGACGACGCCCGGGCCGCCCTGACCTATCGGCCCGGCGCCGACCTGGCCCGCCGCATCCGACTGCGCGACGGCACCTGCCGCCACCCCGGCTGCGCGATCCCGGCCGAGGCCTGTGATCTGGACCATGTGGTGCCGTTCGATCACGCCGACCCCGAGCGTGGCGGGCACACCACCGAGGCCAACCTCGCCGCGATGTGCCGGCGCCACCACCGGTTCAAGACCTTCTCCGACTGGCGCTACCACCTCCACCCCGATGGCACCCTGACCGTGACCACCCCCGAGGGCTCGACCATGCTCACCCGACCCTCCGGCCCACTGGCCGACTACCGGCGCGAACACGCCCACACCGAGACCCAGGCCTGGGCCCGTCAGCAACGCCGCACCCCCGACCCCGCCGGCGACGAACGGGCCGACGCCGAACCGACCTACTGGTCCCGCCGCGCCGCCCGCCACAACGCCGAACGCCACCGCACCGAACGTGCCCGCACCGCAACAGGGGACACCGCCGCCGCCACCGACACCATCCCCACCCCACCGGCCGAGTCCAGCCGCTGGTGGGACCGCAACGCCCCACACGCCAGCACCATCGAACTCGGCATCCGCACCCTCCTACTCGACCACCACCGCCAACGCCTCGACGACATCATCGACCCACCACCCTTCTGACGACGCAGCCGGAAGCCGGGCAGTCGGGCCCCGCCTCCTATGCATTGACGGTCATCGATGCATCCCATACTGTCGGGGCGTGAACCTCCAGCCTTCGGCGACCGCCGGCCCTTCGACCACTGCAGATCTCGACACGCCTGTGGCGGCGAGGATGTCCCTCCTGGATCGCTACCTCGCGGTCTGGATCATCGCCGCCATGGCACTGGGGCTGCTGCTGGGCCGTGTCGTGCCGGGGATCGCCGAGGCGCTCGAGGCCGTCGAGATCGGCGGGATCTCCGTGCCGATCGCGCTGGGGCTGCTCGTGATGATGTACCCCGTCCTGGCGAAGGTCCGCTACGACGAGACCCACCGCGTCACCGGCGACCGGCGGCTTCTCGCGCTGTCTCTCACGCTGAACTGGCTCGTCGGTCCCGCGCTGATGTTCGTGCTGGCGTGGTTGATGCTGCCTGATCTCCCCGAGTACCGAACCGGGCTCATCGTGGTGGGCCTCGCGCGCTGCATCGCGATGGTGTTCATCTGGAACGACCTCGCCTGCGGAGACCGCGAGGCGGCGGCTGTCCTCGTCGCGATTAACTCGGTGTTCCAGGTGATCGCCTTCGCCGGCCTCGGGTGGTTCTACCTGCAGGTGCTACCCGGCTGGCTGGGGCTGGAGACGACCTCCGCCGAGTTCTCGGTGGCCGCGATCGCGCTCAGTGTGCTCGTGTTCCTCGGCATACCCCTGCTCGCGGGGTTCCTCACCCGCCGCTACGGGGAGAAGGCGAAGGGGCGCGAGTGGTACGAGGGGACGTTCCTGCCCAGGATCGGCCCGTGGGCTCTCTACGGCCTGCTCTTCACCATCGTCGTGCTCTTCGCCTTCCAGGGCGACGCCATCACCGACCGGCCGCTCGACGTCGCCCGCATCGCACTTCCTTTGCTCGCCTACTTCGTCCTCATGTTCACGGGCGGACTCCTGGCCGCCCGCGCGATCGGCCTCAACTACGCCAAGTCCACCGCCATTGCGTTCACGGCCGCCGGCAACAACTTCGAGTTGGCGATCGCCGTCGCGATCGGCACATGGGGCGTCGCCTCGGGGCAGGCACTGGCCGGTGTCGTCGGTCCGCTCATCGAGGTTCCGGTACTGGTCGGTTTGGTCTACGTGAGCCTGTGGGCGGGGAAGCGCCTCTTTAAGGGGGATCCGACGGTTCCGAACGCGGCGGTCCCAGACGAGTCCACCACCGCCCGAGCAGCAGGGGCCGATCACTGATGACGCGGTCCGGAACCCCCTCCCGTCCCACCGTCCTGTTCGTCTGCAAATCCAACCGTGGCAAGTCCCAGATGGCCGAGGCTCTGTTGCGCTCGCTGGCCGGGGACGACGCGGTCGAGATCTACTCGGCGGGAACGCTCCCGGCGGTCGGGAAGGGGCCGAACGCGGAGTCGGTCGCAGCCCTCGCCGACCTGGGGGTCGACATGTCCGCGGCCACGGCCACACCCGTCGACGACGACGTGCTGCGACGCGCCGATCGGGTGGTGGTCCTGGGCACTGCGGCTCGACTCGACCCGGTCGACGGAATGCGGTCCGGAATCGAGGTGTGGGAGACCGTCGAACCGGGTGAGCACGGCATCGACGGGGCCGAGAGGATGGCCCTCATCAGGGATGACATCGCGGCACGCGTCGCCGCGCTGTGGGCGGAGTTGGACGCCGAGCGGTAGGGCGGAAGCGGTAGGGCGGATCAGTAACCGGTGTAGCGCTCCGGCTCCTCACCGAAGGTGAACCCGCGACCGGAGATCGACTCGGGCGTGATCTCGACGAAGTTGTACTTCAGGGTCGGGATCCACGGTGAGAGGTCGAGCTTCTCCGCGCGGTTGATCTCGGTGAAACCGTCGAGCCGTCGCGCCGTCCCGCGGACGACGATCGACCACGCCTTGTCGCCCTCGATGTGGTCGACCTGGAACACGACGTCCGGGTGCACCGTGATCCCGGCCAGTTTGGTGCCCTCGGCGGTGCGGAAGTACACCTTGCCGTCGGCGGACAATGCGTAGTTGACGGGGAAGATGTCCGCGTGACCGTCGGTGACGGTGACCAGGCGACCCAGGGAGACGGTGGCCAGGAGCTGCAGGCTGTGCGCCTCGTCGAGTTCGGTGACCGGGTTGGCGTCCATGGTCTGATTCTGCCACCCCGGGACCGCCTTCGGAACCGGAGAACCGGGATCGACCGTGACCGACCTCACTCCCTATCGGCCACCTGCACACTCATCGTGTTTTCAGGTAACGAATCGGGGAAGGGTGATGCACCAACGTGGGGACCTCACTACGGTGGAAACCGACTATGAGCCCAGGAGAACGAGAAGTACCCCGTAACCCTGATTCGTCCGACGCGGTGTTCCGTGTGCCCACCGCGGCCGACGGAACCCGCATGTGGGAGATCGCTCGTGACAGCGGCGTCCTCGACCTCAACTCGTCCTATGCCTACGTGTTGTGGGGGGCGGAGTTCTCGGAGAGCTCCGTCGTGGTCGAGGTCGAAGGCCGGGTCGTCGGTTTCGTCACCGGATTCATCCGCCCGTCGGAGCCGGACACGATCTTCGTGTGGCAGGTCGGCGTGGACGCCGACCAGCGTGGCAAGGGACTGGCGGCGCGCTTGCTGCACCACCTCATGGACCGGCTGGCCGAACGTGGCGTGGTGCGCCTGCGCACCACGATCAGCCCGGACAACGAGGCCTCGCAGCGCACCTTCGGCGCCGTCGCCCGCGACCGCGGGATGACGCTGTCCGACGAGGACTACCTGAGCGCCGAGCTGCTCGGAGAAGGTCACGAGCAAGAAGACCTCTACACGATTTCCTAGACGAGGGCGCGCGGGCCGCCCGGCCCGCCACCGTCGCCCGCCTCTTCACAAATGGAGTGATCTGAAGACCATGACCGAGTCCACGCACGACACCAGCACGAACACGGACATCTTCTCCGACCGCGAGTCGGAGGTCCGTAGCTACTCGCGCAACTGGCCGGTGGTGTTCGACACCGCCAAGGGTGCGACGCTCACGACCGTTGACGGAGACGATTACCTCGACTTCTTCGGTGGCGCGGGCGCGCTGAACTATGGCCACAACGACGACGACATGAAGAGCGCCCTGCTGGATTACATCCAGCGCGACGGCGTCACCCATTCGCTCGACAAGTTCACGGTCGCCAAGCGCGCCTTCCTGGAGACCTTCACCTCGAAGATCCTCGAGCCGCGCGGGCTCGACTACAAGGTGATGTTCCCCGGGCCGACCGGCACCAACGCCGTCGAGTCGGCGCTCAAGCTGGCCCGCAAGGTCACCGGCCGCGAGGCCATCATCAACTTCACCAACTCGTTCCACGGGATGACCCTCGGGTCGCTGTCCGTGACGGGTAACTCGATGAAGCGCGCCGGCGCCGGCATCCCGCTGGTCCACGCGACGCCGATGCCGTACGACAACTACTTCGGCGGCGTCACCGAGGACTTCCAGTGGATGGAGCGAGTCCTCGTCGACTCCGGCTCCGGCATGAACCGCCCGGCGGCCGTGATCGTCGAGTGCGTCCAGGGCGAGGGCGGCATCAACGCGGCACGCGCCGAATGGCTGAAGGCCCTCGACGAGCTGTGCAAGCGCCACGAGATCCTGCTGATCGTCGACGACGTCCAGATGGGGTGCGGCCGCACCGGCGAGTTCTTCTCGTTCGAGTTCGCGGGCATCAAGCCGGACATCGTCTGTCTGTCGAAGTCGATCGGGGGCTACGGACTCCCGCTCGCGGTCACGCTGTTCAACCGTGAGCTCGACGAGTGGACCCCGGGTGAGCACAACGGCACCTTCCGCGGCAACAACATGGCGTTCATCACCGCCGACGTCGCGCTGCGCAAGTACTGGTCCGACGACTCGCTCCAGAACCGCACCTTGGAGAACGGCCGTATCCTGCGCGAGCGTTTCTCCCCGCTGATCTACAAGTACGAGGGCAAGCTCGAGCTCCGGGGCCGCGGCATGGCGTTCGGTATCGCGTTCCTCGAGACGCCGGAGTTGGCGGGACAGGTCATGGCCCGCTGCTTCGACAACAAGATGCTGGTCGAGACCGCCGGCCCGAGCGACGAGGTCGTCAAGTTCCTCGCTCCGCTCACCCTGACCGACGAAGAGCGCGACCGCGGCATCGAGATCTGCTACGAGGCCGTCGACCACGTCCTGGCACAGCAGTACGCCTGATCCCGGCCCGCGCGCCGGACACGACCACACACACCCTCGACGAGGAGGCACCGCATGATCGTTCGCACCACCGCAGAGATCACCGACACCGACCGCCACATCAAGGGCAACAACGGCAACTGGGAGTCCAAGCGCATCGTACTGGCCGACGACCGCGTCGGGTTCTCGTTCCACGAGACCACCATCGCCGCCGGCACGACCAACGACTTCCACTACGCCAACCACATCGAAGCCGTCTGGCTGACCCGCGGCAAGGGCACCCTGCGTGACCTGACCAACGACAAGGAGTACCCGCTTGAGGCGGGCTCCATGTACCTGCTCAACGGCAACGAGAAGCACCAGGTCATCGTGGAGGAGGAGATGCAGATGCTCTGCGTCTTCAACCCCCCGGTCGTCGGCGACGAGAACCACGACGAGAACGGCATCTACCCGCTCCTGCGCCTGCAGGACGACGGCACGGTCGTTCGCGAGAAGTAGCCGGCCGGCCCTTTCCGGACCCGCGCCACGCCCTCCCCGGTCGATTTCGTTCAGTGCGAACGAAACCGGCCGGGGAGCGTCGCGTTCTGGGGCAAGATCTGTACCCGTGCCCAATCCTGACACCCGTCCAATCGCGATCATCGGAGCCGGCCCCTCCGGCTTGGCCGCGGCGCGGAACCTCGACCGCCAGGGCGTCGACTGGGTGGGCTTCGACCTCGCCGACGACGTCGGCGGACTGTGGAACATCGACTCCCCGCGCAGTACGGTCTACGCCTCGGCACACCTCATCTCCTCGGCCCGGACCACGGAGTTCGCCGAGTTCCCCATGCCGGCCGACACCCCCGACTACCCGGACCACCGCCGCCTGCTGGCCTATTTCCGCGACTTCGCCGATCACTTCGGCCTGCGCGACCGGTTCCGCTTCGCTACCGAAGTGGTCCGCGCGGAACCGGTGAGCGGCGAGCGCGACTCCGGGTGGCGACTGACCGTGCGCGCCACCGGCGCGGGTGGGAGAGGGGGCGACGACGACGAGGTGGGCCCCGCGCGCGAGGCTGACGCCGGGGAATTCTCGGCCCTGGTGATCGCGAACGGCACCCTCTCCGAGCCCAAGATCCCGGAATTCGCGGGGCACTTCAGTGGCGAGGTCCGCCACACCAGCCGCTACAAGTACCCCAGCGAGCTCGCGGGGAAGCGGGTCCTCGTGGTGGGCGGCGGCAACAGTGGCTGCGACATCGCGGTCGACGCGGTGCACCACGCCGCGTCCGTCGACATCAGCGTTCGGCGCGGCTACCACTTCGTGCCCAAGTACCTCTTCGGCAAGCCTGCTGACACCCTCGGGTCGGGCGGCCGACCCCTGCCGCCGCGGATCAAGCAGTTCGTCGACTCACGGGTACTCAAGGCCTTCACCGGCGACCCGACCCGGTTCGGCTTCCCGGAGCCCGACCACAAGATCTACGAGTCCCACCCCGTCGTCAACAGTCTGATCCTGCAGCACGTGGGCCACGGCGACGTCGGGGTGCGCGGCGACATCAGCCGCTTCGACGGGCGCACCGTGCATTTCGTCGATGGGACTTCCGGCGAGTACGACCTGGTCATGCTCGCCACCGGCTATGTGCTGGACTACCCGTTCATTGACCGGCGACACCTCGACTGGGCCGCGGGCGCCGCCGCCCCGGACCTGCACCTCAACATCTTCCCGTCGGCCCGCGACGACCTCGCGGTGCTCGGCATGCTCGAGGCCTCCGGCATCGGCTGGCAGGGCCGCTACGAACAGGCCGACCTCGTCGCCCGCTACCTCGCCGCGCACCGTGACGATTCACCGGCCGGGCGTGCGGCCCTCGCCGTCGTCGACTCCTCCCGGCGCGGTCCCCGCCCGGACCTCACCGGCGGCTACAGGTACCTCGGGCTGGACCGGATGGCCTACTACGTCAACAAGAGCGCGTACCGCGGCGCTGTGACCGGGCTGGTCGCGCGCATCGACGCCGCGCAGACTCAGGGGGCCGGCTCGTGAACGTCGACGACATCCGGATCGCGTTCGACTCCGGGTCCCTCACCACGCTGAAGATCGTTCTGGGGCTGATCCTGTTCGGCATAGCCATGGACACCCGGCTCTCCGACTTCCGGCTGGCGCTGCGTAAACCCAAGGCGTTCGCGGTGGCCGTGGCGGCACAGTTCGCACTGCTGCCCGCGCTGACGTTCCTGCTCACCCTGCTGCTCGGCGTGCAGGGCTCGGTCGCACTCGGCATGATCCTCGTGGCGTGCTGCCCACCCGGCAACGTCTCCAACATCCTCACCCACCGGGCGCGGGGCGACGTGGCGCTGTCGGTGTCGATGACCGCGGTGGGCAATGTCCTGGCGATCGTGATGCTGCCGCTGAACTTCGCGTTCTGGGGTCACCTGCACCCCACCGGTCGCGAGTACTTCAATGAGATCTCCGTGGCCCCGTGGGACATGCTCAGCGAGGTGCTGCTGGTCATCGCGCTGCCGTTCGCGCTGGGGCTGACCGTCTCGCACCTGCTGCCGCAGGTCGCCGCGCGCACCCACCGCGTGGTGGGGATCGCCTCGTTCGTGGCGCTCGGCGGGATCATCGTGATCGCGGTCGCCAACAACTGGGCGCTGTTCGTGGCCTACATCGGCGTGGTCGCGGTGGCGGTGTTCCTCCACGACGCGCTCGCGCTGGGCCTCGGGTACGGCATCGCGCGCGGGTTCCGGCTCGATGTGCCCGCCCGCAAGGCCATGACCTTCGAGGTGGGCATCCGCAACGCCGGGCTCGGGCTGCTGTTCGTGTTCAGCTTCTTCGACGGGCTCGGAGGGATGGCGCTCGTCGCGGCGTGGTGGGGCGTGTGGGACATCATCGCCGGGCTGGTGGTCGCGGTGATGTGGGCGCGGCACAGCAGGGCGGGCGCCACGGCACAGGAGGTAGCGGCGTGAAGATACTGGTGACGGGCGGAAGCGGATTCCTCGGGCGCGGGGTGGTGGCCGGGCTCTCCGCCGCCGGGCACCAGGTCACCAGCGGGGACCTGCGGGTGCCGGGTGACGCCGCCGCCCCGGGCGTGCAGCACATCCGACTCGACGTGACCGACGCCCACGCGGTGACCCGCGCCGTCGCGGGCCACCACGCGGTGGTGCACCTGGCCTCGGTCGTCGACCCTGACGGTATGGGGCGCGACGCCGCCTACCGGGTGGACGTCGACGGCTCCCGGCACGTCCTCGACGCCTGAATCGAGCACGGGGTCGGACGGCTCGTGGTGTCCTCCTCGGGAGCGGCCTACGGCTACCACGCCGACAACCCCGTGCCGATCACCGAGGACCACTCCGTCCGCGGCACCAGCGCGTTCGCCTACAGCCACCACAAGGCGCTCGTCGAGCACATGCTGGCCGACGCCCGCCGCGAGCACCCCGAGCTCGACCAGGTCGTGTTGCGCATCGGCACGATCCTCGGCGACACCGTGGACAACCAGATCACCGACCTGTTCCACCGCCGACGATTGCTCGCCGTCCGGGGGTCGGACTCGCCGTTCGTCTTCATCTGGGACACCGACCTCGTGGCGATCATCGTGCGCGCCGTGGGCGACGGGCCGGCCGGTGTCTACAACGTCGCCGGCACGGGAACGCTCACCATCGACCAGATCGCTGCGCGGCTCGGCAAGCGCACCCTCGAGATCCCCGAGACGGTGCTCAAGGCGGTTCTCGCGGTGGGAAGCGCGCTGCGGGTCAGTCGCTACGGTCCGGAACAGACCGGTTTCCTGCGCTACCGGCCGGTGCTCGACAACAGCCGGCTCCGCGAGGTCTTCGGCTACACGCCCGAGCTCACCAGCGCCGAGGCGTTCGACCGCTGGCTCGCCGGCCACCCCGCCGCCCGCGCCTGAGCTGCCCGGCCCCGCCCCGCGCCGGGCGGTCGGGCAGGGCAGAATGTCCGGGTGTCGACCATCGTGTTCCTCCACGCCCATCCCGACGACGAAACCTCGCAGACCGCGGGGATGATGGCGCTCGCCTCCCGCGACGGGCACCGCGTGGTGACGGTGTTCGCCACCGACGGCGACCACGGCGAGCGTCCCGAGCACCTCGGACCCGACGGCGACCTGGTCGAGTACCGACGCGGGGAGGCCCGGGCGGCAGCGGCGGTACTGGGCGTGGCCCGGATCGACTGGCTGGGATACCGCGACTCGGGGATGACCGGGTGGGAACAGAACGATGACCCGCTGTGCCTGCACCGCGCCGACGTCGACGACGCCGCGGCGCGGGTGGCTCGGATCCTCGACCGGGAGGACGCCGACGTCCTGGTGGGGTACGACCATCACGGCAACTACGGGCACCCCGACCACATCGCGGTGCACCGGATCGCCCGCCGTGCGGTGGAGCTGGCCGCGCGGCGCCCCCGTCTGCTCGAGGCGACGACCAACCGGGACGCCCAACTGGCGATGCTCGACAGTCCCGAGGCGGCGGAGTTCATGCAGGCGCTGGCGCCCGGTGGGATGGACCTCGACGTGGACCGGATCCGGCAGGCGATCCTCACCGGGGACGACGGTCAACCGATCGGTGTCGCGGAGTCGGAGATCGCGTGGGCGGTCGACCTGCCGGCGGACGTGATCGACCTCAAGCGCCGCGCGATGCAGTGCCACGCCAGTCAGACCAGCGACATCGGCATGATGCTGGCCTTCCCGCTGGACATCTACGCCGTGGCGTTCGGTACGGAGTACCTCATCGAGCCCGAGGTGGGTGGCTCCGGAACGGACGCGCCGATGCGGCGCGGGTGGCCGTTCGGCTGAGCGGGCCGGCGTCAGGACATGTCGAGGGCGCGGACCCAGTCGCCGTGGCCGTGGGCCGTGGCAAGGGGGCGGCCGTTGACGGCGACGACGAAGATGCCCTTGTGCCGGCGGATCGACTCCGGGACCTGCGCGGCGACGTCGGGCAGGAGGGTCACGCCCTCGACCGAGATCCACACGCAGTCCAGCTCGGTGACCCGGCGGACGAACGCGGCGCGGGCCGGCGGCTCGAGGTATCCGAGCACGGCGGTGTGGAACACCACCGGAGTCGATCCCGGGGGGCAGGCGGCGACCGAGGCCTCCAGCTTCTCGACGAGGTCGCCCGCGATGATCTGCGGCGGATCCGCGGCGGCGATGTCGAGCGCGGCGTCCAGCCGGGGACCGCGCTGTGCCTGCTGTCCGGGCCAGATCAGGCTCTGCAGCCAGGCCCGCGAGTCGGCGTCGGCGGGGTCGATGGGGGACAGGTCGACGCCGCCGCGGTGGACGACGTCCGGCAGTGTGCGGGGCAGCGGGACGCCGTCCCGCAGGTCGCAGTCGAGGACCGGGGGCTCCGTTGTGGCGTCGCCGGCGGTGGGCACCAGGTCGTGCACCCGGCCGCCGTCGAGGGTGAAACGGTAGGCGTAGCGGTCCGGGTACAGGCACAGGCCGGCGGAGGCGCCCATCTCCACCAGCGAGAGCGGTCCGGGCAGCAGGGACAGGAACGGCAGCAGCACCGCGCAGCGCTTGGCCTCGTTGGTCTGGGTGGAGTGGGTGAGGGTGACCTGCTCGATCTCCGACCACCGGGCGTGGACGAAGTCGCGGAAGGCCGGGTAGTCCTCGGTCTCGGGTGCGCCGGCATGCCGGGCGGCGGCAAAGACGAGCGCGGGCTGACGCTTGATCCGCGGCAGTGAGGCGATGAGGCCACTCGTGTCCGGGTCCTCGGCGATGCCGCGTGCCCAGGAGAGGTAGACCGGGGTGCGTCCGCGGACCTCGAACTCGGCGAAGTCGGAGTAGCGGGTGGGGACGTCGTCGACGTGCGCGGAGTCCATGGGTCCAGCGTCGCACACCCCCGGGGCGAGGAGGGGTGGCCTGGACCCATCCGAGCGGGTATGTTGGTGATGCATCAATAACATTGAGACGACACGCGGAGACGACATGACTGCCACCACCGACTTCACGCCCGCCCGGAACGCCTCGACCGACGGCGAGTTCGTCCGCGATGCCACCTACATCAACGATCGCGTGGTGACGGGCCTCCCGGCCGGCTCGGACCCGGTGGGGGAGAGGATAGGCGAGATGCGGTGGCCGGTGGAGGCCGGCCGTTATCGCCTCATGGCCGCCCGGGCCTGCCCGTGGGCCAGCCGCACCATCATCGTGCGCCGCCTGATGGGACTCGAGGATGCGATCTCGATGGGCCTGGCGGGCCCGACGCACGACGTCAACTCCTGGGTCTTCGATCTCGACCCGGAGGAGAAGGACCCCGAGACCGGCTTGCACCGCCTGCAGGAGGCGTATTTCAACCGGATCCCCGACTACCCGCGGGGGATCACGGTCCCCGCGCTGGTCGACCTGCCCACGAAGTCGGTGGTGACCAACGCCTACCAGAAGCTCAACTTCGACCTCCTCTCCGAGTGGACGGAGTTCCACCGGGAGGGTGCCCCGGACCTGTACCCGTCCGAGCACCGGGACGAGATCGACGAGCTCGACTCGTGGATCTACCCCACCGTGAACAACGGCGTCTACCGCTGCGGCTTCGCGGCGGACCAGGACGCGTACGAGCAGGCGTACGACGAGCTGTGGGAGTCGTTGGACCGGCTCGAGGAGAGGTTGTCCACGCGCCGCTACCTCGTCGGCGACACGATCACCGTCGCGGACATCCGGCTGTTCACCACGCTGGTCCGCTTCGACGCCGTCTACCACGGCCACTTCAAGGCCAACCGCAGCAAGATCAGCGAGATGCCCGCGCTGTGGGGTTACCTCCGGGACCTGTTCCAGACCCCCGGCTTCGGTGACACGTGCGACTTCCCGCAGATCAAGGAGCACTACTACAACGTCCACCGGGACGTGAACCCCACGGGAGTGGTCCCCAAGGGGCCGGACCTGTCCGGCCTGCTCACCCCGCACCACCGGGAGGAGCTGGGGGGTCGTCCGTTCGGCGACGGCACCGCACCCGGGCCCATCGCGAACCCGGCGGAACGCGTCCCGGAAGGGCACGGCGCGGCCTGAGAGCCGGGTGAACGCCTAGACTCACCACCTGTGACCCCAGCCCCCGCCGAACCCGGCCGCTACCGTCGTGGCGCCCGACAGTTCCTCATGTTCGGGATCGTGGGCGGCTCCGGGATGGTCGTCAACATGATCGTCACGGTCCTGATGAACAAGGCCAACGGCGGTACGCAGAACGCCCAGGACATCCTCTTCCCCCTCGTGGGCACGGAGTTCAACTTCCGTTTCACCACACTGGTGTGGATCGTGGCGTTCCTCGTGGCGAACGTCTACAACTTCCTGCTCAACCGGCACTGGACGTTCGGCAAGGGGCACAAGGCGCCGGCCTGGCAGGAGTTCTGGCCGTTCCTCGTGGTGGGGTCGGTGGCGGCCGCCGCGGGCATCTTCATCAAGCTGGCGTTCACCAATCCCACCAGCCCGTTCTACCTGCCGGAGCCCCTGTTCCACGAGGACGCCGGGATCAACTCCCGCGAGTACTGGGGTCAGCTGCTGACGATTCTCATCACGATGCCGATCAACTTCGTCGTCAACAAGCTCTGGACCTTCCGCGCGGTGCGTAACCGTCACCACGCGCGGTCCACCGCGGACGCGACGGACGCAACGGGTGCGACGGACGCCGCCGACGCGGTGGTCTAGGCCCGGTCGTGGAGACGTCGTCACTGGTCCTGTGGTTCGACCTGATGGGCGTGTTCTTCTTCGCGTTGTCCGGCAACCTGTTGGCGGCACAAAAGGACATCGACATCACCGGTGGCCTCGTGTTGGGGCTGCTCGCCGGCCTCGGCGGCGGCATCATCCGCGACGTCCTGCTGGGTGTCACCCCGCTGTCGCTCTCGCAGCCCGTCTATCTGGTGCCGCCGTTGGTCGCGGCGGCGGTCGTCTACCTGCTCGGCTCGTTCATCCATCGCGTGCAGACGCTGATCGTCGCCTTCGACGCCGCCGGTCTCGGACTGTTCTGCACCTTCGGCACGGCGCGCGCGCTGGACCACGGGATGCCGGTCGCGTCGGCGCTGCTGCTGGGAGTGGTCACCGCGGTGGGCGGTGGGTTGCTGCGCGACGTCGTGGCAAACGAGATCCCCGCCGTGTTCAGCGGATCCAACCTGTACGTCATCCCGGCCGCTGCCGGCGCAGCGTTGACCGCGCTCGCCGTCGGGACGGGGACCTGGGGTCCGGTCGCCGCGACCGCACTGTCGTTCCTCGTGTTCGCCTTCCGCATGGTCGCCTGGCGCCGACAGTGGCGTGTCCCGGCGCCCGTGCGCAGCTGGACCGTGCGTGACCTCGACGTGCTCCGGCACCGGGAACGGTCGGTGTTCGGCCGTCCGCGGCGGGAGGGGAGCCCCGGCGACGGCGAGAGCGACGGCGAGAACGACGACGACGAGGGCAGCGATCCCGGCAGCGGCGGCCATCCCGACGGCGGCCGAGGCTTCCGGCCGGGCCGACGTCGGTAGGGTTGTCCGGTGCAGTACTACCTCAGCCTGCTGGGCTTCGCGGCGATCGACTCGGTCAACCTCCTGGCCTTCGCCGTCATCGCGGGTCTGTGGCTGACGTCCGCCGGCCGCGGGATCGCGTTCGCCCCGCGGGCGGCCCGGTTCACCGGTGGTGCGTTCTGCGGCATCGTCCTGCTCTCGCTGATCTCGGTGTGGGTGATCGGCAACAACCAGGAGCTCGTCCGCAGCCTGTTCCACAACGTGTGGGCGATGGTCGTGCTCGGGGTGGTCGGCCTGGTCATCACCGTCATGGGCCTGCGCAGGCCGGCCGAGGCGAAGGAAGAGAACGTCGAGGGCCCGCTCACCCAGAACGTCCTGCAGAAGTTCGGGATCATGGCCACGGGCGTCGTCCTGGGGGTCATCCAGTCCGGCACGTCGGCGCCGTTCGCGGCGGGGATGGTGCTCATCTCGTTCGCCGAGACCCCGTGGTGGTCCAAGCTGCTGCAGATCCTGTTCTTCGCGGTCATCGCGATCCTGCCCAGTGCCGGGTTGATCATCGCGCTGTCGCGGGTCCGCTCGGGCGGGATCGGTGCGGCCACCCGCCGCATCGACCGGTTCCTGTCGTACGGCCGCGTGGCGGGCCGCGTGCTCACCCTCGTCGTGGGCGTGGCTCTGCTGGTCCTCGCCGCGGTCCGGATCGTCCAGCTAACGGGTGTGTTGTCGTAGCGCGGCCCTAGGGTGACGGGCGACCACCGCACGGGTGGTCCGATGAACCCGGGAGACCCCATGCAGACGCACGATTCGACCACCGCAGACGTCTCGACGCCCACCGTCGCCGGGACCGCGACCGACGCCGCCCCCACCGCCCCCACCGCGGGCGCCGTGCTGTGCGAGGACGGGCTGATGCGACCTCCCTGGGCGGCGCGGGATCCGCTGCTGCGGGAGTACTACGACACGGAGTGGGGCATGCCCGTCCACGACGAGGCCGGGCTGTTCGAGCGGCTGGTCCTCGAGGGCTTCCAGTCCGGTCTGAGCTGGGTGACGATCCTCCGCAAACGCCCGGCGTTCCGGGAGGCGTTCGCGGGGTTCGACCCGGACGTCGTCGCCGCCTTCGACGACGACGACGTCGCCAGGTTGATGAACGACGAGCGGATCGTGCGCAACCGCCGCAAGATCGACGCCACCGTCGCCAACGCCCGTGCCGTGGTCGCGCTGCGGGCCGACGGAGGGCTCGCGGAGCTGATCTGGTCGTACCGGCCGGAGACCACCCCGCACCCGCGCACCATCGACGAGGTGCCCAGCCGCTCGCCGGAGTCGGAGGCGCTGGCCGGGGAACTCAAGCGCCGGGGCTTTACCTTCGTGGGGCCGGTGACCATCTACGCGCTGATGGAGGCCATCGGGGTGGTCGACACCCATCTGGTGGACTCGCACCGTCGCGGCAGCTCGGGGGTGTGGACGCCGGAGGGCACCCGGTGACCGGGGGCCCGGGGAGCTAGCGGGGCGCCGCGGGCGGAGCGGGTGATGCGGGCGCCGCGGGCGGTGTGGACAGGCTCGGCAGCCCGGGTGGTCCGGGCAGTCCGGGCAGTCCGGCCGGGGTGGGCAGGTCGGGCAGTGACACGGCCAGTGGGCCGGCCTCGTCGACCTGCCCGGTGGCGGGGCCACCCAGGCAGCCGGGGATCCCGCGCAGGGCGGCCATGCGTGCGAGGGACCGGTCGAGGTCGGCCCGGCTCAGTGCCCCCACGGACACGGCGTGCTCGACCGCGTCGAGGGCATCGGGGATCCCGGTGGTGGTGATCCACAGCGGGGAGTCGGCGCCGGCGACGAGGGACTCGGCCACCGCACGGGGAAGGGGGTACGCGTCGGTGACGGCACGCATGCCGGACAGGTCGTCGGTGAAGATCGGGCCGTCGAACGGCGGCGCCCCGTAGCCGTGGCCGTCGCGGAGAAGTTGGTACGCGGCCGGGGAGAGCGAGGCCGGACGGTCCACCCCGGTCAGGCCGGGGACCTGCTGGTGGCCCAGCATCATGCCGGCACCGGAGGTCTCGGCGAGCTCGGCGAAGGGGTGCAGGTCGTGGGGGACGAGTTGGTCCAACGGCGGCACCGTCACCGACTGGTGGTGGCTGTCGCCGGAGGACCTGCCGTGGCCGGGGAAGTGCTTGAACACCGGGGTCACGCCGGCGTCCTGCAGTCCGGTCGCGAAGGCGCGGGCATAGCTCACGACGCGCGCGGGATCGGGGGAGAAGGACCGGTCGCCGATCACCGCGCCGTCCGGTTGCTCGGAGACGTCGAGTGACGGGGCGAAGTCGACGGTGACGCCCATCCCGCGCAGGAACTCACCGCGGGTCCGGGCGGCCGACCGGACCTGCTCGGGAGTCATGGTGGCGGCCATGACCCGGGCGGACGGCAGGGGGCCGGCGAAGGGCGCGATGCGCGAGACCCGCCCGCCCTCCTCGTCGATCGCCACCAGCAGGGGAAGGGGTGAGTCGTTCTGGAGCCGGGCGAGCCCGTCGCCGGAGACCACCTCGCCCACCACGCCCCCGCCGAGGAAGATCCCCCCGATCCCGTGCTGCTCCACCGCCTGTCGGGCATCGGCCATCGAGCTCACGCCGACGGTGAACAGTTGCGCGATGCGCTCCCGCTGGGTCAGCGAATCGAGCGGGGACTCGCACTGTGGCGCCGGCGGCCCCGGGGTGGCGGCCGTGTCGTGGGCAGAGCCGGCAGTGCCGGCAGTGCCGGCAGTGCCGGCAGTGCCGGCAGCGCTGACGGGCGCCGGTTCAGCGGGCTCGTCGGCGCCGCACCCGGACAGCACCAGCCCGGCGACGAGGACTGCGGCCGTCCCACGGAGCCGGCGGGAGAAGGACACGACGTCCAATGTAACCGGCCGGGCGGGGCGACCGGATCCGCGCAGGGGCCCGGGGGCGCGTTCACCTGCTGTCCACCAGGGTCTGTGATGGTGGCGCGGTGACATCGACTCTCGAACGCAGGCTGGGATTGTCGGACGCCGTCGTGGTGGGCCTCGGGGCGATGATCGGCGCCGGGGTGTTCGTGGCGTTCGCGCCCGCCGCGGCCCGGGCGGGTTCGCTGGTGTGGGCCTCGCTGGCGGTGGCCGCGGTGGTGGCGGTGTGCAACGCGTTGTCGTCGGCCCGGTTGGCGGCGCAGTTCCCCTCGGCGGGCGGGACGTACGTCTACGGGCGAGAGCTCCTCGGGCCGCTACCGGGGTTCCTCGCCGGCTGGGGCTTCGTGGTGGGCAAGACCGCGTCCTGCGCGGCGATGGCACTCACCGTGGGGCTCTACATCTGGCCCGGGCACGCCGCCCTCGTCGCGGCCGCGGCGGTGCTCGCGTTGACGATCCTCTCCGTGCTCGGCGTGCAGCGCACTGCCACCGCGTCCAAGGTCCTGGTCGGGATGGTGCTGACGGTCCTGGCGGCGTTCGTCGTGGTGGCATGGGCGACGGGATCCCCCGCCACCGGGCCGACGGCGCCGATGCCCGCCGTCGACGCGGAGGCGTGGCCCGCCCGGATCCTCGGGGTGTTCGGCGGCGCCGGGTTCTGCTTCTTCGCCTTCGCGGGGTACGCCCGCATCGCGACCCTCGGGGAGGAGGTGCGCGAGCCCGCCCGCACGATCCCCCGGGCGGTGGTCGTGGCGATCTCCGTGGTGATCGCGGTCTACGCGGCGGTGTTGGCCACCACGGTGCACGTCCTCGGGGTGGGCGGGGTGGCCGCCAGCGCCGCGCCTGTGCTCGACGCGGCCGCGCAGCTCGGCGGTGAGCACGGCGGAGGTGAGTACGGCGGCGGAGGTGAGCACGGTGGCGGTGTGCTCGCCACCCTGGTCCGGGTCGCCGCCGGGTTCGCCGCGCTCGGGGCGTTGCTCGGCGGGGTGCTCGGCGTGTCCCGGACGACGCTGGCGATGGCCCGCGACCGGCACCTGCCCACGCCGCTGGCGGCCGTGCACCCGACCACGCGGACGCCGTACGTCGCCGAGCTCTGCGTGGGCGTACTGGTGGCGGTGATCGTGCTGGTCGCGGATGTCCGCCAGGCGATCGGGTTCTCATCCTTCGCCGTGCTCGCCTACTACCTCGTCGCGAACGCGGCGGCTCTTCGTCTCGATCGGCGACGTCGGCGGCTGCCGGCGTGGATTCCGCTGCTGGGCGCGATCGGGTGCGTGATGGTGGCGGGGAGTCTGCCCTGGCAATCCGTGGCCGGGGGTGTCGTCGTCTTCGTCGTCGGGGGCGGGGTCTACGCGGTCACGCGCCGCCGGGCGGTGCCCCCGGGCGTAGCGTCACAGGCATGACTCGCGTCGACTCCCGCCCCGCCCGGGCCCGTCTGCTCCCGTCCCACCTGCGCCGCGCCGTGATCGGGGCGCCCATGGCGGGCGGGCCCACGACACCGGAGCTCATCGCCGCCGTCGGAGAGGCGGGCGGGATCGCGATGATCGGCTCCGGTTACCTCGACGCCGCCGGCACCCGGGCGGAGATGGCTCGCGTCCGTGAACTCACCGACGCGCCGTTCGGGGTCAACGTCTTCCTCCTCGACCGCGCGGACTCCGACGCCGCGCTGTCCGCGGCGGGTGGCCCCGGCGTGGTGGCGGAGTTCGCGGCCGCGATCGGACCGGTCGCACAGCGGCTGGGGGTCGCACTCACTCCGGGGCCGGAGTTCACCGACTTCGACCAGGACGCCACCCTGGACGCCCTGGTCGAGGACCCGGTCGCGGTGGTCTCCTTCACCTTCGGCATCCCGGACCCCGGGGTGGTCCGGGCGTTGCAGGACGTGGGGTCGGCCGTGGTCGTCACGGTGGCCGGGGTCGCGGACGCGCGCCGTGCGGTCGAGGTGGGCGCGGACTGGCTGTCGGTGCAGAGCGCGGAGGCCGGCGGTCACCGGTCCACGACGACGGTCGGGGAGGAGCCCGACGACATCACGACGCTGGCACTGGTGCGGGCGGTGCGCGAGGAGTTGCCGGAGACGGAGTTCGTGGCGGCGGGCGGGATCAGTACGCCCGAGGACGTCGCCGCCGTTCTGGCCGCCGGGGCGGACGGGGTCCAGGTGGGCACCGTCCTGCTGCGCACGCCGGAGGCGGGTACGAGTGCCCTGCACCGGGCCGCGCTCGGGGACCCCCGGTTCACCGAGTCGCGGCCGACCCGCTGCTACACCGGCCGCTTCGCACGGTCACTGGTCAACGAGTTCGTGGACGAGTTCGACGCGGCCGCGCCCCCGGCGTACCCGCATCTCCACCTGCTCACCGGACCCATGCGGAAGGCCGCCGCGCAGGCCGGCGACCCCGAGGTGCCGCCGCTGTGGGCCGGCTCCCGCTGGCGGGAGGCCGACGCCTACGCCGATCGACCGGCAGCCGAGGTCGTCGCGGACCTCTGGGACCGGGCGGTCCAGCAGCGCGGTTAGGGGACCCCGGCGAGTCGGGAGAAAGCGGGGGTCAGGCGGCCCGGCGTTCGGCCTCGGCGGCGATGTCGGCCAGGTCCTGCTCCATCGTCTTGCGGGTGGACTTCTCCGCGAACCGGCCCATCACGGTCATCACGACGCGGGAGACCGCGGGAGCGTGCGCGGTGTGCGCCCTGAACCGCATCCGCAGGGTCGAGCCACCGTCGGCGTCCGGGGTGACAGTGAAGACGGTCTTGTACTCGGTGCCGCCGTTTTCGGCGACGATCGTGGTGGAGTGCGGCGGCTCGACGGCCACCACCATCATCTCCTCGGTGGCCTTCATGCCGAACATCGTGCGGGTCTCGCGCCAGCGCAGACCGGGCTGGTACGGGCCGGGCGTGAGGATCTCGACCGCCTGCACCCCGCTGAGCGTGCGGTGCGCCTCCGGGATGTCGGCGAGCACGGCCCACACGGTCGCGGGGTCGGCGGCGACGTGGCGGGTCAGGTCGAGTTCCATGTCTCCACGGTACCGGCGCCTCCGGACGGAACGGGTCGCGACAGAACGGGTCGCGGAAACGCGGAGACCGGCCCCCGCCGGAGCGGGGGCCGGTCTCACGGTGCACTCGGGCCGACCGCAGCCGGGCCCGGGCGAGGCGCCGTCAGGCGCGTCGGCTCAGGAACCGAGGGCGTCGGTGACCGTGCTGACGAGGCCGCCGAAGAACTGGAGGACGTTGGCGGCCAGGTCGGCACCGCCGTCGACGACCTGCGAACCGGTGCTGACAGCGCTGGAGCCGGTCGCGAGGCCGGGGAGGAAGGTCTCGATGGAACCCATGAGATGGTCCTTTCGTCGGGGATGCGACGCCTGGTGCGTCGATCGGTGTGCGTGGTTCCCGGTGGGCTCGGGGCTCATCGGGAACTCACCTCTGGACGCTACGTAGGGCTGCAGCAGGATTCACCCGGATCAGTGTCGCGCGCGGGCGGTTCACGGGGAAAGCTCTTTACTTTCGCTGGTTGGCAGGCACTCGCGGTTTAATGTGATCTGCGCCACATTCATTGCCGAAAGGCGTGCCGGGCTTTCCCGGAAAAGCCCGGAAGGCGGGAGAAGAATGGGCTGATAAATGCACAACGCCGACATTCTCGAAAGAGAATGTCGGCGTTGAATGCGACCAGGACCTCGCGGGTCCAGCGTCACTCAGCTCAGAGCGAGCCCACGACGTTGCCGAGCGAGCCGGTGACGGTGCCGTAGACACCCTCGGCAGCGGCGGAGCCGGTGTTGACGAAGCCCTCGGCGGCGGTGGAGCCGGTGCCGATCAGGCTGTTGAAGAAGTTGAGGAAACCGGTGAAGATCTGCTCGATCATGTGATGATCCTTTCGTCTGCGGGCGGCGCGAGGGTGCGCCGCACTCGTGGTGCAGTCCTGCTTTCGGACTCGCGATGTACATCCCGAATCCGCTGGAGGACGTTACGCAGCGATCGCGGAATTTCTACCTACAGCTCGGTTTCGGGGCCCCCGGGACAGCACACATGTCTTTATCCACGCAGATAATGAGCCTCTCGAACTTTCTTTTGTTAGGGGAGTCACATTCGCGAAAAAACTCGGGGAGCGGGGACGCGTTAGACGGGCCATCGGACGCCCGGGTGCCACCGCGGGCGGGTACGGGGGAGAATGGTGGCCATGACGCCGCCGAACGCCGCCGACACCGCCCAGACGATCCCGCTCCCGCAGGGCTTCCGCGCCCGCGCGGGTGCCGCCGGACTGCGCGAGCGCGGGGATGACGTCTTCGTCGTCGTCAACGACGGCCCCTCCCCGGCGTCGTCCGCGGTGTTCACCCGGTCCCTCTTCGCCGGCCCGTCGGTCGTGCTCAGCCGCGCCAACGCACAGAGCGGTCGGGCGCGCGGCGTCGTGGTGGTGGCCAAGAACGCCAACGTCGCGACCGGTGAGCAGGGCATGGCCGACGCGCGCGAGGTGCTCGAGCACGCGGCCGGCGCGGTGGGCGCCGAGCCGGAGGAGATGCTCATCGCCTCCACCGGGGTCATCGGGCGGCGCTACCCGATGGACCTGCTGCGCACGCACCTCGACGGGTTGGCCGACGCCGAGTTCGATGCCGACGCCGTCGCCCTGGCCGGCGCGATGATGACCACGGACACCCACCCCAAGACCGCGCGGGTGGAGATGACGACGACGACGGGCGGCACGGCTGAGATCGTGGGCATCGCCAAGGGCGTCGGGATGATCGAACCGGACATGGCGACGATGATCGCGGTGCTGTTCACCGATGCCGCAGTGGAGCCGGGTGTGCTGGACGCCGCGTTCAGGGCCGCGGTGGACGAGACCTTCAACTGCTTGTCCGTCGATACGGACACCTCGACCTCCGACACCGCGATCGCGTTGGCGAGCGGGTCGGGTGACCCGGTCGGGGAGGACGAACTGCGCGAGGCGTTCGCGGCGATCTGCCTGGACCTGACCCGCCAGCTGGCGCGCGACGGCGAGGGCGCCACCAAACTCCTGACCGTCGAGGTGACCGGCGCGCGTGACCGCGCGCAGGCCAAGCGGGTCGCCAAGGCGATCCTCAACTCCCCACTGGTCAAGACCGCGGTGCACGGCGCCGACCCCAACTGGGGCCGGGTGGCGATGGCGATCGGCAAGTGTCACGACGACACGGACATCGACCCCGAGCGGGTGCGGATCGTGTTCGGCGACCTCGAGACGTATCCCGCGTTCCCGGGCGAGGCCGAGCTCGAACGGCTCACCGAGATCATGCAGGCCGAGGAGGTCACCATCGCGGTCGACCTGGGAGTGGAGGGTGGCGCCGCCGACGGGAGCTGCACGGTCTACGGCTGCGACCTCACCCGCGAGTACATCTCGATCAACGCCGACTACACGACGTGAGCGGGGTCGGGTCGGCTGGCACCGCCGCAGACCTCGAGGCGATCCGGGCCGTCTTCGCCCGCCGCCTGTACGTCATGGACACCAAGCAGTGGGACGGCTACGGTCCGTGCCACACCGAGGACGTGGTCAGCGAATCCTGGGCCGCCAGCGGCGGTGCCGCGCAGGTGCGCGGTCGCGAGGCGCTCACCGCCGCGATCCGCGACACCCTCGACGGGCCGAACCCGGTGACGAGCGTCCACCACGGGCACACCCCGCTGCTGGAGCTGACGGGCCCGGACCCGACCACCGGCGAGGCCACGGCCACCGGCGTCTGGGCGATGGAGGACCGGCTGTGGTGGTCGGTCGACGGCCGCGAGCGCTGGCTCCACGGCTGGGGGCACTACCACGAGCGCTACCGCCGGGTGGACGGGCGCTGGCTGATCGCGTACCGGAGGCTCGAACGGATCCGGGTGGACACCGGCTGGAACTAGCCCGCCGGGTTGGGACTGCGGCGCGCCATGGAGAGCAGGGTGTCGCGGGTGTCGTGCCACACGGTGCCGGTGATGTCGCCCCACGGGTCGTGGCCGCCCGGCACGAGCGAGACGCGGGCCGGGTCCCCGGCGCGGCGGGCCGCCCGAACGTACGCCTCCGACTGCTCGGGGGGCACGACCTTGTCGTCGCGGCCGTGGACGCACACCACCGGCAGGCCCGTGGGCAGGTGGGTCGTCGGCGAGGCGTCAACGTAGCGCTGGCGGCGATCGTCCGGCCGGCCGCCGAGGAGTTCGTGGACGTAGCGGTCGCCGGCGCGCTCGGCCGCGAGGAGGTCCGCCACCCCGGCCAGGGAGACGCAGCCGGAGACGGGCACCGCGGGTCGCGACCCCGGAAGCGAGGACGGCAGCCGGGCCCGCCCTGCGACCCACAGCGCGAGATGGCCGCCGGAGGAATGCCCGGCCACCACCACGCGACGCAGGTCGAGCCGGTCGTCGACCCGGGCGGAGACCTCGACGAGGTGGTCCACCGCGTCGCAGACGTCCGCCACGGTGGTGGGCCAGCCGCCACCGGAGTCCACCCGGCGGTACTCGACGTTCCACACAGCTACGTCGAAGGACGCCAGGTCGCGCGCATGGTTCTCCATGTACGCCAGGCCGAGCGAGTCCCGCCAACCTCCGCCGTGGATGAGCACCACCACCGGCAGCGCCGGGTTGGCCGAATCGGGCAGGTACAGGTCGCCGAACGTCTGGCCGTCGGTGTCGCCCGGATCGGTGTAGTAGAAGCGACGGGGCTCCCGCACCCGGACGGCGCCCTCCGGCGCAACGTACGGGCGCGGTGCCACCGAGTCCGAACCCTGGCCGGAGGCGAACTCCTCGTCGTCGTCATCCCCGGCGATCACCGAGGTCAACGCCCACCCCGCCGCCCCGCCGAGAACCGCGGACAAGCCGACCAGCAGGGACCGGCGGGACAGATCGGGCCGGGCGCGGCGACCGGGCGAGCGGCGGCCGGACGATCGGGGGCTGGGCATGCGGCGGCGGGACCTCCTGGTCGGGGGAGCCGGTCGGCCCGGGGTTCAGGCAGTAAATCTCAGGCGGTGCCGGCGACGACGTCGTTCTCCGCGCCATCGTAGAACGGGACGTACCCCTTCTCCTTGGACAACACGTAGAGCGGGTCGTCGAACTTCGAGGTGTCGAAGGCCTGCTCGCGGAGTTCGGTCTTGCGGCTCTTGTAGGTCGAGGTGTGTTCGAGCTCCTTGGACAGCCGGATGAACAGGGGCACCGCGTACGAGGGCAGCGATGCCCGTAGGTGCTCGGCCAGTGCCGCGCCGTCGAAGTCGGATTTGTCGTGCAGGCGCACCGCCGCCATGCCCGCCTTGCCGTCGGCGTCGGGCACGGCCACGCCGTAGACCACGGCCTGGTCCACCTCGGGGAGGGAACTGACCGCGGCCTCGACCTCGGTGGTGGCGACGTTCTCGCCCTTCCAGCGGAAGGTGTCCCCCAGACGGTCGACGAAGGACGCGTGCTTGAGCCCCTGGTTGAGCATGAGGTCACCGGAGACGAACCACGCGTCGCCGTCGCTGAAGGCGTCGCGGACGATCTTCTTCTCCGTGGCCTCCTTGTCGGTGTATCCGTCGAAGGGCTGCGAGTCGGAGATGCCGCTGATCAGCAGGCCGGTCTTCCCCTTGCCCACCCGGGTCAGCCGGCCGTCGTCACCGCGGCGGGGCTCGCCCGTCTCGGGGTCGTAGTCGACGATCGCGAAGTCCATCGGGCAGTAACCGGTGGTCCGGGGAACGTTGAAGGCGTTGACGAAGGCGATGTTGCACTCGCTGGCCGCGTAGAACTCACAGATCCGGCCCACCCCGAACCGCTCCTGGAATTCGTCCCAGATCTCGGGCCGCAGGCCGTTGCCGGTCATCACGCGGACGGAGTGGTCACGATCGCCCGGGCCGGGGTCCTGGTTGAGCAGGTACCGGCAGATCTCGCCGATGTAGATCGCGGCCGTGGCCCCGGCCGCGCGGGCCTGGTCCCAGAACTTGGTCGCGGAGAAATGCTCCTCGATCGCCAGGCACGCCCCGGAGGCTAGGACGCAGCCGAGGGCCACGGTGAGCGCGTTGTTGTGGTACATCGGCAGCGGGCAGAGCAGGACGTCGTCCTTCTTCAGCCGCACACCCGACAGGCCGAACCCGGCCATCGCCTTGTTCCAGCGGTAGTGGGACATCGTCGAGGCCTTGGGCAGGCCCGTCGTCCCCGACGTGAAGACGTAGTACGCCGTCTCCTCGCCCACGGTCTCGTCGGCCTCCGGCGGGTTGACCTCACCCACGTCGTCGCCCAGCGCCTCGAGCTCGTCCTCCAGCCACGTCAGGTCGGACAGTTCCTCCGGACGGTGCCCGGCGGTGAACTCGCGGTAGGGCAGGTCGACCTGGGAGCTGACGGCGACGAGCTCCCCGATCCAGTTCTCGCGGGGCACGGACTGGACCGCCTCCGCGCACTCGGCGCCGACCAGGACGAGCTTGGATCCGAGGATCTTCTGCGAGTGGTCGAGGACCTCCCCGCGCTGCTGGTGGTTGAGCAGGCCCACCGACGCGCCGACCTTGACCGCGCCCAGGATCGCGAGCAGGACCTCGGTGCGGTTGACCATGCAGATGCCGACGGTGTCACCCCGCTCGACCCCGCGCGCCCTGAGAACCTCGGCGAAGCGGTTCGCCCGCCGGTTGGCCTCACCGTAGGAGACCTCGGAGCCGAGGAACTTGAGGAACGGTGCGTCGGGCCGGGCCGCCGCGAGCTTCTGGAAGCGCCGGCCGATCGACACCTTGTGGCTGCTGCGGGACGTACGCACGATGCGCAACCCGTTGAGGACCGACGGCAGGTCGGCGGTGAGGGAGGGCAGACCCTTGGCGAGATCGACCGGGCTGAGGGTCCGGGCGGCCTCGGACCGGCGGGCGGTGGCAGTGGACGAGTCGGTCACGGCTTCTCCTCTGTGGCGGTGGTGAGTGACTTCGCTGGATCGCCCGCGAGGCCACGCCAGGCGAGCTCGACGACGACCCCGGCGGCCACCGATCGGGGGATCGAGCGGTGCGCGACGCGGTCCGCGACGGCCTCGCCCGCCCCGACGAGGGCGGTGGCGACCACCTCGAGCACCTCGCGACTGCGCTGGTCGACCGAGTTCTGCTCGAGCAGGTCGGTGGTCAGGTCCACCAGGACCGACCGGGTCTTCTCGACCTCCTCCCGGAACTGGGGTTCCGCGAAGGCCTGACGGTAGACGACGTTCCACGAGTCCGTGTGCTCATCGACGAACTCCAGGAACGCCTCGACGACTCCCTGGAGTCGCCCCCGCGGGCCGGCGCTGCCGGTCGCGGCGGTGGTGAGGTGGTCGATGAGCCGGCCGGACTCGCGGACCACGCACGCGGCGAACAACTCCTCCTTGGAGCCGTAGTAGAGGTACAGCATCGGCTTGGAGATGCTCGCGTGACGGGCGATGGTGTCCATCGAGGCCGACCGGTAGCCGAGATCGGAGAACACGCTGATCGCGGAATCGAGCATCTGTTGCTCGCGGATCGCGCGTGGGATGCGTTTGGTCCCCGTGGTCACAGGTCTCCTCCCGGCGGGCGCGGTGTCGAATGCCACCAACTTACCCGCCGGTAAGGACTTATGGGAGCCGCTCCACCGATCTGACGTGAGGTGGGTGCTACTCTTCCGGCGTCGGTGTGCTCCACGGCACCACCGGAAGACACTGTCACGTGAACCGCAGGGAGAACCCGATGAGCTTCGGTACCGGAGCGCTCGCCAGCGCAGTCGGCGGAATTGTCCTCGGCGGCATCGTCGCCTTCGGAGTCAGCTCCGCCATGGCCGAGAACTCCATCCCCGAGGTGGCGCAGCCGCCCGCCGACCAGGCCCTGCTCGGCCAGGTCGAATACGGCGCGCGCTGACCCCGCGCCGCCGTCGAGCCCTCACACCGGCGTAGGTGATCAGCGGGGTCCGTCTCGGCGCCGGCGCGCGTGACGCGGTCGTCGCGTTCCTTACCTTCCTCCTGCTGGCCTGCCTCCAGGCCCCGGGCCTGGTCGTCCCGGACACCAAGTACGACCTCGTCGTGGACCCCGGGCGCTTCCTCGCCCAGGCCACTCACCTCTGGACCGGGCTGTCCTTCGGCGGCCAGGTCCAGAACCAGGCGTACGGCTATCTGTTCCCCCAGGGGCCCTTCTTCGCACTGTTCGACCTGGTCGGGATGCCCGCCTGGCTGACTCAACGCCTGTGGTGGGCCGTCGTGCTCACCGTCGCCTTCACCGGCGTGGTCCGCGTGGCCGCCGCCCTGCGCGTCGGCACCCGCCAGACCCGGGTCGTGGCGGGAGTCCTCTACGCTCTCGCGCCGCGCATGCTCGGCGATCTCGGGTCGATCTCGTCGGAGATCTGGCCTGTCGCCCTCGCCCCCTGGGTGCTGCTGCCGGTCATCCGGGTCCTGCAGGGGCGGATGTCGCCGCGGCGGGGCGGGGCCGGTGCCGCGCTCGCGTTGGCGCTCATGGGCGCCGTCAACGCCGTCGCCACCGCCGCCGCCTGCCTGCCCGCGATCCTGTGGTGGGCCCTGCACCGTCCGAATCGCACGTGGGGTCGGCTGGCCGCGTGGTGGATGCCGCTGTCCGTGGCGGTGTGCGTGTGGTGGGCGGTGCCGTTGGTGCTGCTCGGCCGGGTCTCGCCGCCGTTCCTCGACCACATCGAGTCCGCCGAGGTCACCACCCGCTGGTCCTCGGTGACCGAGGTGCTGCGCGGCGCCGCGACGTGGGTGCCGTTCGTCTCGACCGACCGGACCGCCGGGGCGGACCTCACGAGCGAGCCGGTGTTCGCCCTGGCGACCGGGGCGCTCGCGGCAGCCGGGGTCGTGGGGCTGCTGTGGCGCGGGATGCCCGCGCGCGGTCGGCTGCTGGTGATCGCGGCCGTCGGGCTGGTGGCGATGGCGGCACCGTGGGTCGGACCGGCCGGCGGCGGCCTCGCCGAGACGCTGCGCGCCTTCCTCGACGGCCCGGGTGCCGCGCTGCGCAACGTCCACAAGTTCGAGCCGCTGCTGCGGTTGCCGCTGGTACTGGGCGTCGCCCACCTGCTGTCCCGTCTGCTCGCGGGGCTCGTCGGCGACCGCCCCGCCCGGGCCCGGGTCGTCGACGCGGTGTCGCACCCCGAGCGTCACCGGCCCGTGGCCGTGGCGATGGTCGTCGTGCTGGCGGCGGGCGTGTCTCTCGCCCCGGCGTGGCTGGGGCGGCTCGCGCCGGTCGGGGCCCACGAGGCGCTGCCCGACCACTGGCCCGCCGCTGCCGCGTGGCTGTCGGAGAACGCGCCGGTGGACCGGCCCGGCGCGGACGGGGACCACGATCCGGCCGCCACCACCCGCGCGCTCGTGGTCCCCGGGGCGTCGTTCGGCCGTCAGGTGTGGGGTGTCACCCGCGACGAACCCCTGCAGCCGCTGGCCGGGACACCCTGGGCGGTCCGCGACTCCGTGCCGCTGCAGCCGGCCCCCGCGATCCGTGCCCTCGACGCCGTGCAGCGCCGGCTGGCGGACGGTCGCGCCGCGCCGGGGATGGCCGCGACGTTGGCGTCGCTGGGCGTGGGGTTTCTGGTGGTGCGCAACGACCTGTCGGAGGACTCCGCGGCGCCGCGCCCGGCGTTGGTGCACCAGGCGATCGACGGCTCGCCGGGGCTGGTGAAGGTCGCCGAGTTCGGCGACCCCGTCGGGGGATCCCGGGTCGGGGACGGAGACGGCGGGAGTGAGGACGACGACGACGACGAGGTGGTCGTGGTCCCCGATTCCGGGCTGCGGCCGGCCTATCCGGCGATCGAGATCTACCGGGTCGACTCCCGACTGGGATCGGACGCGACGCCGCCCGGACCGGCGCGGTCGGCCACGGCCCCCTACACTGTGGAGGTCCGCGACCTGCCGGTCGTCGCGGGCGGGCCCGAGGCGCTGTCCCGGCTGGACGATCTGCTGGCGGCGCAGGACTCGATCGGCTCGCCGTCCCGGGTCACGCGCCTGCTCGAGGCCGACGCCCTCGCGGCCGGGGTCGACCCGGCCTCCGACCCGTTCCCGCGTCCTCGGCCGCTGAACTCCACCGCCCCGGTTCTCACCGACTCGCCGACCGACCGCGAGACCGACTTCGGGCGCCTCGATCACAACTCGTCCGCCGTCCGCGCCGACGGCGACCCCCGGCGCAGCCGCGGGACGGTCCCCGACTACGCGGCCACGGTCGCGCCGGACGATCCGCCCCTGACCCGGGCCCGGTGGTGGGATGCCCGGGTGGCGGTGTCGTCCTCGGCCTCCGACTCGGCCCAGACCGGGCCGGTGCGGCCGTCGAACTCCGTCGCGGCCGCCGTCGACGGTGATCCCGGGACCGCCTGGCGTTCCGGCGGGTACGGGTCGGCGTTCGGCGAATGGATGGAGATAGAGCTCCCCGAACCCGTCGACCGCGGCGTGCTCACGCTGACCATCCCGACCCCGGTCGCCGGCCCGCAGGTCAGCACCCTGCAGGTGCGCACCGACACCGGCACCACCACGGTGTTCCCGTCGGTGGGCGAGGAGACCACCGTGCCGCTGCCGCCCGGCGCCACGCAGCGGGTCCGGGTGACGGTGACGGGTTTCGCGGACGGCGGTCGCGGCACCTACTTCGAGGTCTCCGAGATCGGGCTGACCGCGGGCGGGCAGGACCTCCCGCTGTTGCGGACCATCGCCCTGCCGGACCGGCCCGAGGACTCGCGGCCCCCGTCGGGATGGTTGCTGCGCCAGGAACTGTCCGGCCGCTCGGACTGCGTCCACGGTGGCCGCCCGGTCGAGGGACTGGCCGGGGCCGAGGAGGCGACCGGCGCCGCCCGCTGCGCCCCCGAGTTGGCGATCGACCCCGAGGAGCCGCGCCGGTTCGCCCGCCTGCTCGACGTCCCCACCGCCACCGCCGTGGTCCCGCAACTGCTCGTCCGCCCGCGCCCCGGGGCCGCCCTGGACGACGTGCTGCGCGGCGACCCGGCCTCCCGCGCCCGACAGGTCCGCGCCACGGGCGAGTCACTCGTGACCGACCCCGCGGGCAGGCCGTCCGCCGCCGTCGACGGTGACCGCTCCACCAGCTGGCACGCACCGGACGTGCCCGCGCCGTCGCTCGCACTGGGCCTGCCCGGTCGCCAGCTCGTCGGCTCGCTCCGCCTCTGGGCGCCCCGCTCCGAGACCCCGGCCGCGCCCGAGCTCATCACCATCGACACCGGCGTCCAGCGCACCCGGGTCGACCTGTCCACGCTCACCCCGGAGGCGGACGGTTCCGTCGTCGTCGACGTCCCCGCCGACCACACCGACCGGATCACCGTCCGCGTCGACGACACCCGGGACGTGCGCGGCCCCGCCGGCGCACAGCTGCCCACCGGAATCGCCGAGGTGTGGGTGCAGGACCCGACGGGCGCCCGGATCGGCGCGCTGCCCGCCGCCGACGACGACCCCGTCACGCTGACCTGCCGGGACGGGCCGCGGGTGCACATCGGAGACCGGGTCGTCGGCACGCGGATCACCGCCACCCGCCGCGCACTGCTCGAGGGTCGCGCGGTGACGGCCGAACCCTGCGACGACTCCTCGGTCCCGCTGCCCGCGGGACCGCAGGAGGTCTCGGTGGACCCGGGTGAGGCGTTCTCCGTGGACACGGTGGGCCTCGTCGTCGTCGACCCCGCGGCCGGAACCGGCACGGGCGGCACCCGCGGCGGCCCCGCGCCCATCCTCGGCGGTGCCCCGCAACCCACCCGGGCCGTCACCACCGCGCTGTGGGACGACTCGCGGCGCGAACTCCGCGTGCCGTCCGCGCCGCGCGAACGGGTCCTGGTTATCCCCGAATCCGTCACCCCCGCGTGGCGGGCCCGGCTCGTCGCCGACGACGGCTCCGAGCTGGCCGACCCGCGCCCGGTGACCGTCGACGGGTGGAAACAGGGGTGGGTCCTGCCCGCCACCACCACAGGGGCGACCCTCGTGCTCACCGTGCCCCTCGACGCTCCCTACCGCTGGGCGCTGCTCACCGGACCGCTCGCGCTGCTGCTGGTCCTGCTGCTGTTCCTCGTGCGCGGCAGCCGCGACAGGGCCGGGACCCGAGCGACGTCGTGGCGGGGCCGCGGACTGCTGACGATCGCCGCGACCGCCGGGGTCGGATTCGCGGTGGCCGGACCGGTCGGGCTCGGGCTCACCGCCGGCCTGACCGTCGGCGCCCTGGTGGCCAGCCGCCATCTGGGGGCGGGGAACGCGCGGACCCTGCTGGTCGTCGGCTCCGGGGTGGGGATCGTCGCCGGTGCCGCGCTGCTGGCCCGCGCGCCCTGGCCGGATCCACTCGGCTACGCCGGGGACGGGTGGGGTCCTCAGGTCGCGACGGTGGCCGGACTCGTGTGCGCCGGGTTGGCCGCGAGCTGGCCGTCCGCGGGCCGCCCGCGCGGTGCGCGTCGAGGTGCCAGCCAGCGCCCGGCAGGGACCTCCACCAGCGCGTAACCGGCGGCCGCGACCACCGTCGAGACCACCGCGGTGACCACCCAGACCCGCAGCATCTGTCCGGAGAACATGGGCACCGCGGCGATTTGGAACGCGAAATGCAGCACCAGCACATGCCACAGGAACACGCCGTACGACCACCGGCCCAGCGTGGTGAACAGGGTCGAGCCCAGGACCGCGAAGTGCGGGCCGCCGTCGTCCGGGACCGCGGGGGCCAGTGCGACCGGGGCGAGCAGGCAGAACGCGACCATCGCGCCCAGCGCGGTGCGGGCCGCGAACTCCGGGCCCGCCGGGTGGACGAAGCCCTCGGCGAACCACTGCGGCGCCGTGCTCACGAGGAACGCGGTGGCCGCGACCGCCCACCACCCCCACCGCGCGTGCCGGTGACGGGCCAGTGCCGCCGCGCGGCCGGGTGGGGCGCAGGCGAGTTCGGCCAGGATCATCCCCGCCGCGAACCACGACGCGAACGCCGGCGGCAGGATCTGGTCGTTGATCCGCTCGTGCAGGCCGAGGTCGTACCACGGAACGAGCGCCCACGCGAGACTCGCCACCCCCACCCCCGCGATCACCGGGATGCGCCACCGCGCCGCCCGACCGCGTAACCGGGCGAGGGCCCACCACAGCAGGGGCAGCACCAGATAGAAGCTCATCTCCACGGACAACGACCACGCGTGCGTGAGCCCCTCCACCAGGGAATCCGGCACGAACACCTGTGTGAGCGTCAGGTTGGACGTCCATGTGCTGGCCGAGCTGCGGGCGTTCCGGGGGATCAGCAGGAAGACGGCGGCCACCAGGACCAGATAGGCAGGCATGATCCGGACGAGGCGGGAGCGCAGATAGACACGGGCGGACCGCGCCGTCCCCGGGGTTCCCCGACGGGCGTGCAGGGCGTGCGCGCGCCACAGGAGGAATCCCGACAGGGCGAAGAATACGGCCACGGACAGGTCGAACCGACCCCAGACCCGGTTGAGGAACGATCCCGTCGAGGCCCCCGTCTGGAACGCGACATGTGTTGTGAGAACAGCGAACGCGGCCACGGCGCGGAGCCCCTCGAGCGCCGGGACGAAGCCCGTCGCGGAAGGGAGAGTTCCGACTCGTTGGTCGGGGGTGCCGAATGCGTTCTTCATCACTGTTAATCTTCTCCTGATGATGGTCCGGTCTGGCAGGCGACCCGGGAAGTTACCCGGGCGTAACCCACGGACCGAGGGCGCGACTCCAGGAGGACAACCGATGGCACGACAGAGCAGTTCCGCGGGACGGAGGTCCTCAGTGCCCGCACTGGTCCTCGTCGGGCTCGGCGCATTCTTGATCACTATCGCACTGGCACTCGTGTTCTTCGTGGTGCCCGGCCAGAAGAAGACGCCGTTGGACATCAACTCCACGACGGTCACCGAGGTCGCGCCGGGGGCGGTCCTCGTGGGCAAGGCGCTGGCGGGCAACACCCCCACGGATCTCAACTCCGACCGGCCGGAGTGCCGTCCCGAGGGCGGGGCCGCGGCCGGCGGCGAGGCCGAGGGCGACGCACCCGAGGGTGAGGCCGCCGAGGCGGAGACCGAGCAGGCGTTCCCGGTCTCGTGCTTCATCGACAACGACATCCCGCTGTACTCGCAGCGCCGTGTCATGGCCGTCGAGCCGTCGGACTCCGACGTCATCACCCTGCAGGCCGCCCAGTCGCTGCTGCGCGAGGACATCGCGGGCGGCGAGGACGTCGAGGCCCTGATCAACGCCACCGTCGACCGTGTGACCGTCGACCGCGTGTCGGCCATGCCGGTCGACGAGGCCACCAGCACCCTGCAGGTCGTGGCCGGCGGGGGCGACGACGCCGCTCCCGCGGGCTTCGCCCGCAACGGGCTGCAGTACAAGTTCCCGTTCGACACCGAGCAGCGCGCGTACGACTACTTCGACGCCAGCACCTTCACCACCAACCCGATCGAGTTCGTCGGGGAGACGAGTGTCGGTGGGATCGAGGCCTACGAGTTCACGCAGGAGCTCGGCCCGATCGACATGTGGTCCTCGATCCGCGACCACTTCGCCTCGATCTCCGACGGCTACGACCCCGCCGTGGAGTCGGTCCTGGCCAGCTACCGCCGCGAGGGCATGACGGCCGGCCAGTGGGGCCTCGAGGGTGACCCGGAGCGCGAGGTCGACATGCGCCGCTTCTACACCAACACCCGCACGGTGTACGTGAACCCGGCCACCGGCCAGATCATCAACGGCAAGGAGGACATCTACCAGTTCTTCGCCGAGGACCAGGACGAGGCCGAAACCTTCTTCAACGACAAGGCCCGCATGGAGGAGGAGAAGTCCGAGCCCACCCGCACGGCCGTCCGCTTCCAGTCCGGTTGGAACGAGGAGACCCAGGACAACACCCTCGCCGGCGCGCAGGAGAGCGCCGACACGCTCAACACCTTCGGCCGCGTCGTCCCGGCCGTGCTGGGCATCCTCGGTCTGCTCTCGCTGATCGGTGGCCTCGTGCTGGGCCTGCGCGGCGGCGGTCGCACCGGCGGACGGACCACCCGGACCCGCGCCTGACCTGTCCGACCCCGCGGCCGCCCGCCTGACCGGGGCGGGGGCCGCACCCGGAGCATCGCCAAGAGCGTTCCGCACACGACACCCGAGTGGGAGTGTGCGGAACGCTCTTCTCGTTGGGTGACGGACCCGCGACCGTCGCGCAGCCGCCGCACAGCCGACCGCGACCGCCGCGCGACCGTCGGGGACACCAGCCGCCCGGCTCCCGCGATCTGTCCCTCGGATCGGGCGCTGCGAACCCGAGGCCGGCCTCGACGATCCCGCTCCGCCGGCCGCTTCGCCTATCGGATCACGCGCCACCTAGCGGATCCCGTAGGTGAGTCGCCAACGGACAGGCGACGTGGCTCGGCTCGAGGGCGCGGCCCGCTCGGCGCCCTCGCCTCAGGCGGGGCGGACGCGGAGCGCCCGCCAGCCGGCGGCGACCGTGGTGAGGGCGACCGCGACGAGCGTCGCGCCCAGGACGCCCTCGACGTCGCGGGGCGCGAACCACACCGCGACGGCGGTGAGCACCAGACCGCACCAGGCGATCGCGGCCTCCACCGTCCGGTCGGAGGCGATGCTCGCCAGCAGGAACGCCTGCAGCACGCTCAGCGTCACGCCCAGGGCGGCGAACGCCCACAGCAGGCCGGCCACGGGCCGGTAGTCCTCGCCGACGACCACCGGCACGAGCGGTGCGGCCGCGGCGGCACCGATCACCACGACGGTACCGATGCCCAGCAGGACGCCCACCGCGGAACGGACCGCGCCCCGGTGCCCCGCCGGATCGGCCATCCGCGGATAGAGCACTGTGCCCACGGCCTGGGGCAGCCAGAACGCGGCCTTGGCGGCGACCGCCCCGAGCGCGTAGCGGCCGGCGTCCTCGGGGGACAGCAGCGCGCGTGCGAGGAGCAGGTCGACGGAGGTCAAGGCCATCATCACGAGCTGCACCTGGCCGGCCGCGAGTACGGCCGCGACGCCGGGTGAGGTCGACGAGGTCCCGGTCGGCGGTCGCCGCGCCTCGGACCCGCGTGTCGAGATCCACGTCGCCACCACCCAGGCCACCGTCACGCAGACGGCCCCGGCCGCGAGCGCGAGCCCCACGCCCCCGCCCGCGGCGAGGACCGCGACGGCGGGCACCACCTTGCCGGCGCCGGCCAGGGCGAGCACTCCACCGAGGGCGCGGAACCGCTCGGCGCCCTGCAGCAGGCCCTGCTCGGTGGTGAGCAGACAGAGCACCGGGCCTGGGGCCAGCGCGGCGGCGGTGGCCGGGAGGGGGGTGTCCAGCAGCAGCGACACCGGGACGACCGCCAGCGCGGCGACCACCGCGACCAGGAGCGCGACGCGCCTGCCGAGCGTCCGCAGCACGTCGTGCGGAACCCCGCGGACGTGTTCGCGGGCGACGACCGCCTGCAGCGCCAGCGACGGCACGGCCACCAGGAGTTGCGCGGACAGCAAGGCGGCGAACGCGCCGTACCCCTCGGGGCCGAGCCACCGGGAGGCCGGAAGGTGCAGCAGGTAGGCGGCGATGTTGGCCAGCATCGAGCCGGCCGTCACCGCTCCCGCGCCGGTCAGGAAGCGCCTGGTGGCGGAGCCGGGTGCTGCCTCGCGCGCCTGATGGTCCACACCGGGAATCGTAGGGGGCCGCCGCGGTGGCCCGGTGGCTGGCCGCCGCCGGGCCGGCCGCGCGGCGGCGGTCGGGCCCGCACGCCATGCGTGGTGGAATGAGCGCATGTCCTCGGCTCTCGGTTCTCGTCGCGAGATCACGCGACCCGCGGGCCGGGACGCCGTGCGGGATGCGGCGGTCGATGCGGCCGTGGGTGCGGTGGTGACCGCCCTGCTGCTGGCGGGGCTGGCGAGGCCCGGGTTCCCGCTGCTCAGGGATTGGGTGGCCACCCCGTCGCCGCCGCTGTCGGATGCCGCGCTCGGGCTGGGGGAGTCGGCGGCGCGGGCGGTGCCCCAGGACGTGGCGGTGGTGTGGGCGACCCGCGGGCTGCAGGCGGTGGGGTTGCCGGTATGGCCGCTGACCGGCGTGCTCACCGCCGTGTTCTGCATCTGGCTGGCGGTGGCTGCGGGGGCGCTGGTGCGCCGGATCCTGCCCGGCGACGGGGCCGCGGGGCTGCCCGGGCTCTGGCTGCGGCTGCCCGCCGTGGTGGGGGCGGTGTGGAACCCGTTCGTGGTGGAGCGGCTGCTGCAGGGGCACTGGTCGGTGCTGGCCGGGGCGGCGGCGGTGATGTCGATGCCGGTGCTGCTGGCCCCGTCTCGGGCCCTCGGTGGCGCGCTCGGTGGGGCTCCCGGCCGGCGCCGGGTGGCGGCGGCGTGCGCGGCGCTGGCCGCGGCGGGCCTCACGCCGACGGGCTGGGTCCTCGCGGTCGTCGCCGCGGTGGTGTCCCTGGTCAGTGGCGGTGGCGGTGCTAGTGCCGGTGCCGGTTCCGCCGCGCGGCCGGGCCGACGCACCCGGGCGGCGCTGCCGTTGGCCGCCATGGCCGTGGTGACCGCGCTGCCGTGGCTGCTCGCGACCGCGCTCGCCCCGGCCGGGACCGGCACCGCGCCGACCGCCGCCACGGGCGTGAGCGCGTTCGCCGCCCGCGCCGAGCCCGGCATCGGCACCCTCGGGTCCGTCGTCGCCCTGGGCGGTATCTGGAACTCGGAGGCGGTGCCGCCGTCGCGGACGACGTGGTGGACGGCCGCGGCGCTCGTGCTGGTGCTCCTGGTGTGGACACTGGCGGCTCCCGGCCTGTGGCGGGCGCGCCGCGACCCGGTGGTGCGGGCGACGGTGCCCCTGGCGGTCGGGACGTGGCTGCTGGTGGCGGCCGCCGCGACGGGGCCGGGCCTGGTCGTGATGGACGCCTTCGTCTCCGCCGTCCCGGGCGCGGGCCTGCTGCGCGACACCCAGAAGTGCGTCGCGTTGGCGCTCCCGGCGACCGTGCTGGCGCTGGGCTTCGCCGCCCGCGAGCTGGCCGGCCCGGACCCGGCCACCCGTGCACAGGCCACTCGAGCACCGGCCGGGCGACTCCGACCGGCCGGAGCGGGCCTGCTGCTCACCGCGGTGGCCGTCGCCGCCGTGCCCGACGCCCCGACCGCCCTGCGGGACCACCTGCGGCCGGTCGTCTACGGGCAGGACTGGGAGCAGGTGGCGCGGATCGTCGACGGCAGGCCCGGTGACCTGCTGGTCCTGCCGGCGGGGTCGTTCCGGTCGACGCCGCTGTGGGCCGGTGGCGCGGCGGTGCTCGACCCGGCGCCCCGGTTGCTCGACACCCGTGTGCTGGTGCCCGGCGACCTGGTCGTGGGCGGAGCGGCAGGCGACGATGCCGCGGCGGTGCCGGGCGAGGGCGATCGCGCGCGGCGGGCGGCCGAGGCGCTGCTGCGAGGGGACGATCCGCGGGCCCTGATCGACCTGGGGGTGCGGTGGGTGCTCGACGAGCGCACCTCCGCAGGCCCCCGCGGCGAGTCGGAACGGGTGCTGGCCGGGACGCCGTGGGCACCGACGACGACGAGGTTCGCGGGTCCCGAACTCGTCCTGCACGAGCTGAGCCCGCCGAACGGGCCGGGCGGGGCCGATGCCCGATGGGAGGCGGCCGCCGAGCCCGCCGCCCCGGGCCCGGCCCGCGCGGTGGTGCTGGCGGCGCACGCGCTGTGGCTGCTCACGCTGGCGCTCGGTGGGGCGGTCGCGCTCGGCGGGGTGGTCAGCCGCGGGCGCGGTCGGCGTCGCCGGTGACCTCACGGCTCATCACACCGCTCACGCGCCGGCCCTCGGTGACGGCCCGGAGGACCTGCGCCATCGCCGATCCGGTGGCGGGCCACGACATCCCCGCGGCCTTGCGGCGGGCGGCCTCACCCATGCGTCCGCACAGGTCGGGGTCGGCGAGCAGGCGGTCGGTGGCCAGGGTCATGGCCGCGACATCGTCCACGAGGACGCCGGTCTCGCCGTCGTCGATCGAGTCGCGTAGTCCCGCCGCGTGGTGGTAGCCGACGGTGGGCACCCCGTGCTGCGCGGCCTCGGACACGGCCAGGCCCCAGCCCTCCTTGCGCGAGGGCATGAGGTGGACGGTGGCGCCGGCGAGGATGCGGTGCTTGGTGGCCTCGTCGACGTGCCCGTGGAACACGACCGAACCCGCGTCCGGGCCGGGGCCCGTGCCGGCACCCGAGCCCGGCGCGGGGACGAGGAGCCCGCGCTCGGCGGCGTACTCACGGAGGCGGTCGGACCACCAGCCACTGCCGATGACGTCCAGCACCAGGTCGGGGCGGCTCGCGCGCAGGGTGGTGACGACGTCGAGGGCGTCCTCGACGTGCTTGTGCGGCACCAGGCGCGACAGCACCACCAGACGGGGGCCGCCGACTCGGGTGGCCGGCCCGCCGGGCTCGATGCCGGCCGGCAGTGGGTCGAGGCCGTTGCGCACCACCGCGATCCGGGCGGGGTCCACGCCGAGCCCGGCGAGCTCGTCGGCGGACGGCAGCGACACGGTGACGTACTGGCTGCGCCGGTGCACCCACGGGGACAGCCGCGACTCGATCCACCAGCCGATCCGCGCGACGAGCCACCCGGCGACCGGCCACTGCTCGCGGTGGATGTGGTGGACCAGGACCACGACGGGTGCCGTGGTGGCCAGGCGGGAGAAGAAGGGGACGCCGTTCTGGGTGTCGACGACGACGTCGGGCCGCCGCAGCGAGCCGAGCGGCCCCAGTCCGACCCTGCCGAACAGGATGGCCAGCAGGGCGCGCGGGTAGACCGTGAAGCGCCCACCGGCCCGGCTGAACGTCACCCCGGACCCGGTCGTGGTGGAGCGGGCCGCACCCCGCGAGCGTGAGGTCCGGTAGATGACGGTGTGCCCGGCGTCGGCGAGGCCGTCGGCGACGTGTTCGAGGTAGCGTTCGCTGCCGCCGCCCTGGGGATGGGTGCTGTCGCGCCAGCACAGCAGCAGGATTCGAGCCACGCGGACACTGTACGCGGGCGGCGGGACCGCCGACGGGGTGGTCAGCGCTGCCGCCGGTATCGTCACCGCCGTGATCACCGACCCGCTCCACCGCTCGACCGCACTGCGTTCGGTGGCCCGCCGCGCCACCCTCGGGCGGTCGCTCGGACTACTGCGCTCGTTCCCGCTCGAGCAGTCCGCCCCGGACGTCTTCTACTCCGGCCTGGCCCACGACACGGTGGAACTGGTGGCCGACCTGTGGGAGCGCTCGGGGGACCGGGCGGCCGAGCCGGGCACCGGGCCGGGCACCGGCAGGCTGCCGGGGCTCACGGTGCTGGACGTCGGCGGCGGGCCGGGCTACTTCTCGGATGCCTACGCCGCCGAGGGGGCGCGGTACGTGTCGGTCGAGCCGGACGTCGGCGAGATGTCGGCCGCGGGCCTGGACCAGGCGGGCTCGATCCGCGGCAGCGGCATGTCGCTGCCGATCAGGTCGGATGCCGTCGACGTCTGCATCTCGTCCAATGTGGCCGAACACGTCCCCGAGCCCTGGACGATGGCCGAGGAGATGTGCCGCGTCACGCGACCGGGCGGCCTCGTCGTCGTCTCCTACACGCTCTGGTACGGACCCTTCGGCGGCCATGAGATGGGGCTGACCCACTACCTCGGCGGCGAGCGGGCACGGCGGATGTACGAGCGGCGCCACGGCCGCCCGCCGAAGAACGTCTACGGGGAATCGCTGTTCGAGGTGGGGTGCGCCGAGGGGCTCGAGTGGGCGCGCAGCACGTCCTCGGGCGAGCTGCTGGCGGCGTTCCCGCGCTACCACCCGCGGTGGGCGTGGTGGCTGGTGCGGGTGCCCGGCGTCCGCGAGGCGCTCGTGTCCAATCTGGTTCTGGTGTTGCGGGCTGAGTAGGCACCCACGCCGCGGCGGACCCTCGACTACAGTGAGGTGGAACACGTTCTTGTTTTCTACCTCCCGGAGGTCCTCCCGTGGTCGTCGTCCATGACAAGCTCTTCTCCGGCACCCGCTGGACCGATCCCATCACCACCGGCGTCCTCGAGGTGACCTCGCCGGCCACCAACGCCGTCGTGGGCCGGGTCGCCGAGACCACCACCGAGGACCTGGACGAGATGGTCAGCCAGGCGCGCGACTCGTTCGAGTCCGGCGTGTGGCGCTCCACCCCGCCCGCCGAGCGCGGCGCCCTGCTGGCACGCGTGGCCGACATGCTCGAGGAGCGCCAGGCAGAGGTGTGCCAGATCCTCTCCGACGAGATGGGCACCCCGCCCGGCACCGCCGCCATGATCCAGGTGACGCCGACCCTGGGCGTGCTGCGCTACTACGCCCGCCTGGCCGAGACCTTCCCGTGGTCCGAGGTGCGCCACGGCGACTTCGGCGCCTCCGTGGTCACCCGCCAGCCCGTCGGCGTCGTCGCCGCCATCACGGCGTGGAACGTCCCGCTCTACCTCAACACCGCCAAGCTGGCGCCCGCGTTGCTGTCCGGCAGTTCGGTGGTCCTCAAGCCGTCCTCGGCCACGCCGCTGTCCGCGCTGTGGCTGGCCGACCTGTTCCGTGAGGCCGGGCTGCCCGAGGGTGTGCTGTCCGTGGTCACCGGCCCCAGCTCGGTGGGCGACCACCTCGTCTCCCACGTGGACGTCGACAAGATCTCGTTCACCGGCTCCACCGGCGTGGGCAAGCACATCGCCGGGATCGCCGCCCAGAGCCTCAAGCGGTGCTCGCTGGAGCTGGGTGGCAAGAGCGCCGCCATCGTGCTCGAGGACGCGGACATCGCCGCGCACGCCGGCACCATGGTGTTCTCCGCGCTCATGAACTCCGGCCAGGCGTGTGTGTCGCAGAACCGCATCCTCGCGCCGCGGTCGAAGTACGACGAGGTCGTCGATGCGCTGGTCGAGAACGTCAAGGCCATGCCCGTGGGTGACCCGGCCGACGACGGCACCGCCTTCGGCCCGCTGGCCAACCACAAGCAGAAGCAGTCCGTCGAGGGCTACATCCGCAAGGGTGTCGAGGAGGGCGCGACCATCGCCTACGGCGGCGGGAAGGTCGAGGGCCTGCCCGAGGGGGTCGCCGAGGGCGCCTACGTCCAGCCGACCGTGTTCCGGGACGTCGACAACTCCATGACGATCGCCCAGGAGGAGATCTTCGGGCCGGTCCTGCAGGTCATCGCGTACGACACGGTCGACGAGGCCGTGCAGATCGCCAACGACTCCGAGTTCGGCCTCGCCGGCGCGGTGTACTCCGCCGACCCCGACGCCGCGCTCGCCGTGGCGCAGCGGGTGCGCACCGGCACGATGGGCATCAACTGGTACGCCTTCGACCCGAGCGCGCCCTTCGGCGGATTCAAGAATTCGGGCCTGGGCCGCGAGAACGGCCCCGAGGGGCTGGACGCCTACTGCGAGCTGCAGAGTGTCCTCATGCCGTTCGGCTGGGAGCCCACCGAGGGCTGAACCCCGCGGGCCCGGCTGACGGCCCCCACTCCAGGGTGGGGGCCGTCAGCCGTCCAGCAGGCCGCCCAGTTCGCGCACCGTGTCGTCGAACAGGGCCAGCGGGTCGCACTCCCGCCCCTCGAGCTCCTCACGGGCGAAGGACTTCCACGCCACTCGCCAGGCCATGGTCACGACCTCGGCCACGACGAGCGACTGCAGGTGGCCCAGAGCCCCCCGCTCCTGCAGGGCGGCGCTGAGGGACTCCACCAGGGCGCGCTCCTGCTGCGCCACCACTTGCAGCAGGTCCGGCTCCCGGATCAGCAGGCGGGAGACCCTGCGGAAGACGCGCCTCTCCACCTCGGAGGCGAACACCTCGCGGCTCGCGGCGAGGAGATCGGCGAGGATCCCGGCCGGGTCGGAGCGAGCGCTCTCCACCGCCACCAGCGCATCGATCAATCCCTGTTGCCCGGGCATCAGCGCGTGCACCTTCGAGGTGTAGTACCGGAAGACCGTTCGTTCGGAGATGCCCACCCGCGCGGCGATGTCGGCGACCGTGGTGGAGTCCAGCCCGTTCTGCTCGACCAGGTCGAGGGCCGCGCGCTGGATTTCGCGCAGCATCCGGGCGCGGTGATCGTCGCGGATTCCCACGGCGCTCGACCTCCTGATCATTAGTTGTGTCACACTCTGTCACCTTCAGCTTACCGATTCTGTCAGTGAGTGACATGATTCGCCGATGACGACTATCGCCGAGGGCGACGCCGCTCCGCCAGCCCCGCCGACCTCCGCCCCGCCGACCCTGCCCCGACGACAGCTCACCGGGATCATCGGGTCGCTCGCCCTGGGCGCGTTCCTGATGATCCTCAACGAGACGGTCCTGACGGTGGCGTTGCCGTCGATCATGGCCGACTACGGGATCTCCGCCGCGACCGGACAGTGGCTCACCACCGGGTTCCTGCTCACGATGGCCGTGGTGATCCCCACCACTGGCTTCCTGCTCCAGCGCTTCGGGATACGCGCCCTGTTCATCGCCGCTCTGGTCAGCTTCCTGGTGGGCACCGTGCTCGCGATCGTCGCCCCGGTCTTCGGCGTCCTGCTGGCCGCCCGTGTCCTGCAGGCCGTCGGCACCGCGATCCTCATGCCGCTGCTCATGAACACCACCCTGACCTTGGTCCCGCTGCAGCACCGGGGCACGGTCATGGGCCTGAACTCCATCGTGATCGCGGTCGGCCCGGCCATCGGCCCTACCGTGTCCGGCATTGTCGTCAACACGGCGTCCTGGCACTGGATCTTCGTCGGCATGACCCCTCTGGCCGTGCTCATCCTCGTCCTGGGCATCGTCTTCATCAAGATCCCCACCGCCACGCGCAGGGCGCCCCTCGACGTGCCCTCCGTGGCCCTGTCGGTCCTCGCGTTCGGCGGGCTCGTCTATTCGGTCTCGATCTTCGGGGACGTGCTCAGCGAGCCCCTGCTGCCGCTGGCCAGCGCCGCAGTGGGTCTCGTGGCGCTCGCGCTGTTCATCTCCCGGCAGATCGGGCTGGCCCGCACCGGGGGCGAACTGCTCGACCCGGCCCCGTTCAGGAACCGCACCTTCTCGGTGAGCGTCGTCATGATCATGATCGCCATGGGCACCCTGCTCGGCACGGTGGTCATCCTGCCGATCCTCCTCCAGAACGGGAGCGGCCTGAGCGCGCTGACCATCGGACTCATGCTGCTGCCCGGTGGCCTCGTGCAGGTCGCTGTGGGCCCGGTCTTCGGACGGGTCTTCGACCGCCACGGCCCGCGGCCGGTGCTCATCCCGGGCGCCCTCCTGCTGGCCCTGGGGCAGTGGTTGTTCACCACGATCGACCCGGAGACGGCGCTCGGGTTGATGGTCGTCTTCCACACGATCTTCTGCACGGGCCTCGCCATGCTCATGACGGGCCTGCTCTCCGCGGCGTTGAGCGATGTCCCCCGGGAGCTCTACGGCCACGGCTCGGCGATCTTCAACACGGCCCAGCAACTCGGCGGCGCGATCGGCACCACGATCTTCGTCACCGTCATGAGCACGGTCGCCCTGGGGCGGACCGACGACGGGGCGCGGCTGGTCGACGGGCTGTTCGGCGGGGCGCGCACCGCGTTCCTCGCGGGCGGGATCCTCGCGACGGTCGCGGTCGTCTGCTCGCTGTTCGTCAAGGCCGCCCCGCAGCGAGACTGACCACACCCGCCGGCCCACCAGCCACGAGAAGACCCCCGGCCGCGGCCGGGGGTCTTCTCGTGCCGGACGGGCCGGCGCCGGGCCGACCGGCCGGGGTCACTCCACGCGGTAGCCGACGCCGCGGACGGTCTGCACCTTGTTCTCGCCGATCTTGCGGCGCAGCGAACGGATGTAGACGTTGACGATGTTGGAGCCCGGGTCGAAGTCCATGCCCCAGACGCTCTCGAGCAGCTGCTCGCGGCTGATGGTCTCGCCCTTGTTCCGAAGCAGCATCTCCAGCAGCGAGTACTCGCGGTTGGTCAGCTCCTGGATGCGGCCGTCCACCTCGACACGGCGGGTGCGGATGTCCAGACGCATCCCGGCGTGCTCGAGAATGCCCGGGTCCTCGGTCGCCTCGTGCTCACGCAGCCGGAGGCGGATGCGGGCGAGCAGCTCGGGAACGCGGAAGGGCTTGACCATGTAGTCGTTGGCGCCGGAGTCCAACCCCTCGACGGTGTTCGCGACGCTGTCCCGGGCCGTTAGGATGATGACGGGTGCGTCGAACCCGCGGTCGCGGGCCTCGCGCAGGAGGGTCAGCCCGTCCGTGTCCGGCAAGCCGATGTCGAGCAGCATCAGGTCGATGTCGGAGATGGTCGACAGGATCGCCCGGGCGCTCTCCCCGTCCACCGCCTCGAGCGCGGTGTACTCCGCGCCGCCGAGTGCTTTCACCAACACCGAGCGGATGAGGTCATCATCCTCCACGACGAGAACATTCGTCATGCATCCTCCTTCTCCGACCCCGGAGTATTCCACGCGGGGAGACCAGTTGGTCGCTGCAAGGGACCGTGTTGGCCCTTTCGGGGACGGACCGGGTCCGGCTCAGGACTTCCCGTGGTCGGCCGGATGCGACCCGCGGTCGTCCGTGACGCCGCGGGAGCGCTTCTCGGGTGGCGGCGCGATGAAGGGGACGACGATGCAGAACGCCGCGCCCCCACCCTCGGCGTTGAACGCGAACGCACGGCCCCCGTGGGCCTTGGCGATGGTGGAGACGATGGCAAGTCCCAGGCCGGTCCCTCCGCGGCCGTCGCGTAGTTGCCCACGGGCGGTGTGGAACCGTTGGAAGATGCTCTCCTCCTCCCCCTGAGGAATGCCGGCGCCGTGATCGCGGACCCACCACAGCAGGCGACGGCGGTAGTCCTCCCGCTTGGGGGCCGGGGAGACAGGACCCGCCGCGAACCCGTCCGGCACGGTGGGGTCCCCCGGCTCGATGATGCGGCACCCGATCTCGATGGTGTCGCCGGACTCCGTGAAGCGGACCGCGTTGGAGCAGAACTGCATGAGGGCCTGGGTGATCCGGTGTTGGTCCAACCGGGCCACCCCCTCGGCGTAGGGGAGCACCCGCCAGTCGCGGTCGGCGACCACCTCGATCTTCGCCTCCACGTCCAGAACGAGTTCGGCGACATCGGTGGGGACGGTCTGGAGGAAGTCGGGCCGGTCGGCCCGGGCGAGGGTGAGCAGGTCCTCCACGATGCGGGTCATCCGCGACAGCTCGTCCTGCATGAGGCGGGTGGCCTCGGCGCGCCCCTCGGGATCGTCGGGCATGAGGTCGAGGTTGCCCTGCACGACGGTCAGCGGGGTGCGCAGTTCGTGTCCGGCGTCGTCGAGGAACTCCCGCTGGGTCCGGTAGGCCTCCTCGACGCGTTGGAGCATGGCGTTGACGGTGTCGGCGAGGGAGACGATCTCGTCCGGACCGTCGGAGGGGACCCGCCTCGACAGGTCCGCGGCGGAGATCGTCTCCGCCGCCTCGCGGATGCGGCGCACCGGGACGAGCATCCGTCCGGCGATCCACCAGGCCAACACCGCGCTGACGACCATGCCGCCGGCGCTGGCCCAGCGCATGTAGAAGACCACTCGCCGGGTCTCCTCATGGGTGCCCCGGTCGTTGACGGCCACGACGATGTTGGCCAGTCCCGCGGGGCTCTCGACGGTGGTCTTGCGCCACCGGACCGAGTCGTCGAGGATTCCCGAACTCTCGGTGGCCCCCAGTCCGATCTTCTGGATCTGGGACCTCATCGCCGGCGGGAAGAGCTGGTCCTCGTCGGGCCCGTAGCGGGAGAGCGTGAACTGGGTCCCCGACTCGTTGGCGGTCCCGACCAGTAGTAGTTCTGACGACGGATACTGCTGGGCCAGGTATGCGCGGATGAGTTGCTCGACGGTGGGGTTCTCCGATTCGAACGACGGCAGGATCCCCGCCGACATGAAGGTGGAGAAGTCGGCGGCCTCGCGGTTGAGCCTGGAATCCATGACTCGTTCGGTGCTGAGATTGAGCAACTGGAAGGTGAACACCATCATCGCGGCGAACACCGCGGCCGTGATGAGGGTGATGCCGAGGGTGATGCGCAGTCGTGCGGAGTGCCACCAACGGATCGGGGCCGCCGTCCGGATCGAGGCGTTCACCTCTGTGCCGGGCGGGCGTCGGCAGTCCCCGCGGGGGCGGTATCGCCCGTGGCGGGCGCGTCCGCCGCCGCGGTGGTCTCGGCGGGGGGCCCCGCATCGGGCGTCGTCGTCGTGCGTCCGCCCGGGACGGGAACTTCCGTGAGGGGCAGTCCGCGCGCCGGGGCGGCGGCGGGAGTGTCGAGCCCCCCGCGGGCGGCATGGGGCGACCCACCCGGCCCACCGGCGTGCGGGGGCCGACCCGTCTCGCCGGCGTGCGGGGGCCGACCCGTCTCGCCGGCATGCGGGGGCGGGCCCGTCTCGCCGGCATGCGGGGGCGGGCCCGTCTCGCCGGCATGCGGTGGGGGACCACCCGGCGGGCTGCCGGCTCCCGGCGGGCTGGGGGCCTGCACCGGAGGACGGCCGATGCCGGGTGTCGGCGTGGCGGGATCGCCGCCGGGCACGTCGTTTCCGGGGCGGTCGTCCCGGTCGCTCCCGGAGTCGGAGCGGGGATCGACGACGACCGGCTGGTCGCCGCGCCCGGAACCGGGTTGCGTCGGGGCGCCGTGGGGTGCATGGACATGGGGTGCGTGGACATCGCCCGGGGCCGATCCGGTCCGCGCTCCGCCGGTGCCCGCGGGCCCGCCGGGCGCGGGAAGCGGCGCCAGGCTCACGGACGGTGCCGTGAGCTGCGCCAGGTACGAGGGGATCGGCGCCGGGACGGGCACGGTGTCCATGCCGTCGATGACCGTGAGATAGGGCTTGGCTCCGTCGATGGCGGTGCCCCCGCCACCCTCGCGGACCAGGGGAGCCTCATCCGTCGCCTCGCCGGTCACCCCGGCGGTGGCGGTCTGCCCGACCGGAGAGGTCGGCGGATCGGAGAGTCCGTAACCCACCACGGTGGCCGCCGCGACCCCGCTCGCCGCGATCGGGAGCGCGATGAGGCCGATCACGCTGGCTCTCATGCCCCTCCTTCCGGGCGGAAACGCTGTGGCCCGCACAGCGAGTAACTGTGACATCAACAAGGGCCGTAGTACAGGGCTTTGCCCAGATTCTAGAGGCGGACGGGCCACACCAGGAAATGGTGTGGCCCGTCCGCGAGGGTTTCGCTGCAGGTGGAGGCGTCAGCCCAGCCGCTCCTTGAGGGCGGCGAACTGCTCGTGGACCTCGGTCGGCACCTTGGGGCCGCAGAACTCGAGCCACTCGGTGATGAGCGGCAGCTCCCGACGCCACTCCTCGGGATCCACGGCCAGGGCGGCCTCGAGATCCTCGAGCGGGGTGTCGAGGCCGGTCATGTCGATGTCGGCCGCACGGGCGGTGAGGCCGGCGGCGGTCTCCTCGCCCTCGACGCGACCCTCGATACGATCCACGACCCACTTGAGGACACGGCTGTTCTCGCCGAAGCCCGGCCACAGGAAGCGGCCGTCCGCGCCCTTACGGAACCAGTTGACCAGGAAGATCTTGGGCATCTTGTCGCCACCGCGGGCGCCCATGTCGACCCAGTGCTGGAAGTAGTCGCCGACGTTGTAGCCGACGAACGGCAGCATGGCCATCGGATCGCGGCGCACGGCCCCGACCTTGCCCTCGGCGGCGGCGGTCTGCCCGGAGGACAGGGTCGCGCCGATGTAGACGCCGTGGTTCCACGAGTACGCCTCGCTGACCAGCGGGACGGTGTCGGCCCGGCGGCCACCGAACAGGATCGCCGAGATCGGCACACCCTCGGGGGAGTTGAACTCGGGCGCGGTGACCGGGCACTGGTTGATCGGCACGCAGTAGCGCGAGTTGGGGTGCGCGGCGTTGCCGGCCTTCCCGTCGCCCTCGGGGGTCCAGTCGTTGCCCAGCCAGTCGATGAGGTGGTCCGGGGTGCCCTCGAGGTCCTCCCACCACACGTCACCGTCGTCGGTCAGCGCGACGTTGGTGTAGATCGCGTTGCCCGGCTCCAGGGTCTTCATGGCGTTGGGGTTGGACGAGTAGTTGGTGCCGGGGGCCACGCCGAAGAAGCCGTACTCCGGGTTGACCGCGTACAGCCGACCGTCGGCTCCGAAGCGCATCCACGCGATGTCGTCGCCCACGACCTCGGCGCGCCAGCCCTCGATGGTCGGCTGCAGCATCGCCAGGTTGGTCTTGCCGCAGGCGGACGGGAAGGCGGCGGCGATGAAGTGCACCTCGTCGGTGGGCGAGATGAGCTTGAGGATGAGCATGTGCTCGGCCATCCAGCCCTCGTCGCGGGCCATGGCGGAGGCGATGCGCAGCGCGAAGCACTTCTTGCCCAGCAGGGCGTTACCGCCGTACCCGGAGCCGTAGGACCAGATCTCCCGGGTCTCCGGGAAGTGGGTGATGTACTTCTCCTCGTTGCACGGCCAGGGCACGTCCTGCTCGCCCTCGGCGAGCGGCGCGCCCACGGAGTGCAGTCCCTTGACGTACTCGCCGTCCGTGCCGATCTTGGCCAGGGCCGCAGCGCCCATGCGGGTCATGATCTTCATCGAGACCACGACGTACGCCGAGTCGGTCAGCTCGATGCCGAGCTTGGGATCCTCCGCCTCGAGCGGGCCCATGCAGTACGGCACGACGTACATCGTGCGACCACGCATGCTGCCGCGGAACAGGTCGGTCATCTGGGCGCGCATCTCGGCCGGGTCGCGCCAGTTGTTGGTCGGGCCGGCACCCTCCTCGGTCTCCGAGCAGATGAAGGTCCGCGACTCGACGCGGGCGACGTCCTTCGGGTCGGACTGGGCCAGGAAGGAGTTGGGCTTCTTCTGCTCGTTGAGCTTGACGAAGGTCCCGGCCTCCACCATCTCGGAGGTGAGGCGATCCCATTCCGCATCGGAGCCGTCGGCGAACACGACCCGGTCCGGCTGGGTGAGCTCGGCGACCTCGGCGATCCACGCGAGCATCTCCGCGTGATCGGTTGGTGCCTGCCCCTCGAGGCCGGGAATGGTGGTGGTGGTCATCACAGCTCCTCGCGCGTGGTGCATGGTGTTAGTCACAGAGTATCGTCAAGCGTTATCGGGTGCCGACTCCCAGCCCCCTTTGCACACCCAGAGGTGAGGAAACCCTCAGGTCGCCGGTGGGGTGTCGTGTGCCGCACCTCAGATGTGGCCGTGGTCGATGCGCTCCCAGCGGGCGGGAGCGGCGGCACCGCCGGTCGTGTCGTCACGGGCCTCGTTGGTGAACCCCCCGAAGGGCACTCCCTCCGTCGGGTTCGCCAGCCGCCACGAGTCATAGCTGCCGTCGAACCGCACGGTCGAGACGTGGTCGACGGTGCCGTCCCCATCAGCGTCCGTGTAGACGGTCAGACCCCGGTCGTCGCCGAGCGTCACCGCCTCCATGAAGCCGTCGCCGTCGAGGTCGGCCTCGGGGGAGCCGAGGTCGAGGACATCCTCCCCCACGGGCACGTGCAGGCCCAGGGACGAGGGCTCGGCCAGCTGAGCGTCCTGGAGTCCGCACACGTCGGGCGCCGGGTGGTGGTCGAAGGGGTCCGCGCCGAACAACGGATCGGTCATGAGGGGCTCCCTGTGGTGGGCACGGTCGGTGGGGGCGGAGTCGCTACGACCCGGCCGGCCCGGGCGGCGCGGATGCGCCGTTCGAGATCGGCCACCCGGGGGCCGGGGTCGTGGACGAACCCGTCGGTGATGGTCGCCTCGGCGGCGAGGATCCTCGAGCCGAGGGACTGCTCGGCCTCGGACCTCAGGGCCGCGAGCCGGTCCGCCACCGCCGCGATGGAATGGGTGCGCAGCGCCTGCGTCCGGCGGACCGTGACGGTGATCCATCCCAGCACCAGCCCGCACAACAGCGCGAGCGGGACGACCACGGCCGCGAGCCCGGGGATCTCGGCGAGCGGGGACAGCAGCATGCGCCCCACCCCGGTCCCGCCGGCGGCGCCCATCACCATGACGAGCAGTTCCTCCCCGGTGTTCCGGGGCGGGCGGCCCGGGGCGATGCCGCTGGTGGGGACGGGCATGCGGGGGCCAGCCGGTGCGGCGGAGCCGAGGTGCCGGGCGACGAGGGCCTCGGCCCGCCGATCCGCGCGGGCAAAGGCCCCCGCCACCGCGGCGTCGGCGTCGGCGGCCAGCTGGAGGACCAGGTCGTCGACACGGGCGCGGGGCGCGGCCGCGAGTTCCTCGCGGGCCCGCCCGCCGAGGTCGCGCACCGACCGGTGCAGATCCTGGACGACGTGCATCCGCAACGCCTGCACGTCCTGACGCAGGGCCTGGGAGCGAGTGGTGATGGCCTCCGTGCGGCGGGCGAGGAGCCAGTCGACGGTCGCCACGCCCGGGTCGGCCGCAGGCCCGGCGTCGGGCACGGCGCGCGCCGGTCGGGGGCGGCGCACGGCGGAGATCAGGTCGGCGAGCAGAGCGGCGGGGGCGCCGGGCCGGCCGTCGACGACGACGTGGACCGGTGCGGTCACGCCCGCGTCCGCCAGGCGCCGGGTGGTGACGTCGACCGTCTCCGCCAGGACCTCGGCGCCGCACTGGTCGGCTCGCCCGGCCAGGGCGACGGCCATCGGCAGGCGGGCGGCCACGCCGCGGGCGACCTCGACGTCGTCGGGACGTACCGGGCACACGGCGTCGACGACGAGGACCGCGGCGTCGGGACGGTCCTCGGGTGCGGCGTCGACGAGCACGCGGAGACGGGGTCCGTCCCCGCCGGCGGGGGACGCGGTGGAGAGCGCCCGCGCGACGGCGGGTGCGGCGGAGTCCCGCGCTCCCAGGACCGCGATCGTCAGCCCGCGGGACGGGGGATCGCCGGCGGGGACGTCACGGGGCGGGGCTGTCGCGGCGGTCACGACGGATCCGGTCCGGTGAGCGCACACAGGGCGGCCTCGGCGAGGTCTCCCACCTCGTCGTGGACCGCGAGTCGCTCCAGCTCCGCCTCGAGACGGGCCACGCGGACGGTCGCCAGGGTCTCCAGGGCGCGGTCGACGAAGGACACGACGCGATCGACCGACCGGTGCTCGGGCTCCCGCGCGTCCACGGCGGGCAGCCCACGGGCCCACCGTGGCGGGGCCTCGTCGTCGTCACGGTCGTCGTCACGGTCGTGGCCGCGGTCGCCGCCGTCGCCGTCGCCGACGCCCGTCGCCACCACCAGCAGGGCGTGGCGGCGCGGGCGCCGCGTCCACGCCTCCTCATGACGGCAGGGGGCGGTGCGCAGGCACAGGATCTCCACGTCGGGCGCGGCGGCGGCCGGGGCGCCGGGCGCGGCGAGCACGTCCAGGTCGTCGATCTGCGCGCGCCACCCGCGACGCGCCCGCAGCGCGGCGGCGAGGGTGCGCCGCCCCGATCCGAGTCCGCCACGGATGCGGATGTCGACGGGAGCGTCGAATCGCGCCAGTGCGGCCTCCACCGGGCCGCACCCGTCCGGGTCGATCGCGGTGTCGGTCGACCTCGCGGACCGTTCCCACGCGGAACCGACCAGGCGCCGGACCCGCGCGGCGGGATCCGGTCTCTCGGGGCGCACCGGGCCCCGGGGCTCGGTGTCACGCGTCACGGTCGGCACGCGATCATCGTGACGCGGTGCCCTGCCCGCGGCAAGACCTTCCCCCAGGCAGGGTCACCCGCGCGGCGCTGTGGGCGGCCCCGTGGGGAGGACGGGCGCGCCGATCGGATTCGTAACCCGACCACGGATTACGGGATGATGGCCCGGTGAACCAGAGCGAGAACCCCGCCCCGGCGGCCGACGGGACCCCTGACGACGGTGCGACTCCTGACGGCGGTGCGACTCCTGACGGCAGTGCGACCCCTGACGACGGTGCGACCCCCGACGACAGCGCCCGCCTGTTCCCCCGGGTGACGGCCTACCGGTTCCGGCGCGGAACACTGCGGCCGGGGCAGCAGCGCAACTGGGAGGAGCACTGGCCGACCTACGGGCGCAACGTCTCCGACGAGATCGTGGACCCGGGGAAGATGTTCGGCCGCACGGCTCCACTGATCGTGGAGATCGGGTCCGGGACCGGGACCTCGACCGCCGCGATGGCCGCCGCCGAGCCGGACGTCGACGTGATCGCCGTGGAGGTCTACCAGCCGGGACTGGCCCAGCTGCTGGGGATGATCCTGCGCGAGGGGCTCGAGAACGTCCGCATGATCCGCGGTGACGGCGTGGACGTGCTCACCAACATGATCGCGCCGGCGAGCCTGACGGGGGTCCGCGTGTTCTTCCCCGATCCCTGGCCCAAGGCCCGCCACCACAAGCGGCGGCTGTTGCAGTCCGGGACTTTCGAGCTCATCGCCTCGCGTCTGGCGCCGGGCGGCGTGCTCCACGTGGCCACCGACCATGCCGACTACGCCGAGTGGATCGGCGAGACCGGCGACGCCGAGCCGGCGCTGAGACGGCTGGACCCCGCGACCGACCTCGGGCACGTACCGTTCAGTCTGGACAGACCCGTGACGAAGTTCGAGGGCAAGGGGCTGCAGGAGGAGCGAGTGATCAACGAATTCCACTGGCGTCGTCAGAACTGACGCCCCTTTCTTTCCAGCCCCCCGACGACGACAACCGAGGCGGACGCGATGACCCCCCCAGATGAGATGCGCAACCACGACACGGCGGACGTGGTCACGCCCGACGCCCCGGGGGTGGTGCTCCTGGTGTGGGACGCGCCCAACGTGGACATGGGGCTGGGCTCCATCCTCGGTGGCCGACCCACCGCGGTGTACCGCCCGCGGTTCGACGCGCTCGGCCGCTGGCTCCTCGGGTACACCGCGGACCTGTCCCTGCAGACCGAGGACACCCTCGAGGCCGAGGCGACGGTCTTCACCAACATCGTCCAGGGCACCTCGGACAACGTCCGACCGTGGGTCGAGGCACTGCGCAACGTCGGCTTCGCCGTGTTCGCCAAGCCCAAGACCAGCGACGACTCCGATGTCGACGAGGACATGCTGCAGCACATCGACCTGCGCGCCGCCTCCGGGCGACTCGCGGGTGTGGTGGTGGCCTCGGCCGACGGCCAGGCGTTCCGCGAGCCGCTGGAGGACCTGGCCCGCGACATCCCGGTCTCGGTGATCGGGTTCCGTGAGCACGCCACCTGGGCCGTCCAGCACGACACCATCACGTTCCTCGACCTCGAGGACATCCCCGGTGTGTTCCGCGAGCCGCTGCCCCGGGTCAGCCTCGAGAACCTGCCCGACGAGGGCGCCTGGCTGCAGCCGCTGCGGCCGCTCACGGCCCTGCTCACCTCGCGCTAGGAGTTCCCCGGTGTTCAACTCACTCGGGCGGTTCGTCGCCCACCGCCGCGTGCTGGTCCTGGTGTGCTCGGTTCTGGTCATGGCGTTCATCAGCCTCGCCGGAACCGCGTTCGGCAACCCGTTCGGTCAGGGTGGCTTCGAGGACCCCGAGAGCGGGTGGGCGACCGCCGAACAACTCGAGCAGGAGGCATACGGACGCGACGCGCTCGGCGACGTCGTGGTGTCGTACCACGCCCCCGAGGGCACCTCGGTCGACGATCCGGCCTTCCAGGACCCGATCCGCGAGTCGCTCGAGTCGATCCGCACCGAGTTCCCGGACCAGGTCACCGGCGTCACCAGCTTCGTGTTCAACCAGTCCCCGGCCCTGGTCAACCGGGACGAGGGCATCGCCGTGGCCTCCATCCAGATCGCCGGCGAGGACGAGGAGATCCTCGAGAACTTCCGGGTGATCGAGGACCGGATCGCCCTCGACGGCATCCAGACCGACGTCGCGGGCGTCCAGGCCGTCGCCGGAGCCCTGCAGGACGGTATGGACGCGGACCTCGTGCGCGCCGAGCTCATCGCGCTCCCGCTGGTGTTCCTCCTGCTCATCGTGGTGTTCGGCGGAGTCGTGGCCGCGTTCCTGCCGGTCGCGGTGGGGGTCCTGACCATTCTCGGCTCGCTCGGGGCACTGCACCTGCTGTCACTGGTCACGCCCGTGAACTCCTTCGCGCAGAACGTGGTGACGCTGATCGGCCTGGGTCTGGCGATCGACTACGGGCTCTTCGTCGTGAGCCGGTTCCGGGAGGAGATGGCCGAGGGCTACCCACCGGACGCCGCCGTGCGCCGGGCGGTGGCGACCGCGGGACGGACCGTGGTGTTCTCGGCCGTCATGGTGGGCGTGACCCTGTCCGGCCTGCTCATCTTCCCGCAGGCCTTCCTCAAGTCCGTCGCCTACGGCGCGATCGCCGCGGTGGTCCTCGCCGCCGTGCTGTCGGTGACCCTCCTGCCGGCGGTGCTGATGCTGCTCGGTCGCCGGGTCGACATGCTCGGCATCGCTCGCCTCCAGCGTCACCGCTCCCGCGAGCAGGTCGAGAACGGACTGTTCGGCCGCGTCGCCGACTTCTCCATGAAGCGACCGGTGGCCGTGGCCATCCCGGTCGTCGTGGTGCTGGTCGCGCTCATCATCCCGTTCTCCGGCGTGAAGTTCGGCGGCATCAACGAGACCTACCTCCCGCCGGACAACACCACGCGCGTCGCGCAGGAGCAGTACGACGAGAACTTCCCCGGCACCCGCACCGACCCGGTCAAGCTCGTGGTGATCGGCTCCGATGGCGGCACCCTGTCGCAGATCCGCTCGGCGGCCAACGAGGCGCCGGGTCTGACCGGCCCGTTCCAGTTCGCCCGCTCGGGTGAGCAGGACGCACAGGGACGCGACGTGGTGGTGCTGCAGACCGGCGTGATCGACCGGAACGCGGCCGCCGACACCGTCGACTACCTGCAGTCGTTCCCGATCCCCGACGGCACCGAGGTCTACGTCGGCGGTAACCCGGCCATGGAGCGCGATTCCGTCGACGCCCTGGTCGACGGCCTGCCGTGGTTCGTGCTCTACGTCCTGCTGGCCACCACGATCCTGATGTTCCTGGCGTTCGGGTCACTGGTGCTGCCGATCAAGGCCGCGATCATGAACCTGCTCGGCCTGGGCGCCACCCTCGGCATCCTCACCTGGATCTTCGTCGACGGGCACCTGTCCGGGCTGCTCGGCTTCACGCCCGGCCCGCTCACCTCCCCGGTCGTGGTGCTGCTCATGGCGATCATCTACGGGCTGTCCACCGACTACGAGGTCTTCCTGGTCTCGCGGATGGTGGAGGCCCGTTCGCGCGGCGCCCGCACGGCGGAGGCGATCCGCAGCGGCGTCGCCAACACGGGCCGGATCATCACCTCGGCCGCGCTCATCCTCATCGTGGTGACCGGCGCGTTCGCGTTCTCCGAGATCGTGATGATGAAATACATCGCGTTCGGCATGATCGCGGCGCTCATCATCGACGCCACCGTCATCCGCATGCTGCTCGTGCCGGCGGTGATGCAGATGCTCGGCACGGATAACTGGTGGGCGCCGAAGTGGATGAAGCGCGTCCAGGAGCGGATCGGCCTGGGCGAGGCGGAGATCGATGACGAGCCCGAGCTGATCACCGGCCGACCCGCCACCACCGGCACGGCCGAACCGGCACGGGCCGAGGTCCACGGAACGTCGCCGCTGTCCGCGGGGTCCGCGCAGGCCGGGGCCGACGGACCCGCCACCGCGATCGGTGTGCTCGAACGCGAGCCGGACGCTGGGTTCGAGCCGGACGCTGACGTCGAGCCGGACGCTGACGTCGAACCGGAGTCGGAGTTCGAGCCGGTCTACGACACCGAGTACGACGAGGAGCCCGACCCGGCCGACGAGGGCAGGATCCCCGCCTCGGAGCTGATCGCCCGCCTGATGCGGGAACGTCAGCAGGGACGCGACGCGTGACGCCCGCCCGGCCCCCTCGGTGTGGGGCCTGGGCGGGGTCCGGTGCTCTGGTTATGGTGAGTCGATGACGGGGACGCGGGGCGCTGCGACGCGGCGTCGAATCCGGATGGTCCTGGGCAACCCGTGGTTCAAGGCCATCGCGACCCTGGCTGTCCTCGGTTTGGTCCTCTACTGGCTCCGGGGCCAGATGCCGTTCTTCGCCGAGGGGTTCGAGGCCGTCACCAGCCCGCACTGGGGCTGGGTCGCCGCCGCGCTCGTGTTCGCCTATCTGTCGATGTCGAGCTACGGCTCGGTGCAGAAGCTGCTGTTGCAGTCCGCGGGCGTCGACGTGGGGTATTGGGCGAGCGTCGGGCTGATCTTCTCCGCCAACGCGTTCTCCACGAGCATTCCCGGCGGGCAGGTCTTCGGCACCACCCTGACCTACCGCAAGACCCGGCAGTGGGGCGCGACGCGCGTCGTCGCCTCGTGGCAGCTGGTCATCTCCGGGGTGCTGTCGACCGTCGGCATCGTGCTGCTGGCGTTGCTCGGCTTCTTCCTGGTGGGCTCGGTGTCCAACCCGTTCCTGCTGGTGCTCTCCGCGCTGGGCCTGGTGGGGATCGTCGTGGTGGTCCAGTGGGCCGCCCGCAACCCGGACCGGATCGAGGGGTCGCTGCTGTCGATCCTCGAATGGCTCAACGCCCGCCGCCGCAAGCCCGCCGACCACGGTGCCGCCGCGGTGCGCAAGGTCGTGGAACAGGCCGAGGCCGTCGACCTGACCAAGACCCAGCTGTCCAAGGCCTTCGCCTTCTCGCTGCTCAACTGGGTCGCCGACATCGGCTGCCTGTGGGCGGCGGCCAACGCGGTCGGGGCCCAGCACAGCATCGGCGGCCTGTGCATCGCCTACGTGACCGGCAAGATCGTGGCCAGCGCGCCCATCACGCCCGGTGGGCTCGGCACCGTGGAGTTCGCGCTCATCACAACCCTGACCGCGGGCGGGCTCGGCGCGCATCAGGCGTTCGCGACGGTGTTCGTCTACCGCATCGCCAGCTTCGTGCTGGTCGCCCTGGCCGGCTGGGTGGTCTTCTTCCTCTTCTACCGGGGTGCCGTGGACGTCGACCCCGATGCGGACCCGGCCGAGGACGAGGATCCGGGGGAGAAGACCTCGTCGTCGTCGCCCTCGTCGTCCCCCTCGGCGGCGTATCCCGCGGCGCCGCGTGAGACCGTCGCGGCGGCCCCGCCGGCCGGGCTCTCGGCGATGTGGCCGCTCAGGGGCACGCCGTGGCGCCCCCACGTGCCCCACGACTCAGGCCCCATCCCACTGTTGCGCGTGCGTGAGGACGGCGTCGTGGACGACGAGGCGGGCGACGCCTCCTGCTCGGTCAGCAACGGCGACAGCGATCCACGCGATGAGAAGGAGCGGTGAGCCCGTGGCCCTACCGGTGATGGTCCTGGTCGACGCGGTGCTGGTGGTGGTGTTCTCGACCTTCGGCCGGGGAGCGCACTCCGAGGGGCTCGGCGCGGCGCAGGTGTGGGGCACGGCGTGGCCGTTCCTCATCGGGCTGGCCGTGGGGTGGCTGATCCTGCTGGCGACCCGCCGTGCTCCGGCGGCCACGGGGTCGGGCGTGCTGCTGTGGCTGTCGACGCTCGTGGTGGGCATGGTCATCCGCGGGCTGGGCGACGGGCGCGTGCCGCACTGGAGCTTCATCATCGTGGCGGGCGTCGTTACCGCCGTGTTCCTCATCGGGTGGCGCGCGGTCCGGGCCGCGGTGCTGCGGCGACGCGGGGCCGCACCGCGCTAGCGGAGCCCGGGTGGCGAGCCGTCCGGGCGAGCGTCAGGCGAGGGTCAGCGCATCCCCGGCGGCAGTTGTGCCACGACCTCGCGGGGCACCTCGATGGTGTCCGGGAGCCGCACCCCGTCCGGGGTCGGCAGGTCGCGCGGGACCGCGACGGTGAACGGCTCGACGGGCACGGGCACCTCCGGCGGGATCCCGGCGGGCGCCTCGACGATCGGGCCGTCGGCGATCGGCGCGGGAGCAGGCTCGGGAACGGGCTCCGGCGCGGGTGCGGGTGCGGGTGCGGGTTCGACCGGACCCAGCCACGCGTCCAGGTCGGCGCGGGTGCCGGCGAAGACGTTGAGGTCCACGGCGTCGGTGAAACCGGGCACCTCCCCGGTCTCGGAGCGCTGCCAGAACAGCCACTCGTTCCAGCCGCCGATCACGGGCCGCGTGGGCTCGGAGACGCCGTACTCGGCGAGCCACAGCGGGTACTCGGCGAAGCGGGGCGTGTTGGCCATCCTGTCGATCCAGAAGTAGCGGTAGGTGTAGATGATCGGTGCGCGCCCGGTGCGGTGGCCGAGCGTGTCGAGGAAGACCTGCGTCCACTCCGCCAACCGCGCGGGATCGAGTCCCTCGTCCACCTCGAGGTCGAGGACGGGTGGGAGCTGGGGGCCGCCGACCGACTGCAGGCGATCGGCGAACGCGTGGGCCTGCTGCGCGGGGTCCATGCCGGGGCGCGCCTTGTGATAGCTGCCGATGAGCATGCCGGCGGCGCGGGCATCGGCGACATCGGACTCGTAGTACCTGTTGGCCGGCCCGGTGCCCTCGGTGGCCTTGATGAACGCGAAGGACTGGCCGGACGCCGCCGCCGCGTGCCAGTCGACCGCGGCACCGTGCGGGTGCTGCCAACTCGCCGCGTCCACGCCCTGTGCGAGCCCGTGATAGGCGGGCGCCAGGGGGACGCCGGCGTCGGCGCGGGGAGAGATGACGACGACGAGGAGGCCGAGTGCCAGAGCGGCTGCAGAGGCCACGGCGACGAGAAGTCGGGGGAGGAGAGCACGTCGGGCCAATGGTCCGGCAGAAGTCATGGGGTGAGTATGTGTCAGCCCCTCCAGTCACACAAGCAACTCACGCAACTTTTCTCACATCCGTCCAGGACCGGCCGGGGGAGAAGGCGAGGTGGGGGCCGCGGCGAGTGGTGTGGGTCACGGGTTCATCACAACCTGTAACACGCTGTCCCACGCGTGTGTTGACCTCTGTTTCTCACCTACTATTAAGGCAATCCCACCGACCAGTCGGGAGTGCCCCTCATGAACAACGCGATCGATCTGACCACCCCTCGATTCCGCCAGGACCTCGTCACCGAGGTCGACGGCCCGGACGACGACCCCTACCTGCAGGTGTCGGTTGCCGAGACCGTGATGCTCGACGAGGACGGCGCGGGGCGTGGGGTGCCCGAGCTGCGGGTGTGTACCGGGGTCGAGGGCATCACGCTCACCGATCGGGACCAGATCCTGCAACTCCAGGCCATCATCAACCGGGCCGTCAACCAGTGGCGCGAGTCCGCCTCGCACCTGGCCTGACGTTCACCGTTCCGACGAATCCCCGGCCCGTCGCCCGTCCGGCGGGGCCTGTCCGGGAGAGCCTGTCCGGGTGGGTCGCGCTACTCGACCCGGATCCCCGCCTCGCCGATCAGCGCCAGGCCGACGCCCAGCACCTGCTCGGGTGAGATGAGCGCGCCCCGCAGCGCCGACGCCCCACGGATGTCCTCGAGGTCGGCTCCCCGCAGGTCCGCGGCAGCCAGGCTGGCCCGGTCGAACGCGGCCCCGCGCAGATCGACGCCCTCGGTGGTGAGATCGGCGACGCGCGCTTCGAGTAGGTCCGCCTGCCTGCACCGGGTCGAGGCCAGGCGCACCCGCTGGAGGCGCGCCATCCGCAGATTGATCAGGTCGGCGTGGCAGTCCTCGAACGACACGTCGGTCAGGCGTGCATCGGACAGTACGACCCCCGTCAGCCGACAGCCCACGAATCTCACCCGGGTCAGGGAGGCGCCGTCGGCCACCATGCCGGAGAGGTCGCCGCCGCTCACGACCACATCGGTCAGGCGCAGGCCGTCGGCACGCGCACCGCTCAGGCGCAGGCCCTCGAGGACGGACTCCCGGATCTCCATCCCGCCGATCTGGGCTGCGCCCTCGTCCGGGCCGGGTGCGTGATCAACGGAGGCCAGCACGCCGTCCCAGACCCCGTCCGCCTCGAGCTCGGTGCGCGGCGGCCCGAGCTGCTCGCGCCTCGGGAGGGCGGGGGCGGCCGGCGGGCGGGGCGAGCTGGAACGGCGACGCAACGGTGGGGGCACGACATCCAGCCTAGGTCGGGTGCTCTGGCGGGGGTCATGGCCCGGCGCTCTGCGGTATCTGCGATCGCGCGGGTGGAGGAGTACTGTCGACCGAGTGGTAGACCGATCGGTCTATCGATGCATGTGTGAGGAGCGAGACTGTGAGTGTGCGAGAGGCCTTCGCCTTCCCCGAAATCGTCAACGACTACGCAGCACGGTGCACGGCCGCGCTCGTGGTGACGCTCGCGATCGTGACGATCATCGTCCCCGCGCCGGCCCAGACCTGGTTGGCCGGGGCGCTGGCGGTGGGCTTCGCGCTCCGCGTGGCGGGCGGCCCGCGGTACTCGCCGTTCGGCCGACTCTCGGTGCATGTGCTCGCACCCCGGGTGAGCGACGAGCCCAAGATGGTCGCCGGCGCACCCAAGCGCTTCGCGCAGATGATCGGCCTGGTGATGTCGTCGATCGCATTCGGGCTGTTCCTCGCCGGGTTCGGCGTGGCCGGCAGCGTCGTGCTCGGCGTGCTCGTCGCCGCCGCGCTCGCCGAGGCGGCGCTCGGATTCTGCCTGGGTTGCTGGATGTACGGGCAGCTCCAGCGGGTCGGCATCGTCTCGGAGGACGCGTGCGTGGATTGCGCGGACATCTGGGCACGGCCCGGGATGACCGCCCGGAACTGACGACCGCTCGCGCCCACGCTCGTCCCGACGCGCTGGTCGCGGCCCGTCGTCCCCGGTCAGCCCGTCGTCCCCGGTCAGCCGGGCCGCGGGTGGCAGCGCGCCAGCGCACCCGGCCAGAGGTGTGCTGTCTCGTCGGCTTGCGATCGCGGAATGGTCCAATCCCGCATCGCAACCCCTCCAAGATCGTGCACTGGCGCAGCGTGGGGCAGAGACGCAGCGTATCCGGGGCTGATTGTGTTGGCCGGCTGCCCCCTCTCCGGCTCGGCGGGCGTCGTCGTGGCCGCCGGCTGTCGTGGGACCGCGTTACTGTGGATTCATGAACACTCCCGCTGACGGCAACGCCTCCGACCGGCCCGACGACCCGTTCGGCGGCCGGGGCGACGATCAGTGGCCCGGCTACGGCTCGGGGTACGACTCGGGGTACGGCAACCCGTACGGCGGTAGCCCAGACGGCGGGCAGCAGTACGGCAGTCCGCAGTACGGAAACCCCCAGTACGGCGACCCGCAATACCGAAACCCTCAGTACGGCGACTCGCAGTACGGTGGCCAGTTCGACCCGGGCCACTACGGCGCGCAGCCGTTCTACGGGGCCGCGCAGGCCTACGGCGGGCAGCAACCGTTCGGGATGCAGCCCCACAACCCGCAGTACGGAGCGATGCAGCCCTACGGGCAGTTCCCGCCGGCAGCCCGCAAGGACCCGGCACTGATGCTGGTGGCGTCCCTCCTCGTGCCGGGCCTGGGGACGATGCTCAACGGGCAGGTCGGCAAGGGGATCGGCATCCTCGGCGGCTACTTCGTGGGGCTCGTACTGTCCGTGGTGCTGATCGGACTGCCGATCATGTTCGGGTTCTGGATCTGGGGGATGATCGACGCGTACCGGGGCGCCAAGGACCACAACGCCCGCCACGGCCTGCCCTGACCACGCGCGCCGCCTCGTCGTCGTCGTCCGGCCCGCCCGCCCCGCGACCATTCCGTAACCTGTTCACATGACAGCCACCGAGATCCCCACCACCGACGCCCCTCGTCCCTCGGGCCTCGACCTGCAGTACGTCGACCCGGACGTCCGACCCCAGGACGACCTCTACCAGCACGTCAACGGCACCTGGATCCGTGATCACGTGATCCCCGCCGACCGGCCGATCGACGGGGCGTTCCTCGCCCTGCGCGACCTGTCCGAGGAGCGGGTGCGAGACATCATCACCGACGCCCCGGTCGACTCGCGGATCGGCGCGTTCTACGCGTCCTTCATGGACACCGACGCCGTCGAGGCCGCGGGCGTGGCGGCGCTCGCCCCCGACCTGGCCGAGATCGACGGCGCGAGCGACGCCGACTCCCTCGCCCTGGCCATGGCGCGGCTGGAGAAGGTGGGCGTCGGCGGGCTGATCGGCGCCTACGTCAACAACGACGCCAAGAACTCGAGCGAGTACATCCTCTACCTGGTCCAGTACGGCATCGGGCTGCCCGACGAGTCCTTCTACCGCGAGGACCAGTACGCGGAGATGCGCGAGCAGTACACCGAGCACATCGCCCGGATGCTCGACCTCGCCGGACTGGTCGACGACGCGGACGGAGGGGCCGGGGCCCGGCAGACCGCCGAGCAGATCGTCGCGCTGGAGACCCGGATCGCCGCCGCGCACTGGGACGTCGTGGCCCGCCGCGACGCCGACAAGACCTACAACCCCGTCACCTGGGACGAGCTGCCGCAACTGGCGCCCGGCTTCCCGTGGCATGAGTGGGCCCGCGAGCTCGGCGGTACCGAGGAGACGTTCGGCCGGCTCGTCGCGATGCAGCCGGACTTCCTCACCGCTGTGGCCGGACTGTGGGCCACCGAACCACTAGAGACGTGGAAGCAGTGGCTGCGCTGGCGGACCGTCTCCTCCCGCGCGCCGTACCTGACCGCCGAGCTGGTGGACGAGAACTTCCGCTTCTACGGCACCGCCATGTCCGGCACCGAGGAGATCAAGGCCCGCTGGAAGCGTGGCGTCGGCGCGGTCGAGGCCGCCCTTGGCGAGGAGGTGGGCAAGGAATACGTCGCCCGACACTTCCCTCCCGGCCACAAGGCCCGCATGGTCGAGCTGGTCGAGAACCTCACCGCCGCCTACCGGTACTCCATCAGCGCGCTGCCGTGGATGACCCCGGCCACCCGCGAGCGCGCGCTCGCGAAGCTCGAGGCGTTCGTGCCCAAGATCGGCTACCCCGAGAAGTGGCGTGACTACTCGGCGCTAGAGGTCCGCGCCGACGATCTGGTAGGCAATGTCCGCCGCTCCGCCGAGTTCGAGCACGGTTACGAGCTGGGCAAGCTCGGAGGCCCGGTCGATCGCGACGAGTGGCACATGACCCCGCAGACGGTCAACGCGTACTACAACCCGGTGATGAACGAGATCGTCTTCCCGGCCGCCATCCTGCAGCCGCCGTTCTTCGACGCCGACGCGGACGACGCCGCGAACTACGGCGCGATCGGTGCCGTGATCGGGCACGAGATCGGTCACGGTTTCGACGATCAGGGATCGAAGTACGACGGCGACGGCAACCTGGTCGACTGGTGGACCGACGACGATCGCGCGGCGTTCGGAACCCGCGTGGAGGCGCTGATCGCACAGTACGAGGGCCTCACCCCGGATGGCCTGGACACTGCCAAGGACCACGTCAACGGGGCCTTCACGGTGGGGGAGAACATCGGTGACCTGGGCGGTCTCACGATCGCGCTGCTGGCCTACCGGCTGGCGCAGGGCGCCGACGGTGAGCCCGCCGACGGCGCCGACGTGGGCCCGGAGATCGACGGGATGACCGGCATCCAGCGGCTCATCACCTCGTGGGCGATCGTGTGGCGCACCAAGACCCGCGCCGAGGAGGCGGCCCGCCGGCTCGCCGTGGACCCGCACTCCCCGCCGGAGTTCCGCTGCAACCAGGTGGTGAAGAACCTCGAGGACTTCCACGCCGCCTTCGGTGTCACCGAGGGCGACGGGCTGTGGCTCGCCCCCGAGGAACGCGTCAGCATCTGGTGAATGTGCTCAGGCGCCGGAGAGCCGCCGGTGATCGAGGTCGAACTCCCGCCGCGCGACCCTCTCGACGGCCCGGGAGTCGATGAGGTCGTGCAGTCGACGGCTCAGCGTCTCCGGGGTCGTCCCCAGGTGCGTGGCGAGGTCGGACTGAGCCATCGGCAGGCGCACCCGGATCCTCCCGTCCGGGCGGGGCGACCCGGGCAACGACACGAGGTAGGTGGACAGTCGCGTGAGCACGTCCTCCGAGGCGAAGGACGCGAGGTGCTGTTCGCACTCGACCACCTTCCACGCCAGTTCGCGGGTGATCGAGTCGTTGAGCACCGGGCACGCGGCGGCAGCTGATCGGAGCGCGTCATGCGAGACGCTGGTCAATGTGGTGGCCTCCGCGGCGACGACGGTGTGACGGGCAGGGCAGCCCAGGGCGAACTCCACCAGTCCGAGATGGCTCCCGGGGCCGAGGACCCGAACGTGACGCTGGTGGCCGGACCGGTCCTCCCGGGCGAGGTGGAGGGCCCCGGCCGTGATCACCACCAGACGGCCCACGGGTTCCCCGGTGACCTGCACCACCGCACCCGGCCTCGCCGTACTCGTCCGCGACGAGGCGGCCAGGGCGGCCCCGCACCGGGCCGGCAGCGAGGCGAACAGGATCGAGCCCGCGAACAGTGCGGACCCGGCGAACCCGGAGTCGTGCTCGTGTGCGGTCATACCTCCAGTGTGGGCGCGCAGATCGTTCCCTGTGTCGTTCCTCACACAATGTTGACCTAGGTCAATGCGCTTTCGAGGGAGTCGCCCTAGTTTCAGGTGCACGAACGAACGGAGAGCGACATGTCGGAAGTTCTCGTACCGCCCACGCGCCTGGCCCACCAGCTCGACCACCCGCCGGGGGTCCCCACAGGTGGAGGTCGGCCGGGCGCGTTCGTGTGGAAGATGCTGACGACGACCGATCACAAGCTGATCGGCATCATGTACATCGTCACGTGCTTCGTGTTCTTCTTCGCCGGCGGGCTCATGGCGCTGCTCATCCGCGCTGAGCTCTTCCTTCCGGGGATGCAGTTCCTGTCGAATGAGCAGTACAACCAGCTGTTCACCATGCACGGCACCGTGATGCTGCTCTTCTATGCCACCCCCATCGTGATCGGCATCGGCAACTACGTGATGCCGCTCCAGATCGGCGCGCCCGACGTCGCGTTCCCGCGACTCAACGCGTTCGGCTTCTGGCTCTTCACGTTCGGCGCGACTGTGGCGCTTACCGGTTTCCTGACCCCCGGCGGCGCGGCCGCTTTCGGCTGGACCATGTACATGCCGCTGGCGGACAAGATCCATTCCCCGAACGTGGGCGCGGACCTGTGGATCCTCGGTGTCGGCATCGGCGGGATCGGCACCATCCTCGGTGCAGTCAACTTCGTCACCACCATCATCTGCCTTCGTGCGCCGGGTATGACCATGTTCCGGATGCCGATCTTCACCTGGAATGTGCTGATCACGTCGGTTCTGATCCTTCTGATCTTCCCGCTGCTCACCGCTGCGGCCATGGGGGTGTTCTACGACCGCACCTTCGGCGGGCGCATCTACGACCCCGGGAACGGGGGCGCCATCCTCTGGCAGCACCTGTTCTGGTTCTTCGGCCACCCCGAGGTGTACGTGGTGGCATTGCCGTTCTTCGGCATCGTCTCCGAGGTCTTTCCGGTCTTCGCGCGCAAGCCGCTGTTCGGCTACGCCGGACTTGTCTTCGCGACCCTGGCGATCGCGGCGCTGTCGATGGCGGTGTGGGCGCACCACATGTTCGCCACCGGTGCGGTCCTGCTGCCGTTCTTCTCGTTCATGTCCTATCTGATCGCGGTCCCGACCGGCGTGAAGTTCTTCAACTGGATCGGCACAATCTGGAAGGGCAAGATCACCTTCGAGACTCCGATGCTGTTCGCGCTCGGGTTCATGGTCACGTTCCTGTTCGGCGGGCTGACCGGCATCATGATGGCGTCGGCGCCGATCGACTTCCACATCCACGACTCGTATTTCATCGTGGCGCACTTCCACTACACGCTCTTCGGCACCATCGTGTTCGCCACCTTCGCCGGCGTGTACTTCTGGTTCCCCAAGATGACGGGCCGGATGTACGACGAGACACTGGGCAAGTGGCACTTCTGGCTGATGTTCATCGGCTTCCACACGACTTTTCTCGTCCAGCACTGGCTGGGCAACCAGGGCATGCCGCGCCGCTACGCCGACTACCTGGCAACGGACAATTTCACGGTCCTCAACCAGATCTCCACGGTCGGCTCGTTCATCCTCGGCATCGCGATGCTCCCGTTCATCTGGAACATCATCAAGAGCTGGCGCTACGGTCCGATTGTCACCGTCGACGACCCGTGGGGCGCGGGCAACTCCCTCGAGTGGGCGACCTCCTGCCCGCCGCCGCGCCACAACTTCGCGGTGTTGCCCCGGATCCGCTCCGAGCGCCCCGCGTTCGAGCTGCACTACCCACACATGAGCGAGCGGATGCGCGACGAGGCCCACGTCGGCGGCTTCCGACAGGCGCAGGACCCCGACGCGGCGAAGGATGTCGCCGACCGGGGGCCCTCTCCCCACAGGAGTTGACCGTAGGGCCGGTGTGTGGAAGCGGCAACCGCCGGGTCGGGGCGACGGATAGTGTCGGTGCCCATGACGATCCGGGTGGTGGAATGGTCGACGGGGTATCTGGGCCGGATGGCCGTCGAGGCGATCGATGCCCGGCCCGAGTTGGAGCTGGTGGGCGTCTTCGTCTCCGACCGGGCCAAGGTCGGCGTGGACGCCGGTCGGCTCGCCGGGATGGACCGCGACCTGGGTGTGCCCGCGACCGACGACCGGGCCGCGCTGCTCGCGCTGGAGCCGGACGTGGTGGTCTACACCGCTGAGACCGAGACCCGGTTCATGGAGGCGATCTCCGACTTCGACCGCTTCCTGCGCGCGGGCGTCAACGTGGTGGCCTCCGGCCCCGTCCTGCTCCAGTACCCGCACGGCACGCTGCCCGAGGAGATGATCTCCGAGCTGGTCGCCGCCGGGCGGGAGGGCGGCGCGACGCTGCATGTCAACGGCATCGACCCGGGCTTCGCCAACGACGTGCTCCCACTGGCCATGACGAGCCTGTCCCGGCGTATCGACCACATCCGTGTGGGCGAGATCGCGGACTATTCCGTGTACCACCAGGGCGAGACCATGCGGCGGCTGTTCGGCTTCGGCGGCCCCATGGACACGCTGCCTCCGCTCCTGCGGCCGGGGATGCTCGCGGCGGGGTGGGGATCGGTGATCCGCCAGCTCGCCGCCGCGCTCGACGTGACGCTGGACGAGCCGCTGGTAGAGCGTCACGAACGTCTGCCCGCGAACCGCGACCTGACCCTGCTGGCGTGTGAGGTCCCGGCGGGGACGCAGGCGGCGTTGCGGTTCGAGGTGGTGGGACAGGTCGACGGCGAGGACCGCATCGTCCTGGAACACGTCACCCGCACCGCGCCCGACCAGGCTCCCGACTGGCCCCGGCCCGACCACGGGGACGGTTGCTACCGCGTCGAGATCGCCGGCGAGCCCGCGATGCGGGTGGAGTTCGGCCACCACGCCGAGCACGGAGACCATAATGTCTCCGGCATGCTCATCACCGCGATGCGGCTGGTCAACGCGGTCGAGGCGGTCGTGGCGGCCGAGCCCGGACTGGTCTACGCGAAGGACCTGCCGATGATCACCGGGCGTGGCTTAATGAGCACATGAGAACCCTGCGGGCCGCCCTGGCCGTCACCGCCGCCGCGCTCCTCGCAGTGACGGGCGCGGGCGCCGCGAACGCCACCGACCCGTCGACGCGGGCGCCGCTGCCGGTGCCGTACTCGTTCTTCACCGGAGCGGTTCAGGCGCTCACCGCCCCGGGGTCGGAGCTACCCGGGGCCAACGACTGGTCGTGCCGCCCCACCGCCGACAAGCCGCGCCCGGTCGTGCTGGTCCACGGCACCTCCGGCTGTGCGGTCACCAACTGGGCCACCTACGGACCCCTGCTGCACAACGAGGGCTACTGCGTCTACACGCTCACCTACGGTGCGCTGCCCGGCCAGCCGTGGCCGGTGAGCATGCTGGGCGGCCTGTCGGACATCACGGAGGTCTCGGTGCCGCAGGTCGGCGAGTTCGTCGACCGTGTCCTCGCCTCGACCGGTGCCGAGCAGGTGGACCTCATCGGGCACTCGCAGGGGACGCTCGTCTCCGGCCTGGTGGCCAAGGTGGGCCGACCCGGCAAGGTGAACACCGTCGCCGCGATAGCCCCCCTGTGGCACGGCTCCCGCGGGACCGGGTCCGGGGCGATCGGCACCGCGCTGGCCAGCGGGGACCGCGGACGCGCGGTCGAGATCGCCCCGTCCCTCGGCCAGATGGCCGCAGGGTCGGAGACGCTCGAACTCCTGTGGGCGGGCGGCACCCCCTATGCACCGGGCGTGACCTACCTCAACCTCGTGACCCGGTACGACCAGCTGGTCCAGCCGTACACCTCCGGTGTCGTCGAGGGCCCGCAGGCCACCAACATCACCATCCAGGACGGGTGCGAGCAGAACCACGCCGAGCATCTGGCCATCGCCTCCGACGGCCGCACCGCCGACTTCATCCTGGGTGCGCTGGACCCCGCCGACCAGCGTGTACCGCGATGTGAGGCGGTGGCTCCCTACCTGGGACCGGTCCCCACGCTGCCGGGATCGTGATCCGGCCCGGGATCGCGGGTCTGCTCGCGGCTGCGGCCCTCGTCGTCGTCCCCGGTGTGGCGGCCCCCGCACCCACGCACGCGCAGGTGCCGTGGCGGTGGTGGGACGGCGCGGTGCACCAACTCACCCACAACCTGACCGACCCTCCGGGCATCAACCGCGATGACTGCCGGCCGACGGCGCACCACCCCGTGCCGGTGATCCTCGTGCACGGCACCGGCCTGAACGGCGGCAACTCGTGGGCCACCCTCGGTGCCGCACTGGCCGCGGAGGGGTACTGCGTGTGGGCCCCCACCGTGGGAGCGCCCCCCGGACCGGGTGGCGGACCCGGATCGGTGGGCGGGATCGACTCGCTCACCGGGGCCTCGGCACCGCAGCTCGCCGCCGAGATCGACCGCGTCCGCGCGATCACCGGGGCGTCTGACGTGGACCTGGTGGGGCACTCGCAGGGCGCGATAATCGCCTCCTACGTCGCCGCGACCACCCGGGGCGACGCCGTGCGGACCGTCGCCACGCTGGGCGCCGACCCCGCCCGGTCGGGAGACGGGCCGCCGGAGTTCGTCACCGACCTGCTCGGCGTGCTGTCTCCCGACACGGCGCAGCGGGATGCCGAGGCGACACTGGCGTGGCTGGGCGAGGAGGGCGTGCCCTTCGCGCGCGGCGTGCGGTACGTGGCGGTGTCCTCGGACTACGACGAGCTCACCGGGCCGGTCGTGGCGCCGGAGGTACCGGACTTCGTGGACCTGGACGTGGTGCGGCTCCAGGACGGGTGCGAGGTCGATCGATCGGGGCACCTGACGGTGCTGGCCTCACCGCGGGCGGTGGACCTGGTGGTCGACGCCCTGGGCGGGCCGCGCGGTGCTGCGTCTGCTCCGCGGTGCGTGGTCGCGGATCAGCTGCTGGGCGTGCTCGCGCCCGTGCCGCCGCGCTGACCCGCAGGTCAGTCCAGGCCCAGGTCAGTCGAGGCGCAGGCCGGTCTCGATGTCGAAGGCGTGGACCGCCGCGTCGTCGTGCCGTACCCGGATCCGCTCGCCGACGACCGTGCCGTGTCCGCGGTCGAGGCGGATGGCGGTCCGTTCGCCGGCGTCGGTGTGGCCGTAGGCGAAGGCCTCGGCGCCGAGTTCCTCGACGAGGTCCACGGTGAGGTCGAACCCCGGCTCGCCCGGCCCGACCGGGCGCAGGTCCTCGGGGCGGGCGCCCAGGGTGATCCGGTCGCGCCCGTCGAGCGCGGCCGGGACCTCGACCTCGGCGTCGCCGACCCGCGCGCGCCCGCCCTCGACCGCCACCTCGACGAGGTTCATGGCGGGCGTGCCGATGAACCCGGCGACGAACGCGTTGACCGGTCGGTCGTACAGCTCGCGCGGGGCCGCGACCTGCTGCAGGACGCCCGCGTTGAGCACCGCCACCCGGGTGCCCATCGTCATCGCCTCGACCTGGTCGTGGGTGACGTAGACGGTGGTGACCCCGAGTCGGCGCTGCAGTCCGGCGATCTCGCCGCGGGTGGAGACCCGGAGCTTGGCGTCGAGGTTGGACAGCGGTTCGTCCATGCAGAAGACCTTGGGGCGGCGCACGATCGCGCGCCCCATCGCCACGCGCTGCCGCTGCCCGCCGGACAGTTGGGACGGCTTTCGGTCGAGCAGGTCCTCCAGTTGCAGCACCCGGGCGGCCTCCTCGACCTGCCGTCGGGTGTCCGCCTTGTTCACGCCGGCGTTGCGCAGGGCGAAGCCCATGTTCTGGGCGACCGTCATGGTGGGGTACAGCGCGTAGTTCTGGAAGACCATGGCCACGTCGCGGTCCCGCGGGGCGACGCGGTTCATGTCCTGGCCGTCGATGAGCACCCGACCGGAGTCGATCGGCTCGAGCCCGGCCAGCATGCGCAGGCTCGTGGACTTGCCGCACCCGGACGGCCCCACCAGGACGAGGAACTCGCCGTCGTCGATGTCGATGTCGAGCGAGTCGACGGCGGGCGCCGATGACGTGTCGAAGCGCCTGGTGGCGTGGTCGAACCGGACGGTGGCCATGGTCGGTGGGTCTCCTGGGGCGGGGCGGTGGGAGGGCGCGAGGGGGTCGACGACGACGAGGTCCGCCGTCGACCCCCACGGCCCGCGGGCTCGGGCTTCCGCCGAGGTGGCGGGAGGTGAGCCGCTCAGCCGAGCTTCGGCGTGAGCTGGGTGTCGATGATCTGCTGGGTCTCGGTCTGGAGCTGCTCCATCACCTGACGGACGTCCTCGCCGGCGAGCACCTTGTCCAGACCGCCGCCGATCCGGTTGCCGCCGTTCGGGACGAACACCCGGGCGTTGTCCTGCGGGCGGGTGAACTCCAGCTGGTCGATCGCGGTGCCGGCCTGCGGGGTCTCCGCCAGGTAGTCCCGGATCTCCTGGGCCTCGCGGGCGTTCTTGCGGACCGGCATGTACCCGGTCGCCTGCGCGAACTTCGCGGTGCTCTGGGTGGAGGTGATCGAGTCGATGAATTTGAGCGCGTTGATCTTGCGCTCGTCGGAGATCTTGGCCGGGATCGCCAGTCCGGCTCCACCGGTGGGGCAGGAGGAGTTGGCCTGCGCGCCCGGGAGGAAGGCGGTGCCGAACGGGAACTGTGCGTTCTCGGTGGCGGTGCGCAGGGAGCCGGTGGAGGCCATGGCGCAGGCGGCCAGGCCGGAACCGAACTCGGTGATCGAGTCCGCGGACACCACGAGGAAGCCCTCGTCGTTGATCTGCTTGAGCCGCTCGACGCCGGCGATGGTGGCGGGGTCGGTGAACGTGGCCTCCCACTCGCGGGAGAAGGCGCCGCCCTCGTCCCACACCATGTTCTGCATGGTCCAGTCGAGATAGTTGGAGCCGTCGTACATGGCGATCGCGTGCTTGCCCTCGCCGATCGCGTCCTGGATGCGCGGGGCCCAGTCCATGAACTCGTCCCAGCTCTCGGGGCCGCGGTCGGGCAGGCCGGCCTGCTCCCAGATCTGCTTGTTGTAGTAGAACAACGGCGTCGACCGGGCGAACGGCAGGCCGTAGGTCTTGCCCTGGAGTTCGTAGTCGCCGAAGAGTGCGTCGACGTAGCTGCCGGTGTCCACCCCGGCCTCGGCGAACAGGTCGTCCAGCGGGGTGAGCTGGTCGTTGAGCGCGAAGTTGAACCAGGTGACGTCGGAGACCACCACGACGTCGGGGACGTCGTTGCCGGTCAGGGCCGCGTTGAGCTTCTGGGCGACCTCCTCGTAGTTCTTGCCGCCGTCGACGAGGTTGACGCTGAGCCCGGGGTTCTCCTTCTGGAAGGTGTCGATGAGCTGCTCCTCGACGTCCTTGGAGTCGCCGGGGTGGTTGGACCAGAAGGTGATGGTGCCCGTGTCACCGCCGCCGCCACCGGATCCACCGGTGTCGCCGGAGGAGTCGTCGCCACCGGTCCCGGCGCAGCCGGCGACGGTGACGGTGGCGGCGGATGCGCCGAGGAGACCCAGGAATAGCCTGCGGTTCAGGGGATTCATGGCGGTGATGCCTTTCTCGAGGTCGAACCTGACGGTGGGTGTACGGACGGTGGGTGTATGGGGGACGGGTGGAGTGTGGCGGCGGGTCAGCCCTTGACCGCGCCGGAGGTGAGGCCCTTGATCATGTGGCGCTGCAGGAGCAGGAACACGACGAGGATCGGGGTGATGGTGAGGATCGTGGCGGCCATGACCATCGGCCAGTCGATGTAGGCGTCGGTGGAGATGAGGCGCGCCAGCCCGACCTGCAGTGGGGCCACCGTCTCGTCGGACGCCACGAGGAACGGCCAGAGGTATTCGTTCCACTCGTTGACGATCGTGATGAGCGCGAACGCCACGACCGTGGGCCAGCTCATCGGCAGCAGGACCCGCAGCAGCAGCTTCATGTGGCCGCAGCCGTCCATGCGCGCGGCCTCGACGATCTCGAACGGCAGGGTGAGGAAGTGGTTGCGCATGAGGAACGTGCCGAACGCGACCCCGGCGAGCGGGAAGATGATGCCCTGGAAGGTGTTGATCCAGCCCAGTTGGGAGATCAGGGCGTAGTTGGAGATGACGGTGATCTGGTTGGGCACCATCAGCGCCGCCAGGACCAGCATGAAGACCACGCCGCGCCCGGGGAAGCGCAGGTAGACGAACGCGTACGCGCTGAGGATCCCCAAGACCAGTTTGGCGGTGACCAGCGCGCCCGTGATGATCAGCGAGTTGGCGAAGTACTTCAGGAACGGCACCTGCTCGACAACACGTGAGTACGGGTCCGCGGTGACCGGGTCCGGCCACCAGGCGGGCGGCTGGATGTACACCATGTCGGGAGTCTTGAACGACGTGACGATGACCCAGTACAGCGGCAGCGCGATGATGGCGAGCACCAGGAACATGGCCAGGTAACCGGCCACCTTCATCGCCCGGGACGGGCCGGAGATCGGGTTCATATCGTCTTCCTGTCCATCACGCGCACCTGGATCGCGGTGACGATGAGCAGGACCAGGAACATGACCGTCGCGACGGTGGCGCCGTAGCCGGCACGGAAGTTCTGGAAGGTCTCCTGGTACACCTGGAACACCATGGTGGTGGTGCCGTTGCCCTGCGGACCGCCGCGGGTCATCACGTAGATGATGTCGAACACCTGCAGGGAGTTCAGCATGACGGTGATCGACAGGAAGAACGTGGTGGGACGCAGCAGCGGCAGGGTGACCGAGCGGAACGTCGACCAGCGTCCCGCGCCGTCCATCTCGGCGGCCTCGTAGAGTTCGGCGGGCTTGGCCTGCAGAGCGGCGAGGTAGATGACGAAGCTGTAGCCGAGGTTCTTCCAGATGTAGGTCACGGTCACCATGAACAGCGCCCAGTCCGGGTCCTGGTAGAAGTTCGGCACCGGCAGGTCGACCATCGTGAGCAGGGCCGAGATCATGCCGAAGCGCGGGTCGAAGATGAACTGGAACGCGACACCGATCGCGGCGCCGGCGATCACGAACGGCGCGAAGACGGCCGACCGCACGATCCCCCGCCCGACCAGTTGTTGGTCCAGGAGCAGTGCCAGCGCCAGTCCCAGCACCATCGATCCGACGACCGCGGCCACGGTGAAGATCACGGTGTTCTGTACGACCACCCAGCTGTCGCCGCGGTTCCACCACTCGATGTAGTTGGACCAACCGATGAAGGTGGAGTTCGGCGACGAGATGTTCCAGTCGAAGAAGCTCAGACGGATGTTGTCGATCAGCGGGCGGTAGACGAACATCCCGAGCAGTGCGAGGTTGGGCAGGACGAGCGCGAGGAACAGCAGCTTCTCACCCGCCGAACCGCCCAGGCGGACACGTCGGCGTCGTGCCGCAGTCCCGGGCGGGGTGGCGACGTCCGATCTCTCGGCCGCCGGGGGGTTCGTCGTCTGCACGGTGGAAGCCTCGCCGTCACGAATGAACGTTTCTTGTCCGGACGATAGACCACCGGTGGCCTACAGAGGGCTAAACGGTACAGATGTTGAAAACCGCGGCGCGCCGGGGGTTTTCACTTCCACTACAGCGGCGGGTGGTGTCAGTAGTTCCAATCTCCCTGGCCGTCGAAGGCGCCGAAGGGGCGTCCGGGTCCGTTCTTGACGATGAACGGGTCGCCGTTGCGGCTGGTGTCGTAGTACCAGCGGGCGTCGGCGGGACTGACGTTGATACAGCCGTGGGAGACGTTGCGAACCCCCTGGTCGGCGATCGACCACGGCGCGGAGTGGATGTAGATCCCGTCGTAGGAGAGCCGGACCGCGTCGTTGACGATCGAGTCGTACCCGCCGTCCTCGATCCGCAGGCCGAAGGCGGCGGAGTTCATGCGGACCGCCCGCCCGCGCTGGCCCGTGTAGTAGACGCCGTTGTAGGTGTCCCAGCCGGGCCGCCCGGCGGAGGCGCGCATGGTGCGGACGTGCTGGCCGTTGCGGGTGACGGTGACGAGCTTGGTGCGGTCGTCGAACTCGGCGATCACGGCGTCGCCGGTCCGGAACGACTGCTGGCGCTTCCCGCCGGCCCACACGGTGACCGAGGAGTTGACGGGCCAGAAGGTGTGGGGCCGCCAGCGCAGCTCGCGGTCACCCACCCAGTAGAACTTGCCCGCGACCGGCGGCTCGGTGCGGATACCGATCGTGGCCTCGGCCCGTGCCCGGTCGCGGATCGGGCGGTCGAAGAAGAACATGACGGGCTGCGCCACGCCCACGATCTCGTTCGGGGTGGGGAAGACGTTGACGTCGCCGTATTCGGTGGTCGGCCGCGGCGGACCGATGACCGGGTAGGTCAGCACGGGCATGGCGCCGACACCCGGGATGGCCGGGGTGGGCAGGGGCGCGTTCTCGAGCTGCGGCACCCCGGGCGGGCTCAGCGGCATCACCGACTGGGCCCCGGCGGTCGGGGTGGTGCCCGTACCGACCGAGACCCCCATGAGGAGAGCGATCGCGGCGAGGACCGCGGCGGCCGCCGAAGGTAGGGAGGCACGGGTCATGTGAGGGGCTCCTGAGGGCGACGGGCGGTTCTCTGGGGGTTGGAACAGACTTCTACCCGGATATGTCGTGCGCCACAACCGAAGTGTTTCGTCGACCCGCGGGGATCAGTAGTTCCAGTCGCCCTGACCGTCGAAGGCGCCGAACTGCCGGCCGGGGCCACCGCTGACGATGAACGGGTCGCCGTTGCGGGTGTTGTCGAAGTACCAGGCGGCATCCTCGGGGCTGAGGTTGATGCAGCCGTGGGAGACGTTGCGGACTCCCTGGTCGGCCACCGACCACGGCGCCGAGTGGATGAAGATGCCGTCGTAGCTCAACCGCACCCCGTTGGCCACCGTCGTGTCGTATCCGCCGGCGGTCCTGGACAGTCCCCAGGTCTCCGAGTCCATCCGCACCTCGCGGGCGCGCCACCCGTTGTAGTAGACACCGTTGTGGGTGGCATAGGCGTCGCGGCCCGCGGAGGCCTTCATGGTGCGCACCACCTGCCCGTTGCGGGTCACGGTGACGGTGTGGGTGTGGTCGTCGTAGGTCGATACCACGGCGTCGCCGGTGCGGAAGACGGTCTCGCGGCCGCCGGCCCACACGGTCACGGAGGTGTGGGCGGGCCAGAATTCGAGCGGTCGCCAGCGCAGTTCCGTGTCACCGACCCAGTAGAACTTGCCGTCGACGGCGGGCGCGGTCCGGATCCCCACCGACGCCTCGGCGCGGGCTCGGTCGGTGACGGGCTGGTCGAACCGGATCATCACCGGTTGCGCGACGCCCACCGTCTCGCCGGAGGTGGGGTAGACCGAGGCCACCGTGGTCTCCGTCTGCCGTCGTTCCGGGGCGGGGACGGGGATCGTCAGCACACCGGACAGTCCGGGGATCGCGGGCGTGGGGATCGGCGCCGACTCCAGGCCGAGCGCGCCGACCGACCCGGTGGATCCGGTCGAGCCCATGAGGGACTGCGCGGAGGCGGCGGGCGAGAGGCCGACGACGACGAGGCCTGCTGCGGCCAGAAGTGTGGCGATGGACCGACTGCGGCGCGACATCGTTCTCCTCGGAGCGGGTGCCGCGACAGGGCGGCGACGACAGGGTGGCGGGAGGCCGGGGGGCCGACCTCATGCGCCACATCAGTAACATCCGTAACAGTACATTCAGATCGCCACGCCTGTACATCCCGTGTGCGAGAGGGGATCCCGGCCGGGCCCGCCGCCCGGACGCGGATCCGCCCACACGTCGCCGGACACCTTTCCAACGTTCGTTGGTATCCCCGCGGGGAGAACCGCTGGTAGATCCATGTGGCCGCTCTCGTTGAGCTGAAGTCAACGACGAAATGCCTGTTCATCGGCTTGATCGAACGGCAGATGCAACATAGGGTCATCTCAGTCACCGCCGAGGGGTGGGTGGCGAAGTGAAGTGGTTGCTGAGGGGCTGCGACTTCACATTGCGAGGGGCCGGTCATGCCGACCGGGGCACCTGGGGGGTGCCGACCCGCTGCCCGAGAGGGCGGTGTGGAGGCCGGATCGTACGCGATCTGTCAGATGGTGGAACGGCGTCGGATGCTGAGGGGCTCCGGCGCCGTTCCCGTCATTTCAGCCCGGGGTTCCGGGCGCAACGGACCTCACGCCCGGGCGATGATCTCGTCCGCCACCCGGTGGAGCCCTGCCAGAGCGGTCGCCTCGGCCTCCGGTGACCGGGGCGTCTCCGGCTTGAGCAGGGTGATGTGCCACAACTCGTCGCCGGACACCAGGATCGTGTGCACCTCGACGCCGCCGCCGGCGGGCGCCGCCGCGCAGTCGATGTACATCGTGTCGGGCTGCGGTTCCACGATCGCGGGAGCTTCGGGAGCGCCCGGACCCGCCGACCCGGGCTCCGCCCCTTCCGATCCGCGGATCTCCGAGCACGCGTATCGGACTCCCAGCAATGTCGCCTGACCGGCGAGCGCGGCCCCGGCACCGCCGCGGGGCGTCACGACCCCGGCGGCGAAGGTGTCGGGGACGATGTCCGGGTCGAACGCCGGCGGCGTGATCGACTGGGTGATCGTCGGCGTGGTCGACGGGGTAATCGAGGCATCGGTCGAGGTGTCGGTGTCGGTGTCGGTGCCGTCGGCGGTCGCGGTGGCCTCCGGCGCCGAGGAGTCGGTCGAATCGACCTCGGCGCGGGCGGCCTCGTACCTCTCGGGTGAACCGGGGCCGCCGTAGGTGCACAGCAGGCCGAGGTCACCGGAGCCGGTCGGGTCGACCTCCGGCATGTCGGCACCTGTGAGCTCGATGACCTCCTCGGTCGTCAGCTCGAGGAGTCCGCAGGCGTTGAGCCGCGCCTCGGGCGCGGGTCGCCCCCCGACCATCCCGGCGGCGATCTCGTGCTGGGGATTCGGGGTCAGCCTCGGTGGTCCGGGGTCGGATTCGGGACCGGCGCCGGAGCACCCGGCGACTGTCACGACCGCCGCGAGGGCGACGAACCCGGGAGCGAAGCGGCGGCCGTGGGCCGGTCGGGGTCGCTGCGATCGCATGGCCCGATCCTACGGGTCGGCCCCGCGGCCACCGCCCCGACGTCCGGCGTTCACCGCGTGTGCGCCCGGCGCTCACCTCGTCCGGCGAGACTGCCGGATGTGGAGTCGAGACCCCGTCGAGGTGAGCTGCAGCTGCCCGGCCGTGCTCTCGGCTACCGGCGCTCAGACCTGAACGGGCACAGGCGGCTCCCCGAGGGGTGGAGGGAGGTCGTGGCGTGCACCGTGCTCGGCGAGGGGATCGAGCTGTTCGACACCTCGGCGGACGACCTGCTGAGCCTGACCGCCCACGACCGCGCGGGGATCAGGACGGCGCCGGCAGATCCGCCCCTGCCGTCGGACCTGGTGGTGCTCGACGGGCCGATGCGTGGACCCTGCCGGCTCGTCGACCGGATCGACGAGTCGTTGCGGCAGGGCCTCGTCGTCGGCACCCTCGAGGGCAATTCGGCGGTGGCCGAGCACCGCTGCCACCTCGACCTGCAGCCCGGCACCGCCGAGGTCACCGCCACCGTCCGAACCATGTGGCGTCCCCGTACCTTCTACGTGCTGCCCGGCGCGGCCGCCCGCGAGGAACGCGCCTACGAACGCCTCGGCTCACGACTGCTCCGGGCGCTCGGCCCCGCGCAATAGCCTGCCTGCTCGCCCTCAGGCGCTGTCGGCCGGTTCCGCCACCGACGCCCGGATCGCGTCGAACGATTCCCGGATGCGGTATTCCAGCAACGCCCCGGGCTCGTCGGTCCGCCACCGTTCCACGGCGATCCGGAGGATCGCGATGGACGCCGCAGCCACCGTCGCGGCCTCCACGGAGTCGGGGGCCCGGCCCTCCCGGCGTGCGACGAGGTGCGCCAGCTCCCTCTCGGTACCCGCCAGGATCTCGTAGACCTGGGTCCGGACACTCGGCTCCCGCCGCCACATGTCATGGAACCGGTCGAAGGCCCGGCTCTGTCGCCGTGCGTTGGACACCTGGTGCCACATGAGCCGGGCCAGGGCGGTCATGGTGGGCACGCTGCGGTCGGTGAGGAACTCCTTGACGGCGTCACGACCGGCCGGGGGAGTGTCCGGGATGCACGCGGCAGCCTTGGACGGGAAGTAGTTGAAGAACGTCCGACGCGATACGTTGGCGGCCCTGGCGATCTCGTCGACCGTCACCGCGTCGAGCCCCCGCTCGATGACGAGGTCGACCGCGGCCGCCGAGATGGCGCCGCGCAGCTCGCTCCGGCGGTCCTCCGCGCGGTCGGCTCCCGCCGTGGTGTCGGGGAAACCGCTCATCGCCCACCTCCCGCTGTCGTTCCCGTCTCCGGCGCTCCGCCGGGCCGCCGCGGTCAACATTACTGACCGGCCCGGCAACTATCCTGACGGTATGCGCAAACCCGTCCCCACAGCCCTCGTCCCGGTGTCCGCGGTCCTGCTCGGTGTTCTCGCCGGATGCGGTGGCGGATCCGAGCCGGCCACGGAGATGGGCACCATCCGTACGGCCCCGCCCGAGACCAGTGCGCCGGAACTGCCGTCGGTCGAACCGGTCGCGAAGGCGGACTGCCCGTACCTGTCCGCCGAGGAGGTCTCGCGGCTGAACGGCGCGCCGGTCACCGACGTGCGGATCGACGACGGTGTCGAGCCCGCGGCGTGTTTCTTCTACGACGGCGACGGCGCCGTGCAGCTCACGACCACCGTGTACTCGGTCGCGTCCCCGGAGCGGGCGATGGAACTGGTGCAGGAGTCGGCGCCCGCGGCCGAGGCCGAGCCGTCGGAGGCGGAGGGAGGCTGGAGCGGTGGTCGCACGGCGGGCCCGGGCGGAGCACTGCTGGTGATGGCCCGCGATGCGCGGGTGCTGGCCGTGCAGTCCACGCAGGAGGACTCGATGACGGTCCAGCGGATCGCCGAGCTCGCCGCTCCCCGGGTGGCGGGCTGACCCGGCTCACGCCGGGTCGGTGACCATCCCCAGGATGAGTTCGGCCATGCTGCGGGCGGTCATCGCCGTGGTCCGGACCTCGCCGAGCATCGCGGCGGTGACAGATCCGTCGTGCAGGAGGGCGAGCCGGTCGGCCAGGTCGTCGATGTTGTCCGGGTCCTGCAGTCCCATGCCGGCCAGTTCGGCACGCAGGGTCTCCGCGACCCACTGTCGCTGATCCGTCACGGCGGCGCGGATGGCGCGTTCGCCGTCGGTTGCCGGGCTGGGGAACTCGATCGCCGCTGCGAGATGGCAGGAACCGGGCATCGCGGGCTCGACCTGCTCGCGGACGATGTCGAACAGGGCCAGAATCCGGCCCCGGGCGTCCGGCGCGAGGTCGGCGCGGCGCGTCCACAGGTCACGGTCCCGCTCGGCCACTGATCGCAGATAGGCGACCACGAGCTCGTCCTTGGACCCGTACGTGTTGTAGAGGCTGGCCTTGGCCACCCCGGCTTCGCGCAGGATCCGGTCGATCCCGACCGCACGGATACCGTCGGTGGAGAACAGGCGGGTCGCCGTCGCCAGGAGCCGCTCCCGCGGCCCGGGCTTGGTCGACCGTGTGCTCGTCACGGTGACAGCCTATCGGCAGTGACCGCTGACACCACGGGGCCGGTGCCGCATGCTGCGACACCGGCCCCGAAGTCCTGCACGGATCTAGAGCGGGGGCTGCTCGCCGCCCGGCCCGGGCCTCTCGGCCGGATCGGCGGCCCGGCCTTCAGCCGGGTCGGTGGCCGGGTCCCCGGCCGGGGCGTCCGCCGTGCGGCCCGTGAGGAACTCGCCGGCCTTCTGCTGGGCCGTGTCGGTGTGATGTACGTGCTTGCCGCCGGTCCGCTTGTCGAACGCGTCGCCGACCTTGTCGAGGGCGGACTTCACCTTGTCGGGGTTCTTGCCCGCGAAGTCCTTCGCCTTGTCGAGAAATCCCATGTCAGGCTCCTTCCATGTAGGTCAACACGAACGGCCCGGCCCGTCGAGGGGCCGGGCCGTCCGGATGGTGCGGTGTTTCTGGCGTCCGGCGCCGGGGTCAGACCCGGGTGCGCCCGCGGCCCTTGACGGCCGAGATGATGAAGATCAGCAGGCAGGCACCGATGATGGCAGCGACGAAGCCCCAGATGGAGAAGGCCTCCGGCATGCCACCGCCGCCGGTGACGAGCGACACGATGAGACCCACGACGAAAGCGCCGACGACACCCGCGAGGATGTTGGCGACAAGGCCCATCTGTGCGTTCTTGCCCATGATCATGGAAGCGATCCAGCCAGCGAGGCCGCCGACGATGATCCAGGAGATGATGCTCCACAGCATTGTGGTTGGTCCTTTCCCGAGAGTCGTACTCGGCCCGGGACGGGCCGCTCTCTCAGGAGAACACGACGACGACACGAATGCTTCCGGTCGGGCGCGGTGCGGCGTTAAACGTCGCTCACTCGTTACCGGCCCGTGTCCGTCCGGCAATGCGGCGGTAGAGCCTCAGGCGACGTCCGCCGCCTCCGGATGCTTCTCGAGGTATCCGGCGACGAACGAGCACGTCGGCCGCACCCGCAGGTTCTCGTCTCTGGTCACGCGCAGCGCCTCACCGACCAGTTCCCCGGCGAGACCGCGCCCACCGAACTCGGACGCGACGACGGTGTGGGGGAACTCCCGGACGCCGTCCGTGCCGTCCGAGTAGTCGGCGTATCCCGCCACGACGTCATCCACCAGGATCTCGAAACGCCCCGCGACGCTGTCCCGCCGAACCTGAACGTTGCCTTCGCTGCTCATGAATGGGACTCCGGACGGACGACCATCACCGGGCACGGCGCCGCCTGCAGGAGCGCGCGGGAGGTGGAGCCGAGGACCATGCCGGTGAAGCCGCCCCGCCCGTGCGAGCCGACGACGACGAGCTGGGCGTTCGTGGCCTGCTCGACGAGTGCCCGGACCGCGCGGTCACGGGTGACGTAGCGCTTCACCTCGACATCGGGGTAGCGGTCGGAGAATCCCGCCAGTCGTTCGGACAGCGTCTGGAGCTGCTGCTCCTCGAGTTGCTTCCAGTCCTCCTCCGTCAGGGAGATCCCGGCGGCCGCGGCCTGGACCTGCGGGTCCATCCAGGTGTGCACGGCGACGAGCGGGGTAGAGCGCGCGGAGGCCTCGGCGAACGCCCACTCGGTGGCCTTGGCGCTGATCTCGGAGCCGTCGATGCCCACCACGACGGGGCCGCTGCGGTCCGGGTCGTCCGTGTCCTCCCGGGTCACCACGACCGGACAGAACGCGTGGCTGGCCACCGAGGCGGAGACCGATCCCAGCACCATGCCCTTGATACCGCCCAGGCCGCGGGAGCCCAGGACGATGAGCTTCGCCTTGCGCGAGTAGTCGATGAGCACCTGCGCGGGGTTGCCCTCGACGATCGCGTGCGAGACCTCGATGCCGGGCGCGACCTTGGCCGCGGTCGCCTTCGCCTTCTCGATGATGGGCACGCACTCGCGTTCCAGCTCGTCATAGACGGGCTGTGGGGGGATCATTCCCTCGGCGAACATCGCGGCCGGCATCGTGTAACTGGTCACGAGCAGGAGTGGGATGCGCCGGGTGGCGGCGGTGTTGGCGGCGTACGCGACCGCGCCGATGGAGGCGGCGGAGCCGTCGACGCCGACGACGACGGTGTTCTCGAGGGAGGCCATGGCCCCGACCCTACCGCCGGGGTACGACGTCGGACCGGGGTTTAGGAGCGCCCGTTCCTACAGCTGGTCCGGGAACGGCGCGTTGGCCGGATACGCCATGTTGAAGCTGCCCTGGAACGCCGGGAGGACGGCGCGGCCGGGACCGAAGAGGAAGAAGTCGACGACGGCGTCGATCATGGGCACTCCCGAAATCTCAAGGTGATGGTTCCCAAAGTGTTGCGTGGGACAGATGGTGCGCGAGTGAGTGTAACCCAGCGACTAGGCTCGTGGACATGTCCAGCTCCAGGCGCCGCGGGCGGCCTCTCCCGTTGCGCGACGGGGTGGACCCGGTCCGCATCCGGCTGGCCGACCCCGGACAGGGGCCCCGCAGCATCACCGAGGAGCTGCGCCGGCGCTTCCCCGACCGGCTCGCCGAGCTGACCGAGGCCCTCGAGGCGGGGCAGGTCGTCACCGCCGACGGAGCGCCGGTCACCGCCGCCACCCGGCGACACCGGGGGATGGACGTGTGGATGTACCGGACGCCGGAGCCCGAGATCCCCGTCCCGCATCAGATCGACGTGCTGTACTCCGACGACCGCCTCGTCGTCGTCGACAAACCCCACTTCCTCGCCACCACCCCGCGCGCGGGGCACGTCACCGAGACCGCGCTCGTCCGACTCCGGCGCGACCTCGCGCTGGACGACCTGGCGCCCGCCCACCGCCTCGACCGCCTCACCGCCGGCGTCCTGGTCTTCACCGTCGACCCCGCGTACCGGGGCGCCTACCAGGAACTCTTCGCCGCCCGCCGGGTCACCAAGACCTACCTGGCGGTCGCCGCGGCCCCCGACGGGGTCCCCGACGTGCAGGACCGATCCAGCCGGATCGTCAAGACCCGCGGGATCCTCCAGGCGGCCGAGGTCGAGGGCGAACCCGACGCCCACACCCGCATCACCCTCCTGGACGTCCGCGACGGTGCCGGACCCGATGGGACGCGGATCGGGCTCTACCGGCTCGAACCCACCACCGGCCGGACCCACCAGCTCCGCGTGCACATGAACGCGCTCGGGACCCCGATCCTCGGCGACGACCTCTACCCCCGTGTCCGCGACGTGACCCCCGGCGACTTCTCCGACCCCCTGCAGTTGCTGGCCTCCTCGATCGCCTTCACCGACCCCGTCTCGGGCGAGACACGCGAGTTCACCACCCGTCGGACCCTCGACGCCTGGACCCGAGGGCGGGATCAGGGTGCACACCAGGGCAATCCCCCATCGGCATCCGCTCCGAATTCCTGCAAGCTTTAGGTCGACCACCATGATCCGAGGGAGCACATGACCACCCAGGCCGAGACCCACCAACCCGCCGGCGCGCCGGACTCCGCAGCCGCCGTCGCCACCGACCTCGTCATGACCTACGGGGAGGGTGAGACCGAGGTCCGTGCACTCGACCACGTCTCCGCGACCTTCGAACGGGGACGGTTCACGGCGATCATGGGCCCCTCCGGCTCGGGGAAGTCGACGCTCATGCACTGCATGGCGGGCCTCGACCGGCCGAGCTCCGGGTCGGTGCGGATCGGCGAGACCGAGCTCGTCGGCCTGCCGGACCAGGAACTCACGGCGCTGCGCCGCGACCGGATCGGGTTCGTGTTCCAGTCCTTCAACCTCGTCCCGACCCTGACCGCCGAGGAGAACATCACCCTTCCCCAGGACATCGCCGGCCACACCATCGACCGCGCCTGGTTCGACGAGGTGATCGGTCGCCTGGGGATCGCCGACCGGCTCTCGCACCGCCCGTCCGAGCTCTCCGGCGGCCAGCAGCAGCGCGTCGCGTGTGCGCGCGCCCTGGTCGGTCGCCCCGACATCCTCTTCGGTGACGAGCCGACCGGCAACCTCGACTCCACCTCCTCGGCCGAGGTGCTGGCCATCCTGCGCAGCGCCGCCGACGACTTCGGCCAGACCGTCGTGATCGTCACCCACGATCCGCGCGCCGCCACCTACGCCGACCGCGTCCTCCTGCTCGCCGACGGCCGGGTCGTCCGCGAGCTCACCCACCCCACCGCCGACGAGATCCTGTCCGCCATGGGCGCCCTCGAGGAGCGGTGATGGCGCCCGCACGCCACTCGGCGCACGCGCCCCGCCACACACGCCCGATGTTGCGCGTCTCACTGCGCAACATCGCCGCCCACAAGCTCCGCCTGGTGCTGTCGGTGCTGGCCGTGGTGCTGGGCACCGCGTTCGTCACCGGTTCGCTGGTCTTCACCTCCACCCTCAAGAGCACCTTCGACGGGCTGCTCGACCAGGGCACCGCGGATCTCGCCGCGATGATCGAACCCGAGGACCCGCGCGGGGCCGGCGTGCCATTCGAGGTGGCAGAGCAGGTCCTCGAGCTTCCGGGCGTCGAGGCGGCCATGCCCGGCGTGTCCGGCACCGTCGTGCTCTTCAACGCCGACGGCACCCCGTACCAATCCGGGGGCGCGCCGTCGGAGGGCCTGGCCTGGATAGACCCCGATGACGCGGTCGGGGACAGCAACTGGATCACGAACGGTCGCGCGCCCGCCGCGGACGACGAGGTGGTGCTCCCCGAGACCGTGCTCACCGCCGCCGGCCTGGCCGTCGGCGACACCGCCGAGGTCTACACCACCGGGCAGGGCATGCTTGAGGTGACCGTCGTGGGCGCCTACGCCAGCGAGACCGACATCGGCGGGTACGTGGGCGTCGGGTTCTCCTCCGAGCGGGCCCGTGCCCTGTTCACCGACGGTGAGAACGCCTCCGACATCTCTGTCCGCGCCGCACCCGGCGTGAGTCAGGAGGAGGTCCGCGACACGATCGCGGCCGAGTTCCCCGAATACAGCGTCAGCACCGGCGAGGAGATCAAGGAGCGACTGTCAGACCAGCTGTCGACCGTCCTCGACTTCATCAACTACTTCTTCGTCGCCTTCGGGCTGATCGCGCTTCTGGTCGGCACGTTCATCATCTACAACACCTTCTCCATGCTCGTCGCCCAGCGCCTGCGGGAACTCGCCCTCCTGCGCGCGATCGGTGCCTCCCGCGGACAGCTCACGCGGTCGGTGATGGCCGAGGCCGCCGTGACCGGGCTCGTCGGCTCCGCCATCGGCGTGGTCGCGGGCTTCGGCCTGGCCAAGCTGATCTTCGTGGTGCTCGAGGCCTTCGACCTGGGCATCCCGTCCGGAGCCCTCGCGCTCACCCCGATGTCGGTCGTCACCCCGCTCGTGCTGGGCTTCGTCGTCACGGTGTTCTCCGCGTGGGCGCCCGCCCGTCGGGCCGGACGCGTCGCGCCCGTCCAGGGCATGCGGGTGGGATCGGCCTCCACGGAGGCCGGCGGCGGGTGGCGTACCTCCGTCGGCCTGCTCGCCGTGGTGAGTGGCCTCCTGCTGGCGGTGATAGGTACGTGGCAGGACACGACCAAGTCCGGCGCGATCACGGTCGGCGTCGGCGCGGCCGCTCTGATCATCGGCAGTTTCCTGGTGATGCCCGCGCTGGCCAAGCCCATCGCGGGAGGCATCGGCAGAGTGATAGGCGCGCCGTTCGGCGCGGTCGGCAGACTCGCCGCCACCAACGCCGGGCGCAACACCCGTCGTACCGCCGCGACCGCGTTCGCGCTCACCCTGGGACTGACCCTGGTGGCGGCGTTCGGCACCCTGGGCGCCACCACCAAGGAGAGCGTCAGCGGCGTCATCGACCAGGACATCAACGCCGACGTCGTGGTCCAGGGCGTGGCTTCCCAGGGCCCGCCGACCCCGCTGCCCGGCGGCATCGAGCAGCGGATCGCGGACGTCGACGAGGTCGGTGACGTGGCGTGGCTGGCGTTCGCCTTCGCCCAGCTCTCCGGGGAGCCGCAGGCGCTGTCGGCCGCGGGCGGACCCGTCGGGGAGATGATCGACGCCACGGTGGTCGACGGTTCGCTCGACCCGGGCCCCGACTCGCTCGTCGTGTCCCGGACAGTCGCCCGGGACAAGGGGTGGACGATGGGCGCCTCCGTGCCGCTCGTCGGGCCCGACGGGAGCGAGAGCACCCTCCGGGTCACCGGCGTCTACGAGGACTCCCAGATCCTCGGGCAGTTCTACACCGGGATGGACGTCTACGAACGTCTGGTGCCGGAAAACCTGCGCTCGACCTTCAACGTGCTCGTCGCCGCGGCCGACGGGGTCGGGCAGGACGAGGTCCTCGCCGCGGTGACCGACGAGCTCACCGACATCCCGATCGCCATGGTCCAGAGCAAGCAGCAGTACATCGACACGCAGACCGGCGGTATCGACCAACTGCTGTCGATCATCTACGCCCTGCTCGGATTGGCCCTGGTCATCGCCGTCCTGGGCATCGTCAACACCCTCGCGCTGTCGGTGATCGAACGTCGCACCGAGATCGGGATGCTCCGGGCGGTGGGCATGCAGCGTTCGCAGGTCCGCCGCACGATCAACCTCGAGTCCACGCAGATCGCGGTCTTCGGCGCGTTGATCGGCGCGGCGGTGGGCGTCTACCTCGGCTGGGCGTTCGTCACCGTGCTCGCCGACAGCGGCCTGACGGAGACGACCATCCCGTGGGGCAGCATCGGGATCGTGCTGGCGGCCTCGGCCGTCGTCGGGGTGTTGGCCTCGCTGTGGCCCGCGCACCGGGCCGCCAAGACCGACCCGCTCGAGGCGATCTCGGACTAGCGGCGATCGCGGCCCCCGCTAGCGGCGCAGACCGAAGAGGTTGCGGGGGCCGCGGTGCTCGTGGCGGGAGAGGACCGCGCCCAACACGTCGGCGTCGTGCTTCTGGTCGATCCCGACGCCCGCCAGCCTGCCGACGGTGCGCTCCCACAGCAGGCCCTCGTACACGGTCAACAGGTCCAGGGAGGCGGCGGCCGGGTCCCGCAGCCCGGCGGCGTCGAGTGCGCCGACCAGGTCGCTCGGATCGAGCAGGGCGGCCACGAGATCCGTGGTGTCCTCCTTGCCGGCGAGCTCGACGATCAACGCCGACCTGGCCGCCAGTTCACCGCGGTAGTCGCCCAGTAGCCCGTCGACCATGCGCGCGAGCAGGGCCAGCACGTCGTCCGGATCGGTGGACGCCAGCTCCTGGATGCCGGAGACCTCCACGAATCCCCGCAGCAGCGACGTGAGTCGGTCGACGGTGAGCGTCAGCAGCTGCGCACGGGTGCGGCAGTAGTAGGAGGTGGATCCCGAGGGCAGCCCCGCCTCCGAGTCGACGGCGCGGTGGGTGAGGGCGCGGACCCCGTCCCTCGCCACGACCTCGATCGCGGAATCGGCGATGAGCATGCGCCGGTCCTCCATGGGGGCTCCCGTCGTCGTGTTCCACCTGGCATCCGGCTCGACCGCTGTAGCGCCGGCCGTCGACGGGTTCCGCCGACTCGAGCGTCAGCCTATCGCCGTGCGGGGGCGTGGGCGACGGAATCACGGACGCCCCGGCACCGGTATCCGGTGCCGGGGCGTCCCTGGCGTCAATCAGGCGGTTGCTGGTCAGGCCACGGCGGCGACCTTGCGGGCCCGCCGCGTGGCGCGGTGGTGCTGCAGCGCGGTCTTCAGGCCCGCCCGCTGGCCCTCCACGGTCGGCAGCGGCTTGGGCAGGTCGGCGAACATCCGCTCGGAGTGGGTCTCCGGCGCGTCGTCGGTGGTGTCGCGCAGCAGGTGGTTGGGCAGTGACAGCTTGGCGATGGTCCGCCAGGTCTTGAAGTACTGCACCGGCAGGGGACCGGCCACGTAGGGCAGGTCGTACTTGCGGCACACCTCGCGCACCCGGATGGACGCCTCCGCGAGCCGGTTGGACGACATGTCCGGGTAGATGTGGTGCTCGATCTGATACGACAGGTTGCCGGACATGAAGTCGATCACCGGACCGCCGGTGATGTTGGCGGAACCGAGCATCTGCCGCAGGTACCACTCCGCCTGCGTCTCGTTCTCCACGTCCTTCTTGGTGAACTTCTCGGCGCCGTCGGGGAAGTGACCACAGAAGATCACCGCGTTGGTCCAGACGTTGCGGATCCCGTTGGCGACCAGGTTGGCGGTGGCCGTGGACTTCCAGCCCTTGCCGGACAGCAGCGGGTAGAAGACGTAATCCTTGGCGAGCTGGCGGCCGGCCTTCTTGCCGAACAACTTGAGCTTGTTCATGGTCTCGCGACGGTCGTCGCGACCCTTGGCGACCTTGCCCAGCTCGAGGTGCTGGATACCGACGCCCCACTGGAACAGCAGCGCGAGGGCCGCGTTGTAGGCGATGTTCCCGTAGAAGAAGGGGTGCCAACGCTGGTCGCGGGTCACCCGGAGAACGCCGTACCCCACGTCGTCGTCCAGGCCGACGATGTTGGTGTACTTGTGGTGGATGTAGTTGTGGGTCTGCTTCCAGTGCTCGGCGGTGCCCACGATGTCCCACTCCCAGGTGGTGGAGTGGATCTCGGGGTCGTTCATCCAGTCCCACTGCCCGTGCATGATGTTGTGGCCGAGTTCCATGTTCTCGACGATCTTGGCGACGCCGAGAGTGCCTGCCCCGACCGCCCAGGCCGTGCGGTTGCGCGAGCCCACGAGCAGCAGCGCCCGAGCTGCGATCTCGAGTCCACGCTGGAACCGGATCGTGTTGTGGATGTACTTGGCGTCGCGCTCGCCCAGCGAGCCGATGATGTCCTGGCGGATCTGCTCGAGCTCCGCGCCGAGAGATTCGATGTCAGCCTCGGAGAGGTGCGCGAATTCAGGGATGTCGGTGATGGCCATGAAGCTACGGTACCGTAACCTACGGTCGCGTAGGTACGTTTGGTTGCGTGGGTCACACCTTTGGCTCGGTGTCGGGCGAAGGGGCTTCGGCCCGTTCCGGTGTGGCCGGAAACTATTTTTCGGACGCCGAAGCGGGTGTGGCCTGCGCGGGAGCCCGGGGATGCCACGCACTACATCACGGTTGTGTAACGTCGACGGAGTGCGTGACGACATACTTCGCGTCACATGGGGAACACGACACGAAGTCCGATTTCGCAGCCATATTCCGCAGTACGACTCAGTACGCAGCAGTACTCACGAGGGGACACATCATGAGCAACGCCAACGACATCTTCCTGCAGGCCATCCAGCCCGTCATCGACATCTTCTGGTCGCTGGTGTGGACCGCCACCGGTTCGACCATCAGCGTTCCCCGCCCGAACGCTCCCGTCGAGACCGCCTGATCGGTTCGACCGCCGGGTTCATCTCCCGACAGCCTCCGCGGCAGCCCGCCCCCTCGCCAGAGGGAGCGGGCTGCCGCGTTTCCGCGATGTGGCCCGCGTTCGGCCGGACCAGCCGACTCAGAGGCCGAACTTCTCGCTGCCTCCCAGGTCGATCGGGATCGAGGCGCCGGTGATGCCCGCGCCCGCGTCGCTGCACAGGTAGACGGCCATGGACGCGATCGCCGATGCTTCGACCCACGGCTGCGGCATCTGGTTCATCCCGCCGAAAGTCTCCGCCGCGTCCTCGAGCGTGGTTCCCTTCCCGCCCGTCATCATCGCGATCATCGACGGGTTCTCGATCATCGGCGTGCGCACGTTGCCGGGGTGGATCGAGTTGCACCGGACGCCTGAGAACCCGAGCTCGCCGGCCAGGGCCTTGGCCAGCCCGCGCACGGCCCACTTGGACGTCCCGTAGCTGGCGGTGAAGGAACCGCCCCGCAGTCCCACCATCGAGCTGATGAGCACCACCGAGCCGCCGCGGCCGGTGGACAGGATGTGGGGGATCGCCGCCGTCGTGGTCACCCAGGTGCCCTTGAGGTTGATGTCGAGGGTCGTATCCCACTCCTCTTCGCTCCGCTCCCAGGACGCCGCCGGCTCGGGCGAGACCCCGGCGTTGGCGATGACGAAGTCCAGGCCGCCGAGCTCGGCGACCGCGGCGTCGACGGCCTCGCGCATACCGATCAGGTCGCGGACGTCCACCTCCCCGGTGACGCAGCGGCGGCCGAGGGCCCGAACGGCCTCGGCAGTGGCCTCGAGGTCCTCCGGGGTGGCCATCGGGTAGGGGACCGTGTCGATGTCCCTGCACAGGTCCAGGGCGATCACGTCGCACCCGGCGGCCGCGAACGCCTCGCAGTGGGCTCGTCCCTGGCCACGTGCGGCACCGGTGACCAGCACCACTCTTCCGCTCAGCTCGGCCGGGGTGGGGACGGCGTTGGTCATCGGGGCTCCTGACGTGGTTCGGCGGCGGACCCTGCGGGGTCGCTCGCCCTGCGGCATGCTGGAAGTCAACGTAAACAATCAGAACAGGTAGTGATCATCATGCTTGAACGGACTCTGGTCCTCGTGGATACGTCGTATCTACTGGCTAGCTTTTACAACTCGTGGGAGGAGGGTGCGCGCGGCCAGTTGGAGATATCCCTGGCCACGGTCGTGCACCGTTTAGACCAGGTAGCCCACGGTCTGGTGGACCAGCCGGTCCAGCGCCAGAACTGGTACGACGGCATCCCGGATTCGGGACCCCACCGCTATCAGCGCACGCTGCGCGTGATCGAGGGCGTCCAGTTGCGCGCCGGGCAGTTGATCGAGTGGGGTGAGAGACGCACCCAGAAGGCCGTCGACACCCTCCTCGTGGCGGACATGATCCAGGCGGCCTACAAGGGGCAGTGTTCCGATATGGTCCTGGTCACCGGGGATGCCGACATGATCCCGGGGGTGCGGATCGCCGTGGACGCCGGTGTCCGAATGCATCTCGTGGGCTTCGGCTGGGATTCCATCTCCTCTGCGCTGCGTCATGCCTGCGACACCACGACCGTGCTCGATCCCCGCACCGATTTCCACGACGCCATGCAGATCAGGGTCCTCGAGGGCCCCATCCCTCCGAAGGTGCGGACCCCGGCGGCGACCCCGGTGCATCCCGGGGAGGACGGACACGAGACCGAGGAGTCGGTGGGTATGGCCGACGTCGTCCTGCGCTCGGATCGCGCCTCGGCCACCTCTGTCGCCGACGAGACACGCCTCACCGCCGCCGAGGAGGAACGCGCCGCCGACGCGGAGGAACTGGCCGCGGACGAGCAGGAGTGCGTTGCGCGCGCCGAGTCGGAGCAGCCCGCGCCCGCGCCCGCGGAGACCGCGCGACCGACGCAAGCGCCGACGCCGACGCCAGAGCCTGCGGCCGCACCGGACGCGGGCCCCTCACCCGCCCAGTTGAGCGCGCACACCGGGCGCCCCTCGAAGACCGAGCAGGTCGAGCCGGCCGCGGAGGCCGTCGCCGCGGTCGGGGCCACTCCGGATTCGGACGCGTCGTCCCATGGGTCGTCCCGGCCGAATCCCTCGATGATGGCTCCCCATCGTCGGCCGCTGCGGTCCAAGTTCGTCCCGCTGCCCGACGAGGTCTGGACCTCCTCCGGCGAGCAGACCCCCTTCGATGTGGGGCAGCAGTACGCCACGTGGTGGTACGAGCGGGCCGCGAGTGAGGAGCAGCGCGACCAGGCGCATCTCCTCTCGGGCGGAGTCCTCCCTCCGGCGATCGACCGCCCGCTGCTGCAGTTCGCCTGCCAGATGCTCAACGAGTTCACCCTGACGGAAGCTCAGCGGGTGCGCCTGCGCGACGGATTCCACGAGGGAATTCGAGCGGTCCTGCTCAAGCACCGCTGACACCGCTCCGTCCGGTCAGAAGGGTGGGGGGTCGGTGTCGTGGTCGGGTCCGTCGGGGTGGGTTTGTGCTTGTGGGGCCATGGTGTTGGCTTTGCGTTCGGCGGCCAGGCGTTGGGCGCGGCGGTGCCAGTGGGTGCTTTGGGGTCGGGGGTCGAGCCAGGGTCGGCGTGGGGGTGGAACGTAGCTGTCGCTGTCGGTGCCGGCCGCGTGGTCGGGGTTGGTGGTGCGGTGGCGCCAGCGGGCGAGGGGTCCGTCGGGGTGGGTGGTGATGGTGTGGCCGGTGTCGGTGGTCACGGTCAGGGTGCCGTCGTGGGCGAGGTGGTAGTGCCAGCCGTGGAAGGTTTTGAAGCGGTGGTGGTGTCGGCACAGGCAGGCGAGGTTGTTCTCGGTGGTCGGGCCGCCTGCCGTGGGGTCGGTGTGGTTGAAGGGGCGGACGTGGTCGATGTCGCAGTCGTCGGCGGGGACGGAGCAGCCGGGGTGGCGGCAGGTGCCGTCGCGTAGGCGGATGCGGCGGGCCAGGTCGGCGCTGATGCGGTAGCGGCGGGCGCCGTGGGGGGTGTCGGCGGTGCCGGGTTCGGTGTCGGGCACGGTGATGGTGGCGCCGGTGCTGCGGGACAGCAGTTCGATGAGGGCGTCGATGGTGGCGGGGCCGCCGCGGGGGAGGTAGACCTCGGGGTCGCCGTCGGGGCCCGGGGGTGCGAGCACGGTGATGGTGGGGCGGATCTGGGTGGCGGGCGGCCGGTGACCGCCGCCCGTGCCCGCGGCGGCGTCTGGGCCCGTGGCTGTGTCTTGGTTTGTGGTGGTGCCGAGGAGGGTGGCGACGAGGGCGTCGGCACGCAGTTCGTCCATGCTGCGGATGAATTCGGGGTCGAGGGAGTCTGCGCCGTGGCGGCGGGTGGTCTCGACGCGGGTCCGGCGGTCGCGGTGGTGTTGGTCGGTGGCCATCGTCTGCAGGAGGGTGTGGATGGCGAAGGCTTCGGTGGCGGTCAGGTGGGCGTGCAGGTCGGCCATGCCGTCCGGGCCGCGGCGGATGCGGATGCGGCGGGCGCGCACGGCGGCGGCGCGGCGCAGGCGTACGCCCGCGGGGTCGTGGGCGGCGATGATGCGGTCGGTGTGGGACAGGATCGCGTCGCGTCCGGGGCGTCTGCCGGCTGCGAGGGCGTCCAGGAGCCATGCGATGACCTCTCGTTGGACGTCGTCGCGGTGGAGGGAGTCCACGGTGCGCATCTGGCGGGCGAGCAGGGTGGCGGTGGCCTCGTCGAGCCGGCCGGTGTCCATGGCCTCGACGAGGTCGGGGAACTTGGTGACCAGGGTGATGGCCAGGGTGAGCAGGTTGCGGGCGCGGTTGTGGTGGACGCCGTAGGCGGCGACGATCTGGCTGGTGGCGATGGTCAGTGGGTCGATGACGGCGTGTTCGGGGCGTTGGTCCAGGCCCGGTCCGTAGCCGGCGGCGATGTCGCGCAGTTCCTGTTCTTCGCGGCAGATCGCCCACAGGTCGTGGCAGGCCCGCAGTCTGGCGGCGGCGGCGCGGTTCTCGGCGTGCAGCGCGGCCACGGCGGCGGAGCTGGCGTCGGTGACGGAGGGGCTGGCTGCCACGGCGCTGGGATCGTCGGAGCTGGGATCATCGACGCCGGGATCATCGGCACCGCCGTCGTCGGTAGTTGCCTCCCGCATGTGAACCCCCTCGGCGAGCCGGGCCGCCTGGTATCGCTCGTGTGTTCGATTGGGGAAACGCTAGCAACTGGGTACGACACAGCTGTCTGACCTGCGAAAGTACGTGTGCGGGGACAGTCGGGCAGTGCCCCGGCTCAGCCGCCCAGCAACGCCCGGTAGTGCTGGGCCAACGCGGGGTGGTAGTCGGGGGAGAAGCGGAGTGCCTCCGGATCCCGGCCCGCCTCGGCCTCGACCAACCGGTCCAGATAGAAGTCCCAGCCGGGACCGATGTCGGACGCGGCGTCGGCGTCCGCGATGTCCTGTTCCAGGGAGATGGTGACCTCGTCGTCGTCACCCTCGATCCTCACGGTGATCACCCAGCCGTCGGGACCGATCCTGACGACGATGAGGTCCGGCGCCTCACACCGCAGTACCGCGACGGACTCGGCGGGCGAACCCTCCTCGGCGGACATCGTCATCTCGACGGTGCCCGACGCCGGGTCGCCCGACCACGACCCGATCCAGCGCGCGGTGCGGGCCGGATCGGTGACGGCCGCCCACGCCTGTTCCCGGGACAGTGGCAGTCGGCGGGGGAAGACCACGGCACCCGACGGGGCGAGATATCCGGAGGCCCGGGGTGTGGTGGTCATGGCGACTCCTCACGTGAGGGGCGCCGCGGAGATCAGCGCAGCGCTGGCATCAGCGTATCGCGCATCGGGGCGACGAATCGGCCGAAATTGTCCCAGTTGTGCAGGCCGGTGGGCAGGTAGTCGACCCGGGCGTCGATGCCCAGTTCGTCGAGCCGCCGGTCCATCTCCACGGTGCAGGCATGGGTGGCGACCTCGAGCCCCGCACCCTGGGTGAACCGCAGCAGGTCGCGGCCGTTGCGGTCCCATTCGCCCGCGTCGGGTCGGCCGGTGGCGGTGGCGAAGTAGAGCGCCTTGCCCCTGAGCTTCTCGGCGTGGAGGAGCCCGTCGTTGGCCCGGTAGGCGGGGTCCGTGCGCGGGCCCCACATGTTGGCGATGTCGCCGCCGCGGGTCTCGGTGACGATCTTGGCGAGGATGAACCCGAGATCGTCCCGCGCCGTGTAGCAGCCGGCGATCGCGCCCACGGCGTCATACAGGTCCGGGCGCAGCTCGGCGATGGTGACGGCGCTCGCCGCGCCCATCGACAGGCCCGCCATCCCGCGCTTGCCGTTGAACGGGATGTCGCCGGCCTCCAGCAGCGGTCGGAGCTCGTCGGTGAGGAAGGTCTGCCACTTGTTGCGGCTCAGGACCGGGTCATCGCGCTGCCAGTCGGCGTGCAGTGAACCGTCGGCCCGGGCCGGCATGACGAGCGTGACGTGCTCACCGGCGAAGGTGCGCTCGACCCCGCCGGGCAGGAGCCACCCGCTCGGGGAGGGGGAGTCCACGCCGTCGAGGAGGTACAGCATCGGTGCCGGTGCGTCGGTGGCCGGGCGCCAGATCTCCACGGGCAGGACGCGGTTCATCGACTTCGACGCCACCCACCAGCGTTCGAAGCGGGGATCGCCGCCGGCCACCAGGGGGTCGCCGATCTCCACGCGCCGCACCTCGCTGACGGTGACGGGCTCTGACTCCATGCCGATCGGCGGGGTGGCGGTGGTGTTCTGCGAGCCGGTCCCCAGTGGCGGGAGGGTGCCCGAGCCGGTCAGCGACTCCGTGCCGGTGGATCCGGTGGAACCGATCGTCGCCGCGCCCGCGGCCGCGCTCGACGGGTCGACGCTCCCGTCGACCGTCGTCAGCGACCCGATACCCGGTGTGGAACCGGCGGGCAGGGACTGCGCGAGGGCCGGTGCCGCCATTCCGCCGATCAGTGCCGCGGCGAGCGCGGGGGCGAGCAGCGACAGGGCACGAGGTGAGCGGTGACTGGGCACCGTCACACGATATGTCGCCCGGGTGGAGAGCGGGAACCCTACTCTCTGGTGTCCCGCGGGAGAGTGGGGCCGGAGAGGTCCTCGGGGCTCGGCTGGTCGGTCGCCTCGTCGGGGTCCCTGGGCTTCTCCGGGTCGGCCTGCTCCGGCGCGCCGGCCGGGCCCGCCGCCGACCCGTCGCTGCCCTCGCCCCCGGTGAGCTGGCGGTCGGAGCCCGCGTCGGAGCCGGAACCCAGGCCCATCGAGGCGCGGATCTGCTCCAGCTTGCTCTTGCCCTCCGACTCGCGCGTGAACGCGGCGGCGTCGAGTTGCGCGGTGGACGGCGCGCCGGTCGCCTCGGCGAGCTCCTGCCTACCCAGTGCGGTGGTGTAGCGGCCCTCGATCTTGGCGCGGATCTCGTCGAAGGTCGGGGAGTTGCCGCCGCCGGCGCCCTGCAAGGAGGTCATGGACTCGGTGGTCCGGTGCTGCATCTCGGCCTGGGTGGCCTGCAGGAGCAGCTGGTCCTCCTGGGCGAGGGTCTCGCGCAGTCGGTGCTCGGACTCCTTGACCGCTTGCTTGGCGTGTTCGGCGGCCTGCACCGCCTGACCGTGCAGCTGCTTGGTGTTGTCCAGGTCCTGTTCCAGCGCCACCAGCCGCCCGGCCAGCTGCTCGGCCTGGGTGTCGAACTGCTGGGCCCGGGCGGTGTCGCCCTCGGTGCGGGCCTGCTCGGCCACCTGCAGGGTCTGGCGGATCTGTCCCTGCACCTCGTCGAGCTGCCGCGTCTTGGTGCCCATGGCGATCTCGAGCTGCTTGGCGTTGCCGATCACCGCGGCAGCTTGATCGGCGACCGACTTGTGCTGCTCGCGCGCGTTGTTCATGGCCTGGTGCACGAGGATCTTGGGATCCGCGTTGTCATCGACCGTCTTGTCCAGCGAGGCCTTGAGGTAGTTCCAGCCCTTGGCGAAGGGGTTCGGCATGGCGGCGTCCTTAGGTTTCTCGGCGTCGGGTGACGTCAGGTGCGGGCAGGCGTCTGGCGAGCGTGTTCCTACCTCTTGACGGTACCGATGAGCGCGGCCACCGGCAGGGCGGTCCGCGGCAGGTACGGCTGACGCCACAGCCCGCCGGACGCCGCTCCCGAGGACTCGTGCTGCCACTGCACGTCCACCTGCGGCCGGCCCACGTTGAGGTCGTGGACCATCAGCGCGGCGAGCAGGGCGGCGGAGGTGTCGGGCGCGAAGATCTCGATCCCGAAGGCGTAGGCGCCCTTGTAGGTGGCCGCGAGGATCTTGTTCTTGGTCACCGAGTGGGTGTCGGTGGCGGGGGCGACGTTGACCGAGACGGTGTGACCGTCGGCGAAGGCGGTGGTGGCGCGCCAGCGCTGGACCCGCTTGGCGAGTGTGTAGTTCGGGCCCTGCTGGGGGACCAGGGCGTCGTGCACCGCCGGGCCGTGTCCGGAGGGGTAGTTGCGGGCGAACACCTTGCCGCGGGCGACGGAACCGACGAGTCGCTTGACGTCGGTGATCCTGCGCGCCGCCAGGGCCGCGTTGGAGGCCTCCCGCACGTCGGCGGGGACGACGAAGGTGTCCATCGGGGTGGCGAGGTAGGCGAGCGCGTCGGCGGTGTTGTCGCGGAGGAGGTCGACCACGAGCGCGTCCGCGGCGGAGGAGAGCTGGACGTGGGTTCCGCCGTCCGCGTAGAAGTAGCTGCCGACGGTGAGCGGCGCCGGGGCCGCGGCTCTGGCCCACGCCGCGAGTTCGGGGAGCTGGGTCAGCAGGTCGATACCGGGACGGCCGTCCGGGCCGGTGGGGACGTGCAGTCGCCCGGCGAACGTCGCGGCCTCGCCGCGGAACCGCTCCCACGCGGGGCTCGACGGCAGGTCGACGCCCATCACGTCGGCGCCCCAGCGCAGGAGATTTCGGGCGGGACCCATCTCGGAGCCCAGGCCCAGGACGAGCATGGCGCGACCGGGCAGGGAGAGCCACTCCGGGTTGTCCTGGACGAGTTTCAGGGCGTCGGCGCAGCTGGGCTCGATCACGCCGGCCGCGACCCACTTGTCCAGTCGGGCGCGGAGGAGGTCGCCAGTCAGTTCCTCGCCGCGGAAGGGGATGGACAGCTCGCGGACGGGGGTCGCCGTGCCGTGGATCGTGTCGGTGGCCGGGGTGGTGGTGGGGGCGACGACGGCGAGGTAGTCCGCCATCGGGGTCTCCACGGGCTGTCCGTCCACGTCGTGCACGCCGACCATGCGGGACTGCAGCGACTCGAGCGCGGCCCGTGCGACACCGTCCCAGGCTGCCGGATCTGACACCCCGACCCCGACGAGTTCGGTGAAGGGCTCGATGTAGCCCTTGCGCCAGTCCTTGATCCGGTGGACCCGCTCGGCGGCGGACGGGTCCACGGTGGCGAGCGCGTCGGCGATGACGTCCTTGGCCAATCGGCCGCTCGAGCGCGCTCCGGCGGAATCGGTGGGGAAGAGGACTCCGGTGGTGCTCTGTGCCATGACGCTCCTGGTAGGTGGGGATGCAACACGAGGTTAGCCTCAAGTTCGCCCTGGGCGGCCCGTGATGGCTCACTCTCGGCCTGCCACTCAGCAACGTGGGTAGAAGATGTGATTAAAGTCACTCGCGACTATTCAATAGCCGCTTAATTAATGCGCGCTTATTTGTTAGGAATCGCATAGCCCGTGGTAGTCGGCCGAGACCTGCTGTGGCACTTCGCCTGAGCCGTCTAGCTGCGAGGCTAAGTAATCCCGGGACAATGCCCTGTTCCTGTGTCATATGCGAGTCACGTGTAACAGGCCTGAAGATTCCCTCGATAGGGTGATGACACGATCGAACGGTAGGTGGTCAAGGCCACACGCCGGGCCGGTGGGCGGGGGGAGTTTCCTGAGCGCCGGGTCGTCAACGACAACAGGAAGGCAATTCCTATGAAGAACACCAAGCGGATGATGGCCGTCATCGCGGCCTCCGGACTCGTGCTCGGCGGCATGCCGGGTATCGCCAACGCCCAGGGCAGCAACCTGCTCGATCTCGACCTCGGTACCGATCTGCTCGGTGGCTCGGTCAACCTCGGTCTCGACCTCTTCGTCGGCTCGACCGGCGCGGACAGCCCGCTGTCGGGCTCCCTCGAGGGCATCTCCGGTTCGGCGACCGATTCGCTGGATCCGGCGTCGCTGGGTACGGGTTCGGACACGGAGTCGCTCGATCCGGCGTCGCTGGGCACCGGTTCCGACACCGAGTCGCTGGATCCGGCGTCGCTGGGTACGGGTTCGGACACGGAGTCGCTGGATCCGGCGTCGCTGGGTACGGGTTCGGACACGGACTCGCTGGATCCGGCGTCGCTGGGCACCGGCTCCGACACCGATTCCCTCGGTGGCGGATCGCTCACCTCGATCCTCGCGCAGCTTGAGGCGGCCTCCTCGGGCGGTTCGGAAGACCTCGGTTCGCTGACCGATTCGCTGGGTACCGGCTCGGACACGGAGTCGCTCGATCCCGCGTCGCTGGGTACCGGCTCGGACACGGAGTCGCTCGATCCCGCGTCGCTGGGTACGGGTTCGGACTCGGATTCGCTTGACCCGGCGTCGCTGGGTACGGGTTCGGACTCGGATTCGCTTGACCCGGCCTCGCTGGGCACCGGTTCTGACTCGGACTCGCTGGCGGGGGGTTCGCTTGCCCCCATCCTCGCCGGTTCGACCGGCACGGGGTCTGACTCGGGCTCCGGGGACATCAATCTTGGCTCCGTCATCGAGGGTTCCACGGGCGGGACGGGCACCGGCTCCACCGAGGAGGCGCTCGCGCTCGGCTCGCTGGCCGCTGCCGGCATCGGCATCGCCATCGTCGTCTCCGGTGGCGTCAACCTCCCGCCGCTTCCCGAGATCAACCTGGGCATCGTCTGCAACCTCCCGCCGGAGGCCATCGACTTCCTCAAGTCCAACGGCTCCATGGAGCAGGACGAGTGCGAGCCCGAGGAGCAGCAGAACTGAGGTTCTGCCCTTCCACGCTGACTGAGTCAGCAATCGGATAGCACCCCGGCGATTCCCCGTCGACCACACGGTCGGCGGGGGATCCGCCATTTCGACCCCCGGATACGCTCTCCGACATGGCCACCCCCGACTTCGTCCTCGAGCTCCGCAAGCACGTGGGTTCCGCCCCGCTCTGGCTCGCCGGAGCGACCGCGGTCATCCGGGACGCGGAGAATGCCCGCGTGCTCCTGGTCCGGCGCAGCGACAATGGCTGGTGGACCCCCGTCACCGGCATCGTCGACCCAGGCGAACACCCCGCCGACGCCGCCGTCCGCGAGGCCCGTGAGGAAGCCGCCGTGATCATCCGCGTCGACCGCGTCGCCTCCATCGGTGTCTCCCGCATGGTCACCTACGACAACGGCGACCGCGCCCAGTACATCGACCACACCTTCGCCTGCACCTACCTGAGCGGCGACCCGCACGCGGCCGACGGCGAGAACACCGACGTCCGCTGGTTCGGAGTCGACGACCTGCCGGAGATGCGGCCCCACATGCTCGCCCGGATCGAGGCCGGGCTGGCAGACGAGGAGCGCGCCCGCATCGTCACCACCACCGAGGGCTCCACCGCCGGATAGGCCCTGTCGGAGGGGCGCATTAGAATCGGGTCATGTCCGCTGACTGCCTTCGCGCCGAGGTCCCACCCGCGGTGACCGCGGTCGTGGGCATCGTGGTGGCGCTGGTCAGCGGCGTGTTCGGCATCAGTGCCCACGGACTGGCCGCCGGCGTCCTGGCCGGCCCGCCCACGTCGGGTCAGGTCCTCTCCGTCGCGGCCGCGAGTGCCGGGGTCGGAGCGGTCACCGCCGCGCTCGCCCGCCATCGGGCCCCGGCCCTCACGGCTGCGGCCGGACTGATCGCAGGGCAGGGACTCGTCCACGTCGTCCTGGCCTCCGGGCACACCCACGGCGCAGCCGGAGCATCCGGCCACCACACCACCGACCCGGAGGCGCTCCGGGCCGCGATGGACAGCGTCGGCCTGGCCCCGGCATCCTCGGCAGCGGCACTGCTCACGCCGGCAATGCTCGGCGCCCACGTGGCAGCGATCGCCACCACGCTCGTGCTGGTCGCGATCCTCTCCGGGACTCTGTCCTGGCTGGCGGCCCGGGTACGGCCCATTCCGGCGACGGCTCACCTCGTCGTCGTCGCCAGGCTCCTGGCCTCGTACGACGCCTACACCCTCCGCGGACGGTTCCTCCTGGCGCGCGGGGGAACCCGTGCGCCGCCCGTGACTGTGTGACGACCCCTGCACCGGTACGCGCCCCGCGCTGCCGGGCGCCCACACACACCACACCTAGGACACCCACGCCATGCGTACCCACACCCGGACCGCCCTCGCCGCGGCCACCGCACTGACGCTCGCCCTCACCGCGGCCTGCTCGACCGACGACGCCGACGGTGCCGTCACCACCACCACCGCCGACACCGCCGCCAGCACAGCCACGATCACCTTCGACGACGGCTGGGCCAAGGCCACCGACTCGGAGATGTCCGGCGTCTTCGGCACGATCACCAACACCGGTGACACCGACCTGCACCTGACCGGCGTCGACAGCGACCTCGGCGGCAGCACCGAACTGCACGAGACCGTCCCCGGCGCCAGCGGGATGATGATGCAGGAACGCGAAGAGGGCTTCGTCATCCCGGCCGGTGGTGAACTCGTCCTGGCGCCCGGCGGTAACCACATCATGCTCATGGAGCTGGCGCGCCCCATCACGACCGGCCAGCAGATCACCCTCACCCTCGAGTTCGACGGCGCCGAGCAGGACGTCACCGTCTCCGCCCGCGATTTCCGTGGCGGCGAGGAGGAGTACGTCGGCGGCGGGCACGGCGGCGCGACGGCCGATACCGATGCGGGAGGCATGAACCACGATGGCTGACCAGGCCCGTCGAGGTCTGTCCAGGCGATCGGTCCTCACCGGCGGCGTCGCGGCCATGGTCGGTGGCGGCGTCGTCGGTGGCGCGGTGGTGGGCGGCGCTGCGGGTTACGCGGGGAGAGGTGTCGTCGACGACGGCGAGGCGATCGGAGACTGGAAGACCGTCGCCGACTCGCGAGTCGTCGGGGCGACCACCGAACCGTTCCACGGCCCGCGCCAGGCCGGCATCACCACGCCACCGCAATCACATGCCGCGTTCGTGGCGTTCGACATCGTCCCGGGAGCGACGCGCTCGGAGATCGAGGGTGTCCTGAGGGCGTGGTCCCAGGACGCCGCCCGGCTCACGCAGGGCCGCGGCGGACTCGCCGACCTCGAACCGGAACTGGCCGAGGACCCGGCACGGCTCACGGTGACGATCGGGTTCGGCCCCGGACTGTTCGACGCGATCGGGATGCCGGACAAACGTCCCTCGTGGCTCGCTCAGTTGCCGGCGTTCCCGCAGATCGACAAGCTCGAGGACCGGTGGTCCGAAGGAGACCTGCTGCTGCAGATCTGCGCCGACGACCCGGTGATCGTCTCCCACGCCGCACGGATCCTCGCCTCCGGCGTCCGGGGGGTGGCCCGCCAGAAGTGGGCGCAGCGGGGCTTCCGCAAGGCCGTCGGCACCGACCCGAGCGGGCGGACCCAGCGCAATCTGTTCGGTCAGATCGACGGCACCGTCAACCCCACCGAGGAGGACGTGGACTTCGACCAGATCCTGTTCTCCGACGGCAGCTCTTCTGACGGGCAGGTCCAGCGGTGGATGCGGGGCGGGTCCTCGCTCGTGCTGCGGCGAATTCGCATGACGATGGACACGTGGGAGGAGATCGACCGCACCTCCCGCGAGCTGAGCGTGGGCCGGCGGCTCGACACCGGCGCGCCGTTGACCGGGACGGCCGAGCACGATCCGGCCGACTTCGAGGCGATCGACGAGGTGGGCCTGCCGGTGATCCCAGCGGAGTCCCACATCGCGCGAGCCAGGCAGCTCGAGCGGAGTGAGGCGATGCTCCGGCGGCCGTACAACTACGACGACCCGCCGGAGGGCGGCGAGATCAGCAACTCCGGGCTGCTGTTCACCGCCTACCAGGCCGATCCGGTCCGCACGTACATCCCCGTCCAGCAGCGGCTCGCCGAGCAGGACTCGCTCAACACGTGGACCGTCCCCATCGGGTCGGCGGTGTTCGCGCTCCCGCCCGGCGCACCCGAGGGCGGGTACGTGGGCCAGGGGTTGTTCGGCGGCTGACGGGCGCCCGCTCACGACGCAGCCGCCCGCTCACACGGCAGCCGCGCGCCGCGATGGCGTCTCGCCTGCACCGCGGTGCGCGCGAGACGCCATGCCGGAGGGCGGCTGTGGCCGCATCGGGGTGACGGCGGTCAGATGGCCGCAGCGATGGCGGACGCCATGGCCTCCTGGCCCAGGGCAGTGGGGTGCATCGGGTAGGCGCCGGTCGGGGCCCCGCCGAGGAAGTCGGTCCAGCGCTCATCGGCGTCGCCGCACGCACTGCGGTCCACGGTGGGGTCGACGGGCAGGACCGAGATGTGGTTGTTGCGGCGGGCGGCGGCGTCGACGGCGGCGTTGATCTTCGCGGTCACCTCGCGGGCCCACTTCACGTCGTCCGGAACGAGCCGCTCGGTGAACGCGCAGCTCTCACCCTCGGCGGGCATGAGTGGCAGGTATTGGGTTGCGACGACCGTGGCGCCGGGCGACCGCTCGGCGATCAGGGCGTAGATCGTGTCGACCTTCGTCGCGACCGGTACGTCCTCCTCGGCACCCGCGCCGAAGACGTTGTCGATGGCGGCGGTGATGTCGTCGTCGAGCGTGACCCGACAGCTCGGGGTGGCGGTGTAGGGAGCCTGCTTGGTGATGCAGTTGACGATCTTGCCGAACCCGACGTCGTTGCCGCCGATCGACAGGGTCACCAGATCGGTGTCGGCGTCGATGGCGTTGAGCTGGGCGGGGACTCCCTCGTGCTGGGAACCCGTCAGGCTGGGGATGATGGCCCCGCCACACGTGACGTCCGTGAGTTCGCCGACGCGCGGGTCGGCGTCGAGGACGGTCGGGTAGTTGGTCAGGCTCCGGGCGCACTGCGCCGGCCCTCCGGCGGACTGGCTCTGGTCGCCGAACGCGGCATAGGAGTCGCCGAGCGCCACGTACTCGTCGTAGGTCGCCCGGGTCAGCGAACCGACGGCCTCCAGCGAGCCGGCGACGCTGCCGGGGGCGGTATTGGTCGTGCCCAGTGAACTGACGGCGATGGTGCCGTTCGCCCGGGCTGTGGACTGGGCGTTGGCGAGGGGAGCCACTGTGAGCGCGATCGAGGCCGCCAGGGCGAGGGACGTGGTGAGGGAACGAGAGCTGCCGAAGCGGCGACGATGAGAGGTGAACATGGGATCAATGTTCTCTCATCGACGCCGCTTCGTGACCAGATCGGTCCCAATTGGACAGGCGTCAGGTATCGGGTCCGTTCGTCAGCCGTCGAGTGCGGCCAGTACCCGGTCGGCGACGTGCGCGTGACCGGCGCTGGTCGGGTGGACCGGCACCGCGCCCGTCTCCAGTCCTGTGAAGTCGACCCAGCGGGTCTCGGGGGAGGTGCACATCGAGTGCCCCGGCTCGTCGGGGATCACGACCGTGGCGCCGTTGCGCTCGGCGGCGTCGCGGACCACCCGGTTGATGCTGTCCTGGAAGCCGCGGACCTTGGCCCGCTCCTCCCGGCTGATCGCCATGAACGGTGCGCAGGCGGGGGACTGCTGGATGATCCGGTCGTCCTCGGGCACCGCGGCCAGGTAGCCGACGGTCACAACGCGGGCCCGCGGTGCGCGCTCGGCGATCCCGGCGTACACCGCGTCCATGCGCTGGTCCAGATCCGCGAGCGCGCGGGCGGCCTGGCGGTCCACCACGTCCGAACAGCCTGCGGTGGGATCGAACCCCTTGGACAGGCTCGCGGTGGCACCGTCGACGAGCGGCAGCAGCTCGGGCGCGGTGTTGGGCCGCAGCGCGCACGCCACGATCACGGCGGCGAAGCCCACGTCATTGCCGCCGATCGTCATGGTCACCAGGTCGGTGTCTGCGTCGAGGGCGTCGAACTGCGGCGGGGCTCCGGTCCGGCCAACCGCCAGGAAGTCGTCGGCCACCGCGCCGCCGCAGCTCGCGTTGACGAATGTGCCCACCCCCAGCTCACGGGCGACCACGGTGGGGTAGGCGTCGTCGGTGCGCACGCACGCGACGGGACCGGCGCCCCACGCACCGGGCGCGATCCTGCCGACCGCGGCGTAGGAGTCACCGAGGGCCACGTACTTGGACGGGCCGGTGCCGGGTCCGGAGAGGACGGACGGACCGATTTCCGTGCCCGTGACCTGTCCGGCGATGTTGCCACCCAGCGTCTGCGCGGATCCGCCGGCGAGCTCGAGTGGGGAGGCCTGCGGCGCGACGGGGCCGGGGATGGCGGGCGCGGCCCCCGCGGGCGCGGCCAGTAGCGGGGCCAGCAGGGGGGTCAGCAGAACGACGGTGGCAGCCGCGGCACCGGAGACCAGGCGGCGCGTGACGCGCCGGGAACGAGACGTGTGCATGAGGTCACCTTCTCATGAACACGTGTCTAGTTGGGCGACCCTCCCGAGGACCTCACGGTCACTCCGGGAGGGACGCCGGGGCCGTCAGTCGACGGGCGGGGCCGCGGGGAGGCGGACCACCTGGCCGGCGTAGGACAGGCCGGCACCGAAGCCGATGCACAGTGCCACGTCGCCCTGCTTGGACTGGCCCTCGCGCAGCATGGTCTCCATGGCCAGCGGGATCGAGGCGGCCGAGGTGTTGCCGGTCTGCTCGATGTCGTTGGCGATCGCCACGCTCTCGGGCAGGCCGAGGTGCTTGGCCATGGCCGAGTTGATACGGCCGTTGGCCTGGTGCGGGACGAACGCCTGGATCTGCTCGGCGGTCACGCCGGCCGTCTCCAGCGTCTCGGCACACACCTTGGAGACCTGCACGGCGGCCCAGCGGAAGACCTTGGACCCGTTCATGGTCAGGTAGGGCTGCCGGACGTCGTCGGCACCGGAGTCGACCTCGTCGACGTAGGCCTTGAAGTCCTTGGTCTGGCTGATCGCGCCACCCTGCTCGCCGTCGGAACCCCAGACCACCGGGCTGATGTCGTTGGTGTCGGACGGGCCCACCACCACAGCGCCGGCGCCGTCGCCGAAGATGAACGAGGTGTTGCGGTCGGTGAAGTCGATGCCGTCGCTCATCTTCTCCACGCCGATCACCACGACGTACCGGGAGGCGCCGCCGCGGATCATGTTGGTCGCGACCGCCAGGCCGTACCCGAACCCGGCGCAGCCGGCGGTGAGGTCGAACGCGGCGATGCCGTTGCGTCCGAGGTTCGTGGCCACCTGGGGAGCCGCGTGGGGCACCTGGGTCCAGTTGGTCGACGTGCACAGGATGACCGCGTCGACGAGCTCGGGGTCGATCCCGGCGGAGGCCACGGCCTTCTTCGCTGCCTCGGTGGACATCATGACGATCGACTCGTCGGCGCTCGCGAAACGACGGTTGAGAATCCCGGACCGCTCGTAGATCCACTCGCTGTTCGAGTCGATCGTCTCGCAGATCTCCTCGTTGCTCACCACGCGACCGGGGCGGTACGCGCCGATACCCAGCAGGGTGGACCCGGGTGCGCCCACGCCGGTCGCGATGGTCACGGTCTCGTTGGAATCCGCCATACGGATGTAGCTCCTCGTCGGTGTGCGGTTCGGGAACGGGCCGTGCTCGCGCGGCCCGTCACGATACTTCCCCGCAACAGTACTGCGGTCGGTGAGAACATCGGCGGATACGACCGCGACGTTTCGCCCCCTGTCAGGGCCCACCCCTGTGAGGGCCCGGCTCAGCCCCGGGTGAGCTCGTCCAGCCACTCGCGCCAGCGCGGCGCGTCCCAGGTGGGCGTGACGTCGACGGCCGCGGCGCCGAGCGGGAGACCGTCGCCACCGGGGGCGTCGACGTACTCGAACACCCGCACCGCCAACGCGGCCCGGCCCGCGGCGTCCTCGTGCGTCTCCCCGGCGGGGAACGCGAACAGTTCGAGCATGCCGTCGGCCGGCGCGGACAGGATGAGTGTCCGCGAGGCCTGCGACTCGGCCGCGACGATCCCGCCCACCTCACCGGACCTGGCCACCGCGCCACCGTCGCCCGGGTTCCCCCCGGCACCGGACGCCGGGGCGATCAGCGCCGTGGTCACCCGCTGCCACAGCTCCGGCACACTCGACTCGACCGGCTCGGTTGCGGCGTCCACGGTCACCACCCCGTCGGCCGGGCGATGGGTGAGCCGGTGGGCCAGCACCGTCAGTGCCTGCACCCAGCCGTCGACACTGCCGTCCACCGACTCCTCCGCCAGTTGCCCGCCGGAGCCGAACCCCGACCGCAGGGTGAGCACGCTGCCGCCCTCGCCGTCGTCGACGACCTCACAGGACGTCTCCCACGGCGGCACCGGGACACCCTCGCCCATCCAGTCCCGCTCGGAGTAGGAGAACAGTCCGGGGACGCTCCCGGCGGGTGGCGTGTAGGCGGTGATCTCGCCGACCGTCGCGGTGAGCATCGCCTCGGCGGCGGCCTCCGGGCCGGCCGTGGGGTCGGGGGCACCGGGGTCGGCGAACTGCACGATCCTCCCCGCCACCTGCGGTTCCAGGGCGCACGGGACGAACCAGGACGAGATCCCCTCACCGGTGGCCACCGCGTCCCACACCACCGTGGGTGCCACGGGCAGCGGCACCCGGCACGCCACGCGCCGACCACCGTCCTCGGTCTCGATCCCTGCCGTCACGTCGTACACGGGCGCTCTCCCCTCACCGGTCCGCTGCTCTCGGCCGCAACGCTACCGCCGAGCGCCCGGGCCCTCGTGGGCGCGGGACGTAGTGTGGCGGTCGTGACCTCGACGACCCGGACGCGAGAGGGTGGCGGCAGTGCCCGGGCCGGAGCAGTCCGAGGGCCGATCGCCGCCACCGCACTGCTCTTCGCCGCCAACGGGGCGATCTTCGGCGCGATCGTGCCCCGTCTGCCCGACCTCAAGGACGCCCTCGACCTGGGCCCGGCCGCCTTCGGCCTGGCCATGGGCTGTTACCCGGCCGGCGCGCTGGTGGGCGGGCTCCTCACCCCCGCGTTCATGCGACGGCGGTCGGACGGGACGGTCGCCGTCGCCGCGATGGTCGTGGCGTCCACCATCGCGGCACTCGTCGGATTCTCGCCCGTGGTGGCCGTGTTCGCGGGGTTGCTGCTGCTGTTCGGGCTGTGCGACGCGATCACCGACGTGGCGATGAACGCGCACGGCATCCGCGTGCAGCTGCGCCACGGTCGGTCCGTCATCAACCGCTTCCACGCGGTGTGGTCGCTCGGCGCGGCGCTCGGGGCGGCGGGGGGATCGGTGGCCGCGGGGGCCGGCACGCCGGCGGTGGGACAGATGATCGCCGCGGGCGCCGTCTGCGCACTCGCCGCGCTGGCCGCGTTCCCTCTCCGGTTGGGCCCGGCTGTCGCCGAGGACGAGGTCGGCCGCGATCTCGACGCCGTGCCCGCAGACAGGGTGCCCGCAGACAGGGCGCCCGCGCCGGCCGCGGCGCCGTCCCCCACCGGGCGCCGCGTTCCGGGCCGGCGCGCGCTACTGCTCCTGCTGGCACTGGGGTTGCTCGCCTGCTGCGCCACGATCGTCGAGGACTTCGCCCAGACCTGGTCCGCGCTCTACCTGCGCGAGACCACGATCGCGGGCGCCGGGTTGGCCGGACTCGGGTTCATCGCGGTGCAGGGCGCGCAGCTCGTCGGGCGCTTCACGGGCGACCGACTGGTCGAGGGCGTGGGGGCCGCGCGCGTCGGCCGGATGGGAGGGGTGTGCGTCGTGGTGGGCATCGGCTCGGTGTTCGCCGCCTCGTTCCTCCTCGACGGCCCCGTCCTGCTGGCGGTGCTGCTCGTCGGGTTCGTGCTGGCCGGCTGGGGGATCGCCACCGTGATCCCGGGCGCGATGGTCGGCGCCGACTCCGTCCCCGGCCTCGCCCCGGGCGCCGGGCTGGCCGTTCTCAACTGGGTCCTCCGCCTGGGTTTCCTGGCCTCCCCGCCGCTGGTCGGTCTCATCGCCGAGCACGCCGGGTTGCGCTGGACCGTCGTGCCGATGCTCGTGGGCGGAGTCCTCATCGCCGCGCTCGCCGGGCCGCTGCTCGGCCGGGCGGACCGCACCGATCACGGGGAGGCCGTGACGTGAGTGACGACGTGAATGACCGGGTGTTCGTCAAGAAGGGCTGCCGCCACGGGCCCGACTTCTTCCGGCACGAGGCCGCGGGTCTCGCGTGGCTCGCCGCGGCCCCCGGCGGGCCGAAGGTGGCCCGGGTGGTGGGGGTCGACGACGACGAGATCGTCCTCGAACGGATCCCCGCAGGTCGCGCGACGACGCGAGCGGCTCTGCGGTTCGGTCGGTCGCTGGCGGCCATGCACGATGCGGGCGCTGCCGCCTGGGGCGCACCCGCCGACGGCTGGGCGGGCCGGTGCTTCATCGGGAACCGTCCCCAGGAGTGCGTCCCCTCCGGGTCGTGGGGCGAGTTCTACGCCGAGCAGCGGGTCCGGCCGTTTATGCGGATCGCCGTGGACCTCGGCGTTCTCGGTGGCGCGGACCTGGCGGTGGTCGAGCGAGCCTGCGACCGCGTCGCGTCAGGCGATCTCGACGATCCCGACGACGTCCCGGCACGCATCCACGGCGACCTGTGGACGGGCAACGTCCTGTGGACCGGATCCGGTGAGCAGGCCCGGGCCGTGCTCATCGACCCCGCCGCGCACGGGGGGCACCGCGAGACCGATCTGGCGATGCTGGCGCTGTTCGGTGCCCCGCACCTGGCGGACATCGTGAGCGGGTACGACGAGGCGCACCCGCTGCGGGAGGGCTGGCGCGACAGGATCCCGCTGCACCAGCTGCACCCGTTGGCCACGCACTCGGCCGGGCACGGCGCCGGCTACGCGATCGCGCTGGCCGACGCCGCCCGGCGGGTGCTGCGGCTCTAGGCCGGTCAGCCCGCTGCCGGGCTGATGCGCAGCACCTGATCCCGGCCGTCGGCGTCGGAGGTCGTCACCAGCAGCGAGCCGTCGGGCTCGGGGGCCAGGGAACGCAGGCGGCCGAACTCGCCCTCGAGCAGAACTGACGCGTCGACGACCGAGCGCCCGTCCTCACTCAGCCGGAGCAGGACCAACTTCTGGGTCTTGAGATTGGCCATGGCCAGCGCACCCTCCCACTCGCCCCACTCGGGCCCGAGGAACTCGATGTCGGCGGGCGCGAGGGTCGGCTCGCCGGACGACCAGACGGCCTCGACCGCGTCGGGGAACCTGGCCGTGTCGGTCATCGGCACGTTCTGGTTGTACTGCCCGCCGACGTTGGGGTTCCAGCCGTAGTTACCGCCGGGCTGGAGGAGGTTGACCTCATCGTCGACGTCCGGGCCGTGTTCGGCGGAGTAGACGCGGCCGGTGCCCGGTTCGATCGCCAGGCCCTGGACGTTGCGGTGGCCGATCGTGTGGATCACCGAGTCGCCCGTCGCGGGGTCGCCGTCAGGGGTGATGTGCAGGGTCTTACCGGCGAGCGACTCGAGCGACTGGGGCCCGGTCGGGCCGTAGGTGTCGCCGGTGCCCACGTAGATCGACCCGTCGGGAGCGGTGGCCAGTCGGCAGCCGCTGTGGATGCCCTCGACTCCCAGCGGCATCCCGGTGAGCGTGTCCCGGACCTTGGCCATGGTGGTCCAGTCCTCGTCGACCTCGAACGTGGTGATCCGGTTGTCACGTTCGCCGCCGACCGCCCGCGACCAGCACACGTGGATCTCGCGGTTCTGCTCGAAGCCCGCGTCCACGGCCATGCCCATCAGGCCGCTCTCGGACTGGCGGACGAGGCCGGGCAGGTCTATCGCGACCGTGCGCTGCCCCTCGCCCGGGCGGTGGACGACCATCCGGCCTCCGCGCTCGCCGGTGAGGACGGTCCCGTCCGGCGTGCGGACCACGTCCCAGGGGATATTGAGCCCCTCCATGACGACCCCGGTCTCGACGGCCGGGCCGTCGACGACACTGACGCTCTCCCCGGCACCGATGCCGGGGGTCGGCGGGAACAGCACGCCCGGCGGGACGGAACCCGTGTCCACCAGGCCGGCCGAACCGGCCCCGAGGGAGCCGAGCTGGGCGGATGCCACGGCGGGGAGCGCGAGGGTGACGGCGGTGGCAGCGGCGGCGAGACCGACGACGGATCGGGCGCGGGAGCGGGTGGTGGCGCGGGACGCGCGGCGGGCGGAGCTGAACGGCACGGGGATCTCCCTGGGGACGGGGGCACGAAGGGTGTTGCGGCCCACAACATATGCGTGAAGTGGCACCGGCGGTACCGGACAGGGAGAGGGGTCAGCCGGAGGGACGGACACGGAGGATCTCGTCGTCGCCGTCACCGTTGGAGGTGCTCACGAGAAGCGACCCTCCGGGCTCCGGGGTGATCGACCGCAGGCGGCCGTGCTCGTCGCGCAGGATCGCCGCGGACCGGGTGACGGTGGAGCCGTCCTCGGACAGGGTCACGAGGACGATCTGGCTGGTCTTGAGCATCGCCACCGCCAGGGCGCCGTCCCACTCACCCCACGCGGGGTCGTCGAGGAACGCGATTCCGCCGGGTGCGAGCGTCGGAGCCCCCGACCGCCACGATGCCTCCACGGCATCGGGGAAGCGGTCGACGTCGGTCATCGGCACGTCCTGGTCGTACCGGCCGCCCGAATCCGGCGCCCACCCGTAATTCGACCCCGGAAGCACGAGGTTCACCTCGTCGTCGACGTTCGGCCCGTGCTCGGCGGAGACGATCTGGCCCGAACTCGGCCGTAGCGCCAACCCCTGCACGTTGCGGTGCCCGTAGGTCAGGACCCGCGAGCCGTCGATGGTGTCATCGGCGGGCGCACCGGTGCGGGTGACGTGCAGGATCTTGCCCGAGAGCGAATCGGGGTCCTGGGGCGCCGGGCCGGTGAACGCATCGCCGGTGCCGATGTACAGGGTGCCGTCGGGGTGGGCGAGGATGCGGCACCCCGAGTGCAGCCCCCGCTCGGCCAGGAGGATCCCGTCCACGAGGACGCGCGGTGACCCGAGGGCGGACCAGTCCTCTGCTGCGGTCCACGCGGTGACGCGGTTGTCTCCCGCCGCGGCGTCGGAGTGGCAGGTGTACACCTCGCGGCTGCTGGCGAAATCGGCAGCCAGGGCGATCCCCATCAGCCCGCTCTCTCCCCGGTCGTACACCTCGCCGAGGTCCGCCTCGACGAGGGTCCTCTCACGACCCTCGCGGATCGCGTACAGGGTTCCCGAGCCCCGCTCGCCGGTGATGATGACGCCCTCGGGGTCGCGGACCACGTCCCACGGGATCGTCAGCCCGTCCGCGACCACCTCCACCTCGACGGCGGGGCCGGGCGTGAGGGGTCGCCCGGAGGTCGACGATCCGGCCGGGCTGCTGCTCACGGACCCGCCGCCGTCCCCGTCGTCCCCGCCGTCGGTCGTCGAGCACGCGGCGAGCGGGACCGCCACCACCACCGCCAGGAGGGCGGCCAACCCGGTGAGGGAGCGGGGGAACTCGGTGCGGTTCACAGTCGCTCCTGGGGTGGGCTGGGCTGGATGGGGGATCCGGTGAGGCGCCCCGTGAGGCCGAACCTATTCGACCCGCGGAGGGTGCGACACCGGACCTGGTGGTCCACGCGAACGAGAAGACCGTTCCGCACACCCGCCTCTCGGGCGATGTGTGCGGAACGGTCTTCTCGACGCCGGCGGTACCCGCCGGCGGGTACCGCCGAAGATTACAGCTCGTCGATGCTCGCGGTCGCGTGCACGGTGCCCAGCTTCTTGGGATTGCGCACCGTCAGCGACCATGCCGGGTCGCCGGCGCCGCCGCGGCGGGCATAGATACCCAGCTTGGCCGGCAGGATCACGGGCTTGCCGAACTCCACCGAGAAGCGGGCCCGCTCGGGGATTCCGCCCTCGACCGTGCCGAGCAGCGTGGCAGCCGTCCACATGCCGTGGGCGATGACGTTGGGGAATCCGAACGCCTTCGCACCCACCTTGGACACGTGGATCGGGTTGCGGTCACCGGACACGGCCGCGTACTCGGCGATCTGCGCCTCGGACACCGACTTCACCAGGGTGGGGTCGCCGATCTCGGCCGCGGTCGGCGGTGCGGGCTTCGGCGGGCGCGGGGCGTCCTTGGCGGGGCTGAGCGAGGTCCGCCGCTTCGAGAGCAGGCCCGACCGCTGCACCCAGGCGGGCTCGTCGTCGTCGCCGGTCCTGATCTCGGTGACCATGTCCAGCAGCAACCCGGCGGGGTGCTCGCGCAGGTTCTCGGCGTGTGCCCGGATGGTGAGCTCGTCGCCGACCCGCAGCGCGCGGCGCGATTCGATCTCGTTGGTCAGGTGCACCGACCCCATCGCCGGCACCGGGTAGTCCGGGTCCAGCATGAGCTGCATGCTCAGCGGGAACGCCAGCGTGAACGGGTAGGTCAGCGGCAGCTCGTCGGTCAGCCGCAGGCCGCAGACGCGGGCGTAGGCGGCCAGGTTGGCGACGTCCACCCGCACGCCGGAGACCTCGACGCCCTTGGCGGGCATGGACTTGCCGTCGCGGGAACCGCCCACGACGGGCATCGCGCCCAGCGCTGCCTTTCCGTACTGGGCCAGCAGGTTGGGGATGGCGGGAAGCCGGGTGTACTCCACGTCAGCTCACGCACCCAGCAGCGACTGGCCGCACACGCGGATCACGTTGTCGGTGACCGCGGACGATGCGGGGTTGGCGAAGTAGGCGATGGTCTCGGCCACGTCGACCGGCAGGCCGCCCTGCTGCATGGAGTTCATGCGGCGGCCGGCCTCGCGGGTGGCGAACGGGATGGCGGCGGTCATCTGGGTCTCGATGAAGCCCGGGGCCACGGCGTTGACGGTGACGTTCTTCGAGGCCAGCTCGGCGGAGGCGCCGTTGACGAACCCGATCACGCCGGCCTTGGACGCGGCGTAGTTGGTCTGGCCGCGGTTGCCGGCGATACCCGCCATCGAGGACACACCCACGACGCGCGAACCCTCGCCCAGGATGCCCTTCTCGGCGAGCTCGGCGGTGATGCGCTCCGGCGCGATGAGGTTGACGGCCATGACGGAGTCCCAGCGGGCGCCGTCCATGCCGGCCAGCGTCTTGTCGCGGGTGATGCCGGCGTTGTGGACGAGCACGTCGACGCGGCCGTCGTGGCGCTCGGTCACGTGCTTGGCCAGGACCTCGGCGGCGTCCGCGGCGGTGACGTCCAGCGGCAGCGAGGTGCCGCCGACTTTGTTGGCGGTGGCCGACAGCGACTCGCCGGCGGCGGGGATGTCGCAGCAGATCACGTGGGCGCCGTCCCGGGAGAGCACGGCCGCGATCTCCGCGCCGATACCGCGCGCGGCGCCGGTGACGACGGCGAGCTTGCCCTCGAGCGGACGGTCCCACGACGCCGGGGCGGTGGCAGAACCGGCGCCCACGCGGAACACCTGCGCGTCGACGTACGCCGACTTGGCGGACAGGATGAACCGCAGGGTGGACTCGAGCCCGGAGGCGCCCGCGTCGGCGTCGGGGGAGACGTACACGAGCTGGACGGTGGAGCCGCGCTTCATCTCCTTGCCGAGCGAGCGGGTGAAGCCCTCGAGGGCCCGCTGGGCGATGCGCTCCTCGACCGAACCGGTCTCCTCCGGGGTGGTGCCGAGCACGACGATGCGGCCGCTGGCGGCCACGTTGCGCACCACCGGGTTGAAGAACTCGAACAGGGCCTTGAGGTCCTCGGCGCGGCGCAGCGAGGTGGCGTCGAAGACGAGGCCCGCGAACTTGCCCTCCGCGCCGGCGCCGGCCAGCTCGTAGTCGCCGGCGAGCATCTCGCGGACGGGCTCGACCAGGCGGCCCTCGCCGCCGATGAGGACGGGACCGTGCAGGGCGGGCTGTCCGGCCTCGTACCGTCGCAGCTGCTCCGGCTGCGGGAGGCCGACCTTGCCGGCGATGAACGACCCGGGGGCCGAGGTCACGAACTGCGAGTAGAGGTCGAGGTTGCCCTGTGCCATGGCGATCATCTCCTGGAGAGGTGCGGTACTACGGGTCGACAAGTAACTTACTGCTGAGTAACAATACGTGCAGGGCCGCGCTTCGGGCCACCGGACACCGAGAATCAAACGGGAGTGACACACGTGACCACCAGCCCCCGCAAGGTCGCCATCGTCGGCGGCAACCGAATCCCCTTCGCCCGCTCGAACGGCAAGTACGCGGACGCCTCCAACCAGGACATGCTCACCGCCGCGATCGACGGACTGGCGAGCCGCTACAACCTCCAGGGCAAGCGCATCGGGTCGGTCGTCGCGGGTGCCGTGCTCAAGCACTCCCGCGACTTCAACCTCACCCGGGAATCGGTCATCGGTTCCGTGCTGGACTCGTCGAGCCCGGCCTACGACGTGCAGCAGGCCTGCGGAACCGGCCTGGCCGCCGCCATCCAGGTGGCCGACGCTATCGCCCTCGGTCGCATCGAGTCCGGCATCGCCGGCGGCACCGACACCACCTCGGACGCGCCGCTGGCGGTCAACGACGACCTGCGCAAGACGCTCATCAAGGTCAGCTCCGCCAAGTCGACGGTCGACCGACTCAAGCTCCTCGGCGAGATCCGTCCGCAGGGTCTCGTGCCCGAGCAGCCGCAGAACGCCGAGCCGCGCACCGGTCTGTCGATGGGTGAGCACGCCGCCATCACCGCCCGCGAGATGGGCGTCACCCGCGCGGACCAGGACGCCCTGGCCGCCGCCAGCCACCACAACCTCGCCGCCTCCTACGAGTCCGGCTTCCAGGACGACCTGGTGACCCCTTACCTCGGCGTGGCCCGCGACGACAACATGCGGCCCGACTCCTCCGAGGAGAAGCTGGCCAAGCTCAAGCCCGTCTTCGGCAAGCGCGACGCCGAGGCCCACGGCACCGAGGCGACCATGACCGCCGGCAACTCCACCCCGCTCACCGACGGCGCGTCCGCCGTGCTGCTGGCCAGCGAGGAGTGGGCCAGGGAGAACAAGCTCCCGGTCCGCGCGTACCTGGTGGACTCCGAGACCGCGTCGGTCGACTTCGTCCACGGTCACGACGGCCGTACGCCCGACGGGCTGCTCATGGCCCCCACCTACGCGGTGCCGCGTCTGTTGGCCCGCAACGGCCTCACCCTCCAGGACTTCGACTACTACGAGATCCACGAGGCGTTCGCCTCGCAGGTGCTGGCCACCCTGGCCGCGTGGGAGTCCGACGAGTACTGCACGGAGCGGCTGGGACTGGACAAGGCCCTGGGCTCGATCGACCGCTCCAAGCTCAACGTCAACGGTTCCTCGCTGGCGGCCGGCCACCCGTTCGCCGCCACCGGCGGCCGCATCCTGGCCGCCACGGCCAAGCTGCTGGAGCAGAAGGGCTCCGGCCGGGCGCTGATCTCCGTCTGCGCCGCCGGAGGCCAGGGCGTCACCGCGATCGTGGAGCGCTGACCCCGCCCCTGGAACATCCGCCTGCGGGTCGAGCCCGCGGAGCATCGCCCGTGAAAGTGCAGCCCCCGCGTCCGGCGCGGGGGCTGCACTCCTCGGTGCCAGTCGGTCATAGTGTGTTCACAGTGGTTCGGGCGGGGACATCCCGGTCGACGGCCCGCCGGGTTCCGTCGTCCCCCGCTCGGGAGGAGGCGGATAGCGCGTGGACGAGTTCCCCGACGACAACGCCCCGGCACGCCCCGTCGAGATCGAGGGTGCGGGCCGACACCCGGCCGCGTCCGATCGGCGGCGCTACCGGGTGCGCTCGCGGTGGCTCCACACCGGCGTCGGCCTGTTCATGGCGCTAGCGGTGCTGTACGGCTTCGACCTGGTGCAGAGCATCGGCCGGGTCCCGCGCGGCACCGAGGTCGCCGGGATCCAGGTGGGCGGGATGCGCACGGCCGACGCCGAGCAGCGACTGATCACCGAACTCGGACCGAGGGTCGACGACGAGGTGGACCTCCGCGCCGGGGCCGTCACGACCACGTTGGACCCCCGGTCGGTCGGGCTGTCGGTGGACTGGCAGGGCACGCTCGACCGCGGTGGTGAGCAGCCCCTCAACCCGCTGAAGCGGCTGATCAGCCTGGTGTGGTCGACCGAGGTGGGCATCGCCAGCGTCATCCCGGACGCCCGCCTGACCGACTTCCTCGAGCGACTCGCCCTCCAGGCGGACTTCGAACCCCGCGAGGGCGCCATCTGGTTCGACCGCGACGAGGTCCGGTCGGCCATCCCACTCGACGGGCAGCGTCTCCGGATCGAAGACTCGCGCGACGCGGTGCTCGAGCACTGGCTCGACGACGACGGTGTGGACCTGTCCGTCGACTTCACGCCCACCGAGACGGACGCCGAGCAGGTGCGCGCCCTCATCCGGGACATCGCCGAGCCCGCCGCGTCCCGGGACCTGACGCTGATGGCCTCGCGGATGCGCGACGACGGTACCGAACCGGCGACCACGACGATCACGACCAGGCTCCCGGCCCCGCCGCCGGCGCCGGGACGTGAGCGGCCCGAACCCGCCGAGCGGGAGATCGAGATGGTCGAGCCGGAGGACCCGGGCGCGGTGCCGGTGCAGTTCCCGCGTGATCGGATCGGGGAGTACCTCAGCTTCGTCCGTGTGGGCGGGGTCCTCGAGCCCCGCTTCGACGCCGACGCGGCCAAGGGGATTCTGGACCCGCTGCTCGAGGTGACCGAACAGGAGGGCAGGGACGCGTCCTTCGAGTTCAGCGGCACGAGAGCCACGGTCGTGCCCGCGGTGCAGGGGCGAACCGTCGAGTGGGGGCCGCTGCTGGGGGCGCTGCCCGGTCAGCTCACCGACGTCGAGGGCCCGCGGGTGCTCCCCGTCGGGTACGTGGGTCGCGACCCCGAGCTGACCACGGAGGAGGCCGAACGGGCGGGCATCCGCGAGCCCGTCGGCCAGTTCACAGTCACCGTCGGCGCGAGCGGCCGGGCCCAGTCCATGATCGCCTCTCTGGCCGGGCACTACATCCCCGCCGGCGAGAGCTTCTCCATGGCGGAGGTCGCCGGCACCGTCTCCGGGGACGTCTCCGCGGATGCCGTGGCCACCGCCCTGTTCAACGCGGCCTTCGAGGCCGGAGCACAGGACCTCGTGCACAGCTCCCGGGGCGTCGACGGCGACGCGTTCCCGGCCGGCCGCGATGCCACCGCCTCGGCCGACGTCGGGTTCCGCAACGCCCAGGGCGCCGGGCTGGTGATCGACGCCTCGGGCAGCGGCAACTCGGTGACGGTCCGGCTGTGGGGGACGCCCGAGTACACAGTGAGGGTGTCGACGGCTCCCCGTACCGACATCCGGCGGGCCCAGACCCGGGTCGTCACCACCGCCGGCTGCACCCCGAGCGCGGGCGAGGACGGGTACACCGCACGCGTGACGCGGGTCGTCCTGCGAGGCGACGAGACCGTCAGTACGGACACCGTCTCGTCCTCCTACGCACCGCGGGACCGCATCGAGTGTCGGGTCGAGCCACCGGCGCCCCGCGACGACCCCGCCCCGCCACCGCCGCCGCTGCCGGGACCCGGCGGCCCGATCCGCATCCCGGGCCTGCCGGAGATCCGCATCCCCGGCCTGCCCGGCAATTAGAACCAGAAATCCGCTACCCGGATTCCGGATCCGCTACTCCCATAGGCGTAGCGGATCCGGAATCCGGGTAGCGGATTCGTGGGTGGCGGGCCGCTCGCGCCCGGCGAAACGGGTCGATCCGCCGCCCGGGCGTGGGCGGCGGATCGACGGTGAGGACCCGGACGGGCCCGTCAGGTGGGGATCAGAACGCGGACTCGTCCAGCTCCATGAGCTCGTTGCCGAGACCGGCGACGATCCCGCGGGTGGCGGTGAGCAGGGGCAGCTCGTTCGTCGCGAACCACCGGGCCGCGGCGATCTTGCCGTTGTAGAAGTCCTTGTCGTCGTCGGACGCCCCGTCCAGTGCGCCGAGGGCGACCTCGGCGCCGACCAGCAGACGCCAGCCCATCATGAGGTCACCGAAGCCCATGAGCACGCGGACCGAGGCGAGCCCGACCGTGTACAGACGCTTGGGGTCCTCCTGCGAGCCCATGAGGTGATCGAAGCAGGTGCCGATCATGGCCTCGACGTCCGCGAGGGCGGTCGCCAGCAGCTCACGCTCAGCGGACAGCTGGCCGCCGCACGCGTCCTCGGCCAGGAACTTCTTGATCTGCGCCGACACGTGGCCCACGGCGGTGCCGCGGTCACGGGCGATCTTGCGGAAGAAGAAGTCCTGGGCCTGGATCGCGGTGGTGCCCTCGTAGAGGGAGTCGATCTTGGCGTCGCGGATGTACTGCTCGATCGGGTAGTCCTGCAGGAAGCCCGACCCGCCGAACGTCTGCAGGGACTCGGTGAGCAGCTCGTAGGCGCGCTCGGAGCCGACGCCCTTGACGATCGGCAGCAGCAGGTCGTTGACCCGGTGGGCGAGTTCGGCGTCTGCGCCGGACGCCCGCAGGGCGGTCTCGGGGTCCTGGTGGGCGGCGGTGTACATGTACACGGCGCGCAGGCCCTCGGCGAACGCCTTCTGGCGGATCAGCGCACGACGCACGTCCGGGTGGTGGGTGATGGTCACGCGCGGAGCGGTCTTGTCGGCCATCTCGGTCATGTCGCCACCCTGGACGCGCTCCTTGGCGAACTCCAGAGCGTTGAGGTACCCGGTCGACAGGGTCGAGATGGCCTTGGTTCCGACCATCATGCGGGCGTGCTCGATGACGTCGAACATCTGACGGATGCCCTGGTTGAGCACGTCACCGCCGACCATCCAGCCCTTGGCGGGGACACCGTGGCCGCCGAAGGTGACCTCACACGTGGTGGAAGCCTTGATGCCCATCTTGTGCTCGACACCGGTGACGAACACGCCGTTGCGCTCGCCCATCTCGTTCTTCTCGAAGTCGAAGTGGAACTTCGGCACGAAGAACAGCGACAGGCCCTTGGTGCCGGGGCCGGCACCCTCGGGGCGAGCGAGGACCAGGTGGAAGATGTTCTCGAACATGTCGTCGGCGTCGGCCGAGGTGATGAAGCGCTTGACGCCCTCGATGTGCCAGGAACCGTCGTCCTGCTGGATCGCCTTGGTGCGGCCGGCACCGACGTCCGAACCCGCGTCGGGCTCGGTGAGCACCATGGTGGCGCCCCAGCCGCGCTCGGCACAGGTCGCGGCCCACTTCTTCTGCTCCTCGGTGCCGTTCTCGAAGAGCACCGCGGCGAACGACGGGCCGGCCGAGTACATGAACGCCGGCGGGTTGGCGCCGAGCATCATCTCGCCCGTGGCCCAGACCATGGCGCGGGGAGCCGGCATGCCGCCGATCTCCTCGGGCAGGCCCATGGACCAGTAACCGGCGTCGAACCAGGCCTTGAACGACTTCTTGAAGTCCTCGGGGATCGAGACCGAGTGGGTCTCCGGGTCGAACACCGGAGGGTTGCGGTCGGCGGACGCGAAGGACTCGGCGACCGGCCCCTCGGCGAGGGTGGCGACCTCGGCGAGGATGCCCTTGGCGGTCTCGGTGTCCATGTCGCCGAACTCGCCGGCGTCGAGTGCCTCGTTCATACGAAGGACCTCGAACATGTTGAACTCGAGATCCCGGACGTTGCTCTTGTAGTGACCCATAACGGTCTTCTCCGTTCGGAGTGCGGTGTCATGAAATGTGTCGCGCCCGAGGAGCCGGTGCCCGCAACCACTGGTACGCCGGAACCTACTCGCCGGTAACAAGACAGATGCTAGTGCGTTGTCAGCAATCAGTCCAAGGTGAGGAAAGGCTCTGATTACGGCGAGGACCTGCGAGAGCGCCCGGTGGGTCGGTCACGTCCCGGGCGGGGGACCGCTCGGGCGGCATCGAGCAGGATGGTCCGCTCGGCCCGGGCGACGGTCCGCCGGGTCAACTCCGCGTAGTCCGGCGTGACGGAGACGGACGTGACCCCCTTGCGGACGAGGTGTTCCGCCATACGGGGATCGGTCGACGCGGCCTGTCCGCACAGCGACACGGTGAGGCCCGACTCGTGGCAGCGGTCGATGATCTGGTCGATGAAGGCCAGGACCGCCGGGTCCATCGAGTCGAACAGGTCCGCACACACCTCCGAGTCACGGTCGACCCCCAACGTCAGCTGGGTGAGATCGTTGGAGCCGATCGACACCCCGTGGATGCCCATCGCCGCGTACTCGGGGATCCAGTGCACCACCGAGGGGACCTCGGCCATGATCCATCGCCTGAGCCCGGTGTCGCGCCCGATCGGGTGTGCGTCGATTATGTCCAGGCAGGCACGCAGTTCCCAGCCGGTCCGGACGAACGGGATCATCAGGTGCAGGTTCCGGTGCCGCTGCCGCACCCGGGCGAGCGCATCGAGCTCCAACCGGAACAGGTCCGGTTCCCGGGTGTAGCGGAAGCAGCCGCGGTACCCGATCATCGGATTGCGTTCCTCGGCCTCCACCTCCCCGCCGAGCAGTCCCCGGAACTCGTTGGATCGCAGGTCGGTGGCCCGGTACACCACGGGCCTGGGATCGAAGGCGGCGGCGATGGTGCTGATCCCCGCGGCCATCCGTTCCACGTACTCCTCGGCTCTGCCCTCCTCGACGAGCCTGCGCGGGTGCAGCCCCTGCAGCGCGCTCGTGATGAGGAACTCCGCTCTCAGCAGGCCCACGCCGTCGACGTCCATCGCCGCGACCCGCGCCGCGGCGTCCGGGGTCGCGAGGTTGACGTAGACGGCCGTGGCGGTGATCTCCCGGGTACGCACCTCGGGAGCCGCGGCGGCATCGGCGGGAGCCTGCGGTGGTGCGGCCTCGCGGACCTCTCCGGGGTAGACGACGCCGGCGGTGCCGTCGACGGTGATGGTCTGCCCGTCGGCGATGTCGGTCGTCGCGGACCGCGTGCCCACGATCACCGGGCGCCCCAGTTCGCGCCCGACGATGGCGGCGTGACAGGTGACGCCGCCCTCATCGGTGACGATCGCGGCGGCGCGCTGGAGGATCGGCAACCAGTCGGGATCGGTCATCGTCGCCACCAGGATCTCGCCGGCGGCCAGGTTCACCCCGTCCGCCAGTTCCGTCAGGACCCGCGCGGTCCCGATCGCGGTGCCCGGCCCCGCGCCGAGGCCGGAGACGATCGGCGCCACCCCGTCCCCGGCGCCCCCGGTGCCGACCGGAGCATCCGCGTGGGCGGCATCGGTGTCCAGCGTGGTGATCGGGCGGGTCTGCACGATGTAGAGCTCACCGTCCTCGAAGGCGAACTCGGTGTCCTGCGGCAGGCCGTAGTGCTGCTCCGACATGACGGCCAGGCGGGCCACCTGGCGCACCTGGTCGTCGTCGAGCACACGGTTCAGCTGCTCGGCCTCCGGGACGGGGACGAGCCCGTCCGCCGTGCGGCCCGCGACGATCCGGGCGACCTTCCGGCCCACGTGCACGGCGAGGATCCGCAGGTCGGCTTTGGACACGACGTAGGTGTCGGGCTCGACCTTGCCGCCCACCACCACCTCGCCGAGCCCGAACGCCGCCTCTATCACCACCCGGTCGACCTGGGAGGTGCGGGGATCGGCGGTGAAGGCCACGCCCGAGGTGTCGGAACGGACCATCTTCTGCACCACCACCGCGATCGACGGTTCGTCGTCGTACCCCGTCACCGCCCGGTAGGTCATGGCGCGCGGCGTCCACAGCGAACACCAACAGTCCCGCACGGCCTCGAGCACCGACTCCTCGCCCACCACGTCCGTGTACGACTCGTGGATACCCGCGAACGAGGTGTCACCGGCGTCCTCCGCGGGCGCGGAACTGCGGACCGCCACGGGGACGTCCGACCCCAGCGACCGGTAGTGGGCCAGGATGTCCTCGCGCAGGCGGGGCGGCATCTCCACCGCGGCGACGGTGCCGCTGAGCTCCGCCGCGAGGGACATCAGGTCCGCCTCGCTCAGCCCCTCCTCCGGGACGCGGCGGTCGTGGAGACGGGTCCGGACCCCGGCCGCGTCCATCGCGGCGAGGTAGGCGGATTGGCCCACCGAGAACCCCGGCGGTACGGGGAACCCCGCGCCCGTCATCTCCCCGAGATTGGCGGACTTCCCGCCGTACTCCGGAGCGTCGGCGAGCCGCAGCTCGGCGAAATCGGCGACCCAGCGTGTGTTCATCTCTCGCCCCTTTGTGATCGCGGCCCGAAGGGTCGGGACCGTGACTGTCCCCATGGTGTGCAGACCGGCCGCCCGGTGTGGGCGGTTCAGGCACAATCAGCGCATGGCCGACATCCAGCTCCGCGTCCCCTCCGCCTCCTCCGTGGTGGGGACGGCGTTCCGAGTCGTGGAGTGGGAGTTGAGAATGGCCAGGGAGCTGCTCCTGCTGCCCGCCCGGGTGCTCGCACTTCTCGCCGACGTCGAGGACGTGGTCGAGCGCATCCAGGACCTCCTCGACGAGGTCAACAGGACGGTGCGCGCGATCGACGGGATCGTGGCCACGGCCGTCGACACGGTTGACGGTGTCCGCACCACGGTGGCCAAGGCCAACCGCGTGGTCGACGAGGTGGAGGCCACGGTGTCCGCCGCGGACGGGATCGTCGGCCGGGTGGGGACGACCGTCGACTCCGCCGAGGGTGTGGTGCGCCGGGTCGACGGCACGATCGACTCCGCCGAGGGTGTGGTGCGCCGGGTCGACGGCACGATCGACTCCGCCGAGGGCGTGGTGCGCCGGGTCGACGGCACGATCGACTCCGCCGAGGGCGTGGTCGTGCGGGTGGGAAGCACTATCGACTCCGCGGAGACCGTGGTGGCTCGCGTCCGGACGACGGTGGACACCGCCGACGATCTGGTGCTCGACGCCGGCGGGCTCATCGAGCGTGTCGTGCCCCTCGTCGACTTCGCGGATTCTGCGTTGGCACAGGTCAAGCCCGTCGTGGAGGCGCTGCTCGTGGACGCGGACCTGGATGCGGACAAGGCCAGGCTCGTGGCGACCCGCCTGACCGAGGTCCTGGCGTGGGCGGACAAGACGATCCGGCTGCTCGAGCCGATCGCCGACGACGTCCTCGAGTCGGTCGACCCCGAGGAGGTCAAGGCGGTCATCCAGTTCATCGACCACCTGCCGGCACTGGGCAACTCCCTCGAGAACGACGTCATGCCCGTCCTGGCCTCCCTGGACACCGTCGCGCCCGAGGTCCACCAGATACTCGAGGTGGCGCAACAGTGCCTCGAGGCCGTCGCGGGCATCCCCGGGTTCCAGCTGCTGCGCCGTCGCGGCGGGGACAACGGCAAATCGACTGAGCGGCCGAGTCCCGGACCCGCGACTCCGGACCGGATCTGATCGCACCGACGCCCGAACTCCGAACGGCGCCCGTCGAGTCCGCCACCAGTGTGCGTGCTCAGCCGGATGACGTGCGGTCGTCCGGAGTCAGGACCACGCCGCCCAGGGCGTGGCAGACGGCGAGGGCCAGGTGCGTGTCCAACCGCCTGGACCCCGGTGGTCTGCCCAGTTCGTGCTCCGCCTTGGTCAGCCGGTACTTGACCGTGTTCCTGTGCAGGAGAAGGTGGGCCGCCGTCTCGGAGTAGTTCTCCGCCGAGTCGAGGAACACCCGAACCGTCTCCCGTTGTCTGGCGGCATCCTCGGTGTCGTGGGCCAGGCGGCCGAGAACCTCGCGGACCCAGCGGCGAGTGGACGCGATGTCCTCGGCCAGTCGCGCGATGACGGGGATCCCGGCGTCCGCGTACGAGACCACGTGGGCCACGTCGCTGGTGGAGACCTGCGCGACTGTCGCGGCGAACGCCGCCTGGGTGCGGGTGGTCCGGAACCCCTCGATCCCGGCGCCGGGTGCTCCGAAGGAGACCCGGGCACCGGGGGTCGCCGCAGCTATCGGCGCGATGACCCGGGTGTCCACCGTGGGCCGGCGCCCCTCCATGCCGAACCACACCTCGGCGGAGGCTCGGCCCGTGGCGATCATCAGCGGCGCACGGCTCACCTCCAGCCTCCCGGCGAGAGTGGTCACGACGTTCTCGAGGAGTCGCGATTGATCGGCGACGGCACCGAAGTCGTCGATCCACACCCGGCACGCGACGTGTGTCTGGCCCAGGCGGTATCCCGTGACCCTCTCGAACTCCGCGGGGTCGATGTCCTCCCGCTCCAGGACCCGGTTGACGATCACGTTGATCGAACGGGCCGCCTGGTTGTGGGAATAGCGCAGCTCCTCCTCGTGCGCGGCGATGACGGTACGGGTTATCTCGTCCACGTACTGGAACAGCCATCCGGCGAGGTGATGGTAGAGCGGCAGCTTCTCGTGGTCCTCGCAGTCGACCTCCTGCACCTGGTCGAACACGTGGGCCAGGAGGCAGTCGGAGCCGACGTGATAGGCGCGCCGGAGGGAGGCACTGGAGACGTCCCTCCGGGCGAGCGCGACGGCGTAGTGGAGGGCGTCGGGCAGGGGAGGGAGGTCGTGTGCGTCCTTGGTGTGCGTCAGCATATCGATGATGACCTCGACGTTGTTCGCCACACTGGCGTGGAGAGCGGTGTGGGTGTCCTCCTCGGTCAGCTCGCCGATGGCGTCCTCGATGGCCGCGGTCATGCTGTCGGAGATCGCCGCGGTCCGTGAACTGAGCCTGAGACCGATGCGGCGGGTCAGTTCACGGAGACGCTCGGGATCTTGTGGTGTTGTGCTGAGCATGGGTGCGGGCAGAATCGAGTCAGTCTGGTGACTCAGGTCCCGCCGTGTCCTCCCTCCGTGATCACCGTCTGGACAGGTACGACAGGGCGGAACGCGCCGCGTTCCACCCGACCATCCCGTGGGCGCCCGCCCCGGGCGGGGCGGCCGCCGAGCAGATGTAGATCCCGGGCACTCCCGTCGAGTAGGGGTCGAGGGCGACCCGGGGCCGGAACACCAGTTGTCGAGGGTCGTTGGCACCCGTCACGATATCCCCGCCCACGTAGTTCGGGTTGTGCTCTTCGAGTTCATGGGTCGAGCGCGTGTGGATCTGGTGGACCCGGTCGCGGAATCCGGGGGCGAATCGTTCGATCTGGTCGATGATCGTCTGGGTGGCGTCGCCCGTCCATCCGGCTGGGACGTGGGCGTAGGCGTCGACGGGATGGAGCCCGTTCTTCGCGCGGGCGGGGTCGGCGACGGACTGTTGGCCGACCAGGATGAAGGGCCGCTGCGGCATCTCCCCTCGGACGACCTGCCGCTCGGCGGCGGCGATCTCGGCGAAGGTGCCTCCCACGTGGACGGTGCCGGCCGCCCGGGACGGCTCGTGCGACCACGGTATTCCGCCTTCGACCGCGAACGCGACCTGGAACGCGGCCGGTCCGTGTCGGAAGCGTCGGTAGGCGCGGTCGACCCGCCGGGGCAGGATGCCGGCGAGGATCCGGGCAGCTGCGACTGGAGAGGTGTCGAGCATGATCACGTCCGGCCTTCCGAGCTCCCGGTGGTCGCGAACGGTGATCCCCGTTTCGATCCGGCCGCCGAGTCCGTCCAGCATCGTCGCCATGGTGGTCGCGATCGTCGCCGACCCCCCCACGGCGACCGGCCAGCCGAACCGGTGCGCGGCCGTGCCCAGTGCGACGCCGATCGCCGAGGACATCACGGAATCGAGCGGGCGGAAGGCGTGCGCGGCGACGCCCCCGAACAGTGCCCTGGCCTCGTCGCCGTGCCATCGGCGGGCGAGGAGGCTGGCCGGCATCGCGGCGTAGGCCCCGAAGCGGGCGAGGACGAGGGGATGGTTCGGGATGTGCAGGAGGGGTTGGAGGAACTCCTCGGCGATCTGGGGGAACCGGGCGTCGAGTGCACCGAACATCCGTCGGTAGGACTGGCCGTCGGCGCCGAGGTGTGAGGCCGTCCGGTCGACCGATCTCCAGACCGCCGCGCCCCTGCCACCGTCGAGGGGGTGCGAGTACTGGACCTCCGGGAGTGCCCACCGTAGGCCGTGGGCCTCGAGGTCGAACTGGCGGCTGAAGCCGGTGTCGACGGCGAGGGGGTGGAATCCCGAACACTGGTCGTGCAGCAGGCCCGGCGAGGTCATCTCGCCGGACCTGGTGCCGCCGCCGATGGAGTCGGATGCTTCCAGAACGGTCACATCGACCCCATCGGCGGCCAGTGTCAACGCGGCTGCGAGACCGTTGGGTCCGCTACCGACGATGATCGCTGAAGGCATGGACTCAGCTCATCCCGACCGTGGACTCGTCGCGACCGTCCGTGAGGGAGACCTCGGTGAGCGGGCCCTCGGCGCCGGGGGAGGAGGGAACGCTCGCGGACGCCCGCTGATCGGCCGGCAGGTACTCCGGGTGGCGCCAGGTCACGGTGAACGGGATGGGTCCGTTCGGAAGCCACGGCTGCTCCGTGACCACGTCGCGGACGTCGTAGTGGCCACGCTCGACGACCCCGAGGGCCGCGTCGATCACGCGGTACTCGATGGTCTTCTTGTGCAGCGGCTGAGACTCGGTCCAGACGCTGATGAACTCACCCGGTTCGAAGTTGCACCGCTTCTGCACTGCCGCGATCGTCCGCTCGTCGAACAGGTGCCCGTCGCCGAACTGCCACCCGGAGAAGAAGGTGCACAGCACCTCGCCCTCGCGGAAGCGGTAGTTCTCCATGCTGTCCAGGACCGACGGCATGATCGACATGTGGCCACGGCCCTGGGTGTTCATCATCCGGAACGCGGTGGTCTTCTGCAGGAACATCTCCGCGCCCTCGGGGCCGAACAGCGCCGACAGCTGGTTGTGCGGGGACGTCATGGACGTCACGAAGGCCGGGTTGTCCAACTTGGCCTCGCACCCGTTGTTGCGGAACGCCATCGTGGAGGAGGCCCAGTTGCCGGCGTACTGACGCATTCCGATGAGGAACGAGATCTTGTCGGGCCGGAAGTTGCCGACTATCGGACCGGTCAGGGTGAGGACCGCGGCGACCACCACGACCCAGACGCTGCTCGCGTCCCACAGGGCGTACCCGTCGCCGGCGAAGAAGGCCAGGAACACGATCGGTGTCGCGAACACGTAGAAGAGGTTCCACTCCTGCGGCATGGCCAGCGCGAACATCGAGTAGATGAATACGTGGAAGCACATCATGAACGCGGCGGCCAGGACCGCGACGGTCCAGTTGGTGGTGAACAGCAGGATGAGCGGGACGACGAACTCGACGATCGTGCCCATGACGTGCGCGGCGAAGAAGGCCACCTTGGTGGGCATGAGGTCCTCGGGGGCGTTGCGGTAGAGCGACCGGCGCAGCGCCTTGGACTTGATGAGCGGACCGTTGGTGAGCATGGTCTGCACGGTGGGCGTGAAGTGGACACCGATCTTGGAGATGAACGCACCCCACCACACCGCGAACATCGCGATCTTGGCGACGATGATCATGTCCACGTGGCCGGCGCCGAAGGTGGTGAGCACACCGAAGCCGAGCATGATGACGGAGTACTGCTCCGGCCGGGAGGCCAGGAACGTGACCCTGTCCCGCAGGCCCATCACCAGCTGGATCGCGACGAACGTGACGAACGGCCACAGGGGCACGAGCCCGGCCTCGCTGTAGGCGGCGGCGGTCTGCTGCCCGGGCAGGACCAGGCCCAGCGCGAGGGTGGCGAGCATCGCGAAGTAGAGCGCGACGTCGATGGCCCTGCGCTCATCCCCCTTGGTGAAGGGGACCTTGTCCGGCCAGGGCGGGAGCCGCAGCGTGCCGGTCCGCATCCAGTAGCGGTACCCGGCGGTGTTGGGCTTGAACTTGAACGCCAGCGGGCCCCACGATTCGTTGAACCCGGTGGCGGACCAGAGGATCACCCAGATCATGGCCTTCTGGTAGACGATCACCTCGCCCCACCACGCGCCGAGGTCGGTCAGCGGGAGTCCGGGCGTGGAGAGTCCGATGGCGAGCCAGCCGCCGATGAAGAAGACCAGCCCCTTGATGAGATACAGGGAGTGCATGATCTTCGGCGCGCCGAATCCGAATTCCACCCAGTGGTGAGCGAGCAGTTTCATCCGTTCCATCGTCGGGATGGACTCGAACTTGGCGGGATCGATGTCCGGGACATCGGCTTGTAGAAACCCCATGGGGGACTCCTTCTCGGGTTGGGTTGAGGGGGTGAGGTTGAGGGAACGAGGGGTGAAGGGTCAGGCGACGAGGGAGGTGCGCAGGCGCGGTTTGTCGATCTTCCCGACCGGGTTCTTGGGCAGTTCCGACGTGATGGTCACCTCGACGGGCACCTTCACCCGGGTGAGGCGTTCACGGCAGTGTGCGATCACGGCGTCGGGTGTCAGCTCCGTGCCGGGGTAGGGGACGACGAAGGCCACGGGGACCTCACCGAGCACGTCATCCCGGCGGCCGACCACGGCGACCTCGAGTACTCCCGGCAGGCTGCCGATGGCGTTCTCGATCTCCTTGGGGTACAGGTTCTCCCCGCCCCGGATGATCATGTCCTTGATCCGGTCGACGATGCTGAGGTAGCCGTCCTCGTCGAGCCGGCCCACGTCACCTGTGCGCACCCATCCGTCGACGATCGTCGACGCGGTCGCCTCCGGCATGTTGAGGTAGCCGGCCATCACGACGGCCCCGGTGATCAGCACCTCCCCGGTCTGCCCGGTGGGGACGTCACGGAGCTCGTCGTCGACGATCCGGATCCGCTGGCCGGGTAGCGCCGGTCCCACGGTGCCGGGTTTGCGCGGGCCGTCGATCGGGTTGACCGCCGAGGCGCAGGTGGCCTCGGTCAAGCCGTAGCCCTCGAGGATGGGCACGTCGAAGAAGTCCTCGGCCGCGGCCAGGAGTTCTCGCGTGGCCGGAGCCGCGCCGCAGACGGCGAACCTGAGCGAGGACATGTCCGGTCGCCGGCCCCCCGCCCTGGTGAGCAGCAGTGCGTAGATGGTGGGTACGGCGGAGAAGTAGGTGGGCCGCAGGCGCTCGACGGTGTCGTAGAACTTCGGGGCGTCGAAGCCGCCCATGATCGTCAGTTGCGCACCGACCTGGAGGGGTGCCAGGAGACTGACCATCAGGGCGTTCACGTGGAACAGTGGAAGGAGGAGCAAGCAGTGGTCCTCGGCGGTCATCCGCATGGTGTCGGCCATGGTCCGGGACATCGCCGTGGCATTGGCGTGGGTCAGCATGACGCCCTTGGGGCGCCCGGTGGATCCGCTGGTATAGATCACCAGGGCGAGGTCGTCGTCCGCCAGACCAACGGGGCCGAGCTCGGCGCCGCCTCCAGACGTCCTTAGGTCATCGACGCTAATCGTCGGTCGCCCGCCGGAGGGGGCGTCAGGTGCGGAGTTCACGACGAGCGCGGCGTCGGCGTCGTTGATCTGGTGATCGGCCTCGTCGTGGGTGAAGTTCGGGTTGATCGGGGTGGCCGCTGCGCCGAGGTACCAGGCCGCAAAGATGGAGATCACCAGTTCGCTCCGGTTGGGGAGCATCACTGCGATCACATCCCCCCTGGTGACACCGTGTTCGCGGAACTGGGCGGCGACGGAGGTCACCTTCCGGTCGAGTTCGCGGAAGGTCATCTGCGTGGCGTCATCCCTGATGCTGGGGGCGTCGCCGAAGCGATCCGCCAGGGTTCGGGGGAGGTATCCGGGTTGCACATCTACTCCTCGTCAGCGCCGGTGTGATCTCGGACACTACGGAGATCGGACGGGCCACACATCGGTAGATGTGACGAACTTCACGTCTTGAGTAGTGCACGGTGCACTAGAGGGTGCCTGTGGTCGGAGAGGGCCCGCGTTGGCGGCCGATCGAGGAGACGACTGAGGGGCACCTCCGTGATGGAGGTGCCCCTCGTGGTGCCCGTACGGGCTGCGGAGCCGATGACGGGAATCGAACCCGCGCTGTCTGCTTGGGAAGCAGAAGTTCTACCATTGAACTACATCGGCAGTGCCTGCTGGATGCCGGTTCAGGTTAGCACGAGCCCCGGTGGCCGCAGGCGCGGTGGGGTCACTTCCGGGCGGACCGACGCTTCGCGCTCGTGGTCATCGGCCGCTTGGGCTGGTTCAGTGACGCGCGGGGGACGAATCCGAACGCCACGCCACCGATCACCGCCACGGCGACCGCGCCGATGATCCACGGCGTGACCGATCCGCCGCCGGTGATCCCCATCAGCACGATGAGTACGGCGACGCCGACGCACACCCACGACCACTGGGTCCAGCGCCAGAAGTACTTCGAGGGCTCGTCCCTGAACTCGTCCATGCGCCCATTTCACCACGTCAGCGAGGGTCGGTGCATATCCGCCAATGCTCCCGGGGGGTCCGCCCGGTCGCGGGGGTCCAGGAATGTGGCAGGTCTCACGTGGTTTCCGGGGCCGTTCGGGAACGAAAGGCACCCGCCGTGCGCTGAACTGGAGGACAGTCCGTTTTGAGCGACCGGAGATCCGGTCGGCGGAAGCAGCCTTTCAGGAGGTGCGTGGTGGACGACGTCAACGAGCGGCCGATCGCCGAACGGGTACGGACGGTGCTCGCCCGGGGTGCGGCGGGCACGGTCGAGGCCGGGTTGCTCAGGCGGCCGCTGCGTTCCGCGCGGGTGCGCGATGACGGCGTCGTCGTCCTGGTGGTCGATGTCGGCGGCATGTCGCGCGACGCCGGTGACGCCGACCGGATCGCCGCCGCCGGTGCCACCGCGACGGTCGAGATCGTCGACGCGGTCTGTACCGGACGGTGCCGGGAATCCGCGCCGCGGCCGTCGTTCGCCCTGGACGGCCGCCCCGCGTCGTGCGGCGCGGGTCGGGGCGGGGGACGAGGTGCCGGGGGCGACGACGACGAGTGCACCGTCGCCCGGGGCGTCGTCATCATCTCCGGAATCGTGACGGCCTCGTCCGCGGCACGTCGGCGCAGGCTGGTCACCGCCGACGGGGGCGGGACGGGCCCGAACTCCGAGGGTGGGTCGCTCCGGCTGAGCGATCTGCAGCCGCTGGAGATCACCTACCTCGCCGCGGACGGCGTCCACGTGGTGCCCCGCGCGGCCCTCGCCGCTGCGTCGGTCGACCCGATCGGCGTCGACGAACAGGTGTGGCTGCGCCGTCTCGCGGCCGACACCGGCCTCGCGTCCCGACTCGCCCTGCGCGCGGGACATCAGATCGCGGGTACGGCTCCGCGCCTCGTGGCGATCGACCGGTATGGGGTCGACCTCTCCCTCCGTTCGACAGGGGGCGGGTTCGGCGACGTCGTCCGACTGCCGTTCCCGCAGGTCTGCGACGACTCCGAACAGGTGCTGGGCGCACTCGCGGCACTGTCCGGGTGAGCCGTTCCGCGACGATTTCCGGAAAACCCTTGCAATACAGGTAAGCCTTACCTAAGTTCATCGCTGCGGGTAGTCACGTCCCCGCTCCGGTTTTTTCCGTTCCGGCGCCACCATCCCCGAGGCGCCGGAACGGAAAAGGCCGGGACCACGATGGCGAGAGGGTTGAGGCATGCGATCACTGGTGGGACCCGTCCCCGAGCCGGCCGAGCGGGCGGACTCCGCACTGCGGCGCTGCCCGAGGGCCACGCTGAGCCTGGGCACCTCCCCCTCGCCCGGGACGGTGGCCGCAGGTTCCGCCGACACGGCCACGCCCCCGGTCGCCCTCGTGCACCGCACGCCCGGAACGGCCGACCTCGGTCTCGTCATCCCGATGGCCGACACCGCCGCCATCCCCTTCGGCGGAGTGCATGCCCGTCTCGAGGTGATCGACGAGATCCTCGGGGGCGCGGCCCGGGGCCGGTGTCGCCGCCTCGTCGTCGTCGACGGTCGGGTTGAACAGCTCGGCACGCGCGCCCAGCGCGTCGCCGTCGGCCACATCGCGCGAGACCTCCCCGACTCCGCACTCCTCGGCGTGGGGTCCGATTCCGCCCTCGTCCGGCTACGGGCGGACACGATCCTGCTCACCGACGACTCCGGCGTCACCGCCATCACCCCCGACGACCTCGCCACGTCCGGACCGGACCCCTTCACCGACCTCGAGGGACACTGGCTCGATCACCTCAACGACCCGCGCTGCCAGGTGGTCCCGCGGCTGGCCCTGCGCGTCTGCCGCTGCCTACCCTCCGAGCGTCCCCTCCTGATCGGCATCGACCGTGCCGGCGTCGACCTCGAGCTGACGGACCGCGAGGGCCGCGCCCGGCGCGAACGCCTGCCGTTCGCCGAGGCGTGCACGAGCGTCACCGAGCTCGGGACCCAGCTCCGCTTGCTCGCCGGAGGCGCGCGGTACCCTCAGGACCGTGCTGCTCTCCGACCGTGACCTCCGTTCCGAGCTCGCCGACGGGCGGCTGGGCATCGACCCCCTCGACCCCGAGCTGATCCAGCCGTCGAGTATCGACGTCCGCCTCGATCGGATGTTCCGCGTCTTCAACAACTCCCGCTACACGCATATCGACCCGGCGCAGCAGCAGGACGAGCTCACCGAGCTGGTCGAACCCGCCGAAGGGGACCCGTTCGTCCTGCACCCCGGCGAGTTCGTGTTGGGTGCCACCCTCGAGCGGCTCCGGCTCCCCGATGACCTGGCCGGGCGACTCGAGGGCAAGTCCTCACTCGGTCGGCTCGGGCTGCTCACGCACTCCACCGCCGGCTTCATCGACCCCGGGTTCGACGGCCACATCACCCTCGAGCTGTCGAACGTGGCGAACCTGCCCATCACGCTGTGGCCCGGGATGAAGATCGGCCAGCTGTGCCTGTTCCGGCTCTCCAGTCCCGCCGAGACCCCGTACGGCAGTGCCTCCGTGGGCTCGAAGTACCAGGGCCAGCGCGGCCCCACCGCCTCCAAGGCGTACCTGAACTTCCGGTGACCCGGCGGACGGCGGCGGCCATCCGGCGCGCACTGCTCGCCCTCCGTTCACCAGCCCGTTCCCACCGCGCCGCGTCGACGGGGTAGAACAGCGCCATGCGTATGACCGTGTTCGGGACCGGGTACCTCGGTGCCACCCACGCCGCCTGCATGGCCGAGCTGGGCCACGAGGTGCTGGGGGTGGACGTCGACGAGGCCAAGATCGAGCGGCTGCGCCGGGGCGAGGTGCCGTTCTACGAGCCGGGGCTGCCGGAGATCCTGCTGCGGCACGTGGAGTCGGGGCGGTTGCGGTTCACCACCGACTACGCCGAGGCGGCCGCGTTCGCGGACCTGCACTTCATCGGGGTCGGGACCCCGCAGCGCAAGGGTGAGTTCGCCGCCGACACCTCGCACGTGGAGGACGTCGTGGCGCGGCTGACGCCCCTGCTGTCCGCGGATGCGGCGGTGGTGGGCAAGTCGACGGTGCCGGTGGGCACGGCCGCGCGGCTGCAACAGATCGCCGACTCCCGCGCCCCGGACGGGGTGCGCGTCGAGGTGCTGTGGAACCCGGAGTTCCTCCGCGAGGGCTTCGCAGTGGCGGACACCCTGACGCCGGATCGGATCGTGATCGGTCTGGCCGGTGGCGAGGGGGCGCAGGGGCTCGCGCGGGACCGGGTGGAGGAGGCGTACGCGCCGGTCCTGGCCTCGGATCCCTGCCCGGTGATCGTGACGGACCTGGCGACGGCCGAGCTGGTCAAGGTCAGCGCGAACGCGTTCCTGGCGACCAAGATCAGCTTCATCAACGCGGTGTCGGAGGTGTGTGAGGCCGCCGGCGCCGATGTGACGGTGCTGGCCGATGCGATCGGTATGGACAAGCGGATCGGGCGGCGCTTCCTCAACGCCGGGCTGGGCTTCGGTGGCGGTTGTCTGCCCAAGGACATCCGGGCGTTCATGGCGCGGGCCGGTGAGCTGGGTGCGGACGAGGCGATGACGTTCCTACGGGAGGTCGACTCGATCAACATGCGTCGGCGCGAGCGGATGGTCGACCTAACCGTCGAGGCGTGTGGCGGGACCGTCATCGGGCGGACGGTCGCGGTGTTGGGGGCGGCGTTCAAGCCGAACTCCGACGACGTGCGGGACTCGCCGGCGCTGAACGTGGCGGGGATGCTCTCGCTCAAGGGTGCCAGTGCGGTGGTGTACGACCCGCAGGCCCTGGACAACGCCCGGGCGTTGTTCCCCACGCTGACCTACGCCGAGTCGGCGTTGGCCGCCTGTGAGGGCGCGGACGTGGTGCTGGTGGCCACCGAGTGGCCGGAGTTCGTCGAGCTGGACCCGACCGCGGTCACCGGGGTGGCGCGAGGTCGGGTCCTGTTGGACGGGCGCAACTGCATGCCCGCCGACCTGTGGCGCGCCGCCGGATGGACCTACCGCGCCCTCGGCCGCGGGGTGCCGGCGGAGGGCGCCGCCCGCCGCACTGGGGCGGCCCCCGCCGGGCCGGGGGTCGTCCCGTCGATGCGCTCCGGACACCCGTCGACCTGACCCCGGCCGACCTGACACCGGCCGACGCGGCCCCCGGGCTACTGCCGGTACGAGGCCAGGAAGTTGCCGATCCGCTCGATCGCCACGCCCAGATCGCGGGAGGCGGGAAGGGTGACCACCCGGAAGTGGTCGGGGTCCGGCCAGTTGAAACCCGTGCCCTGGGTGATGAGGATCCGCTCCTGCTCGAGCAGGTCGAGGGCGAACAGCCGGTCGTCGTGGATCTCGTGGACGTTCGGGTCCAGCTTGGGGAAGGCGTACAGCGCGCCCATGGGCTTGACGCAGCTCACGCCCGGGATCGTGTTGAGCTTCTCCCACGCGATGCCCCGCTGCTCGTGCAGCCGGCCGCCGGGCTCGATGAGCTCGTTGATCGACTGATAGCCACCGAGCGCCACCTGGATAGCGTGCTGCGCCGGGACGTTCGGGCACAGTCGGGTGGACGCGAGGAGCTCCAACCCCTCGAGGAAGCCGGCCGCGTGAGCCTTGGGGCCCGTGATCGCCAGCCAGCCCGCCCGGTAGCCCGCCACACGGTAGGTCTTGGACAGTCCGTTGAAGGTCAGCACGAGCAGGTCGTGGGCGAGGGTGGCGATGGAGGTGTGCTCGGCCTCGTCGTAAACGATCCGGTCGTATATCTCGTCCGCCAGGATGAGCAGACTGTGCTCGCGGGCGAGATCGACGATCCCCTGCAGGACCTCACGCGAGTAGACCGCGCCGGTCGGGTTGTTGGGGTTGATCACCACGATGGCCTTGGTTCGCGGGGTGATCTTGGAGGCGATGTCCTCGAGCGACGGGTTCCAGTCGTCCTGCTCGTCGGCGAGGTAGTGGACGGGCCTGCCCCCGGCGAGTGAGGTCATGGCGGTCCACAGCGGGTAGTCCGGTGCGGGGATGAGGACTTCGTCGCCGTCGTCCAGCAGCGCCTGCATCGTCATGGTGATGAGCTCGGACACGCCGTTGCCGAGGTAGATGTCGTCCACGCTGAGACGGGGGAAGTCCGGGACCAGCTCGTAGCGCGTGAAGATCGCCCGGCGGGCCGACAGGATGCCCTTGGACTCCGAGTAGCCCTGCGCGTGGGGGAGCGCGGCGATCATGTCGCGCATGATCACGTCCGGCGCCTCGAACCCGAACGGCGCGGGGTTGCCGATGTTCAGCTTGAGGATGCGGTGACCTTCGGCCTCGAGCTGGTTGGCCCTGGCCAGTACCGGCCCGCGGATCTCGTAGAGGACGTCCTTGAGCTTGGAGGACTGGTCGAGAGTGCGCAGCTGGTGGAGCGTTCGTCCCGTGGTCTCAGGCGTCATACCTTGCGATTGTGCCACCTCGGTCCGCGTGTCCGGTGTCACGGACCGGCCGGGAGGGGTGCGGGGTCAGATCCCGTACCGCAGGTCGACGATCGCCGGGATTTCCGAGTCCGGCAGGAGGTCATCAGGATGCTCGACGGACAAGTAGTCCACACACTGCCGCTCGTGCGCCGCCAGACAGTAGGGCTGCGATCCGATGCTCAGACCGGTGGCCTGGCGAAGTCTCCGGACCTCGCCCCTCACCGTGGTCGTGGCGGACCCGTCGTCATAGAGGGCCTCGGACAGGGCGCGCGCTGACCACGCCTCCCGCGAGGCCAGGAGCGCGAGGAGTTCTGCCCGCCTCGGGGTCAGGGCGACGGAGGTCCCGTCGGCACGGACCACCGCCGGCTTCCACCCGAGAAGACGGATCGAGGTCACGGGGGAGCGCGTCCCATCGGGTTCGGAATGTGGGTCGTGCGGGCCGGGGGCATCCGGCCCGGGGGCGACGGCGGGGGTCGCGGTGCCCCGGGCGGTCAACAGCGTCTCGGCGAGCCGGACACCGCACCGGACCAGCGAGACGGTCTCGGCGCACGAGAACCGGAGGGGATGCGAGACGTCGAGGACACCGAGGACCCGTCCGTGGGGGTCCCTGATGGGACTCGCCGTACACGTCCACCCGTGGTGGGCGCGCACGAAGTGCTCCCCCGCAGTGGCGTGCGTGAGCGTCCCTGCGTCCAGCGCCATCGAGATCCCGTTGGCGCCGATACCCCGCTCGGACCAGTCGGCCCCCTCGGCGAACGCGATCGAGTCCGCCCGACGGAGCACCTGCGCACTGCCCGAGCGCCAGAGCACGCGACCACGGACATCGGAGACGACGACCACGTGTCGCCCGGCCGCGGAGGTGTCCGCCAGTGAGGAGACGACGTCGTCCGCGATGTGACGCAGCGGGGTGTCCGCTCGAGCGGTCACGAGTTCGTCGCCGGACAGCACGCTCGCCGGGAGTTCCTGGTCGGGGGAGACGCCGGCCTCCCCGCTGCGCCTCCATGCGCGCAGGAGCCGTGAGTCCAGATCGGGGGGGAGCCCACCGGCCAGGGCGGACTCGTGCGCCCTGATCGACTGCGCCGCGAACGCCCCCGGGTCGGAGAACCGCAACGTCGCGTGCAACGACATTGCCACCCCCTTGGGAAGAAAGTGTGATCTACGTCATCCCAGAAGCTACAGGAAGTGGAGGAGTGGACATGACCGAGACTCAGCAAGCACCGGCAGACCGCGGCCCCGGGGGTCCGGACGTCGACCGCGTTCAACCGGACACAGTGGCCGAACGGTGGTTGACGGCCTTCGACGATGCCCTGCAGTCGGGGGACCCGGGTCGGGCGGCCGAGCTGTTCGACACCGACGGGTACTGGCGCGACTTCGTCGCCTTCACCTGGAACCTCAGGACACTCGAGGGTCGCGACCAGATCCGCGACATGCTGAGCGACCAGCTCGCCGCCGTCGAACCGTCCGGGTGGGCCCTCGACGAGCCCGCCACCGACAGCGACGGGGTGGTGGAGGCGTGGGTGCGTTTCGAGACGGGCGCGGGCCGCGGGTGGGGCCATCTGCGCCTACGGGACGGGCGGGCATGGACGCTCCTGACGACCTTGCAGGAACTCAAGGGCCACGAGGAGAAAAAGCGGCACAGTCGCGACCAGGGGGTGGAGCACGTCGTCACCCGGGGCCGGAAGACCTGGCTCGAACAGAAGACCGAGCGCCAGGAGACCCTCGGGTACACCGAGCAGCCCTACGCCGTCATCATCGGCGGAGGCCAGGGTGGTATCGGGCTCGCCGCTCGTCTCAAGCGCCTCGGGGTGCCCACCATCGTCATCGAGAAGAACGAACGGGCGGGTGACTCATGGCGCAAGCGCTACAAGTCGCTCCACCTGCACGACCCGGTCTGGTACGACCACCTGCCGTACATCCCTTTCCCCGAAGACTGGCCGGTGTTCCCCGCGAAGGACAAGGTCGGTGACTGGCTCGAGCACTACACCGCGATCATGGATCTCGACTACTGGTCAGGGACGGAGTGCCTCAGGGCGGACTTCGACGAGGACTCCGGGACGTGGCGGGTCGAGGTCGACCGCCGTGGCGAGAAGGTCACGCTGCGCCCGACCCAACTCGTGTTTGCGCTCGGGGTGTCGGGATACCCGAACGTCCCGCGGTTCGAGGGCTCGGAGGACTTCACCGGCCAGCAGTGGCACTCGTCCGAGTTCACGGGCGAGGGCGACGTCGCGGGCAAGCGGGCCGTGGTGATCGGATCGAACAACTCGGCTCACGACATCTGCGCCGCTCTGTGGGATCACGGTGCGCACGTCACGATGGTGCAGCGCTCATCCACGCACATCTCCCGCAGTGAATCCCTGATGTCCCTCGCACTGGGTCCTCTCTACTCGGAAGAGGCTCTCGATGCCGGTGTGACCACGGAGAAGGCGGACATGCTCTTCGCCTCGTGGCCCTACCGGCTGCTCCCGGGGGCGCAGATCCCGGTCTACGAGCAGATGGCGGAGAAGGACGCGGAGTTCTACCAGCAGTTGCGCGAGGTGGGATTCGACCTCGACTTCGGGGAGGACGGTTCCGGTCTGTTCCTCAAGTACCTCAGGCGCGGGTCGGGTTACTACATCGACGTCGGTGCGAGTCAGCTGTTGATCGACGGTGAGGTCGCGCTCGAGAGCGGGCAGGTGTCGCGGATCCTGCCCGACGGCGTCGAGCTCGACGACGGCCGGACCCTTCCGGCGGACATCATCGTGTACGCCACCGGGTACGGATCGATGAACCAGTGGCTCGTGGACCTGGTCTCTGAAGAAGTTGCCGACCGGGTGGGCAAGGTGTGGGGTTACGGGTCGGACACGACGCGCGACCCGGGACCGTGGGAGGGCGAGCTGCGCAACATGTGGAAGCCGACCAACGTCGAGCAACTGTGGATCCACGGGGGCAACCTGCATCAGTCCCGCCACTACTCGAGGTATCTCGCGCTGCAGCTCAAGGCCCGGATGGAGGGTATTCCGACGCCCGTCTACAAGCTGCAGGAGGCTCACCACACCTGTTGACGGTGGCGAGTACGGAGATGAAATGACCGCGGCCCGTGATCAGGAGTCCTGATCACGGGCCGCGGTGGCGTCCGGTGGGCGTCAGCCCAGGGAGAGGCCGTACCCTCCCGACTTCTTCGAACGGGGGATCGCCCCGTTCGATGCGGGCTTCGCCGGGGAGTCGGTCGGCTCGGCGTCCGTTGACTCAGCCTCGGTCGACCCTGCCTCGGTCGACCCTGCCTCGGTCGGCTCAGCCTGGGCGGCGGAGTCGGCGGGCTCGGCCTTGTCCGGGGCCTCGGTCGCCGGGGCGGCGGCCGGGGCCTTCGGAGCACCGGGTGCCCTGGGCGCGCCGGGCGCCTTCGCTCCACCCTTGAGGCCCAGGCCGACGGCCGGCTTCGCGGGCGCGGCCGGTGCGGTGTCCGTGGCGGACCCGGCATCGGCGGTCTCGGTCTGCGCGGCGGCGGACTCGCCCGCGGACGGCGCGGCGGCCGCTGCCTTGGCCGTGCCCGGAGCCTTGGCGGTGCCCGGAGCCTTCGCCCCGCCCGGAGCCTTGGCCCCGCCGCCGAGCGTGAGGCCGCCCGACTTCGGTGCGCCGGCGCTCGGCTTGGGAGCCCCGGTGGTGGCCGGAGCGGAACCCTGGGCGGCCTCGCGGGTCTCCTCGGTGCGTTCGGCGTCCTTGACCGCAGACTGCGCCTCGGTGGCGGACTCCCCGCCCTTGGCTGCACCCGGGGCCTTGGGAGCGCCCGGGGCCTTCGGGCCGCCGGGGGCCTTGGGGCCGCCGGGGGCCTTGCCGCCGCCACCCAGCTTGAGGCCACCCGACTTCGGTGCGCCGGTCGAATCGGCGGCCGACGGGCCGGCCTCGGCGGCGCTGGCGGCGCCGCCGGAGCCGGCGGCGGCGACCTCCGCACCCTCGCCCTTGTCGACGACGGCGTTGTCCGGCGCGGCCTCGGCCGGGGCAGCGGGCGCGGTGGCCGTGGCGGCCTGCGCGGTCTCCGCCTCGGCGGCGTCGCGCTCGGCCTGCTCGGCTTCCTTCTCCGCCTTCGTCTTCTCGCGCTTGGGCTGCTCCAGCCACTCGGCCTGGCGCGGCTCGGGCAGGCCACCGTCGCGGGAGACCGACTCCAGCAGCAGCTGGGCGACGTCCACGACCTCGACCTGGCCCTCCTGCTCGGTGCCGTCGGTCTGGGCGGTGGCACCGTCCGAGAGCATCACGCGGCAGAAGGGGCAGCCCGTGGCGATCTTGGTGGCCTTGGTCGACAGCGCCTCGTCGACACGGTCGATGTTGATCCGCTTGCCGACCGTCTCCTCCATCCACATGCGCGCGCCACCGGCGCCACAGCACATGGACCGCTGCCCGTGACGGGGCATCTCCGTGAGGGTCACGCCCGACCCGTCCATGAGCTCGCGCGGAGCCTCGTAGACCTGGTTGTGGCGACCGAGGTAGCACGGGTCGTGGTAGGTGACGCCGCCGTCGATGGGGGCCACCGGCACGAGGCGCTTCTCGCGCACGAGACGGTTGAGGAGCTGCGTGTGGTGGACGACCTGGTAGTCGCCGCCGAAGTCGCCGTACTCGTTCTTCAGCGCGTTGAGGCAGTGGGCACACGTCACGACGACCTTGCGCTGCGCGGCGGGCACGCCGTCGAACGCGTCGTTCATGACCTCGATGTTCTGCTGGGCGAGCATCTGGAACAGGAACTCGTTGCCCGCGCGGCGGGCCGAGTCACCGGTACAGGTCTCCCCCTGGCCCAGCACGGCGAACTTCACACCGGCGGTGTGCAGCAAGGAGGCGACGGCCTGGGTGGTCTTCTTGGCACGGTCCTCGAAGGCACCGGCACAGCCCACCCAGAACAGGTACTCGGTGTCAGCGAAGTTCTCGATGTCCTTGCCGATCACGGGGATCTCGAAGTCGAGGGCGTTCATCCAGTCGTCGCGACCGGAGTTGTTCTGGCCCCAGGGGTTGCCCTTGTTCTCGAGGTTCTTGAACAGGCCCGCGAGCTCGGTCGGGAACTCCGACTCGATGAGCACCTGGTAGCGGCGCATGTCGATGAAGTGGTCGACGTGCTCGATGTCCACCGGGCACTGCTCGACGCACGCGCCACAGGTGGTGCAGGACCACAGGGCCTCGGGGTCGATGATGCCGGCGGCCATCGGGTCGTCGGAGACGTCGGCGGTGGTGTGGCCGACCAGGGGACGCTGGGCCTCCAGGCGCGCGGCCTCGGGGATCTTGGCGAGCTTGGCCTCGTCCGGGTTGCCCTCGGCGTCGACCAGGCCGGTCTCCTCACCCATGGTGGTCTTGCCACCCGCGAGGAGATAGGGCGCCTTGGCGGCACCGTGGTCTCGCAGGGACATGATCATGAGCTTGGGGCTCAGCGGCTTGCCGGTGTTCCACGCGGGACACTGCTCCTGGCAGCGGCCACACTCGGTGCAGGTGGAGAAGTCCAGCCAGCCCTTCCACGAGAAGTCCTCGATGGCGCCCGCGCCCAGCTTGGGCTCGAAGTCCTCGTCGGCCTCGGTGAGTTCCTCGACCTTCTCCATGGTCAGCGCGACGCCGTCCATGGTCATCGGCTTGAGGGGGCCCAGCGCGGTGCGGCCGTCGGCCTCGCGCTTGAAGTAGATGTTGAAGAACGCGGAGAAGCGGTGCCAGGCGACGCCCCACGTGATGTTGCGGCCCACGACGTACAGCCAGATCATGCCGGTGAGCAGCTTGATCAGCGCGAAGACCGAGACCATGAGTTCGTTGGCCGGCAGGATCGTCGACAGCGGGCCGGTGACCCAGTCGGTGGACCAGTGGAAGTGGTACCCGTCGGCGGCCTGCAGCGAGAGCTTGCCGGCCTTGACGAAGATCATGCCCAGGCCCTCGAGGAGCACGACGGTCTCGACGAAGTAGGCAGCCTTACGGTCGGAGCCGACGAAGCGGTTGAGGCCGCGACGCTGGTTGACCTGGCGGATGATGATCAGCACGGTGATACCGATGACGGTGCCCAGGCCCAGGAACTCGTCGACGGCGTGGTACCAGGCCTGGTCGGACAACCAGGGCCAGCCGCCGCGGGGGTTGAACGTCTGGATGTAGGCCTCGAACCAGACGATCGAGCCGAGCAGGAAGCCCACCATGACGAACCAGTGGAAGAAGCCCACCGAACGTTTGCGGGCCATCCGGGTGTGGGCGCCCACCTCGACGATGACGTTCTTCACCCGGGGCAGGATCGGCCGTAGCCGGTCGAATCCGTCCTTCTGTCCCAGGAACAGGCTGCGCACCATGCGCGTGACGCCGCCTATGAAGGATGCCCAACAGAACAGACTGAGCAGGACGCCGATCGTCCCGAGTGTGATGGTCACGCCTGACATGGTTCGCGGCCTTTCGTCGCACTTCTCGACGCACGAGCACTCATAGGACCCTGTGGGCGCCCGTCGACTGTGTCGAGGTCAAAGGTAAGCCACGCGGGCCCCGTCTGCCGAGTTGAGGCTGCCCTTACCGGAGCAGACTCCACTCGGCAGGCGGGGCCCGCGTGGGAAGGGGGGATCAGTTGGTCCGGAGTGTCAGCCCGGGGTGGGCCGCCAGCACGTCCGCGATCGGGACGGCGGACAGGCGCGGGGTGATCCCGGCCGCACGGGCCACGGCGTCGGCATCGGCGCAGGTACCGGACTCCGCGACGTTGGACGCGCTCGAGATGCCCAGGGCCCGGTCCCCGGAGAAGACGACGCCGCCGCTGTCCCCGGGGAGCGCGCACAGGTCCACGGTGAAGGCGCCTGCGATGGTCCGCGAGCCCGACACGTCGATGGTGGTGCCGACCTGCGAGATCGTGCCGCAGGAGAAGCCGGTCCGGAAACCGGTCTTGCAGGCCTTCTGGCCGACGACCGGAGCCGCGGTGCCGACGATCGCCTGGGTGCTGTCCGGCCCGGTACCCACCAGGTTGGAACGGAACCGGTCCGCCACCTCGTCGTCGACCGCGATGAGCGCGGTGTCGATGTTCTCGCGCTTGGTGCGGGTCATGGTGCCGAACTCCTCGCCGTCGGCGAGGGCGGCGCGGGTGCCGTCGGCGCCGGCGCAGTGCGCCGCGGTGATGACGACGGGCTTGCCGTCGAGTTCACCGTTGAACCCGGTGGAGCACTCGAGGATCCCTCCGGGGACCCCCACCTGGTAGGCGGTGCCGCCCACGAGTGGCCCCGCCGGGGTCGGGGCCGTCTGGATGGCGCGGCGCTGGTCGGCGGGAACCGGGGTCGCGGGGTCGACCATGGTCTGGCCCATCATCCCGTCGATGATCGACCCGGTGCCGGGGGTCAGCCCGGCCAGGAGGTCGACGATCGTGCGCATCGGTCCCTCGGGGACGAAGCCCGCGTCATTGAGCAGGGCCAGGCTGCCGAGCGATCCGGAGTCGCCACCGCTCCCGGGTGTCTCCGGCGCTCCGGCCCGGGCGCCGGTGCGGGTCGTCGCAGGTTCGAGCCCGTCCATCGTCGGCTCGCCGTCGGACTCGGTGCCTCCCTCGCTGCCGAACGGGGCGGTGTCGAACGCCGGGTCCGGAGCCTCGATCATGTCGATCTCGGCGAGGTCGCGCAGGCGGGCGTCGAGGTTGCCGAGCTGGGCCGCCTCGCCGCCGCGGGTGGTGACGACGACCGTGTTGCGGGTGGGATCGACGCGGACGTCGGTGACGAGCTCCCGTAGGTCCTCGGGGAATCCCTCGATGATCGTGACGACCTGACGCTCCCGTGCCTCGAGCTCACTCGTGCTGAGGGCGACGTCCTTGACGGTGAAGCCGGCCCGGGTGGCCTCGCGGCGCAGGTCCTCGCCGGCCGCGCCCGCGACGACGCCGACGAGACCGGTGCCCTCGTCGTCGAGCCAGACGCCCCCGAACGCCTCGCGGAACTGCTGCTCCCACCTCGGTTGTGCCGCGGAGAGTCGCTCACCGATCCCGGCCTGGGTCAGGAACTGCTCGGGAGTGAGTCCGAGATCACGTCGCAGTGCCTCGACGAGCGACGTGAGCTGTGGAGCGAGGGCGTCGGCGAGCGCGGGAAGAGGCTGCTCGACGGCGGGTCGGGCGGCGGAGGGAGCCGGGTTTCCCGGTGTGGGAGCGGGCGCCGCCCCGGCGGGGGTCGCGGTGACCACCAGCGCCGCGGCGGCGGCGACGGCGGCGAACTTCGAGGTGATGCGCATGATGGCCTTCCGGAATGCACGGCTGGTCGGCGACGGGCCCACCGGCCGCGGTTCGGTGTGTTGCGGCTCAGATTACGGAGATGTGATTAGTGAGTCCAGTGTGACACGTGTGATTGGTGGGATTTGACTGGCGATTGATGAAGCGGAGCTGAGTCGGAGATTCGGGGGACCTGCCGCTAGGCTGCCTCTTCGGCAACGACGCACGCGTCTTCACCAAAAGACTTATCGACCGGAGGTCCCATGTCCGATGCCGACGCCGCACTCCACGACGCCCTTGACACCGTGGTGCGACGCAATCCCGGACAGCACCTCTTCCGCCAGGCAGTGCACGAGGTCCTGGAATCCCTGGCGCCCGTGGTCAGGCAGCACCCCGAGTACGTCGAGGGCGGCATCCTCAAGCGGATCATCGAGCCCGAGCGGGTCGTCTCCTTCCGCGTGCCGTGGGTCGACGACGCGGGCGTGGTCCAAGTCCAGCGCGGGTTCCGCGTGCAGTTCAGCTCCGACCTGGGTCCGTACAAGGGTGGTCTGCGGTTCCACAAGTCGGTGGACGAGGACACCCTGAAGTTCCTCGGCTTCGAGCAGGTCTTCAAGAACGCCCTCACCGGCCTCGGCCTGGGCGGCGGCAAGGGCGGATCGGACTTCGACCCCCACGGTAAGAGTGACGCCGAGGTGATGCGCTTCTGCCAGTCGTTCATGGCCGAGCTCGCCCATCACATCGGCGCCGATCTCGACGTGCCCGCCGGTGACATCGGCGTGGGCGGCCGCGAGATCGGGTACCTGTACGGCCAGTACCGCAAGGTCACCGGACGTAACGAGGCCGGAGTCATCACGGGTAAGGGTGTCGGGTACGGCGGCTCGTGGGCACGAACCGAGGCCACCGGCTACGGGCTCGTCTACTTCGTCCGCGAGATGCTCCGCGACACGGAGTACAGCCTCGAGGGCTCCCGGGTGGTCGTCTCCGGCTCCGGCAACGTCGCGATCTACGCGGCCAAGAAGGCCGCCCAGCTCGGCGCGACCGTCGTGGCCTGCTCCGACAGCCAGGGCTACGTCGTCGACGAGGACGGCCTCGACCTGGACCTGCTCTCGGACATCAAGGACGTGCGCCGCGAGCGGCTCACCGCGTACGCCGAGGAGCGCGGCAACTGCAAGTACGTCGACGGGCGTTCGGTGTGGGAGGTCGAGTGCGACATCGCGCTGCCCTGTGCCACCCAGAACGAGCTCGACGGCGAGGCCGCGCGACTGCTGGCCGACAACGGTTGCCGGGTGATCGCCGAAGGTGCCAACATGCCGTGCACCGAGGAGGCCGTGCAGGTCATCCACGAGCGGGGAATCCTCTTCGGACCCGCGAAGGCCGCCAATGCGGGCGGAGTGGCCACCAGCGGTCTCGAGATGCGGCAGAACGCGGGCCGGCTGCTGTGGGACTTCGAGCGGGTGGACTCCGAGCTCGACCGGATCATGACCACGATCCACGCCACCGCCGCCGCGACCGCCGAGGAGTACGGCGTCCCGGGTGACCTGGTCGCGGGCGCCAACATCGCCGCGTTCCGCAAGGTCGCCGACGCCATGCTCGCGCAGGGTGTCATCTGATCCGTTCCCGGTGGCGGCGTGCCGCGTCGTCGTCGTCGTCGCACCTTTGTCGTCGTCGCACCTTCCCGAATCTCCGACCGTAGAGCGTCCCGGACGCCACCGCCCCGAGGCGGTGGCCGGGGCGCTCTTCGTCGTTCATTGAGTCCCCTCGGCTCAATTGTGTGTGTGAGTTGCGCCACTGCCGGAATGGATTCGACGGGGTGCCGGTTATAAGGGTCGACAAACCTCAGCGAGCCGGACTCAAGTCGGGTTGACTCGACGGGCCACCGGCAGGCAGGGTGGAACCATCGATCCGAGCCTTGAGTCGGGTCCGCTTAACGAGCATCCGTACGCGAAGCGATTCGTACACGCAGTAGAAGGAGAACACCATGGGACGTGCAGTAGGTATCGACCTCGGAACCACCAACTCGGCCGTCGCGGTCCTCGAGGGCGGCGACGCGACCGTCATCGCCAACGCGGAGGGCGCGCGCACGACCCCGTCGGTGGTCGCGTTCGCCAAGAACGGCGAGGTCCTCGTCGGCCAGCCGGCGAAGAACCAGGCGGTCACCAACGTCGACCGCACCATCCGCTCGGTCAAGCGCCACATCGGCACGGACTGGAAGTCGGACTCGATCGACGACAAGACCTACACCCCGCAGGAGATCAGCGCGCGCACGCTGCAGAAGCTCAAGCGCGACGCGGAGTCCTACCTCGGTGAGGACGTCACCGACGCCGTGATCACCGTTCCGGCCTACTTCAACGACGCCCAGCGCCAGGCCACCAAGGACGCCGGCCAGATCGCCGGCCTCAACGTCCTGCGGATCGTCAACGAGCCCACCGCGGCCGCCCTGGCCTACGGCCTCGACAAGGGCGACAAGGAACAGACCATCCTGGTCTTCGACCTCGGTGGCGGCACCTTCGACGTCTCCCTGCTCGACATCGGCGACGGCGTCGTGGAGGTCCGCGCGACCTCGGGTGACAACCACCTCGGTGGCGATGACTGGGACCAGCGGATCGTCAACTGGCTCGTCGACAAGTTCAAGGCGCAGAACGGCATCGACCTGACCAAGGACAAGATGGCCCTGCAGCGCCTGCGCGAGGCGGCGGAGAAGGCCAAGATCGAGCTGTCCAGCGGACAGTCCACCTCGATCAACCTGCCGTACATCACCGTCGACGCGGACAAGAACCCGCTCTTCCTGGACGAGACGCTCTCGCGCGCCGAGTTCCAGAAGATCACGCAGGACCTGCTCGACCGGTGCCGCAACCCCTTCCAGGCCGTGATCAAGGACGCCGGCATCTCGGTCGGCTCCATCGACCACGTGGTGCTGGTCGGCGGCTCGACCCGTATGCCCGCCGTGACCGACCTGGTCAAGGAGCTCACCGGCGGCAAGGAGCCCAACAAGGGCGTCAACCCCGACGAGGTCGTCGCCGTGGGTGCCGCGCTGCAGGCCGGCGTGCTCCGCGGTGAGGTCAAGGACGTCCTCCTGCTCGACGTGACCCCGCTGTCGCTGGGCATCGAGACCAAGGGTGGCGTGATGACCAAGCTCATCGAGCGCAACACCACCATCCCGACCAAGCGTTCGGAGACCTTCACCACCGCGGACGACAACCAGCCGTCCGTGCAGATCCAGGTCTTCCAGGGCGAGCGCGAGATGGCGGCGCAGAACAAGCTGCTCGGCTCGTTCGAGCTGGCCGGCATCGCTCCCGCGCCGCGCGGCGTGCCGCAGATCGAGGTCACCTTCGACATCGACGCCAACGGCATCGTCCACGTCACCGCCAAGGACAAGGGCACCGGCAAGGAGAACACGATCATCATCCAGGACGGCTCCGGCCTGTCCAAGGAGGAGATCGACCAGATGATCAAGGACGCCGAGGCCCACGCGGAGGAGGACCACAAGCGCCGCGAGGAGGCGGACGCCCGCAACCAGGCCGAGTCCACGATCTACCAGACGGAGAAGTTCGTCTCGGAGAACGAGGACAAGATCCCGGCCGACAAGAAGGAGTCGCTCCAGGCCGCGATCGCCGACGCCAAGACGGCCCTCGAGGGCACGGACGTCGACGCCATCAAGTCCGCGGTCGAGAAGGTCAACACCGAGGCCCAGGCCGTCGGCCAGGCCATCTACGAGGCCTCCGCGGCCGAGGGTGCCGAGGCCGGAGACGCGTCGGGCGCGGGCTCGGCCGACGATGACGTCGTCGACGCCGAGGTGGTCGACGAGGACGAGTCGAAGGATGAGTCCAAGTGACCCGCCCCGAGCAGACCGACGCCTCCGAGAAGGCCGCGTGGGCCGGCGCTGACGACGAGGCCGAGCAGGCCGCCGAGGCCGTCGAGGCCGAGATCGTCGACGACGGCACCGCGCCGGCCGGCGACGGCACCGCAGCCGACGCCGCTGACGCGGGGGGCGCCCCGACCGGTGACGTCCAGACGGAGGACCCGACCGCCGCGCTGCAGGCGCAGCTCGACGAGCGGACCGCGGACCTGCAGCGGGTGTCGGCGGAGTTCGCCAACTACCGCCGCCGCGTCGAGCGGGACCGCCAGTCGATCATCGACACCGCCAAGGGCTCGGTCCTGATCGAGTTGCTGGGAGTCGTCGACGACCTCGACCGCGCCGAGGCGCACGGTGACCTCGCGGAGGGGCCGCTCAAGGTCTTCGCCGACAAGGTCCGCGCACTGCTCACCGCCCAGGGTGTCGAGGCCTTCGGTGCCGAGGGCGACGCGTTCGACCCGGCCCTGCACGAGGCCGTGCAGGACGAGTCCGAGGGGTCCGAGCCCGTGCTGGGCACGGTACTGCGCAAGGGCTACCGCCACGGCGAGCGGACCCTGCGGACGGCGATGGTGATCGTCCGCTGAGTCGGGCGCCTCACCATCCCGGCGTGCGGGTGCGTCCCGAGACGACCTCGGGTCGCACCCGCACGCCGACCCGCCTCGGCCACGCCGGGGCTGGGAGACTGCGACAACCGGAACACCGCACCACAACGACGACGACTACGACAACGACTACGACTATGCAGAAGGGAGGCGTCTGGTGAGTCAGCGCGAATGGGTCGAGAAGGACTACTACGCCGAACTGGGCGTCTCCAAGTCCGCCACCCAGGACGAGATCCGCAAGGCCTACCGCAAGCTCGCGCGGGAGAACCACCCGGACTCCAACCCGGGCAACGCGGCGGCGGAGGAGAAGTTCAAGCGGATCAGCGAGGCGAACGACGTCATCGGTGACCCCGCCCGACGCAAGGAGTACGACGCGTTCCGCGCCCAGGTCTCCTCCGGCGGGTTCAGCGGCTTCGCCCCGGGCGGCGGGGGCAGATACACAACGTCCGGTGACTTCGACATCAACGACCTCTTCGGTGGCGGCGGGCCCGCGGGTGGCGCCGGCGGGTTCTCGGACCTGTTCGGCGGCCTGTTCAACCAGGCCCGCCCGGGCGGGGGCGGCGGCGCCGGTCGCGGCCGGTCGCAGCGCCCGCGCGGGGGTCAGGACGTCGAGACCGCACTGACCCTGTCCTTCCGTGAGGCGGCCCTCGGTGAGACGGTCCAGATCAAGCTCTCCTCGGCCTCGCCCTGCCTGATCTGCCACGGCAGTGGCGCGAGGCCGGGGACCAGCCCCAAGGTGTGTGGGACCTGCCACGGTGCGGGCGTCACCCAGCGCACCCAGGGTGCGTTCGGGTTCGCCGAGCCCTGCACCGACTGCGGCGGCACCGGATCCAAGATCGACGACCCGTGCGCCGAGTGCGCGGGCAGCGGGGTCACGGATCGCGTCCGCACCATCAACGTCAAGGTCCCGGCCGGCGTCTCCGACGGCCAGCGCATCCGCCTCTCGGGCCAGGGTGAGGCGGGTTTCCGTGGCGCGCCGTCGGGCGACCTGTACGTCACGGTCACCGTCCAGAAGGACCAGGTGTTCGACCGGGACGGGGCCGACCTGCTCGTCGACCTGCCGGTGTCCTACCCGGAGCTGGTCCGCGGCGCCCAGGTGTCGGTGCCCACCCTCACCGGACGGGTGACCGTCAAGATCCCCGCCGGTTCCCGCGACGGCCAGATCCTGCGGGTACGTGGCCGGGGGATCGCACGCAAGACCGGAACCGGTGACCTCAAGGTCACCCTCCGGGTGGCCACGCCCCCCGCCGGGATGGCCGAAGCCGAGCTCGCCGCCTATGACGACGCGTTGCGCGCCGCCGGCTTCGATCCACGGTCGGGCTGGGCCGGGTCGGCATGACTCCCCGGCGGGACGTCGGGGAGCTGGGACCCGACGACAGCGTCCTGGTGATCTCCGTGGCCGCCGAACTGTCCGGGTTGCACGCCCAGACCCTGCGCACCTACGACCGGCTGGGGCTCGTCACGCCCGAGCGCACCAGCGGCGGCGGGCGACGCTACTCGCTGCGGGACGTGGCCATGCTCCGTGAGGTCCAGCGCCTCAGCCAGGAGGAGGGCGTCAACCTCGCCGGCATCAAACGGATCATCGAACTGACCAACCAGGTCGACGCCCTGCGTGGCCGTGTGTCCGAGCTGGTCGAGGAAGTGGCCGAGCTCCGTCGCCGTTCCGGCGGTTCCGCGCGGATGGGCGGCCAGCTCGTCCACGTGCCCCGGTCGACCTCCGTCGTGGTGTGGCGGCCCCGGCACAAGCGGGACGCCGACATCAGCGACGACCGATGACCGTGTCCGCCCGACTTTCGTAGCGAAGCCTCACCTAATATAGTTCGGCGCGTGACCGCCGCGCGTATGGAACAGGGGCACGCCCCGCTCGGGTTGCCCGCCCGGCCGGCCGGGCGCGGTGGAGCGGTCGCCGTGGTGACCGACCGGGCGGAGTACACCTACGCGGAGCTCGCCCGGATGAGTGCCGAGCGCGCGGCCGAGTACCCGTCCGTGACGACCGGTCGCCGCATGATCGGTCTGATGGCGACGAACACCGTCGAGTTCCTGGTGGACTACCTCGCCGCCCACGAGGCCGGGCACGTCGTGCTGCTCCTCCCGCCGGACGGCGCGGCGACGGACCACCTCCTCGCGGCCTGGCACCCCGACGTGGTCGCCGGGGACGGCCGGCCACTCCCGGGCGGTGTGGACACGGCGCCGCCGCGGCACGAACTGCACCCCGACCTGGCCCTGCTCATGAGCACCTCCGGCTCCACGGGCGCGCCCAAGCTGGTCCGGCAGTCCCGCCGGGCCGTGCTGGCCAACGCGCGCTCGATCGTGGACTACCTCGGCATCGTGCCGGGGGACCGGGCGATCACCACCCTGCCGCCGCACTACTGCTACGGCCTGTCGGTACTGCACAGCCATCTGCTGGCCGGCGCGTCCGTGGTGCTCAACTCCGATTCCGTCTCCACGCCGGCGTTCTGGGCCCGGGCCGAGAGCCGGCAGGTGACGACGTTCGCCGCCGTACCGCACACGGTCGAGCTCCTCGAGCGTGCCGGCCTCGAGCACCTGGACCGGCTCACCCACCTGCGCTACCTCACCCAGGCCGGTGGCCGGCTGGCGCCGGACGCGGTCCGCCGTCTGGCCGCACACCTGGAGATGCGGGGCGCCGAACTCGTGGTGATGTACGGACAGACCGAGGCGACGGCCCGCATGGGGTACCTCCCACCGCAACTCGCGCGGACCCGGGCGGGTGCGATCGGGATCGCGATCCCCGGCGGGTCGTTCCGCGTCGACCGTCCGCAGGGGGCCGGGCCCGACGACCCGGGGGAGCTCGTCTATCGCGGCCCCAACGTGATGATGGGGTACGCCCGGTCGTCTGCCGACCTCGCGCGGGGGCCGGAGCTGGAAGAGCTGCGGACCGGCGACCTCGCCCGCATCGCCGCCGACGGTCTCGTGGAGATCGTCGGGCGGATGGGGCGCGAGACGAAGATCTTCGGACACCGGATCGACCTGGGTCGCGTGGAGTCCTCCCTCGCGGACGGTGGTGTCGACGCCTGGTGCGTCGGTGAGCCCGACCGCTTGGTCGTGGTGTCCCGTGAGCGCTCGAACGCCCTCGTCACCGCCGCCGCGTCGGCCTCGGGTCTGCCCACGTCGGCGATCGAACAGTTCGTCGTCGTCGACCCTCCCCGTACCCCCGCCGGCAAGATCGACCAGGCCGCGCTGCGCGCACTCGTCGCCGGTCGCGACCGGGCCGGCGCCGGGTCGGACACCGACCCGCCCAGCTCGCTCGTGGTCCGCGCGCTCGGACTCGACGCGTGCCCGCCGGAGGCCACGTTCGTCGACCTGGGCGGGGACTCCCTCACCTATGTGGTCCTCTCGACCCGGCTCGAGGAGCGGGTGCCCGACCTGCCCCGCGATTGGCACCTGCGCCCGCTGGGTGAACTCGACACCCGGGCGGCCGGACCGCGTCCGCCGGCGGCCTCCCGCTGGACTCCCTGGAGAGCGTGGGCCCGCGTCGACACCTCGGTGGTGCTGCGCGCCCTGTTCATCCTCACGATCGTCGGCGGGCACACCCGGGCGTTCGCGGTCTACGGCGGCGCGCACGTCCTGGTGGCCCTGACCGGCTACTCCCTGGCCCGCTTCCGGCTGCACTCCACCAGCGCCCGCCAGCGGGCCCGCGGCGTGCTCACGACGGCCGGGAGGATCGCGGTCCCCGCAGTCGTCTGGCTGCTGCTCGTCACTCCTCTGACCAGTCGCTATCACTGGTACTCGCCGCTGCTGGCCACCCACTTCCTCGGTCCCCGGTCCTGGTCCGACGACCGCTGGTGGAACCCGTGGCAGATGTGGTTCGTCGAGGCGACCGTCTATCTCCTGCTCGGCGTGGCCGCGCTCATGGCGGTCCCCGCGGTCAGCAGACTCGACAGGCGGTGGCCGTTCGCGCTGCCCGCCACGCTGGTCGGGCTCGGACTGCTCGTGCGCTTCGCCGTCATCGACCTCGGCGGGGGACCCCTCGTGTGGTACTCGGCGCCGGCGGTGCTGTGGTTGTTCGGCCTCGGCTGGGCGGTGGCGCGGGCCGAGCCCGGGGGGTCCGCACCGGGCCCACATCGCGCGGTCCCGGCCGCGACGTGGGCGCGGCTCGCCTGCTCGGCGGTCGCGCTCGTGTGCGTGCCGGGTTGGTTCGGCCACCCGGAGCGGGAAGTGGTGATCGTGGCCGGGATCCTCGCGCTGATCTGGATCCCCTCGGTCCGGTTGCCCCGGCCGGTGGTGCGGGTGGTGACCCCTCTAGCAGCGGCCTCGCTGTTCATCTATCTGACCCACTTCCTCGTCTACCCGCCGATCCGGGACGCGGGCCACCCGTGGGTGTCATGGGCGGCCTCGCTGGCGGTGGGGGTGTGCGCGTGGTGGCTGTGGGAACGCGGCACGGCGATCGCGCGGCGGGCCGCCGCCCGGGGTCGGGGACGCCGTCAACACCGGTAACGCGCCGCGGTTCTCCCCACCCGCCCCCTCGGCTGCAGTTAAATGATCTCTCATGACGACAACTGAAGAGGCGGCCCGACCGGGGCACGCCACGGACCGGCCGCGACCACGTATCGACGGCATCGACCTCGCCCGGTTCCTGGCCATCGTCGGGATGATGACCGCCCACCTGTGGGTCAGCGACGCCTTCGAGATCACGGAGCCCTCGTCACTGCTCAATCCGGGTGCGTGGGCGGCGGTCTTCGACGGCCGCTCCGCCGCACTGTTCGGCCTGCTCGCCGGCGTCTCGGTCGCGATCGTCTCCCGCAGACCCCTGACACTGGGAGGGGCCGAGGTCCCCCGGCTGCGGCTGAACCTCATGACCCGCGGCGTCGTGATCGCCGGGATCGGGGTGGTCCTCGAGGAGCTGCAGTACGCGATCGCGGTGGTCCTCACCGTCTACGGATTCGTCTTCATCGCCCTCGCCCTCCTCGTGCGACAGGGGCCCCGGCGGCTGTTCGCCCTGGCCGCCGGGTCGATGGTGCTCGGCACCCTCTCGGTGCTCGTGGCGGACCTGGTGCCCACCTCGGTGTGGGAGCCCAACGGCGTCATCGTCCGGGTGTTCGTGGGCGGCATGTATCCGGTGTTCATCTGGATCGGATACGGGCTGGTGGGCATGGCCGTCATGCGCCTGGGTCTGCACGACCCGGTGGTGCAGCGTCGCGTGACCGCGACCGGGGCCTCGATGGCGCTCGTCGCCTACGCCCTGGGCGCCGTGGTCTCGCGCACCTGGACGCACGTCTCGCTTCCGGGGATCGAGGAGTTCGCGTCGGGCGAACCGCAGCCCGCGGTGACGGACCTGGGAATGGTCGAGCTCGCCGCACCCGTCTCGGACTGGCAGTTCATCCTGCTGTCGCCGGACGCCCACTCGGGAGGGGTGCTCGATCTCATGGGCTCCCTCGGGGTGGCGCTGGCGGTGCTGGGCATGTGCCTCCTCGCCTGCCGGAACGAGCGCGTCCTCCGTCTCACGGCGCCCATGCGGGCGGCGGGGGCGATGCCGCTGACGATCTACATCCTCCACGTGCTCACCGCCGCAGTCGTCGCGAAGCTGTTCTTCTGGCAGAAGACCGAGTTCATGGAGTTGCTCATGACCTCGGTGACCACCGCGGGACCCGAACACGAGCAGGCGATGGAGCTGCTCATGGCCTGGATGGTCGAGACGACCCTCGCCAAGTGGGCGCTCCTGGCGGCGTCGATCATCGCGTTCCCCGTCCTGGCCTCGCTCTGGCGGCGACGTCACGCCAAGGGGCCGGCGGAGGAACTCCTCTCCCGAGCGGTGGCCAAGGTGACGGCTGACAGCCCGCCCCCGAACTGGCAGCGGTAGCGTCGAGGGCGTTCGACGGGGTCGGCGGGACGAGACGGCGCCATCGGACCGTGTACCCATCTCACGCGAGGTGACCACCCCGAGCCCCGAGGAGGAACGCCGTGCGCATCGCCGCAGCCCAGATCCTGACCGGACGCGACCCGCAGGACAACCTGCGACTGGTCCGCGAGTCGGTGGCCGGGGCCGCAGCGCAAGGGGCCCGGATCGTGGTGCTGCCCGAGGCCACCATGCGGGCGTTCGGTGCCGGCCGCCTGGACGAGATCGCCGAACCCCTCGACGGCCCGTGGGCGACCGCGGTGGCCGAGAGCGCACGGCAGCACGGTGTCCTCGTCGTCGTCGGCATGTTCACGCCCGGGCAGGGCGGCCGCGTGCGCAACACCCTCCTGGTCACCGGCCCGGCCGGCGACGCCGGGGGAGGATCCGCCGGTGAGGGGCAGGGCGCTAAAGGGCAGGGCGGGGACGTCCACCTGGGTTACGACAAGATCCACCTGTTCGACGCGTTCGGGTTCGCCGAGTCCGACACCGTCGAGCCGGGCGATGCGACGCGCGTCGTGTCCGTCGACGGCGTCGGGGTGGGCCTGAGCGTCTGCTACGACATCCGTTTCCCGGGCCAGTACCGCGCCCTCGCGGACGACGGCGCACGGGTCATCCTGTGCAGCGCCTCGTGGGGCGCCGGCGAGGGCAAGATCGACCAGTGGCGGCTGCTGTCGCGGGCCCGCGCGCTGGACTCGACCACGTTCCTGCTGGCCGTGGGCCAGGCCGATCCCGAGGCCGAGGGCGTCGAGGTCAAGCCCGGTGCCCCCACCGGCGTCGGCCACTCCCTGCTCGTCGGCCCGGACGGGACCGTGCGTGCCGAAGCCGGTGCCGGGTCGGAACTGTTGGTGGTGGATGTCGACGACGACGAGGTCTCCGGCATCCGGAAGGTGATCCCGGTGCTCGCCAACGGACGGGTCACGGAGTCCCCGGCCGGGGAGGTCCCGCGGTGACCGGGCCGGGCGACCAGAACCGGGGCGAGGGGCCCGCAGACTCCGAGCGGCCGGGCGACGACGCCGTCACCGAGCCGAACCAGGCCGCCGATCCGCCGACGCAGCACCTGCCGCCCGCCGATCCGCGCGCCGATCCGCCGACCGAGCACCTCCCGCCGGTCGGCGCGGGGGAGGGCAGCACGGCGTGGTCGCAGTACCCCGGCTACCCGGCCACCGCGGGTCATCCCGCTCCCGGCCACCCCACCGGGGACGTTCCCCCGCCCGGTGATGTCCCGCCGCCGGATGACGACGACGCCTGGGACGACGGCGGGGGCGGCGGCGACGGGTCCACACCGTGGATGATCGCCGCCATCCTCCTCGCGGTGGCGTTGGTGGCGGCCCTGGTGGTGTGGCTCGTCTCGGCGACCGGCGGGACCGAGGACCCGGTTGCCGCGCCCACCACGACGACGCAGACGACCACCTCGCAGACCAGCCGGACCACCCCACCGACCACGCCCACGACCACCGGCCCGCCGAGCCCGGCGGAGCGCTGCCGCCCGGGGTTCGTGGCCGATGCACTGGGCAGCGGCACGACGGTGCGGGAATGCGACGAGCGCTTCCTGCTGGTCACCCGTGACGACGGCGAGATCGAGCTGCTCACGTGGCGGGATGACGCCTGGGCGTTCCTGGCCGAACCCACCTCGGAGGTGTGCCGCGAGCAGCTCCAGCAGCTGGGCGTTCCCGACCGGTTCCGACGCGTGTTCCAGCCCTGCGACGTGATCACCAGCCCCAGCACCTCGCCGACCAGCCCGACGAGTCCCACCACCACGACGGGCACCTCGAGCAGCACCGAGACCCCCGGCCCGCCGGCGGGCCAGCCCGAGCCCGGCAACGGTGACGGAGCTGACGGCGGGGACGGAGCTGATGGCGAGACCGCTGATGGCGACACCGCGGCCGATGAGGCGGCCGCGGACGCCGGATAGGGCGCGACCGGCGCCGACAACGGCGCCGACACCGTCCCATCGGCGCGCTGACCCGGCCGCCGCGGCGTTCCTGCATCGAGAAGACACTTCCGCGCGTCCGCTCTCGGACGTCGTGTGCGGAACTGTCTTATCGACCGCGAATCGACCGCGGATCGGCGGCGAATCGGCGGCGACTGGCAGGCCCGCGCCGCTCAGGGGCGGTCGTAGCTGATGTTCTCCCGCGGGGTGCCCGCCGCGACCAGGCCGCGGATCGTGGCACGCAGCATGTCGGGCGAGCCCGAGACGATCACCTGCCGGTCGGCCCACGATCCCCACTGCGTGACGGCCTCGACCAGGGTCCCGGACTGCCGTCGGTGCAGCGTGCGGGGCAGTTCCTGCCGGGGGCCGGCCCACCAGGGGTCCTCGTCGGACTCGGAGACGGGCTGGATGGTCAGCCACGGGGCGGTGGCGGCGAGGTCGACCAGGGTCGGCAGGTCGTAGAGGTCACCGGGGTAGCGGGCCCCGTAGAACAGGTGCACCCGCGGGTTGTGGGCGTGGCGCATCATGTCCAGCAGCAGGCACCGCAAGGGGGCGATCCCGGTCCCGCCGCCGATCATGAGCACGTCGCGGAACGGCTCGGTCCGGTCCACCTCGAGCAGTCCGAGCGGGCGGGCGACCACCCAGCGGTCGCCCACCCCCACGCCGCGGACCAGGGATCCGCTCAGCGCGCCGCCGGGTACGTCGCGGATGTGGAATTCGATCTGGCCGGCCGGGTTCGACGGGATCGACGGGCTGAGCCGTCGCCACACGCCGGGAGCGTAGGGCGTGAGCACGCTGAGGTACTGCCCCGGGTGGTAGTCGACCATCACGTCGCTGAGGAGCCGCACCACCACCACATCTCGGGTCGGCCGGAGGACCTCCACCACGGTCGCTCCGACGCGCGCGGGCCCCCGGTCGTCGGCGGAGGCGCCCTGCTGCAGCGCGGTCGACAGCACCCGGTAAGCGGTGCCCAGGGTCGTCTCGAGCCGGTCGTCCCAGCCGCGTCCGGCGAGGTGGCGCAGAGTGTGGGCCAGCGCCTCCCCGAAGCGCTGGTGATGCCCGGGCGTCAGTTCGAGCTTGCGGTGGTCGGCTCCCAGGTCGCGGGCGAACTCGACCACCTCCTCCACCTTGTCCCGGTCGCCGCGCGCGTGCTCGGTGGTCTCGAACGCCCACCGCATCGCCCGCGCGAAGTCCCGGAGCACCGGTGTGGCGTCGCGGGGGAACAATTCACGAAAGTCGGGGTCGGCCACCCGCAGGGCCCGGGCGAACAACGCGGGGAACCGCTCGTCGGCCAGCAGGTCGCGTAGAGCGAGCAGCGGCGGGGTCTGCGCCTCGACGGGGACCGGCTGCTCGAGCGGCTCGGCCAACGGATCGACGGGCGTGCCGAGGAACGGGTCCAGGTCGATGTCTCCCACGAGGCGCTCCAGCTCGGAGGCACGGAACGGTTCCTCGGCATGGTCCGGTCCGGGGCCGTTGCTCACCGTCGCACGCCTCCGTCCTCGTCGTCGTCGCTCTGGTCGTCGCTGCTGTGGTTCTCGCGGGCGTCGTCCTCGCGCCGTCCGCTGGCCCCACCCTATCCGCGCACGAGACCCGCCCGCCCGGTCACTGATCAGGGCGGCTCACTGATCAGGGCGGCTCACCGGCCCAGGGTGATGTCGACCCCCGCGCGCAGTTCGTCCTCGGTGTAGGTCAGTTGGCCGCGGCCGGCCAGTTCCACCATGTAGAACGAGCCACCGGCGGGGACGTCGGGGAACTCGAAGGTGAAAGTGCACGAGGACAGGTCGCCGCCGGAGTAGACGAGCATGGCGGTGCCGATCTGCGTGGTGCCGCCCTCGATGAGCGTGATGGTGGTGCCCTCGCCGATATCGGACAGTGTGATGGGCATATCGCAGCCGGTGCGGTCGCCCGAGACGGGTTCTGCGGGGGTCGAGACGACGGTGAACGTGCCGTCGACGGTGAATGACCCGGACCCCGGCGCGCTGTCGGCCGGGGGGAGGACCTGGGGGAAGGGGCCGCGCGAGGGGTCGGTGCGGCGGCCGGGGTCGGATCCTGGTCCGAGGAAGACCACGCCCAGAGCCACGACGACGACGAGGGCCGCCACCCCGATGATCGCCGCGGCCGCGCCGGTGCCGCGCGGGCGGTCCTCTGCCGGGGCAACGGCGGGCGGTGGGCCGTCGCCGGGGCGGCCATCGGGGGCCACGGGTGTCCCGGGGGTCGCGGGGGTGTCCGGATCCGGCCCCGGGACCGGGGATGGCAGTGGCCGGGGCGGGTCGCCGCAGCGGTAGGTGCCGTCGGACAGCGGGGGGTAGTGCATCGGCATGTCCCGACCTCCCGCGCCGACCCGGGGGCACGTCGCCGGATGACGCGCCGCTGGCCCCCGAGCCTAGTCATCACGACGGGTCGTGGGTGAGCCGCTTGGACCCCGGGGCGCGGTTCGGGGAAGCTGGAGGAATGACTGCCGATTCGTCGAGGCCCACCCGCGACCACCACGACCCGGTCCGGTCCATCCATGACCCGGTCGACGACGCCGATCTCGACCCCGGCACGCCGGTGCCGGTCCGGCCCGGTCCGCTGGGGATGGTCGGCAACGTCGTCCGTGGCGCGCTCATCGGGATGGCCGAGCTCGTGCCCGGCGTCTCGGGTGGCACGGTGGCACTGGTGACCGGCGTCTATCCGCGCTTGCTGGACTCCGGGGCTCACGTCGTGGACGGTCTGCGCTCGGCCGCTCTGGGGCCGGAGCGCCGGGCCCGCACCCGCGCGGCGTTCCGGCACGTCGACTGGTGGCTGCTGTTGCCGCTGGCGCTGGGCATGCTCGCGATGGTCTTCACCATGGCCGGTGTGATGAAGGGGTTCGTCGAGGGCAGTCCCGAGATCGCCCGAGGACTGTTCCTCGGCATGGTCGCGGCGAGCGTCGCCGTGCCGCTGGGGATGGCGCGGGCCACCCCGGGTGGGCGCAACTGGGTGCTGGGCCTGATCTTCGTGCTCGGCGCCGCGTTCGCGTTCGTCCTGTCCGGGTTGCCGAGCGGGTCGATCAGCGACCCCTCCTACCTGTTGGTGTTCGTCGCGGCGGCGGTGGCGATCTGCGCACTGGTCCTGCCCGGCGTCTCCGGGTCGTACCTTCTCCTGGCGATGGGGCTCTACGCCCCGACCCTCGGCGCCGTCGACGACCGGAACTTCGCCTACCTCGGTGTGTTCGCGCTGGGCGCGCTCGTCGGTATCTCCCTGTTCGTCAAGGTCCTCGACCGCCTGCTCGAGGATTTCCGCAAGCCCACGCTGGTGGCCATGGCCGGCCTGATGCTGGGGTCGCTGCGTGCGCTGTGGCCGTGGCAGACCGAGGAGGCCGAGGTCCTGGCCCCCGGCGCCGACTGGCCGGCGGTCCTGGCCGCCGTGGCCGCGGGCATCGTCGTGGTGCTGATCGTGCTGGCCGTCGAGCGGGTGTTCGCGGACAGGACCGCCACCACCGACCCCGACCCGCGGGCCTCCGCACTCGAGGACCGCGGGTAGGGCGTAGCCGATCGGGCGGCGGTCAGGTGCGCGTGAGTACCTCCGACTCCAACCTCCGGTATCCGGTCTCCATCCCGTCGACCATGCCGGTGCCGAGGATCATGTCGCGGAGCTCGGCGCTGTCGTAGGTGATGACGAGTGTCATGAGGGTCCCGCCCTCGACGGCCGTGAGGGTCTGTTCGTTGAGCGTCGGGGGCGCGCCGGCCCCCTCCATCGTCTCGGTGAACACCTCGCGGTGCGGGGGATCGGTCGAGACGAGCTCCCCGGTGAGCGCGAACGCTTCACCCTCGACGCCGTCGTCGGGGGCCCACTCGAATCGAGTGGTCTCACCGGGCGCCGAGGCGACGCGGCAGTCGACCAGGGCCCAGCCGTCGGGCCCGTGGAACCACCTGTCCAGCAGCTCCGGATCGTGGTGGGCGTCCCAGACCTGTTGCGGCGTGCCGCGCAGGATGCGGGAGAACCGCACCGTCCGGTCGTCGAGGAACCGGGACTGCGTGCCGGTGTCGGCCGCGAAGGTGGCGTCGTCGGTGACCACGGCCTCGATCTGGCCCATCGCCTCACGGGTGCCCTCCTCGATGCCCATCTCGATGAGCTTCTCGAGTTCGTCCACGCTGTTGAAGTGGGTGGTGGTCTCGAGGCGGGAGCCGGTGGCCGTCTCGCCGAAGGTGAACACCGCGCGCGTGGTGGGCAGATCGGTGTTCGGGCGGCCGTCGTCGTGGCTGAAGCCGTCGAGCACCTCGAACGAGCGGCCCTCGTCCACGGACAGGAATTCCCAGTACCCGCCGGCCCGGGTGCCGTCCGGGCCGGTCATGTAGTAGTCCGAGCGGCCGCCGGGGAAGACGTCGTGCCGGGTGAAGGTGGCCGGCCAGGTGGGCGGCCCCCAGAACTTCTCGAGCTGGCGCGGGTCGACGTACGCGTCCCACAGGCGGCGGACCGGCACCGGGAACTCCGCGGTGATGGTCAGGGTCAGCCGGTCGAGGTCTCTGTCTACGGAAGTCACAGGCATGGCCTGCCTCTTTTCTCGTGATACTGTCGATGTGATGGGTCAGTCCTCGGCGAGGAGGGCGTCGAGCCTGTCGATGCGTCCCCGCCAGATGTCCTCGTAGGCGTCGAGCAGGCGTTGCGCCCCGCGGATCGCCCTGAGGTCTCCTCGGATCCGGCGTTCACGCCCGATCCGGTGGTCTGTGATCAGCCCCGCCTCCTCCAGTACGTTGACGTGTTTGCGGACGGCCGCGAACGACATGTCGTAGTGGTCCGCGAGTTCGGAGACGGAGGATTCGCCGGCCAGGGTGCGCCGGAGGATGTCCCGCCGGGTCGCGTCGGCCAGGGCCCGGAAGATCCGGTCCACCTCGTCGTCGCTGAAGTCCGGCCCACTGTGGTCCACTTCGTGTGCTCGATATGAAACCATGTGGTATCACGATAGGCCGGTGGTCGGTCACGGTCAATAGTCGGTCGGAAACGCTGTCCGCACCCGGTTCTCCACAACCCGTTCCGCCTCCACAGGGAATCGGCTTACCGGATCCGGTGTCCGGGCATCTCGTCGTCGTCGTCCTCTAGCCTGGCGGCGTGCCGGCATCGATCCCCCGGGTTCCCGAATCCCACGTCGCGTCCTTCGTGGGCTCCGCGGCGCTGGGACGTGCCCGCGCCTACGCGAACGCGACGCGGGTCCGCGACGTCGCGTACGACGCCGGCACCCACCGGCTCACCGCGAACGTCGAGGGCAGCGGAGGCAGGGGCGGCCGTGGTTGGTACTCCACGAGCGTCCACCTCACCGCGCCGGCCGCGGATGGCTCGGCCCGCCCGCTGCGCAGCATGTGTTCGTGTCCCGTCGCGCTGAACTGCAAACACGCCGCCGCACTCATGCTCTTCGCGGGAGCGCAGGCGAACCACGACGAGTCGGTCCCGGCCTGGCGCCGCCAGGCGGAGGAGTCGCTGCGCGCGCTCGACGCCCCGCTTCGGCAGCCCGAGGCCCCGGTGGTCGGACTCCAGCTCTCGGTGGTCCGGGACGAGCTGGCACCGGACGACGGCTCGGGCGGGTTGCGTCCCGGGCTGGGCAACCGCCTCAAGGCCCGGATCGTCGTGCCGGGCAGCGGTGGGCGCTGGAAATCGGCCGGCGTGGAGTGGGACCGGCTGCGCTACGGCTGGGACGGTGCACTGTCGATGGCGCAGGCCGGCTGGTTTCGCGCCGTCGACGCCCTCGCGCGGAGTCACCGTCAGGCGCGCGTGTGGCTGGACCTGTGCGACGCCGAGGTCCCGGCGCTGTGGCCGCTCATCGCCACCGCGGCGGAGGCGGAGATCGAGATCGTCCCCGGTGACGGCCTGAGGGAGGTCGTGCCCGGACCACCGCGCCGCGTGGGACTGACGGCGTGGAGCCCCGACGGCGCGGAGCTCGTGTTGGTCGCCGCGGCAGAGGTGGAACCGGAACCGGGCGACGACGGCGACGACGAGGGCGACGACGACGAGGTCATCGACCGTCCCCTGCCCGGCGCCCTCGTGGGGGAGCACGGGGACATGGTCGCCCTGGTCAGGGGCCGCGTGCTGGAACTCTGCCCCGTCGGGCGTCTCGACCCCGGCGTGGCCCGGCGGCTCCGCGACTGGCAGACGCTGACCATCCCGGACGAGGCGGTCGGGGAGTTCTGCGCCGACTTCCTCCCCGACCTAGCCGACCGGTTCCCGGTGGTCGACCGGGTCGGGCGGCTCGAACTGCCCGAATTCGACCGCGTGGAGCTCGAGCTGACGATCCGCCCCCTCGCGGGAGCGGGCGCAGGCGGCGCCGGTGCGGCGGCCACTGCGGGGCAGGGCCTCGAGCTGGTCCTGCAATGGCAGCGCGTCGACGTGATGCGGATGTCCGACGGCTCCGAGGCGGAGCGCCGGCGGCCGCTGACCGCGGCCGACCTGGGCGAGCGGAGGCCTGCCCCTGCCGATCCCGCCGTTGTCACGCTGGCCGCCACGGTCAAGGTCGCGGGTTGGGAATGGACGATCGCGGAGGGCGCCATCCGGGTCTCCGGGCGCGATGCCGGGATGGTGCTCACCGACGGGATCAGGGAGCTCGGTGCCCTGGACGGCATCCGGGTGACGGTGCTCGACGGCGTCCCACAGATCCGGCGGGCCACCGAGGGACCGCGGATCCATGTGGCGACCGAGGACGACAGGTCCGGGATCGACTGGCTCGGGCTGACGGTCACGGTGACGGTGGAGGGACGCCCGGTGCCGTTCGCGGCGGTGTTCCGGGCGGTCGTCACCGGCCAGGAGGAGTTCATCACCGACGACGGGCTGCTCGTCCCGGTGGACCTCGAACGGTTCGGGGAGCTGCGCGTGCTGCTCGAGGAGGCGATGGAGGCCGCGGCCGACCGGGTGGGCAGGGGGCCGAACTCCACGGGCGTGCGGATCGGCCTGGGTCAGGCGGGCCTGCTCGCGGACCTGGCCGAGTTGGCCGACGACCTGGCCCCGCCCTCGGGCCGCGCCGAGGCGTTGCTCGAACTGGCCTCCGACACGCCCGCCCCCGTGCCGGTCCCCGCGATGCTCGAGGCCGACCTGCGGCCGTACCAACAGCACGGTCTGGACTGGCTGGCGATGCTGTGGCGCCACCGGATCGGAGGCATCCTCGCCGACGACATGGGCCTGGGCAAGACCGTGCAGGCGCTCGCGCTGATCGCCCACGCGCACGAGACGGCCTGCGCCGCACCGGCCGGGGTCGACGAGGCCGGATCGCCGGGCCCGTTCCTGGTGGTGGCGCCGTCGTCGGTCGTGCCCAACTGGGAGGCCGAGGCCTGCCGGTTCGTCCCCTCACTCCGCGTGGCGCGACGATCGGCGACCGAGGCCAAATCCGCCTCCACGGTCGCCGAGGACGCCCGCGCGCACGACATCGTGGTGACCTCCGCGACCGTGCTGCGTCTGGACGCCGAGTCCTACGCCGGCATCGACTGGGCCGGGGTGATCCTCGACGAGGCCCAGCAGGCCAAGAATCCCACCTCCAAACTCTTCGCGGCGCTGGCCGGGCTGCGCGCCGACTTCCTGCTGGCCGTGACCGGCACGCCGATGGAGAACAACCTCACGGAGCTGTGGGCGGTCGCGGCGCTGTCGTGCCGCAGTGTCCTGCCCGACGCCAGGGACTTCCGGTCCCAGTACCGCACGCCCATCGAGAAGTACGGTGACGCCGCTGCGCTGGAACGATTGCGGCGGCGGCTGCGACCGTTCCTGCTGAGGCGTCGCAAGGAACTCGTGGCCGGCGATCTGCCCCCGCGCACCGATGCGGTGATGGAGATCGAACTCTCGGCGACGCACCGCCGGATCTACGAGCGGGAACTGGCCAGGCAGCGGGCATCCCTACTGGCGTTGCTCGACGACTTCGAGGCCAACCGCATCAGCATTCTCGCCGGGCTCACGGTGCTCCGGCGGTTGTGTCTGGACGCCTCGCTGATCGACCCGGACCACGCCGGGGTCGGCTCGGCCAAGACCGATGAGCTCATCGCCTCGCTGCGGGAGGTGGTGGCCGAAGGGCACCGCGCGCTGGTGTTCAGCCAGTTCACCACCTACCTCGACACGGTGGTCGACAGGCTGCGCGACGAGGGGATCACCGTGGCCCACCTCGACGGCCGGACCACCGACCGCGCCGGCGCAGTGGGGGAGTTCACCGAGGGCGGTGCCCAGGTGTTCTGCCTCAGCCTCAAGGCCGGCGGCGTGGGGCTGAACCTCGTGGGCGCCGACTACGTGTTCCTGCTGGACCCGTGGTGGAACCCGGCGACCGAGGCGCAGGCCGTCGACCGGGCGCACCGCATCGGCCAGACCCGGCCGGTGCTGGTATACCGGATGGTCGCCCGCGACACCATCGAGGAACGCGTGGTCGAGCTGCAGCGCCGCAAGGCGGAACTGTTCGCGTCGGTCCTGGACAGCGGTGAGCACTTCTCCGCCGCGCTCACCGCCGACGACCTGCGGGGGTTGCTCGACTAGAAACGGCCGGCCGGGTGTCGGGGGACCGGCCCCGGGCGTGAACTCAGCGCCGCTCGGGGAAGGCGAGCCCCGCGGCCACGGCCGCCCCGAACAGGGCGGTGTCACGCGAGGGTGAGTAGACCACCCGCGGGGTGGACACCGAGTTCGGCAGCGACTGCAGCTGCTCGGCGACCGGACCGTGCAGCGCCTTGCCGAGGCCCACCACGATCCCGCCGGTGAGCAGGACGGTCTGCGGGCGGAACAGCTGGACGGCGTCCACGAGGAACGAGCCGAGTCGGTAGGCGTAGATCTCGGCGGCACCGTCGCCGTGCTCCCGCTCGAGGTCGTACAGCCCGTGCCCGCCGAGCCCCCACCAGGCCTCGGTGTTGGTGCCGTCCCCGACGATGCGCCAGTGCCCGAGATCCCAGCCGGTGTGACCGCACGGGTGGATGAGCGCGCCGTGGTGGTTGAGGGCGCCGAACGCCAGGGACGATCCGAGCGAGATGGCGATCCCGCCGAACTCGACATCCGGGAGCCGCGTCAGAGCCAGGGCGTGGGCGTCACCGTCGCCGATGACCGACACCGGTGCGTCGATCAGCGAGACGAGTTCGGTGCGCAGTTCGCCCTCCGCCCAGGCCGCGGCCCGTGAGAAGACGACGTGGCCCCGGTCGGCGTCGACGTGGCCGTTGAGCGAGACGCCCACGCCCGCGGGGGAGTCGTCGACGGCGAGGACCGCTGCGGCGAGGTCCTCGGCGGTGGCGACCTCGGCCCCGTGAACGCCGACGACGTTGCCGTCGACGACCGCGCCGATCCGTGTGCCACTGCCGCCGATGTCGACGACGACGCCGTTCCTCATCGCTGCACCTCCGGTTCTCCCATCACCATTCTCACCTCTCATTCGTAGCGGCCGCGGCGCGGGCTGGGTGATGACTTCGTACAACGGGGGTGTGCCCGATCTCACGCGGGTGTCGGGCATGGGCGAAGTCGTTCCACCGTTGATTGTGGATATGGCTACATCTATCGATACCCGGCATCCCCTCGTTCTGGACGAGCAGGCTCAGGACCTGCTGTTCCGCGAGGCCCGTTCCGCCAACGCGTTCACCGACGAGCCCGTCACAGATGAGCAGATCGCCGCGATCTTCGACCTGGTCAAGTGGGCTCCGACTGCGATGAACACCCAGCCCCTCCGGGTGGTGGTCATCCGGTCCGACGAGGCCAAGGCCCGGTTGCTTCCGCACCTGGCGGCGGGGAACAGGGCCAAGACCTCCAATGCCCCGGTTGTCGCGCTGCTCGCCGCCGACATCGACTTCCACGACGAGCTGCCCACACTCTTCCCGCATTTCCCCGGCGCGCGCGACCTCTTCGTCGGCGACGAGGCGACCCGCGCGGACGCCGCTCGACTCAACGCCGGACTGCAGATCGGCTACGCCATCATCGGCATCCGTGCCGCCGGACTCGCCGCCGGCCCGATGGCGGGATTCGACGCGGAGGCCGTGTCCCGGGAGTTCTTCCCGGACGGTCGCCACCAGGTCCTCGTGGCGGTCAACATCGGCAAGCCCGCCGAGGACGCCTGGTTCGACCGGTTGCCCCGACTCGACATCGACGAGGTCGTCGAGACACTCTGACGTTCCACGTGGTCGGCGACGGGCACCTCAGCTGGTGGGTGCACCCGGGCAACCGACTACGTGTAGCGCGAAGTGGTCGCCATAGCCGAGGAGAACCTGCGGCTGGTGACCCGGCCGCTCGGCCATGACCTCGGGCCCGTACGGCACCGCATGGGTGACCCCCAGTGCGTGCATGAGTTCGTGCAGAGTGAGGCTCCGGGTCCAGGCGTCGCCGGGGACGGGGGCGACGTGTTCGGGCCGAAGGGTGACGAATCCCTGGAGTACCAACCCGCGTGGCCAGACCGTGACACCCCCGATGCCGGCCACGTCCGTCCCGTGGAAGTCCGGATGGTCCCCGTACGTGACGGAGATGGCCCCCTGGCCCTCTTTGTCGGCCCCCGAACCCGGCCCGACGAATCGCAGGGGCAGCCCACTGGCGAAAGCGAGCGTCTCGACGGCCCAGGCCAGGTCCGCGGCGCTGCCCGGGGGCGCCTGGTAGGACCGAACCGGGATCTCGTGTCCGCACGGCCAGTGTGCGATGAATCCGTCGTCGCCGGTCTCGATGGAGTAGTCGACCCCGTCGATGAGCCCGGCAGGTGGCCGGTAGTCCTCCGGGCGTCGAGGTGACCATTCCCCCTGCAGTGGCACCGGCGCGCCCGGGATGGTGGTGTCCACGGCGTGCGCGTCGCCGGCGCGGAAGATCCCGCCGTCGCCGCCGGAGAGCCGGACCGCGCCGTCGCCGATCGCGGCGATCGTGTCGCGGTGCTGTTCCGGCACCTTGTCCAGAAGGGACGGGGTCGTTCCGATTACCGCTAGGGCAATCGCCACCGGAACGGTGACCGCCAGGAAGTAGATGACGCCTCGTGTGGCCCGTGCGACGGGACTGTAGTAATCCACCTCGCTACAGCCCGGCCGCGGTCGCCCCGTGGGCGGCCTGGTCCGCGGAGTAGCCCTCGTACTGGAGCTGTTCGATGAGGCCTGAGCGCGAGAATCCCGAGATCGACAGGTACTGCTCGGCCGATCGGGCGGCCTGGACGTTCCAGTCCACCGTCAGAGAGTCCACCGCGGCGGCGGCGTCCGCGGCGGAATAACCCTCGTACCCGAGCTGCCCGATCAGACCGGAACGCGAGAACCCGTAGATCGACAGGTACTGCTCGGCCGACCTCGCCGCATTGCGCTGACCGGCGCTGACTCCTGTTCCGGCTCGGGGTACGGCCGCGGGAGCCGCGGTGGTGGCGGCGGGGACGACGGTGTCCGTCGCGGCGGCGGTAGCGGTGGACCCGGTGGGGCCAGCGGTGACGGTGACCTCCCTCGTCACGGTGCTCGTCGTGGTGGCGGTGACGGTCACCGCGTCCGCCGCCTGCGCGGCGATCTGCGGATCGTCGCCGGGGGAGCAGGCGGTGGTGACGACGACGAGGGCGGCGAGTGCGGCGGCGGCCCGCGGTCTGCCGGGGGTACGGAACCGGCCGGGTGCGATCGTCGTCGGGACAGTGGAGGGCATGGGGACGTGGTTCACGGGATCTGCCTGCGGCTCGAGGGTGGAACGGGTGAGGGCGCCCGTTGGAATCTAAGAGTGTACTCATTGCGGACGGCGTTCACATCACATCGCACGACTTGAGTGGAATAGACTCAAGGCAACTGTGGTTGAAGAGAGTGTCCGGCCGGATCCGAGCCGGTGTTGATTCACGTACGCTCAACCATACGTCGAAGAAAGGACCGGTCGATGAGCCAGTTCAACCCCACGACCAAGACCCAGGCGGCTCTGTCGGCCGCTGTCCAAGCCGCCTCCGCCGCGGGCAATCCGGATGTGCGTCCGGGGCACCTGCTGGTCGCCCTGCTCGAACAGCGGGACGGGATCGCGGGGCCCCTCCTCCAGGCCTGCGGGGTGGACCCGCAGCTCGCCATGACCCAGGCGAAGGGCCTCGTCGGCGGATACCCCAAGGCGTCCGGCTCCGGTCTCGCCGCCCCCAACTTCAACCGTGACGCCCTCGCCGTCATCAACTACTCCCAGACCCTCGCGGCGGAGATGGGCGACGACTACGTCTCCACCGAGCACGTCCTCGTGGGCATCGCCGCCGGTCACACCGGTGGCGACGCGGCCAAGCTCCTCACCGAAATCGGGGCCACGGAGTCCGCCCTCAAGGAGGCGTTCACGGCCGTCCGCGGGAACACGCGCGTGACCTCCGAGAACCCGGAGGACCAGTACCAGGCGCTGGAGAAGTACGCCACTGACCTCACCGCCCGCGCCCGTGAGGGCAAGATCGACCCGGTGATCGGGCGCGATTCGGAGATCCGGCGCGTGGTCCAGGTCCTGAGCCGCCGCACCAAGAACAACCCGGTGCTCATCGGCGAACCCGGCGTCGGCAAGACCGCCATCGTCGAGGGACTTGCCCGCCGCATCGTCGCCGGTGACGTCCCCGAGTCCCTCAAGGGCAAGACCCTGCTCTCGCTCGACCTGGGGTCGATGGTCGCCGGCGCCAAATACCGCGGTGAGTTCGAGGAGCGCCTCAAGGCGGTGCTCGACGAGATCACCGCCGCCGAGGGGCAGATCATCACCTTCATCGACGAGATCCACACGATCGTCGGCGCCGGCGCGACCGGCGAGGGCTCGATGGACGCCGGCAACATGATCAAGCCGATGCTCGCCCGCGGTGAGCTGCGGCTGGTCGGCGCCACGACACTCGACGAGTACCGCAAGTACATCGAGAAGGACGCTGCTCTGGAGCGCCGCTTCCAGCAGGTGTACGTGGGCGAGCCGAGCGTCGAGGACACCGTGGGGATCCTGCGTGGTCTCAAGGAGCGGTACGAGGTGCACCACGGTGTGCGCATCACCGACTCCGCGCTGGTCTCCGCCGCCGCGCTCTCGGACCGCTACATCACCCAGCGGTTCCTGCCCGACAAGGCGATCGACCTGGTCGACGAGGCCGCCAGTCGTCTGAAGATGGAGATCGACTCGCGGCCCGAGGAGATCGACGCCGCCGAGCGGATCGTCCGCCGACTCGAGATCGAGGAGGTGGCGTTGCAGAAGGAGACCGACGCGGCGTCCCGGGATCGTCTCGTGGCTCTGCAGGCCGAGCTCGCGGACGCCAAGGAGAAGCTCTCCGAGCTCACGGCCCGCTGGCAGAACGAGAAGACCGCGATCCAGGGTGTGCAGCTGATCAAGGAGGAACTCGACGCGTTGCGCACCGAATCCGAGAAGGCAGAGCGCGACGGCGACTATGCCCGGGTGGCCGAGATCCGCTACGGCCGGCTTCCGGAGCTGGAGAAGCAACTCGCCGACGCAGAGGAGTCGGAGGCCGCGGCCGGCGCGATGCTCAAGGAGGAGGTCGGCCCGGAGGACGTCGCCGAGGTCGTCTCCGCCTGGACCGGGATCCCCGTGGGCAAGATGCTCGAGGGCGAGACCGAGAAGCTGCTGCGCATGGAGGACGAGATCGGCCGCCGGGTCGTCGGCCAGGGTGAGGCGGTTCGGGCCGTGTCCGACGCCGTGCGCCGGGCCCGTGCCGGGGTCGCCGACCCCAACCGCCCCACCGGCTCGTTCCTCTTCCTCGGTCCGACCGGCGTGGGCAAGACCGAGCTGGCCAAGGCGCTCGCCGAGTTCTTGTTCGACGACGAGCGGGCGATGGTCCGCATCGACATGAGCGAGTACTCCGAGAAGCACAGCGTCTCGCGGCTCGTGGGTGCCCCTCCGGGCTACGTCGGCTACGAGTCCGGCGGCCAGCTCACCGAGGCGGTCCGGCGCAGGCCGTACACGATCGTCCTGCTCGACGAGGTCGAGAAGGCGCACCCCGACGTCTTCGACATCCTGCTGCAGGTGCTCGACGACGGTCGCCTCACGGACGGTCAGGGCCGCACGGTCGACTTCCGCAACACCATCCTGGTCCTCACGTCCAACCTGGGCGCGGGCGGCACGCGGGAGCAGATGATGGACGCGGTCAAGCGTGCGTTCAAGCCGGAGTTCATCAACCGACTCGACGACGTGGTGATGTTCGACCCGCTCAGCGAGGAGCAGCTCGAGCACATCGTCGACATCCAGATCGACGAGCTCGCGCGGCGCCTCAAGGGCCGGCGACTGGTCCTGGAGGTCGACGACGCGGCCAAGGGTTGGCTCGCCCGCCGGGGTTACGACCCCGCCTACGGCGCCCGCCCGCTGCGCAGGCTGGTGCAGCAGGCGATCGGCGACAAGCTCGCCCGCGCCCTGCTCGGTGGCGACATCCGCGACGGCGACACCGTCACGGTCTCGCTGGCGGAGGACGGCGAGTCGCTCATTCTCCGCTGACGCCGGACTCGATCCGGTCCCTCCCATCATCGCTGTTCCCCGCCCCGTCGAAGGGCGGGGAACAGCGGGCTTGTGTATAAGTATTGTGACCAACGCCACATTGATATAGATTCCTTCACCAGACCGGTTCGGTCTGCGGCCACCGTCCGGTTGGTCGCGTCACGAGGGTGAGGAGATTGACGATGGGTTCCTTTGCAGGGTCCGCGGAAGCTGCGGGCGACGATTTCTTGCTTGACCTGTTGACGGTCATCGGCGGCATCGACGGGCTCGTCGGTGCACTCTTCGGTTCGCTCGGTGCGATGATCGGCGTCGGCGGCGGCGCCTGACTTCACACGTCTCAACCAGATCTGTCGTTCACCTGAGTTCCATTCATCGAAGGAGTGCACAATGCTTTTCGGTTCGATTGACAACATCTTCGGCGTCGTACAGGGCAGCGTCGAAGCCGCGGGCGGTTCGCTCGGAGGCATCCTCGGCGGCGGCTCCGGCAGCGTTGTCGGCCTGCTCTCGACCGTGTTCGAGGCGATCTACGCGGCCAGCGGCCAGCCGGTCGCCTCGCCGATCTGACCTACGATTCCTGACCGGGTGCCCCGCGGCCTTCCCCGCGGGGCACCCGTCATTTCCGGTCCCGAGGGTGGATTCCCGGCCTTCCCCGGCGTCCCCGCGACGCCTGTCCTCCGCGGCGCTGCGGGGAGGGGTCACCTCGTCGTCACAAGGACTATCCTGGCCACGTGACCAGAGAACCCGCCCCCGCCCCCACCACCCAGGTCAGTCCCCTTCTCGTCACGGCCCGCGAGCTGATCGAGGACGTCGCCACGCTGCCGACCCCCGTCATCCTCGACGTGCGCTGGCAGTTGGGCGACACCCGCGGCCGCGAGCACTACTGGTCCGGTCACATCCCCGGTGCGCAGTACCTGGACCTGCCCGGTGACCTCGCGGGGCAGCGCAACGTCCGCGAGGGCCGTCACCCGCTCCCGTCGCCGGAGGACTTCGAGGACGCGATGCGCCGGGTCGGGATCGACGAGGACAGTCGCGTGGTGATCTACGACGACTGCGGCAACACCTCCGCGGCGCGCGCCTGGTGGCTCATGCGCTGGGCCGGCAAGAAGGACGTCTACCTGCTCGACGGCGGGCTCAAGGCGTGGATCGCGGAGGGCGAGGACCTGGCGGTGGGGCCCGGGAACCCGGTCTCTCGCGGCAACGTCACCTTCGACCTGGACCACATGCTCACCGTCGGCATCGAGGACGCCGGCGCGTGGCCCGAGCGGGGAGTGCTCATCGACGCCCGCACCCCGGAGCGTTACGCGGGTCGCACCGAGCCGATGGACTCACGGGCCGGGCACATCCCGGGTGCGGTCAACATGCCGACGGGGAACTTCCTCGACGAGCGCGGCCACTTCCTGCCGGCCGAGGAGATCCGGAAGATGTTCGCCGACGTGGGCGTCGCCAGTGGGTCGGACGCGGTCGTGTACTGCGGTTCGGGCATCCACGCCTGCCACGCGTTGGCGGCCATGGAGGTCGCGGGGCTCGAGACGGGCCGGTTGTTCCCGGGTTCGTGGTCGCAGTGGTCGGCGGACCGGATGCGGCCCGTCGCGATCGGTGATCAGCCCCGCTAGTCGCCCTCCGCTCCACCCCACGCCCGTCCTCACGCCGGTCGCGCCCCCACGCGCCGCTGCGCCTGGCCGGGCAGACCGCCGCCGCTGACTACCCTTGAGGGCATGGTCTGGATCTGGTTCCTCGTGGCCCTCGTGCTGCTCGCCGCGGCGCTCGTCCTGTTGCGCCTGGACGCCAAGCAACGCGGCGGCGCGCCGGGCATCCCTCGTCGCGAGAAGCGGCGGGCTGTCGCCTCGTCGCCGGTGGGGGAGGCGCCGGGCGATGACGCCGACGCATACGACGACAACCGGGACGACGACGAGGACCCGCTCGTCGGCGCGCCGGCGGGCGAGGTCGAGCAGGACGCCGGGTCCGCCGATCGGTCGGGGGAGCCCCGTCTCGCGCCGTTCCAGCGGTCCGAGGCGCCCGGCATCGAGGGCGAGATGGCAGCGGGCGGGGTGGCAGGGGGCGGGGTGACCGACGGCGGCGCGGAGCCGGCGGTGGACGACCTGCCGGAGCCCGCCGCGGCCGTCGTCGCTCCTGAAGGTCCCGACGCCGACGCCGACGCCGACGCCGACGTCGACACCGACTCCGGCGCGGACGCCGTAGCGGACGTGCACGCCGACGCCGATGCCGGGCCTAACGCGCTGACCGGTCCGGCCGCTCCCGCGCCGCTCGATCCGGCCGAGCCCACGGCGGAGTCGTCTCCGCGGCTGCTGGACCGGGTCCGCGCGCTGCTGCCCGCGCGACGGACGCGGGGCACCGCCCCGGAGCCGGTCGCGGAGCGCCCCACCGACCCGCTGGCCGATTCGCCGGTCGTGCGCTGGCTGGAGGACCGCGAGTTCGCGCCCACCCCCACGCCGGCGCCGGAGTTCATGCACGGCGACTTCGCCGGTGGGCTCAGCGCCCTGGGCACGGTGTCCCACGGCGTGTTCCGGGGCCGCCGGGCGATCATGGGCGTCACCGGGGGGCGTACCGTCCTCGCGCTGCGCCGCGACACGGCCTCCGACGTGGTCCTCGACCTGAGCCGCCCGGACGTCGACGCCGAACCCGGATTCCACGACGCCGGCGAGGTCGGCGCACTGGAGGCCCGGACCTCGGACTACGGACGTCTGGACCTCATCGACCGCGACCGACTGGCCGACTCCGTCCGCGGGGTCCCTGCCGGGGTGCGGCGCGTCTGGGCCGAGGGCGAGTGGGTCGCGGCGACGATCGACGGCGTCGACGATCCCTCCACCTGGGATGACGTGGTGGTGGCGCTACACGGGGCGGCCGATGTGTTGGCCCCGTTTCCGCCTATCGGTGGGCGGGCCCGCGCGCTGCCCTCGGAGATCGATCCCGGGTCGCCCGGTGCCGCGGCGGGACCCGAGGCCGACCCCACCGTCGGGATGGACGGCGAGATCGGCACCGGCACGAACGGCGCCCCGGCGACCGCCGCGCTGCCCGACCCGGAGGACTTCGCCGTCGTCGACGACGAGGGCACCGACCCGGTGGCCGGCGATACCACCGACACCGACACCGACGGACAACCGGAGGATGTCGCCGGCGACTCCTCCGCCGCGGAGGCCTCCGCGCCGGCACCCGAGCCCCGGCGGGCCGGCCACCTACGCCTGGTCCCCGACCGCAGAGGCGTACGCGACCTGACCGACGTGCCCGTCGTGGCCGACCGGGGGGACACCTCCGACGACACAGCGGACGACACCGCGGACGGCGTGGAGGACCTCACCGCGCACGTCACAGTGGGCGACGAGACCATCGAGGAATCCGACCCGTTCGCCGAGATCATGGAGCCGTCGGGCCCGGTCCCGGCCCGCGGGGACGTCGCCGCCGATCACCTGGCACCGAGACCCCCGCTGTCGCGCCCGACCCGCGGTATCGGGCAGGCCTATCCCGAGGACGCGTCGGTCCCGCCGCTCGCCGCCGGTGCGACGACCGGCGCCGCCGGCATCAAGCCACTCGGGTCGGAGGACGACGAGGACGAGATCCGCGACGAGGTCGAGCGGTTCGACGCCGCTCGCATCGACGGTGGCTCCGACCTCGACCACGCGTCGGGCGGTCGACACGATTCCGAGTCCGCCGAACAGGGAGCCGGAGGGGAGACGGGCCGGCTCACCGTCGCGGACCTCGCGGCCAAGGTGGGGGCGACGCCGTCGAGTGGTCGGCGTCATCGTCGCCGCGCGGAGCCGGATGCGGAGGCCGGGGAGCAGACCGATGACCAGGCTGACGCCCGGTCCGACGACGCCCGGTCCGACGACGCGGGGGCCGAGGGCACAGACGCCGGCCGGGAGCGCCCCGGCGTCGATCCGGACGTCGAGCAGACCGCGCGGCTCCGGCTCCCGCCCGACATCCGGGACTGATCTCTGAACGGCAGAAGGCCCGCCCACGCTCATGCGTGGACGGGCCTTCCGGTTTCGTGCGTCAGGCTCCCGGTGGGGACGAGATCAGGACGCCGAGCTGAGCATGCCGGTGACCGTGGGGCTCGACAGCGGGGCCACGTCATGCCCCACGAGGTCGCTCAGGCTGCCGGTGATCGGGTTGGTGATCCCGCTCAGGTCCAGCGAGCCGGGAGCGGGCGGTGGGGTGATGGTCTCGCCGTTCAGGCCCCTCACGACGACAGGCGAGGGGGTGGCGGTGGAACCCTTCCACTCCTTGTAGTCCTCCCAGATCGTCACCAGCTCCACGGTGTAGTAGTGGACGGTGGCGAGCTCGCTGCGCGAGACCTCGTCCGTCAGGGTCACGGTCGTCCCGGACGCCGGCATGGTGACGGGAGCGCCGACCGCCTCGCCGTCACGGTACAACTGCACCTGCGTGGTCGCGGGGAAGTTGGTCGCGGGCCGGGCGAAGGTGGCCGTGACGGAGACCGGTTGTGTGGTGTCGGTGAGCGTTCCCACGCGCGCGGCGACGGTGAAGGTCGTGTTGTAGAACACCGTGGGCTTCTCGGTCAGGGTGAGCTGGATCGTGTCCGAGCTCGGGTTTACGTTGCCGGCCACGCCGGAGTACTCGGCGATGACGGTCCGGACCTGGTCCGGATCACCGTCCGGGATCCGCGGGAACTGGTGGGTGACGGTGGCCATGCCCGATGCGTTCGGGTTGGCCGTTCCCACGACGAGGTTGGTCTCCTGGTCACGGAAGGTGACCGTTCCCTGCGAGATGTCGGAGGGGCTGACGTTCTGCGCCGTGACCTGGGCGGTCAGGTTGACGGGGATGGAGGAGTCCGCGGTCTGATCGCCGCCCACCACGTTGGTCGTGGAGTCGATCGTGACCGGCGCGGAATCGGTGACAGGGACGGTGATCAGGCTGGCGGCGTTCTGGCTCACCGCGCAGTCGACATAGGTTCCGGTGTTGTTGGTACCGCGGGTGTAGGCGAACTGGGTGTTGGCCCCGTTGTTGGCCGACGCCGCTCCGGCGCCGGGCAGACCCACCACGATGTCCTCGCCCGGGGTCAGGGGCGCGCGCATGGTGATCTTCACCGCGGGGAGCCTGAAGGCGGCGTTGCTGGTCTTCTGGAGACCTGCGTTGGTGGAGGTGCCGGTGCTCGAGCCGTAACGGGCCGAGGCGCCGCCCCAGATCCGCAGCGCGGTCCCGGCGGCGTCGGTCGCCTTGGATGTGGCGTTGATCTTGGCGATCGCGGGGGTGCCGCTGTTGAATCCGGACTCTCCACCGGCCAGTGCCGAGCTGACGACGTAGGCGTTCGTCGGCAGCTGGATGTCGTAGGTGACGCGGCCGGTCCGAGCCTGGACCGGCTGCATGGACCCGGGCTGGAGCGTCACCTCGAAGACCTCGCCGGGGGCGACGGTCTCCGGGTAGCTGACGGACACGGAGTTGGTGAACGGTGCGTTACCGCCGATGTTGCTGGTGTTGGCAGCGATGCAGCTGTAGGTGACATCCACGGTCTGATTGATGATCTCGGCACCTGCCTGGGCTCCGGCGGCCGGCGCGAGCCCGACGGCCGCACCGAGCGGCAGGGCGGCGCAGGCCGCGAGTGCTAGAGCGCGTCTCCTGAACATAAATATCCTCTTTTCTGAGGGGGGCCGGCCGAGGGGCCGTTGGATCCTCGACATGAAAGCGGGCCCGGGGGCGGTGTCGTGTCTCCGTCGGGAGTGCGGTGACACAAAGACGCACAGAGTGTGACATGAAACACGCGGTGAATCCAGTCTTATAGAGCAACGAGTTGAACGGGCCGGATTTTTCGAGACGCCCCGCTGACGGAGTAAAGAAACACAAATTGCACCAGTTGGCGGGTGGTACATGTTTCGTCAGCTTCTGAAATGTGGGGGAAGTGTCATTTGTAACGGAAGGGGCGAAAGTGATGTCTTGTAATAATTTCGTTATACGTCGAGTGCGTAACAGCTTTGTGCGACATGTCACACTGAGGCGGTCTGCTGGTGAGGCGGTGTCCGGGGTCCGGATAGATCTGGATCGGCGCTGTACTTATCGGAATTATTGCAAACGCAAAGGAGATTCCAAGATGGCACGAACGTGGCATCCCGTCGCTCGTGTGGCGGCACTCGGAGTGGCGGCGGCCATCGGCGCTGCCATCGCGCCGGCTGCGCAGGCGCAGATCCCGGGGAACAATCCGCAAACCGAGGTGTTCCCGGTGGACGACCCGCGAATCCTGATCGAGGTCGACGGTCTCAACGAGGCTGACGGCACGGTGCAGGTGACGATCCAGAACAACACCGCCGCCTCGGTGAGCTGCACCGGAGTCGGTGGCGGACCCGCCGCCACGGTGACGACGGCCGAGGTCGTGGCGCGATCCGTGGACTTCTACACGCAGTTCCCGAACACGACCCTCGCCGATCTCACCCTTCAGATCCCACAGATCGGCAACCAGACGATCCCCCTCGGGTCGGTCACGGACCAGATCGGCAGCGCGGGCGAGTTCATGAACCCGGAGTGGGCGGCCCTGGACGCCAGCGGTGCCGCTCTGACCGATGCCCGGCTGGCCGGGCAGTACGGGGTGATCCCCTCCGCGTTGTCGCTGCCCGCGAGCCAGGCCGTCGTCCGGACCGTGCGGCTGGACCACCCCAGTGAGGGCACCCGCGCCGACTTCCAGACGGGCGTGTTCCTGACGTGCCAGCTCGGTGGTCAGCGGTACGCGTTCCACGCCTATGAGGGCGAGATCAAGCCCCAGTACGGCGGCAACACCGCCCAGGGATCCCTCGCCAGTGTGGGTCTCGGCAGTTAGGCACCCGGCATGCGGATGGGATCCGCGGACAGACACGGCAGAGCACACCGACCCCGCCCGGGTGTCGGACTGACAGGAGAATCAGAATGACACTATCTATCCGTAGTGCGACGCGTAGGGCGACGGTCGCCGCCGCGGCTCTCGCACTGACCGCCGGTGCCGCGCCGGCCATGGCACAGGTGCCCGGAGGCGGATTCGCGGGCTACGTCGTCAAGGTGGACGACACCTCTCTCATCGTCTCGGTCGATCCCAAGGGGGACACCCCGACGGTGGTCACGGGAACGATCGCCAACACCACCGGTCAGGCGTTCCGGTGCGAGGTGCCGGCCTTCGCCAAGGGCGACAAGACCACGCCGGTCGGTTACGGCCAGGTCACCACGGCCGCCGCGGCGCGTGAAGTGCGGGAGTACTACCGCACCCAGGTCTTCACCGGGCCGTCCGACACCAACGCCAACGGTGATCTGGTGTCCATGGGCTCGTTGTACGACGTCTTCCCTGCGGGGAGCTCCGTCGGTTCGTCCGAGGCCGATACCCGCCAGGCGCACAACGAGGCGCGGGTGGCCGGTCGGACCGGGGACCCCCGGGTCGGCGGCAACCTCCAGTTCGACGTCGCCGCGGGCGCCACCGTGAACTACACCGCCACCCTCGGGGTCCCGGCGACGGGTGATCGCGGCCAGTGGAAGGCCGCGGCACTGTTCATGTGCAAGAACAACGTCACCGGCGATTGGTTCCTCTACACCGGTCTCGAGGACATCGAGGACCCGAACCCCGCTCCCGAGCCCGAGAACACCGGCAGCCTCAGCTCCGGTTCTCTCGGATCCTGAGCCCGCCGCCCACTAGTCAAGGAGCACCATGTCTACCTCGAAATTCACGAAGGGCCTCGCGGTGGTCTCGGTCGGCGCGGCGATCGCGGCCGCCGGCGCCGGCGCCGCATCCGCGCAGGACGTCGTCACCGTGGTCCCCGGGGACAACGGCGACGGACGGACCATCGTCGTCAACCATCCCGGGATGGCCGTCGACGTCGTCTCCGTCGATCGAGCGGCGGGAACCGCCCAGGTCACCATGACCAACAACACGGGCTTCCAGGTCTACTGCGAGGCGCCGAGCCAGGACGCGGCCAACCGCCCCGGAGGGTCCATCTCGACGGCCACGGTCGTGGAGCAGTCGATCGAGTACTACTCGAAGTTCCAGAACTCCAAGGCCGAGGAGGTGGCGATCACGATGCAGGTGGCCGGTTCCTCCGGCACCATGCGGGTGCCGCTGTGGCCGCTCTTCCAGCTCCTCCCGCAGGGCAGTCTCGGCAACATGGCCAGCCAGGCGGTGACGCTGCGGAGCCAGATCACCGCCGGTAACACCGACGCCAAGGTCAAGGGCCTGTTCGGTACCACCACCGCGTTCGCGCTGAACAACGGTGCCAACACCACCCGGACCATCACCCTCGGCCCGCCGGCCACCAGCCCCCGTGGGACGGACAAGGTCGGCTTCTTCACGGTGTGTGCGCAGGGCGCCAACTCGGCGGCCGCGCAGGGCACCGCGCAGCTCTACGCGTGGTCGGCGTACGAGGAGGGCTGGCCCCCGCCGGTCGTCGAGCCCGAGGAGAGCGGCACCCTCGACAGCGGTTCCCTGGGATCGCTCGGCAGCAGCGGTTCCGGTCCCACGCCTCCGGTCGGTGGCGGTGACGACACCGGCGGTGACGACACGGGCGGTGACGACACCGGTGGCGACGACACGGGTGGGGGCACCGGCGGCGAGGGCTGACGCCCACAGCTGAATCCCGCCCGCGCTCCGGGAGTGGACGGGTCGACCGCACCGAGCGGTCGACCCGTCCACTGCTGTCCGGGGGCCGGTCTAGAGTCGTGGTCGACGGGATCGATTCCCGTCCCACCGTCGTGACATTGCCACCACCGAGGGAGCTGTATGCCCGCCGCCACCGATATCGATCCCGATCCGCGCCGCAGGCTCGCCGAGCTGGTCGCCGAATTGGCCATCGTCCACGGTCGAGTCACCCTCTCGTCGGGGCGGGAGGCCGACTACTACGTCGACCTCCGCCGCGCCACGCTGCACCACGAGGCCTCGCCGTTGATCGGGCGGCTGCTGCGCGAGCTCACCGAGGACTGGGATTTCGACGCAGTCGGTGGGTTGACGCTCGGCGCGGATCCGGTGGCCACCGCGATCATGCACGCGCCCGGCCGGCCGATCAACGCGTTCGTGGTGCGCAAGGAGGCCAAGAAACACGGCATGCAGCGTCGCATCGAGGGCCCTGACATCGTGGGCAGGCGGGTCCTCGTCGTCGAGGACACCACCACCACCGGGAACTCGCCCCTCACCGCCGTCACCGCCCTGCGCGAGGCGGGCGCCGAGGTCGTGGGCGTGGCCACCGTGGTGGACCGCGCGACCGGCGCCGACGAGGTGATCCGCGCCGAGGGCGTGGAGTACCGCGCGCTGCTGGGCCTGACCGACCTGGGACTGGAGTGACCAGCATGGATACGACGACGACGAGGGCATTCCGCGATCGCCTGGTGCAGGCGCTGACGGAGCGGGTGGGCTCGCTCGCCGACACCTCCCGCCCGGAGGGGCCCGCGTTCCTCGCGGCCACCGCGGGGACGGAGATCGCCAAGGCCACCGGGGTCGGCGCGCTGGAGAAGCTGTGCAAGCCGGTGATCGTGCCGGCGGCGCTGACGATCGCCCTACGCGACGGCCGGCTCTCCGCGGTCGACACCGCCCTGCTGTCGGTCACCGGGGCGGGGTACACGGCGGGCGACGCGATCCTCATGCTCGGCGGCGGCCACGCGAGCCGGTCGACGTCCCGTCTCGTTGCGGGGGCCGCGGCGTTCGGGGTGGGGCACCTCGCACTCGGTGGACTGATGCTGCGTTCGGGGCTGCGGTTCAAGCCGGTGCAATCCGCCGTGCACGGCGTGGTCGCCGGTGTCGCCGGTGCGGTGCTCCTCACGGAGAACCGCCGCAATGCCCCGCTCGCGGCATACGGCGGGCTGCTCGCCACGCTGTCCGCGCTCGCCACCTCCGTCGACCGTTCGCACGGCCCGGCGGCCTCGGTGTTGGCGGTCGCCGGGCCCGTGTTCCTGCTCAGCGATTCGCTCATCCTGGCCCGCCGCCGGGCCGAGGGCGGGACCGCCCTCGCCCGGTCGCTGGACGTCGGAGTGATCGACACCTACGCCACGGCGGCGCTCCTGCTGCTCACCGGCACCGCCGCGGCCGCCCGGAACGCCGGGAGCAGGCCGTGACCGCCTCCGGAACCCCCCGCACCGTCCTCGTCACCGGTGCCGGGCGCGGGATCGGCGAGGCGACCGCCCGCCGGTTCGCCGACGCCGGCTACCTGGTCGGCGCGTACGACCTCGAGCCCTGCGCATGGGCCGAGAGCGACGACCGCATCGTCACCGGTGCCCTCGATGTCACAGACCCGGGCGCGTGGGAAGCAGCTCTGGCCGAGCTCACCTCCCGCAGCGGCGGCGCGTTGGACGTGCTGGTCAACAATGCCGGCCTGCTCTACGGCACGCCGTTCATGGACGCGAGCTTCGAGAAGGACTCCGCGCTGGTGGACGTCAACGTCAAGGGCGTCCTCTACGGCTGTCGGGCCGCGTTCCCGTTCCTGCGGAAGGCCTCCACCCCCACCGTGGTGAACCTCTGTTCGGCGTCGGCGATCTACGGCCAGGCCGAGATGGCGACGTACTCGGCCACCAAGTTCGCGGTCCGCGGTATCACCGAGGCCCTGGACCTGGAGTGGGCGCCCCACGGCATCAGGGTGTGCTCGGTGTGGCCACTGTACGTGGGCACGGGGATGCTCGAGGGCGTCGACACCGCCGGGATGCGCACCATGGGCGTGCGCCTCACCGAGGGCGACGTCGCCGGCGAGGTCCTCGACCTGGCCGAGCAGACGCGACGGAGGCCCACCGGGATGGTGGGCCGGATCCGCAGCGCGCTGGGCCGCGAGGTCCATCGACCGGTCGGGGCGCAGGCCACCGCCATGTATCTCGCCTCGCAGGTCGCCCCGGGTCGCCTGGTCAAGCTGTCCAACCGGCGCCTGACCTCGTGACGGAAGTGGATCCGCAGGGCCCGGCGGACTCCACGGAGCCCGCGGCGGGCCCCACCGAATGGGGCGAGGGCGCGGTCGGCGTCGGCCCGTGGGAGCTCGAGCACCCGGACGAGCCGCGTCCGGTCGGCGACCGGTGGGATCCCGACCTCCTCGACCAGGGGGATCGCCGCAACGTGGTCGACCGCTACCGGTACTGGCGCCGCGAAGCGATCGTCGCCGACCTCGACACCCGGCGGCACCCGTTCCACGTGGCGATCGAGAACTTCGGGCACGACGCCAACATCGGCACCGTGGTGCGCACCGCCAACGCCTTCCTGGCGGCCGAGGTGCACATCGTGGGGCGGCGACGCTGGAACCGGCGCGGAGCCATGGTCACCGACCGCTACCAGCATCTGCGTCACCACGAGGACGTGGCCGCGCTCATGGACTGGGCCGAGTCCGAGGGGCTGCCGGTCGTCGCCGTCGACAACCTTCCCGGCGCCGAGCCGCTGGAGACCGCTCGCCTGCCGCGCGCCTGCGTCCTGCTCTTCGGTCAGGAGGGCCCCGGGGTGAGCGACGACGCCCGCCTGCGTGCCGCGAAGACCGTCTCCATCGCCCAGTTCGGCTCGACCCGGTCGATCAACGCGGGGGTGGCCGCCGGGATCGCGATGCACGCCTGGATCCGCGAACACGCCGCTCCGGCCTGAGCGCCTCGCCCTGAGCGCCTCGCCCGGGCGACGCCTATTGATTTTCGATAGATAGTGGCCCATAGTCGTTGCATGGAGATCGAAAGACGAGCGGTACTTCCGCTGCGGGTGTTCCTGGTGGTGCTGTTCGCGATCCTGGTCCTGTTCGAGGTGATGTCGCTGCCGGGTCAGTTCGCGCACATGGCGGAGACGACGCCGGAGGCGGCGCATCTGCGCTGGCCGCTGACGGCCGTATCGATCTACTGGGTGGTGTGCATCCAGGTCGTGGTCGTGGCCACCTGGAAGTTGCTCTCGATGGTCAAGGCCGACCGCATCTTCACGGACGCGTCCCTGGTCTGGGTCGATGTGATCCTGGGGGCGATCGTCGCGGCCTGGGTGATGCTCGTGGTCGTGCTGGTGCTGGTCGGCATCAACGCTGATGACCCCGGTCTCCCGCTCCTGCTCTTCCTCGTCGTCGTCGTCATCACGGTCGCCGCGCTTCTCATGGTGGTCATGCGCGCCCTGCTGCGGCAGGCCACCTCCCTGCGCTCCGAGATGGACGCGGTGGTCTGATGCCGATCGTCGTGCGGATCGACGTGGAACTGGCCAGGCGCAAGATGAGCGTCGGCGAGTTCGCGGAGCGGGTGGGACTGACGCCGGCGAACGTCTCGGTGCTGAAGAACGGCCGGGCCAAGGCTGTGCGGTTCAGCACTCTCGAGGCCATGTGCCGCGTCCTCGAGTGCCAGCCCGGGGACCTGCTGGAGTGGGTGGAGGAATGAGGCGCGCGCTGCACTTCGCACTGGTGCTGACCGCCGTGCTGGTCGCGATCGCGCTGGGGGCGACGGCGGTCGTTCTCGGCGAGGCCGACGACTCCCCGGGGCTGCAGGGGATCGGGGTGCTCGTGGTGATCGGGGCGACGGTCGCCGCGCTGCGCTGGCGCGGACCGGGGTGGCGAGGGCCGGGGCGGCGCGGGCCGGACTAGGCGGCGGGCCGGCGACGACTCAGGCGGCCGGGGCGGCCGGCCCGTTGCGGATCCGGGCGAGGAGCTTCGGTCCCGCGGTGATCAGCATCGGCAGCACCGACACCAGCACGATCCCGATGAGGATGAGATCGATGTGCTCCTTGATGAAGGTGAACTGGCCGAGCCACGCGCCGAGCGCGGTCACGCCCGCCGCCCACAACAGGGCCCCGATCACGTTGAACGCGACGAAGACCCGGTAGCGCATCCCGGCCATGCCCGCGACCAGTGGCGCATAGGTGCGGACGATCGGCACGAAGCGGCACAGGATGATGGTCGCAGGGCCCCACTTCTCGAAGAACTCGTGGGACTCGTGGATGTAGGCCTGCTTGAAGAACCGCCCGTCCGGCCGCTCCCGCAGGTGATGTCCCCAGCGGTTGCCGATGAAATACCCCACCTGGTCACCGAGGAATGCCGCGATCGGCGCGGTCACCAGCACCACCCACAGTGGGGCGAAGGGATTGTCCTGCTGTGTGAGCAGGCCCGCCGTGAACAGCAGGGAGTCCCCGGGCAGGAACGGGAACAGGAGGCCGGACTCGATGAAGACCACGGACAGCAGTGCCGGGAGGATGGCCTTGCCGAACGGCCCGTCGCCGGACAGCCAGAACTCGGGATCCATGAAGCCGGGGCCCAGCGCGAGAACCTGAGGGGCCTGCTCGGCCAGGAGGTGCGTGATCACCGGGGCATCACAATCCGCCCGCCCGTGATCCTGCAGCGCGCGGGACCCCGCCACCCGCGGCGCTACGGTGGGGTCGTGGCCCCCACAGACCTGCCGGACACCCTCCGACTGTCCCTCCTGGACAGGTCGCGGACCCGCGTCGGCGAGTCCCACGCCGCCGCGATCGAGGGCACGCTGGTCCGCGCGGAGCGGGCCGACGCCCTGGGGTTCCACCGCTACTGGACGGCGGAGCACCACTCCGTCCCCGGCATCGCGAGCGGGAGCCCGCCCCTACTGGTCGCGGCCGCCGCCGCGCGCACCACGCGCATCCGGCTCGGCTCCGGGGGCGTGATGCTCGCCCATCACCGGCCGCTGGTCGTCGCCGAGCAGTTCGCCATGCTCGAGGCCATGCACCCGGGCCGGATCGACCTGGGGGTGGGGCGTTCGCTCGGGTTCACCGCGCCGGTCCGCGAGGCGCTCGGTGTCACCGACTACGGCACCGACGCCTTCGCCCGCGACATCACGGCCGTACTCGACTTCCTCCACGGCCGCGGCCCCGTCACCTCGCTGCCGGTCGTCGAGGACCCGCCCCCGGTGTTCGTGCTCGCCACCGGCCGGGGCCTCGAGGTCGCCGCGCGCGCCGGCCTGCCCGTCGTGGTCGGGGGACCGCGACTGCTCGCCGACCCCACGCCGCTGGACCGCTACCGCGAGACGTTCCGGCCGAGCGACGCCACGCCGGAACCGTACGTGGTGGTGAGCCTGGAGGTGATGGTCGCCGACTCCATCGAGGACGCGAGGGGCCTGCTGCTGCCGGAGGCCTGGGCGATGGCCGAGTCGCGGGAGACCGGGGTGTTCGGCCCGCTCCGGTCGCCGGCGGAGATCCTGGACCGAAGATTCCGTCCGCAGCAGCTCCGTCGGATGGAGGACTGGATGGCGGGGGCCCTCCACGGGGAAGCCGGGAAAGTGGCGGGGGAGCTCGCCGCGCTGGTGGAGCGGACCGGGGCCGACGAGATCATGGCCTCGACCTCGACATTCGACCGCGACGACCTCGCCCGGGCCGACACCGCGCTCGCCGAACTGCTCCGCCGGTAGCGTGTCGCACCCGGCTCGCGGGTGCGCCCCGTCACGCTGGCCTAGGCTGGAGGGTGTGCGCCCACCTCCACAGGGGTGCGGCGCCCCGAGATGCGCACGTCGCACAGCCGAGAACCCTGGAGGAGACCACATGCCCATCGCAACTCCCGAACAGTACAAGGACATGCTCGACCGGGCCCGTAACGAGGGCTTCGCCTACCCGGCGATCAACTGCACGTCCTCGGAGACCATCAACGCGGCCATCAAGGGCTTCGCCGACGCCGGGTCCGATGGCATCATCCAGTTCTCCACCGGCGGTTCCGAGTTCGGCTCGGGCCTGAACGTCAAGGACATGGTCACCGGCGCGGTCGCGCTCGCCGAGTTCGCGCACGTCATCGCTGCGAAGTACGACATCCTGGTCGCGCTGCACACCGACCACTGCCCCGAGGACAAGCTCGACGGCTTCGTACGACCGCTCATCGAGATCTCCCAGGCGCGCGTCGACCGCGGCGAGAACCCGCTGTTCCAGTCGCACATGTGGGACGGCTCGGCCACCCCGCTCGACCGCAACCTCGAGATCGCCAAGGAGCTGCTCGAGAAGACGGCCAACGCCAAGCAGATCCTCGAGATCGAGATCGGCGTCGTCGGCGGCGAGGAGGACGGTGTCGAGAACGAGATCAACGAGAAGCTCTACACCTCCCGTGAGGACTTCGAGGCCACCATCGACGCACTCGGCGCCGGCAACACCGGGCAGCGTTATCTGCTGGCCGCGACCTTCGGCAACGTCCACGGTGTCTACAAGCCGGGCAACGTCAAGCTCAAGCCCGAGGTGCTGAAGATGGGCCAGGACGTCGCGGTCGAGAAGCTGGGGCTCAACGCCGGTGACCTGCCGTTTGACTTCGTCTTCCACGGCGGTTCGGGCTCGGCCAAGAGCGAGATCGAGGAGGCGCTGTCCTACGGCGTCATCAAGATGAACGTAGACACCGACACCCAGTACGCGTTCACCCGTCCGATCGCCGCTCACATGTTCGGCAACTACGACGGTGTGCTCAAGGTCGACGGCGAGGTCGGCAACAAGAAGGTCTACGACCCGCGTTCGTACCTGAAGAAGGCCGAGCAGGCCATGTCCGAGCGCGTTGTCGAGGCGTGCAACGACCTGAAGTCGGCGGGTAAGTCCAAGGGTGCCGCTGCTTGATCGAACGCGGCCTGATCGGTACGGCCTGATCCCGCCCGTCTGACCGATCAGTCCTCACCGCGGTCCGACCCCGCCCCACCAGCGGCGCTCCTCCACTCGGAGGGGCGCCGCTGTCGTACGCGGACCCTTCCGGGGTCGAACTCTTGTGCTAGTTCCGCAGCGCCGGTACAATCGCTTGTATGTTCGATTACGGCGCGGCGTCGGAGGGGGTGCGGTGATGAGCGAGAAAACGGGAACGACGACGAGCTCGGCCTCCGCCGGGGCGCTTCGCGCCGTGTCGGAACCCCTCGACACGCTGGGCGCCGAGGCGCTGAGCGAGGTGGCGCGCTCGGCCACGCTGGCACAGAACCTGGCAGCGGCGACCCGGCTGCACGCTGCCCACCTGCTGGTCGAGGCAATGGGGCGTCTCGACCGGGAGGCCCGGGAGTCGGCGCACGGGCAGCAGTCCACCGACTCCCGTCCCGACTATTCCCGGCTCGAGCCCGCCGATCGGGCGCGCGATCATCTGGCCGCGGCCATGTCGCTGACCGGGTGGCACGCCGCGCGGCTGGTCACGGCCGGCGTGCAGATCCACACCCGGCTACCGCGGCTGCGCAAGGCGGTCGAACGGGGACTGGTCCCCGAACAGTTGGCGATCGACGCCGCCTGTCGCCTGGCAGGGGTTCCCGACCAGATCATCGGCGCGGTGGAATCGGACGTCGTCGGCGCCCTGACCCGAGACCTCGACGGTGGTCACCGGCCAAGCCGGGTGGCACTGGACACCGCGGTCGACGCGTCCCGGGAGCGTCACGACCCGCAGGCCGCCGGCGATGCTGTGGCCGCCGCCATGGAGCAGCGCACGGTCCGGTTCCGTCCGGCACGCGACGGCATGACCAGCATGTGGGCCTCGCTGCCCAGTGGCGACGCCGAGAAGTTGCGCCGCCGGATCGACGCCGCCGCCCGCGCCGCCTCCGAGGCGGGCCACCCCCGCACGCGGGACCAACTGCGCGCCGACGCGCTCTGCGCACTCGGGGACCCGACCACCGACGACATCGGCACCAGCCTGTACGACCCGGAAGGGCCCGCCGACAGCGGCAGCGACACGGATGCTGCTGCTTCTGCTGCCGCCGCCCGCGCCGGCGACGCCCCTGCCGACACCGCCTCCGCCGACACCGCCCCGGCCGGCGCCGGCAGGCCGCAGCTGGGCGCGTCGTGGGGCACGGAGCAGCCCATCCGGATCTCCGTCATCGACAGCGTCGCCCAGGGACTGCCCAACCGCGTGCAGTTCGTCAACGGCGCCTACTCGAGCTTCGACTGGCTGTGCGAGGAACTCCTGTCCGGCGGCGACGCGAAGGTGAGGTTCGAACTGATCGACCCGCAGCCGGGGGCCCAGGACAAGCCGGACGCGATGCTCAAGTACGCCATCACCCCGGCGCTGGCCGAGCGGATCCGGCTACGCGACGGGACCTGCCGTCACCCCGGCTGCACGGTGGACGCGTATGACTGCGAGATCGACCATGCCATCGCCTTCGACCACCAGCGTCCTGAGCTGGGCGGGCCTACGGCCGAGTGGAATCTGTTCTGCCACTGCCGGAAGCACCACCGGGAGAAAACCTTCGGCCACTGCGCCTACCGGCCGGGGCCTCTGGGCGAGCTGACGATCATCACCGAAACCGGACACGAACACCGCACCACACCCCACGGGCCACTGGCCCAGGCACGTGACCGGATTCTCGACCACCAGTGGCGACTTCACCTCGACCGCCTCATCGCCGATGACGGCCACTTCACCAACCCGCCCAGCATCGAGCGGGACAGCCGCAACGGTCAGCGGCCGACCCGGCCAGCCTGAGCGTCGGCAGGTCGCCGGGCGGCCGGGCCACCTCCTGACGGCCGGCGGGGCGGCTCAGCCCGGCTGCTGGTCCTGCGGGACGGCACCCATCCCGACGCCGGGCTGGCACATCTTCCACGCACCGTCCTCGTCGCGCATATGGATCTGCTCCGGGCCCGAACCGTCCGACTCCGACTCGACGGTCGCGGTGGCCTCGGTCCCGTCGCCCGAGATTTCCACCCCGAGGACCTCGAGATCCTGGGGGAACGACCCCGCGATCGACTCGCGGAACATCGAGTCGAGGTCGGAACCCGTCGCCTCGCTCGACGCGGTGATGGTGTCCACGAGCTCCTGCGGGACGCGGTTCTCCGCACACATGTGACCGTTGAACTCGGCGAACGACTCCGCCGAGCTCATGCTCTCCAGCGTCTGCTCGACCTCCCGCTCGGCCCGCGCGGACGACGACAGCGGTCCGGCGAGGACGAGCCATGCGAGCGCGGCGATCACGAGGAGCGCCACCACCACGGCCGCCGCGACGGCGCCACGGCCCCGCCCGCCGCGACCGCCCAGCTGGCCACTGCCCGGACGTGCCCCACCCTCCGGGCCCCCGCCCGACTGTCCCGCGGGGTTCGGATCCCCGGCGGCCGGCTGCTGGCTCGTCGTCGTCATCTACTACTCCCGGTGCGCGTCGCCGGCCCCGGACGGGCCGCGTCGACCCGCCACCGTAGCCGACCGACCTGTGATTCCGGGGGTGCAGGGGCCCCGCCGGATCGGGCGAGTGGCCATGCCGTTCGGGGGACCGGCCCCGCCGTTCAGGGGAGCAGTCCAGCGGGTTCCAGGCGGTCGGTGCCGTGCGGGGAGCGCCAGCTGGCCATCGGATACGCGCCACTGTTCGGGTCCTCGCGCGCGACGAGGGCCCAGTAGTCGGCGTGGGCGTAGTCACGGGTGAACTCGACGACGGTGAAGCCGTGGCGGTCGAGGTCCGCCCAGCGTACGTGCCGGTTCACGCCGGTCAGCGCACCCTGGGCAGCCTGGGAGAGCGGGTTGCCCTCGGGAAGCCCGCCCACCATGTCGTTGATGTTGTTGCTCGTGATGGACGGGGTGACGAATTCGACCGCACCGGTGCCGGCCCCCGGGTAGTCGGCCGGATCGAACGGCACCTCGTTCGCCCAGGACGTGTGGATGTCCCCGGTGAGGAAGACGTGGTTCCGGTTACCGGTGCCGCGGATCACCTCGAACAGGCGTCGACGCTCACCGGCGTAACCGTCCCACTGATCGGAGTTGTAGGTGATGCCCTCGCGGGGGACGCCCAGCAGTTCGGTGAGTGCGCCGGTCGTGCGCGGGTCCAGCGGCGGGATGAGCACGGGCGTGACCATCACCGAATTCCCGATGACGTTCCAGCGGGCCGTCGACGAATTCAGCCCGCGGGCCAACCAGTCGAACTGCTCCGGGCCGGTCATCGTGTTGGTCTGGTCGATCGCGCGGCCGTCGAGCCGGTCGGGGCTCTTGGAACGATAGGAGCGCAGGTCGAGCATGGAGATCTCGGCCAACGACCCCCAGCGCAGGCGTCGGTACAGGTGACCGCCATCGCGCAGGGACTCCGGCCGGACGGGCATCCACTCGAAGTAGGCCTGCGCGGACGCGGCCTTGCGATCGTGGAACGGTCCCTCGTGCGGCTGGTGGTTCTCAGCGCCGTGCTCCCAGGAGTCGTTGGCGACCTCGTGGTCGTCCCACGTGCAGATCCACGGCACGTGCGCGTGCAGGGACTGCAGGTCGGAATCGGTGTGGTACTGCGCCAGCCGGATCCGGTAGTCGGCCAGGGTGACGATCTCGTGCGGCGGCTCGTGCGGGCGGATCGCCCCGGCGGCGGCGGTGTACTCGCCGCGGCCGTACTCGTAGATGTAGTCGCCCAGTTCGATGATCGCGTCCAGGTCCCCGCGCGCCTCGAGGTGACGGTAACCGGAGAAGTACCCGGCCTCCCAGTTGGAACAGGAGACCACGCCCACCCGCCAGCGACCGGTCGTGGGCATGGCGCCGTCGGCGGGGGCGGTGCGGGTGCGGCCGGTTCGCGAGACCTCGCCGAGCGCGCGGAACCGGTAGTGGTACCAGCGGTCCGGCGCCAGGCCGGTGCAGTCGACCTTGACCGTGTGGTCGCGGCCGGCGTCGGTGACGAGGGACCCGGTGCGCACGGGCGAGGTGAAACCGGGGTCGGTGGCGACCTCCCACGCGACGACGACGGGGTCACCGATCCCGGAACCGGGGCTCGCCTGCGGGGTGGGCGTCACCCGCGTCCACAGGATGACGCGGTCCGCCATGGGGTCGCCCGAGGCCACACCGTGCCGGAAGACGACGCCGGGCGCTGCTCCGGCGAGAGCGGAGTGGCCCGCCAGCACGCCGGTCCCCACCGCGGCGCCGGCCAGGGCTCCCGCCTTGAGCAGGGAGCGACGGCCGATGCCGGCGGTGGGGTGGGCGGACTCCGTGGACCCGGGGGGAGCGGGCGAGGAGGGCGCGGGCGAGGAGGCAGGAGACGCGGTCACGCGCTCAAGTCTGTCTCCTCGGGTCGGGCCCGGCAGCGGATTCGCCCCCAGACGTCACCGAGGGTTCACTCCCCGGCGACGGGGACGTCCACTTCCGCTGCGGAGTCGGCTCCCGCCGCGAGTTGGTCCCCGACCACGAGCTCCTCGATCTCGGTCTTCGCCGGCGTCGAGAGGTACCGCTCGCGGGAGTCGTCCAACTCCTGGAGCCACGGGGTGTGATGGACGGACGCCATGGTCCCGGTGAGGACGGACCGGTACGGCTTGTCCCGGTAGGTCAGGATGTTCTTCTTCTTGTCCTCCTTCCAGGCGAGGAAGATCTCGACCACCTGGTCGAGGTCGAACATCGGGTAGTCCGTGGCCTCGATGAGGTCGCGGACGTAATCGGCCTGGAAGCGCACGTCGTCGGCGTCCCCTTCCAACTCCTGGAAGCGGTTCCGCCAGGCCCGCATGTGGGCGACCCGCTCCTCGGCGGACGGCAACTTGGCCCGGCTCAGGATGAGGTCGCGGACGTACCAGGCCTGGGCGTCGAACATGTTGAACGTGAACCACTGGTCCTGGGCGCCCAGGTAGTAGACCTTGGGGTTCTTCTGCCACACCACACCGCGGTACAGGCCCGCGGGATAGATGTTGTTGGGCGACTGCAGGGCCAGCTCCGCGGGCAGGAACGGGTACTTGTGGAGGTAACCGGTGCACAGGATCACGGCGTCGAACTCGCGGGTCTGGCCGCCGGTGAAGTGGACGGTCTCGCCGTCGAACCGCCGGACGAGTGGCAGTTCCTCCATCCCGTCCGGCCAGTCGTAGCCCATGGGGGCGGTGCGATAGGAGATCGTCACCGAGCGGGCGCCCATCTTGAAGGCCTGGACCCCGATGTCCTCGGCCGAGTAGGAGGCGCCGATCAGCAGGACGCGCTTGTCTGCTAACTTCTCGGCTCCGCGGAAGTCGTGGGCGTGGCGGATCGACCCGGGGAAGGTCTCGATCCCCGTGAAGTCCGGGATGTTCGGGTACGAGAAATGCCCGGTGGAGACGATGATCCGGTCGAACTCCGACGAGGTCGTCTTCCCGGACTTGAGATTCTCCACCGTGACGGTGAAGGTGTCCAGCTCGCGGTCGTAGTCTACCCAGCGGACGGCCGTGGAGAACTGGACCTTGTCCTTGACGTTCGAACCCTGGACCCGTCCGTCGATGTAGTCCCACAGGACCTCACGCGGCGGGTAGGACGAGATCGGCCTGCCGAAGTGCTCGTCGAACGTGTACTCGGCGAACTCGAGCGCCTCCTTGGGGCCGTTCGACCACAGGTTGCGGTACATGGAGGAGTGCACCGGCTCGCCGTACTTGTCGGTGCCCGACCGCCAGTTGTAGTTCCACTGGCCGCCCCAGTCGTCCTGCTTCTCGTAGGCCACGATCTCGGGGATCTTGGCCCCGGACCGCTGGGCCGACTCGAAGGCCCTGAGGGCCGCCATCCCACTGGGGCCGGCTCCGATGATCGCAATACGCTGTCGTGACACAGGTTTCCTTCCGGCCCACGTGCGGCCTGTCCGTTGACTCCGTCCGGTTCCGGTGGAAGCTCGTCCGACGCGTTCTGGTACTCCGCGTTACGGGGCCTCGACACCGGGACCATGATCGCTCCGAAGGGGCGTGCATTGCTGCCCGCGACGAGCGCACGGCGCCCCCCGCGGGGACGCCGTATGCCCTCCACCATAGCCAACGGGGCCGAAGGTGGCGATCCGGCGGATTCATGGACAATGGGGTCATGACCCAGTTCGGAGATCTCCTCGGCCCCCCGCCCACCCGTCTCACCGGTGACCCGGAGGCGGAGGCCGCCGTCGCCGCCGGTGAGGATCCCCGCACCGTGGCGGCCTCCCACCCCACCGCGTCGATCGCCTGGGCCGAGCTCGCCGAGCGTGCGCTCGACTCCGGCGAGGTGATCAGCGCCTACGCGTTCGCCCGCACCGGTTATCACCGCGGGCTGGACCAGCTTCGCCGCCACGGCTGGAAGGGCTTCGGCCCCGTGCCGTACGACCATGAGCCCAACCGTGGCTTCCTCCGTTGCGTCGCCGCGCTGGCCCGCGCCGCGCAGTCGATCGGTGAGGAGGACGAGTACATCCGCTGCCTGGACCTGGTCAATGAGTCAGACCCGCACGCCGCCGCGCCTCTCGGCCTGGCGTGACCGGCTGGACGCCCGCGCGCTGGGCGTCTACGCCGCGCTTCCGGGCCCGCTGAGGGCGCGCACCCGGCGTCTCGGTTACGCGTTCCTGCCGATCCTGCAGTGCGGCCTCGCCGCGGGGCTGGCGTGGTTCCTCGCCCACGACGTGCTGAACCACGCGGCACCCTTCTTCGCGCCCATCGCGGCCGCCATCGCCCTGGGCACCGGCATGGGGCGTCGTGTGCGCAGGGGGGCGGAGTTGGTGCTCGGCGTCATCGTCGGCGTCGGGTTGGGCGACCTGCTTATCCGGGAGATCGGCTCCGGCGCGTGGCAGATCGTCGTCGTGGTGATCCTCGCGATGTCGGCGGCGGTGTTCGTCGACCGCGGGGCCATCACCGGCACCCAGTCGGCCTCCTCGGCCATCCTCGTGGCCACCATCCTGCCGCCGGGCAGTGCGGGCGGGTACGAACGGATGCTCGATGCGGCGGTGGGCGGCGTGGTGGCACTGGCCGCGATGGCGCTCATGCCCGTCCATCCGCTGCGCCGCGCCCGCCGGGAGGCGGCGTCGCTGTTGGGGGTGGCCTCGTCGGTGCTCGCCGAGGTCGCGGACGGGTTGGAACGGCGGGACTCCGAGCTCATACGTTCCGCCCTGCAGGACGCCCGGGACACCCAGCCCGCCGTCGACGCGATCTCCGAGCAGCTCGCGGGAGCGCGCGAGTTGGTGCGGATCTCCCCGTTCTACCGGCGACGGCGCCCGGAGGAGATCGTCCTGACGAGCATGCTCAACCCGCTGGACAACGGCATCCGCAACATCCGCGTCCTCGCGCGCCGGGCGATCGTGGCGGCCGACGACCAGGTAGACGTGCCGCCTGCGCTGAGCTCGTTGATCGCGGGGCTGGCAGGGGCGCTGGAGGTGCTCACGAGGCGGGTGGCCGCGGACCCCGACGCCCCCACGGACGCCGAGGTCCACCGGGAGTTGCGGGCGGTGGCGTCCCGCGCCAAGCGGGAACTGGTCGCGGGATCGGGCCTGACCGAGACCGTCATGCTGGCTCAGCTGCGGTCGATCCTCGTGGACATGATGCAGGTCGCGGGGCTCAGCAAGATCTCGGCGCTGGCCACCCTGCCGCCGACCGTGCGTAGGCCCGCGGTCGAGCCGGAGTTGCTGGAGGAATGGCCGGACTCGCCGGACCGGCCCACGTCGGTGATGCCGCCGCTCAGGGCGACACGAGCCTCCATGGCTCGGTATGACGATAGAAAGTCGTCCTCTTGATGGCGCGCCTGCCGGTCACCCCGTCACGGGTGAGCAACCCGGCCTCGGTGCCCAGTTGTACCGCCCGGGCCGCCACCCACTGACGGCGTCGCAGCCTGCGTGGCCGGGCGGCGGTGGCGCGGACCCCCGGCATCTCGAGCGTGGGCCGGACGGTGAGGGTGGCGGTCTCCCCGGAGAAGACCACGGTGTCGTCGGCGTAGGCCTCGCCCACGAGTCGGGCGCCCCCGGTCCCGTGCACGAGGGCCTCGCCGACGAGGACCGTCCCGGTCTCGTCGCGCACGAGCGGAACCTCGCGGGCCGTGCCCCGGACGCCGAGCTTGGCGGCCTCCGACCCGGTCGGTAGGCCGTAGGCGCGGGTGGCGGGGGTGGGCTCGTCGGCGACGTAGGCGACCTCGGCGTCGAGGTTCTCGGTCCGCAGGAGGCGGGTGAGCAGTGCGGCCAGCGCGGCGTCGGTGCCGCAGAGCACGAGGCGGCGGCCCGGGCCCACCTCGGCGAGGGCCCGGTTGACCTCATCCTTGGTCGGCACCTCGCTGACCTGGATACGGGGACGTTCTCCGAGAACCGTCGGGACCGGCGACGAGCCGCAGCGGATGACGATCATGACCTCCATCATGACCGCCCCTGCTGCCAGGGGTGAACCTGGGGCAGGATGGAAGGGTGGTTGGACAGGCGCGCAGGATCGATCTCAACTGCGACCTCGGCGAGGCCCGCCGGGGGACGCCGCGCTGGACCGCGTCGCTCGCCCCCTCCGCCGGACCGGATCCCGATGACGCCGCGCTTCTCGATGTGGTGACCTCCGCCAACGTCGCGTGCGGCTTCCATGCCGGCAACCGGCCCACCATGAACGCCACCGCCGCCGCGGCCGCGCAGCGGGGGGTCGCGCTGGGTGCGCACCCGTCATACCGGGACGGCGCGAACTTCGGCCGGATCGAGCACGAGCTGGACCGGGAGGAGGTCGCCCGGCTGGTGGAGTTCCAGTTGGTGGAGCTGGACATGGCGGCTCGACGGCGCGGCACCCGGGTGCGGTACGTCAAGCCCCACGGCGCCCTCTACAACCGTATTGTGCGGGATGCCGAGCAGGCCGCGGGCGTCGTGGATGCCGTCCTCCGGTACGCCGACCTCGCCGACGAGGAGCCGCTGCCGATCCTCGGCCTGCCCGGTGCGGTGGTGCTCGCCCATGCCGAGGCGGCCGGCGTCCCCGCGGTGACGGAGGCGTTCGCCGACCGCGGGTACCGGCCCGACGGCACCCTGGTCCCACGCGGTGAGCCGGGTGCGGTGATCACCGATGGCGACGAGGTCGCCGACCGCGTGGTGGCGATGGCGACCGGCCGGGCGATCACCACCCACGAGGGCGCGCGGGTGGTGGTCACCGCTGCCTCGGTGTGCGTGCACGGTGACACCCCCGGTGCCGTCGACCTCGCCCGCCGCGTGCGCGCGTCGCTCGAGTCGGCCGGGGTGGAGGTGGCGCCGTTCACCCGGCCGGGCGGCGCGCTGGGGCGCGGCGTGGTGGGGGAGCCGGGCACGGGATGACGACGACGAGGATCCGCCGCTGCGGGGAGACGGCGCTGTTGCTCGACTGTGCCGATCTGGCCGAGGCCGTCGCGCTGGCCGGGAGGATCGAGCAGTTGCGGCCCGAGGCGCTCGATGTGGTCGCGGCGGCCCGCACGGTGCTGGTGACCGCGCGGGACGCCTCCGCCCTGCGGGGGCTGCGTCGGCGGCTCGAGGCTCTGCTCGCCCAGGATCCGCCCGCCGCTGCGCCACCCTCCCGAAATCCGCTATCCGAAAACCGGATCGGCGCCTCTGATCCGAATAGCGGATCCGGAAGGGGAGTAGCGGATTCGGTGGGAGGTGGGGGGCGGGAGGTGACGATCGGCGTCCGCTACGACGGGCCCGACCTGGCCGCCGTCGCCGACCTCGCCGGGATGTCGACCGAGGCGCTGGTCCGCACCCACACGTCGATCACGTGGCGGGCCGCGTTCGGTGGGTTCGCACCGGGGTTCTTCTACCTCGTCGACGCGCGGGAGCTGGATGCGGGCGCGCGGGATGCGGGCCGGCCGGATGTGGGCGGGCCGGCCGAGGCCCCGGCGCCGACACCCGCCCTGCCTGCGGTGCCGCGGCTGGGCTCGCCGCGCGCGCGGGTCCCGGCCGGATCGGTGGGATTGGCGGACCGCTTCTGCGCCGTCTACCCGGGTGCCTCCCCGGGCGGGTGGCAGCTCCTCGGCACCACCGACGCCCCGCTCTGGGACCTCGACCGTCCGTACCCCGCCCTGCTCGCCCCGGGGATGACGGTCCGCTTCCGTGAGGAAGGCGGGCCCCGATGAGCCCGGAACGACCCCGATGAGTCTGCTGGTGCTGCGGGCCGGGCCGTCCGCGCTCGTGCAGGACCTCGGTCGTCCCGGCCACGCCTCTCTCGGGGTGACGGCCTCCGGGGCCGCCGACCGCGCCGCCGCGGCCACCGCCCTGCGGGCCGTCGGCACCGACCCGGCGGCCGCAGTGCTCGAGGTGCTGCTCGGCGGGCTCACGCTCATGACGGACGCGCCCGCGATCGTGGCGGTCACGGGGGCGGAGGCCCTCGTCGTCGTCGTGACCCCGGGCGGTTCCCGACGCACCGCCGCCACCGGTGAGGTCCTCCGGCTGGAGGCCGGGGCGAGCCTGGAGATCGGCCGGCCCGTCACCGGGGTGCGCAGTTACGTGGGCGTCCGCGGGGGAATCGACGTACCGGCGGTGCTGGGCAGTCGGTCGCGCGACACCCTCGCGGGGCTGGGCCCGCCACCCGTCGTGACCGGTGACGTGCTGGGCGTCGGCGACGCCGTCGTGGGGCCCTGGGCCGACGGGTGGCACGCCGCCGTCGCGCAGGGCCCGGGTGGGGACGGCAGGCACCCCGTCGACCTGGAGGTCATCCCCGGTCCTCGCGACGACCTGTTCCCGGCCGGCGCGTGGGACGTACTCGCCGCGACCGGACACGTCAGCGGGCACGCGGACAGGGTGGGCGTCCGCATCGACCCCGCCCGCCCCGTGCCCCGACTGCGACGCGGTGAGATCCCCAGCGAGGGCATGGTGCGCGGAGCGGTGCAGATCCCCGCCGACGGTTCGCCCGTGGTGTTCGGGCCCGACCACCCCGTCACCGGCGGCTACCCGGTGATCGGGGTGCTCACCGCCCGCTCGGCGGACAGGATCTCGCAGCTCCTGCCCGGAACGCCCGTGCGACTGCGCAGGCTGCGGGGGGTCGGCGACTAGGGTGAGAGCGCGAATGCGACTATTCTGGAGCGCTGGTGTGCGCGGAATCACGAGAATGTGCCCGTCCCTCACCGTGTAGACGACTCATTTCGAGGTGAAAGCGAACCATGCCAGCGATCGTTCTGATCGGCGCCCAGTGGGGCGACGAGGGCAAGGGTAAGGCCACCGACATCCTGGGCGGCCGCGTCGAGTACGTGGTCAAGCCCAACGGCGGGAACAACGCGGGCCACACCGTGGTGGTGGGCGGCGAGAAGTACGAGCTCAAGCTCCTTCCCGCCGGCATCCTGTCGCCCTCGGCGACCCCGGTCATCGGAAACGGGGTGGTGGTCAACCTCGAGGCCCTGTTCGAGGAGATCGACGGGCTCGAGGCCCGCGGCGCCGACACCTCCCGGCTGCGGATCTCCGCCGACGCCCACCTCGTGGCCCCGTACCACCAGGCGCTGGACAAGGTCACCGAGCGATTCCTGGGCAAGAAGGCCATCGGTACCACCGGCCGCGGCATCGGCCCCACCTACGCCGACAAGGTCTCGCGGGTGGGCATCCGCGTGCAGGACATCTTCGACGAGTCGATCCTGCGCCAGAAGATCGAGGGCTCACTGCACCTCAAGAACCAGATCCTGGTGAAGATCTACAACCGTCGGGCGGTCGAGGTCGAGGAGATGGTCGAGTACTTCCTCGGCTACGCCGACCGACTGCGGCCCATGGTCTGCGACGCCACCCTGATGCTCAACCAGGCGCTGGACCGCGGCGAGTCCGTCCTCATGGAGGGCGGGCAGGCCACCATGCTCGACGTCGACCACGGCACCTACCCGTTCGTCACCTCGTCCAATCCCACCGCCGGCGGCGCCTGCGTGGGCGCGGGCATCGGGCCCACCCGGATCACCCACTCGTTGGGCATCGTCAAGGCGTACACCACCCGCGTGGGCGCCGGACCGTTCCCCACCGAGCTGTCCGACAAGTGGGGCGAGTACCTGCAGGTCACCGGTGGTGAGGTGGGCGTGAACACCGGCCGCACCCGCCGCTGTGGGTGGTACGACGCCGTGATCGCCCGCTACGCCGCGCGCGTCAACGGCTTCACCGACTACTTCCTCACCAAGCTCGACGTGCTCACCGGCATCGGCGAGATCCCGATCTGCGTGGCCTACGACGTGGACGGCGTCCGGCACGACGAGATGCCCATGACGCAGACCGACTTCCACCACGCCACACCGATCTACGAGACCATGCCCGGCTGGGAAGAGGACATCACCGGGGCGCGGGAGTTCAGCGACCTGCCGCCCGAGGCGCAGGCCTACGTACTGCGGCTCGAGGAGCTAGCCGGCTGCCACATGTCGTACATCGGCGTGGGCCCGGGACGCGACCAGAACGTGGTGCGGCGCGACATCCTGGGGTAGACGGGACGAGCGGGGACAGCGGGACCGGTGGGGCGAGCTTTCATGTGTACGTATGACACATGCCATGCGAACAGGGGACAGCGCAGGTCACGGCTGTGCGGTTGAGTCGATGACAGGCGGTCGGTAGGCCGCCGTTCCCCGAGCATCGGAGCAGCACATGCGTCCCCTCTCCCGAATGGCCGTCACCGCCGCGGCCACCGCGATCGCGTCAGCCACCGCCCTCTCCGGAGCGGCGCTGGCCAACGCCCAGGTCGCTTCCCCCGTCTTCAACAGCCCCAGCAGTGTCAGTGTCGAAGGCAAGGGCGCGAGCACCAAGGTCACCTATCGGAACGAGTCCGAGCGCGATCTCCTGTGTACCGCGTTCGCCGGCCCAGATCGGTTGATTGCCGACTTCTACAGCTACACCAAGAAGACCGGGGACACCGGCGGGGCCGAGCTCCCCGCCGAACTGAACCTGCGGATGCTGACCGCGCTCACGACGGGAAAGCTCGGCCTGTACATGGGCACGGTCGACGACGGTCAGAGCGCTGTTCTCCCGTCGGCCTTCGACCTCCCCGGGCTGGAGCTTCCGGACGGGGCCGTGGGACTCACCGACGGTTCGTTCACACCGGCCGCGATGGCCATCTGTATGAATCCCGATGGCGGGGAATACGTCGAAATCGAGAGCTCCGCGGGGGCCGGCGTCCCCACCGGCCTCGGGTCGCTGGACTCCGCCCTGGCGGGGCTCGGGAGTTCAGGTTCGGTCGCCGAGACGACGGGTTCACTCGGGAGCTGACAGCAGGCGTGTCTCTGCAGACCTCGCCCCCGGCCTCTGCGAAGGCCGGGGGCGAGGTCTGCGTGGGGCGGGGGCGGTGGACAGTCGCCTTGGACGCCTGTGGTCATACGAACGTACGACAGCGACGCCGTTGACCCGGGCGTCTAATGGACCACGCCGCGGCCGCCGGGCCGTACACGCTCAAAGATCGGAGTTCCCAATGCGATCCCTCAGACGCCTCGGCGTCATCGCCGCGACCACAGCACTGGCCGGGACGTCGGCCCTCGCCGGGGTCGGGATGGCCGGTGCTCAGAACTCGACTGCCTGGCGGCTCGACAGCCCCAGCACGGTCTTCGTCGAACGTGACGAGGGCGGTGATCTCGTCGTGTCGTATGACAACCGGTCGAATCACGACCTTCTCTGCTACGCGTATATCGGTACTCCCCGAACGGTTGAGGTGCTCTACGACGTCCATGTCGAGGCGGGGTTCTCCGGGGACCTCGACATCTTCCCGCCCGCGACTGACGTCGGGACGATAGGCGAAGAGCTCGGCGTCCGAGGGGTGGTGGGTGTCTTCGCGCTGGAGAACGGAGCGTCGGGTCCGGTGACATTCGTCAACCCGGAGGAAGGCCAGGACGGAGATGTCGTGCTGGTTCCCACACCGCTCCAACAACTCTCGGACAAGGCCTTCTCGCCCGAGATCGTCACGGTGTGCGCGTTCTCCGAGGACGGCGACGAGGGGCTTACCTACGCCGAGCTCGAGACGTCCAGCACGGGCGGAGGCGGCAGCGGTGGCGGCGGCGACCATCTCATCGCTCGCTCATCGAATGCGCGGGAGCGATGATCTGGTCGGTTCACCCGCGCTGGGCGAAGGCGGCTCTGACGGCGTCCACGGCCTCGGCCTCGGAGAATCCGGCACCCGCCGCCTGGGCCGCGAACTCCACCGCGGCCCGGGCGAGCGCGTCCGACGGCAGATCTGGGGCGGCGACGAACGTGCCCGAGCGGCCGCGACCTTCCAGCTGGCCGGACTCCTCCAATTCGCGGTACACCTTGGCGGCGGTGGCCGTGGCGACGCCCACCTCCTGGGCGAGTCGGCGGACCGGGGGCATCCGAGTCCCCGTGGCCAGTTCTCCGAGCCGGATCGCCTCGACGATCTGGTCCTTGAGCTGGCGAAACGGTGCGTCACCGGAAGCGGGGTCTACGCGGAGCACCACACCCGCGACGCGGGAGCCCCCGGCGCCGGGACCGGAGACCGGCTCACCCATCGTTCAGGACCACACCTTGTCGATCGCGGTGACCTCGCGCGGCGGAGCGGCCGGGACCGGAGCAGCCGGGGTGCGGGAGAAGCGGGGCGCGGGGGCGGGCCCGGCATCGCCCGACACCTCGACGAAGGTCTGGCGGGCAACGTTGTGCGGGTGGTCGAGCGCCTCGGTGTAGGTCAGTACCGGCGTCGTGCACGCGTCGGTTCCGTAGAACACTTCTGCCCACTCGTCACGCGTCTTCTCGGCGAACTTCCCGGAGATGATCTCGCGCAGTTCATCCCAGCGGTCCATGTCGAACTGGCCGGGCATTCCCTCGCCGTCGATACCCAACAGTCGGGCGAACTCGGCGTAGAACTGCGGCTCGAGGCAGCCGACGGCCATGAATCTGCCGTCCGAGCAGGTATAGACGTCGTAGAACGGGTACCCGGTGTCGAGCATGTTGGTCCCGGCGACGTCCGACCACTGGCCCCGGGCGCGCATCGCCCACTGGAACTGGCCCAGCACCGAGGCTCCGTCGGTCATGGCGGCGTCGATGACCTGCCCCTTGCCCGAGGTGGCGCGCTCGATGATCGCGGCGAGGATGCCCTGGATGAGGAACATCGACCCGCCGCCGAAGTCACCGACGAGGTTGAGCGGCGGCACGGGGCGCTCGCCCTTGCGGGCGGTGGCGTTGAGGTGGCCGGTCAGCGAGATGTAATTGAGGTCATGGCCGGCGGTGTGTGCCAGCGGGCCGTGCTGGCCCCACCCGGTCATCCGGGCGTAGACCAGGCGCGGGTTGATCTCGAGGCACTCGTCCGGACCCAGACCCATCCGTTCGGTGACCCCGGGACGGAACCCCTCGACCAGCACGTCGGCCTTGGCGATGAGCCCGCGCACCTGCGACAGGCCCTCATCGCTCTTGAGGTTGGCCTCCACCACGGTCCGGCTGCGACGGGTGATGTGCGCCCAGCCGCCGACCTGGGTGTCGAGCTCGCCGGGGCGCATGACAGTCACGACGTCGGCGCCGAGATCGGCCAGCATCATGCAGGCGTGCGGGCCGGGGCCGATGCCGTTGAGTTCGACGACGCGGATGCCCGCGAGGGGACCGGAGGAGGCAGTGGTCACAGAAATGCCCTTTCGTGTGGCGTTGCACACACGTTATCGCCTCCATGGACCGATCAACCTGTCAGGTCGGTTCTGTACAGCGGCCCCGCGTCGGAAACCCGGTAGCCCCGGCCGTCGGCACGAGTCCGGGGACTCCCGGCTTGTGATTCGGATGCGAATGCTGAGAATGGCGTATTCCAGATGTAACGACTAGGTGTGACGTGTAACACTCCTGTTGGCGCCAAACCGACGTCACCTCGTCCGGTGCGGGAAGAATTCAACCGCGCCCCTCGCGTTAGGATTCTTATGCAACTGCGTACACGCGCGGGCACCGCGGTCACCGCTGCTGCCCTGCTCGCCGTCACGACGGGAGGCGGAACCGCGTTCGCCCAGATCGACGAGTCCGGATCGGCCGGATCTCTTTCCAGCAGTGGCCTGGGACTCGGTGACGCGATCGGAGATCTCGCCGTCGCGGCCAAGGCTCTGAACGGCCCGGTCACCGTCACGCCCAACGAGACCGGCGGTCCCACGGTCACCTACACCAACAAAGGGAATGCCGCGGAGGAGTGCGTGGGCTTCACCGCGCCCTACTCGACAATCGTCGACAACGACCTCGACGTGGGGTTCGACACCTCAAACCTGGCCGCCGGGCTCGCGCTTCTCAATGCGATCGAGGCGGGCCCCGATGTCACGCTCCTGCTGGGCGACGAGAACGGGGCTCCGATCGTGCAGGCTGACGATCCCGACTTCGCCGAGAACATCGTGATGGAGGTCGTCGGGCTGCAGTACGAGTACCTGAACACTGAGTATCCGGCGAACAGTGTGGACGTGGCGCCGGGCGAGACCGTTTCCTGGACCCCGTCGGTACCCGAATCCCCAGCAGCCGCCGGAGTGATTTGCATCATCAGTCCCAGTAGCGCGACTTCGGTACTGGCCATCAATTTCGGCATCGACAAGCAGGTGGTCGCGGACCAGATCAACGGCAAGATCCCGGGCGGATCGGTCGAACCCGTCTCGGCGGGGTCGATCTCCGGCGGCAGCGTCGCGGTCGGCGCGGGCGCCCTCGGCTCGCTCGCCGACGGGGAGGGGGAGCCGCCCGTCGTCGAGTGACTCGTGGTGTGGCTGTGATCGACCTGATCACCGCGACACCTACACCGGGCGACCCCGGAAGGTTCGCCGCCGTCGGGTGGCGAACCTTCCGGGGTCTTCTGTCTTCCTGCCGCACAGGAGTCGGGCACTTAGACGGAGGTCGGCGACCGAGGGAACGGCGGGGGTCTCGCCGGCGGGCGACCGTCACGCGGCGAATCCCCTGCGGCTCACATCGCGATGCCCGCCGCATGTCCGAATGGGACGCAAGTGCTTTGAGTGACAGTCGAGGATGAATAAGGTTAATAAGAAGTTATCTACCATAAAGTTTCCACAGCTCACGCGATGTGGGGATGTGACCCATGTAACACTCCGCTCAGGCGTCTCCCAGACGTCGGCACGTGTCACCGCGGTCCTCGAAGTGGTGACTTTCCCTCACTGCAAGGAGATCTCATGTTCGCTCGAAATCGGATACTTGCCGGAGCCTCGGCCGTGGCCCTGGCCGCCGGGGCCAGCCTCGCCGGCGCCGGCATCGCCTCCGCCCAGGACGATGAGGAGTCGACGGGCTCGCTGGGCAGTAGCTCGATCGATCTCGGAGAGATCGCCGGTGATCTCGAGACCGCTGGCGAGGCCCTCAGTGGACCCGTCACGGTCGCGCCGAATGAGGAGGGTGGCCCGACTGTCACCTATACCAACGAGTCGGATGCCGACCAGCGCTGCCTGGGGGCCACCGCCCCGTACTCGACGATCGAAGACAACGACCTCGAGACCGACTACCCGGAGGGCGACCTCGCGGCTGGCATCGCGCTCATCACTGCCATCGAGGCCGGCGGTGGGCTGACCCACCTCCTCGCCGACGACGAGGGGGCTCCGGCAGTGGAGCTCGACGATCCCGTGGTCGAGAACAACGTCGTTCAGAACGTTCTCCCGTTCGTATTCGGTCAGCCGGGCCGCTCTGTCCTGGTCGAGGCCGGGGCGGATGTCAGCTGGACCGCGTTGTCGCCGGAGACCCCGGCGGTCGGCATCGTCCTCTGTGTCCCCGTGAACGAGGACGGCACGCTCGGAGGGTTGGAGACCAACTTCGGTATCGACCCGCAGGTCGTCGCGGACCAGATCAACGGCAGGATCCCCGGAGGTTCTGTGGAGCCCGTCTCCGCCGGATCCATTTCCGGCGGCAGTGTCGCGACGGGTGCGAACCTCCTCGGCTCGCTCGCCGCGGCCAGCTCGGAGGACGAGCCCGCCGATGGGGAGGAGGCCGACGCCGGCAGCGCGGCCGCGAGCTCGGGCGCCAGTGAGGGCGGAAGCGGCGGGGATGACACCGGCGAGCTCCCGCCGCTCGAGCCGGTGGAGTGATCTCGGCTCAGTTCGCCAGGTTACAGCCCGGGCCCCGGCACCACACGGTGCCGGGGCCCGGGCGTTCGTTCGGCCCGGACAGGATCGTCACCGCAGGCCTACTAGCCTGTGTGCCATGACCGCCGCTCACGATCCCCTCGCCCCGCCCGCCGTGGACCGCTTCGGCACACCGGGCACGCCGACCGCGACCCGCGTGATGCTGCTCGGCTCGGGGGAGCTGGGCAAGGAGGTGACCATCGCGCTGCAGCGGCTGGGGGTCGAGGTCATCGCGGTCGACCGCTACGACGGAGCCCCGGCCCACCAGGTCGCGCACCGGTCGCACACCATCGACATGACCGACGCCGACGAGGTACGCCGGGTCGTCGAGCTGGAGAAGCCGGAGGTGATCCTGCCGGAGATCGAAGCCATCGCGACGGCCGCGCTCGCGCAGATCGAGGAGGATGGTCTCGCCCGCGTCGTGCCCACCGCCCGCGCGGTGCGTCTGACGATGGACCGCGAGGGCATCCGGCGCCTCGCCGCCGAGGAACTGGGCCTGCCCACGAGCCGCTACGCGTTCGCGTCCTCGTTGGAGGAACTGCAGGAGGCGTGCTCCCGGATCGGGTTCCCGTGCCTGGTCAAGCCCACCATGTCGTCGTCGGGTAAGGGACAGTCGTCCCTCCACGGTCCCGAGGACGTGGAACGTGCCTGGCAGTACGCGCAGTCCGGCGCGCGGGTCGCTGGCGCGCGCGTGATCGTGGAGTCGTTCGTGGACTTCGAGTACGAGATCACCTTGCTCACCGTCCGGAGCGTCGACCCGGAGACTGGGCAGATCCGCACCGATTTCTGCGAGCCGATCGGCCACCGCCAGGAGCGCGGCGACTACGTGGAGTCCTGGCAGCCGCAGCCCATGACCCAGGACGCCTACGACTCGGCGCGGTCGGTCGCGGCGCGGGTGACGGGCGCGCTCGGCGGGGTCGGCGTGTTCGGCGTGGAGTTGTTCGTCAAGGGCGTCGACGTCTACTTCTCCGAGGTCAGCCCCCGCCCCCACGACACCGGCCTGGTGACGCTGCGCAGCCAGGTGCTCAGCGAGTTCGAGATGCACGCGCGCGCCGTCCTCGGCCTGCCGGTGGTCACCACCATGGCGAGTCCGGGCGCGTCCGCGGTGATCTACGGCGGCGCGGGAATCGCCGAGGGCGGCGCGGCGGACAGCGGGACCGTCGAGGGCGTCGGCTTCGCCGGGGTCGCCCGCGCGCTCGCCGTGCCGGAGTCCGATGTCCGCCTGTTCGGCAAGCCGTCCGCCAGCCGGTTCCGCCGGATGGGCGTGGCCGTGGCGACCGCCGAGGACGTGGACCTCGCCCGCGACCGGGCGCGCGAGGCCGCGTCGTGCGTGACGGTGGTGAGGTAGGTGCCGCCGGTCACCGCGAGGTGGTGGGAAGGCTCCGCCCGATGACGACGACGAGGTCCGCCGCTGACGACGCCCGCGATCTGCCGAAGGAGCCGACCGCGCCGTGGATCCTGGCGCTGTCGGCGGCGGTGATCCTGGTGTGGCTCGGTGTGCTGGCCTGGCAGGTGGCCGCTCTGCCGGAGCGGGTGCCGACGCATTTCGGTGCCGGCGGCGAGGCCGACGGCTGGTCGAGCAGGAACGGCGCGCTCGCCTTCTCGGCGTTCCTGCCGTTGCTGGTGGTTCTGCCGATTCCGCTCATGTCGAGGCTGGTGGTGTCGGCTCCCGAGTTCATCAACGCCCCCAACAAGGAGTGGTGGACGGCCTCCGGAGCCCGGCTGCGCAGGTTCGAGAGGCTGGTGCGGGAGGACCTGTGGCTCATCACCGTGATGACGCTCGCCCTACTGGTGGCGGGGCAGGTGGGCATCGTGGTCGCCGCGCAGTCCGGTGCCGACCGGATGCCGGGGTGGGCGCTGCCGGGCGCTCTGATGGTGTTCCTCGTCGGGCTGGCGGCGGTACTCGCGCGGATGCTGGTCGGTGGACGGTACGCCGACCAGCCCGACCTCGACTGACCGGCTCGCGACGCCCTGCTCGGAGTCCCCTGTGGATGGTCGTCGACCCCATCCACAGGGCCTCGTTCCGGGCCCGTCCGTGACGGACTCCGCCCCTAGCGTGACCTTCGAACGGCGCGGACATCCGGGCCGGAGGGGAGCGGGGCGATGGCAGGGCAGGACGGACGACCGGGGTCAGGGGGCGCGGTGCCCGCCGCGGAGGCTGAGGCGGTAGAGGCGGCTGAGGCGGATGAGGCGGCTGTGGCGGGGCCGCTGGGGGCGGTTCTGCTGGCGTTCGAGCAGGTGGCCGTGACGGCCGAGGCCGCGCGGGTCCGCGAGGCGGGCGCGGACACGGCCGACAGTGCGGCTGGCCTGGTGGCGGCACTCGAGGAGGCGTCCGCGGCGGCTGCCGGAATGGGGGCCGGGGCGCGGACGACGCTGCTCACCGGTCCCGCGCTGGCCGAATGCGCGGCTCTGCTCGCCCGGCGGGCCCGGGAGCACGAGGCGGAGAGCCGGCGGATCGCCCAGGCGATGGTCCGGGCCGCCGGACTCCTCGTGGAGGCGGATGAGGAGGTGGCCCGCAGTGTCGCCGGGGCAACGGGCTGAGGCGCTGGTCGTGGCGCTCGACCACGCCGAATCGAGGGCTGCGGCGGTGGGTCGGCGAATCGCGGAGTCCGCCGAGGACCTGGAGACCGTCGCCCGCAGGATCGGCGGCGCGGCGGGTGGTAGCGCTGTCGGTGGTGGCGCTGTCGGTGATGCCGGAGCGGTGGGTGGCGGGTGGTCCGGTCAGGCGGGTGCGCGGGCACGCAGCCGCGTGGGTGACGCGGCCGCGGAGGCGAGGATGCTCTCGGGCAACTGTCTCTACCTGGCGGATGTGCTGCGGGCCGAGGGCTCCCGGTTGGCGCGGACGGTGATCAACTGGAGCGACGATGAACTCGCGACGCCCGGCGCGGGAGACTCCACCGCCGTAGAGGAGGCAGACCGCGGCCTCGCCGTGCGCCTGCGGGAGGCCGCCGAGCACCTCGCAGGCCACGTGGACCCCGCGTCCAGGCCGTGCATCGACCTGTCGGGGTCGACCGACGACGATCCGCGAGCGGTCGCAGGCCTGTGGCACGCGCTGGGGCCGGCCGACCGGGCCCGGCTGGCCCGCGATCACCCGGACCTGGGCTCGGTGGACGGACTGTCGTCGGCAACGCGGGACGCGATCAACCGGACCCGGTTGCGCCGCATGCTCGACGCGGCGGACAGCGGCGGAGGCGGGGCCGACCTCGGCGGCGTCGCGCCGGCGCTGGCCGCTCTTACCGCGTACCTCGAGGCCGATCCGCGGCGGCACCTGCTCGACCTGCGCCCGGACGGCCGCGCGGTGGTCGCGAGCGCCGACCCCGACACCGCGGACCGGGTGGTCACGCTCATCCCGGGGACGGGGTCCTCGGTGGAGACGCTCGGCCGTACCGGAGAACGGGCGGAGGCGGTGTGCGAGGCGGCCGGCCCGGGAACCGGGGCGACGGTCTCGACGACGGATGCGCCGGTCGAGTCGTGCGTCGCGGTGTCGTGGCAGGGCTACGACGCGCCCGCGGACGTCGCCACCGCCGGGACTGCGACGGCACCCGCGCGAGCGCATGCCGCGGACCTGCGGACGTTCGCGGCGGGCCTGGACGCGGTCGAGCGCATGGACGGCGACGACTCCCCACACGCCGCCGTCGGGTACAGCTACGGTTCGGCGGTCCTCGGGGCGGCCGCCGCGGACCCGCGCGGGGTGGCGGTCGACCGGATGATCCACGTCGGCAGCCCCGGCGCGGGTGTCGGGTCGATCGCCGAGCAGTGGGTGGACGAGGCCGGGACCGCGCGCCCGGCGGGGGAGGGCGAGGTGGTCGGCGTCGCCTCCCGCTGGGATCCGGTGCCGTGGTGGTCGGTCACCGGCGTGCTGGGCGAACGGCCGGGAACGGACGAGTTCGGAGGCCTCGCGGTGGACGTCACCGAACCGGGCGCTGGTGCGGGGTCGGTGCGCGACGCCCACTCCCGCTACTTCGACCCGGGCACGGTGTCGCTGGCCGAGATCGGCCGACTTATCGCCGAGACCGACTGACCCCGGTAATGACAGATCCCCGCATCCCCGACACCGTCTGCGCCCCGCATCGACCGGCCCGGCCGGAAAAACCGACCCCCCGCAGAATTCGCTACCCCGTCTCCGGATCCGCTACCCGGATTCGGGTAGCGGATCGGGAATTCGAGTAGCGGATTCATCCGGGGCTGGCGGTGGAGCGGATCCGACAGGGGAGGGAAGGGTCAGCGGGCGGAGGAGCGCGCGGTGCGGGCGATCTCGAGCATCTCCGCCCGGCCCGGCAGCTTGGTGCGCTCGCGGCCCGCCGCCTCGCCGAGGCCGCGCTCGTGGGCGTCGATCTCCAGCCAGGCGTCGCCGTCGACGAGGTCCACGCCGCGGTCGGTGAGCAAGTCGCGCACGGCGTGCGGGTCCGGCTCGGCGGGTTCGGGCAGCGTGCCGGACTCGAGCTCGGTGGCCAGCTGCCCGACCGTCTCCACGGCGCAGGAGCGATTGGTGCCGATCACGCCGGAGGGGCCGCGCTTGACCCAGCCGGCGGTGAACAGGCCTGGGAGGTGCCGGCCGCCCGGGGAGTCCAGGACGCGGCCGGAGTCGTTGGGGATGGTCGCGGAATCCGCGTCGAAAGGCACGCCCTCCAGGGCGGCGGAGCGGTACCCGACGGCCCGGTAGACCGCCTCGACCTGCAGGTCCTCCGTGCGCCCGCTGGTGCGTACGCGCCCGCCGGCGCCCTCGGGTCCGGGGACGGGCTCGGTCAGCTCCAGGCGCAGCCCGGACACCCGGCCGTCGGAACCCAGGATCTCGACCGGGGACCGGTGGAAGCGGAACCGCACCACCCGCTCGCCGGCCGCGAGGGCTGCGGCCTCGGCCTCATCCGCCGTCTCCAGACCGGCCTCTCGCTGCGCCCCGGCCCATTTCTCGAGTTGCGTGCACACCTGCCCGACCCGGCGATCGGTGTCCCGGAGAGTGCGCGCCTCGTCGTCGTCGTACTCCAGGTCGGCCGGGTCCACCACCACGGTGACGCCCTCCACCTTGGCCATCTCCCGCAGCTCGAGTGGGGTGAACTTGGCGTGGACGGGGCCGCGGCGGCCGATCACCGACACCACCCGGGTCGTGTTGGTGCCGAACCCGGTGCGGACGTGCTCGGGGATGTCGGTGGGCTCGAGCTGCTCGGGGCTGCGCACCAGCATGCGCGCCACGTCGAGCGCGACGTTACCCACGCCCACCACGGCCGCCCGCTCGGCGGACAGCGCCCACTCCGGGTGGGAATCGGGGTGGCCGTCGTACCAGGTGACGAACTCGGCGGCCCCGTACGAGCCCTCCAGGTCCTCGCCCGGGATGCCGAGCCGACGGTCCGAGAGTGCACCGGTGGAGAAGACGATCGCGTGGTAGAAGCGGTGCACGTCGTCCAGGGTGAGGTCGCGGCCGAACTCGACGTTGCCGAGGAACCGGATGCGCGGATCGGCGGCGATCCCCTCCAGCGTGCGGGCGATGCCCTTGATCCGGGGGTGATCGGGGGCCACGCCGTGGCGCAGCAGACCGTAGGGCACGGGCAGCCGGTCGATCAGGTCCACCACGATGCCGCGCCCGGACGGATCGCGGTTGTCGCTCCAGTCCAACAGGGCCTCGCTGGCGTACACACCCGCCGGGCCGGAGCCCACGACAGCCACACGGAACGGGTTCTCTGTGACGGACGTCATGTCCGCGATCGTCGCACAGAACGGCGACCGGGGTACCTCGACCCCGCCGATCAGCGGTCGGGGGAGCATAATCGACACCCATGAGCGACTACGCCGGGGACCTCTCGCCCAGCCAGGCCTGGGATCTGCTCGCCTCCGATCCCGACGCCGTGCTGGTCGACGTCCGGACGAGCGCCGAATGGCAGTGGGTCGGCGGCGCCGATCTGTCGGAGCTGGGCAAGCGCACGCTGGGCATCGAGTGGATGACCTCGGCGGGCCAGCCCAACGAGCGGTTCGTCGAGCACCTCGGCGAGGCCGGCGTCGACACGCAGGCCCCGGTGTTGTTCCTGTGCCGCAGTGGTGGCCGGTCGGCCGCCGCCGCGAGCCTGGCCACCGCCGCCGGATACCGCACCGCCTACAACGTGGCCGAGGGGTTCGAGGGCGACCCGGACGCCGCCGGACACCGCGGCACAGTCAACGGCTGGAAGGTCGCGGGTCTGGCCTGGCGCCAGTCCTGACCCGTACGCCCTGCACGCTCCAACGCCCCCCGCCCCGCCGCCCAACGGCCCCACCCACGCACCACACACAAGAAAGCAGCGATGAGAAACAACGAGCTCCCCGACGGTCTCCACCCCGACACCCTGGGGGTCCGGGCCGGGCAGATGCGCACCGGCTTCGAGGAGACCACCGAGCCGATGTTCCTCAACTCCGGCTACGTCTACTCCTCCGCCGAGGCGGCCGAGGCCTCGTTCAACGGCGATCTCAAGCGATTCGTCTACTCCCGCTACGGCAACCCCACGGTCGCGATGTTCCAGGAGCGCCTGCGGCAGATCGAGGGCGCCGAGGCGTGCTTCGCCACCTCCTCCGGCATGTCCGCGGTGTTCGTCGCACTGGCCGCCCTGTGCGGCAACGGCTCCCGACTGGTGGCCTCGCGCGCGCTGTTCGGCTCCTGTTACGTCATCTGCGCGGAGATCCTGCCGCGCTGGGGCGTGGAGACGGTGTTCGTCGACGGCGCCGACCTCGACCAGTGGCGCGAGGCGCTCAGCGAGCCCACCGACGCGGTGTTCTTCGAGACCCCCTCCAACCCCATGCAGGAGCTGGTCGACGTCCGCGCGGTGTGCAACCTCGCCCACGCCGCCGGCGCGCAGGTCGTGGTGGACAACGTCTTCGCCACCGTCCTGCACCAGAAGCCGCTCGAGCTGGGCGCGGACATCGTCGTCTACTCCACCACCAAGCACATCGACGGCCAGGGCCGCGTCCTCGGCGGCGCCGTGCTGGGCACCGAGGAGTACATCTCCGGGCCGGTGCAGAACCTCATGCGTCACGCCGGGTTCGGGATGAGCGCGTTCAACGCGTGGGTCCTGCTCAAGGGGCTGGAGACCATGAGCCTGCGGGTGGAGCGGATGAGTGCCAACGCGTTGGAGGTGGCGCGGTTCCTGGAATCCCACTCGGCCGTGGACTGGGTGACGTACCCGATGCTCGAGTCGCACCCCCAGTACGAGCTGGCGCGGGCACAGATGTCCGGCGGCGGGTCGGTGGTGACGTTCGGGTTGAAGTACGACGCCGACGGTGGTGACGGTGGCCGGGACGACGACGACAAGGGCGGCCGCGGCAAGAAGGAGTGCTTCTCCCTGCTCAACTCGTTGGAGGTCATCGACATCTCCAACAACCTGGGCGACGCAAAGACTCTGGTGACCCATCCCGCGACCACGACCCACGCGTCCATGGAGCCCGAGGCCCGCGCCGCGGTGGGCATCGGCGACAACGTGGTCCGCCTGTCCGTGGGGCTGGAGTTCGCCGGAGACCTGATTGAGGACCTGCGACGCGGCCTGGGATGACGGTCTAGATTGGCCGTATGGATGATCGGGGTGAACATTCCCGGACCCGGGTGGCGGTGCTTCCCGCCGCCCATCCCGCGGTTCGCCGGATCACCGGCCTGGACGGCGCCCGGCACGTAGAGCTGGTGCCCGTCCGGCCCGGGGTGGTGAACGGGCAGACCCCGCCCGAGGCGGTGACCCCCGCGGAGTTCGATCCCGGCCACGAGGCGTCGGGAGAGATCCAGCGCGACGGCGACCCGCTGGCCGGCGTCGACCTGGCGCACGTGCACTTCGGTTACGACTACCTCGAGCCGGAGAGCGTGGACGGGGTGGTGGAGCACCTGTCGCGGGCCGAGGTGCCGATGGTGCTCACCGTCCACGACATCGTCTACCCGTCCCACGAGGACGAACTCCCGCACCGCGACCACACCGGCACGCTGGTCGAGGCCGCCGCTGCCGTGGTCACGCTGACCGAGGTGGCGGCGCACGAACTGTGGGTGCGGTGGGGCGTCGAGCCGGTGGTCGTGCCGCACCCGCGGCTACTGGACGAGGACGAGGTCTCCTCCGCCATCCGCGCCGGCAAGCACCTGCGCGGTCCCGGCGATCCGGTGGTGGTGGGGGTGTTGCTGGAGCGGATGGGCGAGAACATCGACGGCCCGGAGCTGCTGGACCAGCTGGCGCCCGTCGCCCACGGGCGGCGGGGCGCGCACCTGCGGATCGTCGTGGAGGCGCAGGCGTGGCGCGATGCGTGCGGCGAGGACCGCGAGGCCGGCGGGCACCATCTGGTGGCGGAGCTGGCGGCCGAGGGCGGCTGGGAGTCGGTGCGGTTGGTGAGGTACGAGTCGCTGGACCTGGCGCCGTTGCTGCCCGAGTTCGCCGCGCTCGACGTGTGCGTGTTGCCGTACCGGTTCGCCACCCATTCCACCTGGTTGGAGTTGTGCCGCGATCTGGGCGTGTCGCCGGTGTTCCCGGCGGTGGGGTTCCTGCGGGAGCAGTGGTTCGACCGTTGCGATCCGGGTGATCATTCCGGGGAGATCTACGATCCCCGCGATCCGTCCGCGGTGGCGGTGGCGGTGCGGGCGGCGTTGGAGAATCCCCGGGCCGTCCCGCCGCGGGTCGCGGGCGCTGATCCGACGAGTGTCATCGCGGCCCATGCGCGGATCTACGACGAGGCCGCCGGGCGCCGCTGAGCGTCCGGGGTCGGGCCGGCGCGCGGTGGGGTGGTGGCTGCGCTCGGCCGGGCCGGGCTGGGGGCTGCGCCGGGCCGGCTAGGAATCGGCGTCGCCGCGGGCGATGTCGACCGGCCAGGCCAGCGTGAGCATCGAGTCGGTGGCCGGGGCGGCCGCGTCCATGCTCAGCTCGAGACACACGGTGACCGGGGATCCGGGCGTGGTGCGGGTGGCGCCGGGCAGGACCAGCGGTTCGTCGACCGTCGGCGCGTCGAGTGGCACCGGGCGGTCACTGTCGCCGGCGAGGATGCTGGGCGAGTCGAGATCGAACGCCGGCGCGGCGCACGCTCCGCCGCGGGCCGAGACGGCCCGGACCCGTACATGGGACGCGGTCTCGGGGTCTCCCTCGACGAGGGCGCCCTCGCCGATGTCGACGTGGGCGTCGGACCGGGAGTCGACGGTGGTCCGCAGGGTCAGCGGCTGGTAGGCGGAACGGTTGCGCAGGCCGGCCGTGTCCACGCGGACGGGGAAGTGGCCGCCGTAGGACGAGATGGGGGCGGTCCAGGTGGTGCCGAAGTCGGTGGACGCCTGGACTGACCAGGTGGAGCTGCGCAGTTCCGATTCGCGCTCGTCGTTTCCGCGGTCCTGGACGATGACGGTCGCTCCGAGGGTGCAGGCTGAGGCGGCACCGAGGGCCACCAGTGCGGTGGCCGCGTGCCTGATCCTCATGACGCCTCCGAAAGCCTGCTTGCACGGAGGCCGTCCCAGATAAGAGTTCTGGGCGCGGGCGGTACTCGCGGTGACTTCCGATCTACAGAGAATATGGTCGGCGCCGTGTGAGTCGTTACACCGCATCCCGGTGAGTGGGGGATCCCGTTCTGCGAGGCCCCGCCGGGGTGCCGTTCGCCGGTCATGTCAGCGGATGTACACGACCGCGCCGGTCGTGCCGTTGATGGCGGCCCAGCGCCACCCGTCGGAGTCCGGGTCGGTCGAGGTGAAGGTGGTCCAGTCCCCGCTGGGCTGGCGGCCGTCGTTGATCCACGTCTCCAGCGCAGGCAGGGCCGTGCGGGTCCCGGTGGGGACGGTGTCACCGGGGACGACGACGACAAGGTCTTCCCCGCCGACCTCGACAGTCCCGACATCTTCGATCCGGGCCGCGGGAGAAAGGGGCGCGGGCTCGTCGGGGATCACGATCGCGGGGGCCGCCGATGTCGAGGTGGTCACCTGCGTGGCCGGCGGGGTGGTGGTCGCTGGAGTGGGGCGACTTGCTGGAGAGCGCTTAGGCGAGGCGTTAATCGACGCAGTCGGGAAAGTAGACGAAGTTGAATTGTCGCGCTGCCCGGTTGAAACCGTGGTTGTCGGCGACGGCGACTTAGTTGAACGGGCAAGCGACTCGGAAACGCTGGCAGCTGGACTTGTTGTTGGCTGCGCGGCATCTATTGGGTCTTCTGGGTAGGGCGACTTCTCGGCCGAGAGATCACCGGCCAGTTCGCTAGGCGTTGGCTTGCCGGCGAGCGAAACGAATTCGTCATGCTTGGCCTCGTTAGTAAAATCTGCGGGGATATTTCCGGGGGGGCCATTTCCGCTACGTTGCTGGGCCCCGTCGGTAGTACAGCGGTAAATCAAAAGGCTCGAGTGGCTAAAATACCAACCGATCCAATTGTCGGATTCTTCGCCGGCTGGATTCACTGAGTAAATCTTGGCTGTGAAATGCCAGCCACTTGTATTCGAGCCCAACTGGTCGTTGGTCAAACGGTCGAATGTAACCCAATCGTCTGGGTAGGGGAATTGCCCCTGCGGGGACCAACTATAAGGGCCATTGGAACCCAGTCGCCGAACGTCTCCGTTGTCCTGGACGATATACATCCTGTAGCGCTGCTCGGGTCGCTTCTTCTTCACCGCAAATCGAATACCCGCCCAGTTCAAATTCTCGTAGTTATTGCAGGTAATTTCATCCGGCCTCGGCAATAGATCGCTTGCCGTCGCCAAGTTCTGCGAGGTCGCATTGGCGCTGTCGGTGAGCGCGGCGGTGGTCATGGTCGCCTGGGGGAGCCCGATGAACCCCAGGCAGAGGCTGGCCGCGACAATGGCGGCAAGGATCTTGGGTCGTTTCACTGACTCACGCATCTGAGGGCTCCTGTGTTGTGCTCTCGTCCGAAGGTTCGCCCGGCCTGGCCGGACCGAACGCCACCATGATCAAGATCCCGGCCAACAGTCCGGCGAGGAAGACCATGGTCGTGCTCGACATCCACGCGGCCACGAACCCCAGCGCCGGTAGATGGAAGAACACCCGCTTGGCCTCGGTGATCGTGTACGGGGCGGGGTCTTCCACCGGGTTGGCGTCGCCTTTGAGCGTGACGCTCACCGCGCCTCCGCCACCGTCGGCGACCGACATGACACGGTGAGTAATCGACTCCCCGCGGTCATCGGCGACCGTGATGATGTCACCGACCCGGATCTCAGACCCGGGGACGGACTTCGCGAATGCCAGGGAGCCGGTCGTGATCTCGGGTGCCATGGAGCCGGAGCGGAATACCAGCGGGCTCACCCCCAGGGACGCGGAGAGCGCAGCGAAGAGGATGCACACGACCCCCGCGAGGGCGCCTACGTTGAGCGCGGCACTCACCAGCGCCCCGCGACGGTGCCCGGTTGTGGCGCCGGCCTTGGGGGCGGCATCGACCGCACCATGCATTCCCACGATCACCCCACCGCCGTGAATTGCAGGATGACTCTTACGGCCTTGTTCGAGGCGGACTTGGTTATCGCATTGGAGACCTGCGCCTCAAAGCAGAGGGTCTCGGTGGTGGAGGACGTGGTCAGTGTGCGCGGGGTGGAGATGAAGGCCTGGGCGGTGCCGACCGTCAGTGTCTTGGATGCGCCGGCGATAGCCGATCCGCCGTTGCACTTGTTTGACGCAACGTTCCCACCCGCATACGCGGTGACGGTGATGAACGGAGCGAGAACCGCTTCTCCTGAGGCGTTGAGCGTCGCCGTGTAGGTGAAGTCCACTCCGCCCTTATTCTGCACCGGCAGCGTCGCGGCCCGGGTGTCGCCCGGCATCAAGCCGGTCCCGCCGAGGGTCCACGTCGTGTAGGACTTCGTGTCGTTCACCTGCAGATCGATGTTCGCTACGCTGAACGCGCCAGTCGTCATGGTCGCGTTGTCGACCCAGTACGCCATGGTCCCGACCGCGCCCAACCCGAAGACCATCCCCAGGGATGCCACCGCTCGGATACGGGTCCACGCGGACTCAGGGCAGCGGTGGCCGCGCCCGGACCTGTGGTTGCTGCTACTCATCGCCGGCTCCTTCCCGCCCATCACGTGTGCCCTCTCCCTTGTCGAGTTCCGCCCGAGCGGCCCGCTTCTCGCGGGATCCATCTCGGAGACCACCGCCGATCATCAACACCGCGTAGACGATCAGTCCCCCGGCCACGATGGTGATCGCGACCGCGCGACTTTCTCCGGTGAGCAGCACGTTCAGCCTGCCGAGTTGGGGCACGGAGTACCACATCACACCGCGGACCTGCTCGGGCAGCAGAGCCCAGTCATCGGGCGTGTTGTTGGCATCACCCTGGGTGTAGAGACGCATGCGGCCGACGCCGTCGTAGAAGATCCCGGTGATGCGGTGGGTGACCACGGCGGGGTTGCCGGAATACGGTTGGAAGGTGATCACGTCGTCCGTGCGCAGCTCGTGGGCGGGCGTGGGTCTGACCACGACGAGCGCGCCCGGCGAGATCTCCGGTTCCATCGACCCGGTGAGCACGGTGTACGCCTGGGCGCCGGTGGCTCGCGGGACCACCACCATGACGACCAATATGAACCCGAACACCAGGAGGAGCAGCCATCCGCCGATGGTTCGGAGCCACCACAGGACTGTGGTGGTCCCGTCTCCGCCGGCGGGTGGCGCACCGGCCCCACGGTGCGCGCTGCTGCTGGTGTCCTGCTCGGTCATCGCCATCACCGGTTTACTAGAGCCCGGAACGTGAAGGTGGCCTTACCGGACTGGCCCGCCGCGGCACCGGCCCCTAGCGAGGCCACCAGGCACAGGAACTCCGAGCCGGCGGCGGCGACCGGACGATCGGTCGACGTCGAGGCGCCGCTCATCGGGCCGTTGTACACGTTTCCTCCGGTTGTTGCGGTGGTGCAGGCACCTGCGTTGGCCACCGAGGTGATGACGAGGGTGAGCGGCGGCGCGGTCGTCGCCGGAGCCTGCGGCGCCACGGTCACGGACTGGATTCCGTACTTCATCGGCACGTTGCCGGAGTTGAACACTTGAAGGGGCTTGGCCACGGCGCTGGAGCTTCCCATGTTGACCAGGCCGAAATCTGCCAACGTGTACGCCGCGTTGCCGGAGGCTCCGGATGAGATGTCGAGCCTGCCGGCGGACAAGTTCGCTCCGCTGCTGGCGGGCGCGGACGCCCGCCAGGCGGCGCCGGTCGCCATCACGGAGGAGAACCCCAGTGTGACGACCGACGCCCCCACGAGCGCCCACGTGATGTGGGACTTCACAGAGTCGCCTTACGGAGCCAGCGTCGGGGCGGTCTGCTTGAGGACGACGCCGACGTTCGAGATCGACACCTTGCCGTCCATGCCGGCCTGATTACCGACGGTGATGTTCGGGTCGAAGACCACGGTGGTGGCCACCGTGATGGTCTCGCCGGTGTCGGTCTCATCGAGGTCGGCGAGGTCAGCGCCTCCCGACACGGTCTGGGCCGAGGTGACGGTCAGCTCGTCGGCGAGTCCGGCGGGCACAGGGGCGTCGGCGTCTGTGGCGGTAGCGGTTCCGGTGAGGGTTGCCGCAGCCGTGAGGTTGGTGCCCTTGATGTCGAGGGCGTAGTTCGCGACGTAGACGACGGTGTCGCCCGGGACGATGGTCTGGCCCGTAGTGAGCACATCTCCGGTGGCGGTGCCCCAGTGCCACGCGCCCGTTCCGGTCTGCGTGATCTTGAGGTGGCCCGCGTCGATGGTGGTGGCATTCGGGGCGGTCACGCTCGCGGTCCACGCCGCGTACGTTCCGGCGCCACCGGCAAGGAGGACGGCGGCCGCGCCAGCGGCGAGTGCGCCCTTGGTCGTCTTCTTCATTGAGATTCCTTAGTGCTGGACGCCGCGGTCGCGGTGTCGAGGGGGTTCACGGCCGCGGCGCGGTCTCGTGCGTACGGCTGCGTCCGCAACCGCTCGGAACCCGGGTTGCTGACCCGAGAACCGAAGTCCTGTGTGGTGCTCATCCGGGATTCACCCGGACGGTGGGACCACCGAGGTGGATCAGGCGGTCCATGGAGGTGGCGCTACCGAGGCTGGCGGAGCTGGCGGCCGAGTCGGATCCGAGACGGGGGGGAGGGTTTCCGCCCTCGCCGGTCGGGGCGGGTCCCGACCCCCCCTGGCCGGTCGGGCCCAGTCCCAGTGCGTGCCCGGAGAGGATGCCGGTGCTGGACGAGCCGCTCTGAACGGCGCCGCCCGAGCCGGGTCCGACTTGGCCCGAGCCTCCCGCCGACTCGCCGGAGTTCGCGCCTCCCGAGCCGGGCGCGCTCCCGAGCGGGTTGCCCGCTGGGCTGTTCCCGGAGCCGCTCCCAGACCGAGATTCGCCCTGGCCGCCCTGGCCGCCCTGGCCGCCCTGGCCGCCCTGGCCGCCCTGGCTGCCCTGGCTGCTCCCGTGTGCGCTGCCGCCGGCCCCGCCCGCCGGTGGCCGCTCGTCCTCGGTGGATCCCAGGCTTCCGTGGCTGCCGGCAGACCCGAGGCTGCCGAGCGAACTCAGGCTGCCGAGGCCGCCGAGCGAACCCCAGGCGAACAAGCCGCCCAGCGATCCCCAACCCCAACCGGTGTCTCGGACGGTCACAGCGAGGGGTTGGGCCGGATCCGACGTGCCCACCTGGTTGGTCGCGGTGGCAGAAATTACGTGGTTTCCGCGCGTCAGCCGCCCCGCGTCGCAGGTGAACGTGCCCGCGCCGGTGGCCGTGGTGGTGCAGCGGACCACTCCGTCAACGGTCACTTCCACTGTCGACCCTGGTTCCGCCGTCCCGGTGACCGTCACGCTGTGATCGGTGGTGGGGGACTGAGGCTGAGCAGAGAGGCCGGACGGGGCGTCGGGGACGGAACTCGGAGCCGCCTTCCCAAGGGCGAAAGCCCACCCTGGGGTGATCGAGAAACTCTGGATGGTCTCGGCCGCCGGGATGCCGATATACAGCTTCACGGGGATCGCCAGGTTCCGAGGTGCCTGCGTCTCGCCGATCAGGACCCCCCACTCGTCCTCGCGTGACGGGCCGGCGAGCGGCACCGCCTCTCCCGCGGGCCCGGACAGATCGGCCCGCCATGTCCCCCTTGCCCCGTCGGAGACATCCCACATGCCGGCGTACACGCGGAGGGTGGCAGCGACGTTGCAGATGTTGCGGGCCAGGAACTCCCCCTGGAGGTACTCGCCTCCCGGAGCGGGAACAAACGAGTCGTCCAGCGTGATCTCGTTGACGGTTCCCCAGATGGTTCCCCCGTTCTGAGAGAACTGGAGGCAGTTGTTGTCAAGATTCGACATCAGTCCGGGGTCCGGAAGCCCGCGCGCAACGCCAGTGACAGCAGCGACCACTACGCCCACCAGGGCTAACGATCCGACCTTTCGCGGGATTGATGACGGAGCAGAAGTCAGCTGCACGAGATTGCCCAGCCAATTTGTCCTGGGGAATGGTCGGTTTCAGAGTCTCGTGGAGCCGAAGTGAGACCCCGGGATCTCGACAGATAGGAGGTAAGGGGCAAGAGTCGACCCGCCGAGAGGTGGCACGGCGACACACCCTCGACCATCGTTGGCAAAGGCATGTGGGCGATCAACCCGGTGGCGTCCATGTGCGCCCTGCCTTTCCGAGGGGACCACGCGACGATCCCGGGGGGTGGGATGTGTCGGCCTCGTACGGGGATGGGACTTGATCGACACCGGGACACTGCGGTGGCCCGCCGCACACATTACGAAAAAGTTACCGTTGATGCAACCATGAACTTGGGTTTATTCTCCCAGCGCAATGCACCGATCGGTCGCTCGGTACGCGCTTGTTAGGTGCCGTCAATATTAGTGTTGACTTGGATTTGGAGTGTGCTCCGCCATTTACGGAGGTCAGCGCGGTGCAAGGGGGAGCCGCTGTCAACCCGTGCACCCCCAACCTGGCTCGCTGGCATACTCGGCCCCGTGCCCCGCGCGCGCCAGAGGTGAATCTGGTCACATGCCTACCTGCAGGAGAAGCCGATGCCCGAGACCCCGTCCCTGAAGCTCGGTTACAAGGCGTCGGCCGAGCAGTTCGGTCCGCGTGATCTGGTGGAGTTCGCCGTGATGGCGGAGCAGGCGGGGATGGATTCGGCGACGGTGTCGGATCATTTCCAGCCCTGGCGCCACGACGGCGGCCACGCGCCGTTCTCGTTGGCGTGGATGACGGCGGTGGGCGAGCGCACCGAGCGGCTGCAACTCGGCACCTCGGTCCTGACGCCGACGTTTCGCTACAACCCCGCCGTGCTCGCCCAGGCGTTCGCCACCATGGCGTGCCTCTACCCGGGCCGCGTCTTCCTGGGGGTGGGCACCGGCGAGGCGCTCAACGAGATCGCCACCGGTCATCAGGGCGAGTGGCCGGAGTTCAAGGAGCGGTTCGCGCGCCTGCGCGAGTCGGTCCGGCTGATGCGCGAGTTGTGGACCGGCGAAACGACCAGCTTCGAGGGTGACTACTACTCGACCAAGGATGCGTTCCTCTACGACGTTCCCGAGGGCGGGGTGCCTGTCTATGTGGCGGCGGGCGGCCCGGTGGTGGCCAAGTACGCCGGCCGCGTCGGTGACGGCTTCATCTGCACCTCCGGCAAGGGGATGGAGCTCTACACCGACAAGTTGCTTCCGGCCGTGGAGGAGGGAGCGCAGATCAATGGGCGGGACTCGGCGCAGATCGACCGAATGATCGAGATCAAGATCTCCTACGACCCCGACCCGGCCGCCGCGCTGGAGAACTGCCGCTTCTGGGCCCCGCTGTCCCTGACCCCGGAGCAGAAGCATTCGGTGGATTCGCCGCGCGAGATGGAGCGGCTCGCGGATGAGCTGCCGATCGAGCAGGTCGCCAAGCGCTGGATCGTCGCCTCGGACCCCGACGACGCCGTCGAGCAGGTCAAGAAGTACGTCGACGCGGGCCTCAACCATCTGGTCTTCCACGCGCCCGGACACGACCAGAAACGCTTCCTCGACCTGTTCACATCCGACCTCGAACCGCGACTGCGAGCCCTTGCATGAGTAACGAGAACAACCTCCCCGGCCCGGACACGGCCGATCTCTCCGGCCTCGAGGGCATCCTCGGCCACAAGGAATCGGTCCGCGTCCTGCGCTATCCGCACGAGACCGAGCCGGATGAAGAGGGTCAGACCACGGAGTGGCATTGCGACATCGTCGTCGTCGACGACGTTCCCGCGCCCGGCTTCTCCACCTACGCCACCGTGGGCGCCCGCGAGCTCCCCACCAACGTCACCACGCCCGAGGGGCGACAGATCCGCTCCGAGTTCGTCACCGTCGGCCGCACCGGCCACCGCGCCATGGCCGACGTCCTGGACGCGTGCGCGCTCGCCGTGGCCACCGGTTCCATCCACGTGGCGCCCGGCGCGGTGATCCCCAACGCGGTCGGCCTGGTCGATCCCGGCCGCAAGTGCGAGCACCTGGTCCTCACGCCGCCGTTCCTGTGGCCCGACCTGCAGGTCGTCGACGAGACCGGCGGCCCCGACGGCACCGGACCCCTGCTCACGCGGCTGCAGGCCGTGCCGATCACCACCGCGGAGATGTCGGCCATCGGCCGCGACGGCGCCGACGCCCTGTTCGAGCGGCTCGACACCGCCGACGCCGATGTGACCAACCCGGACCGCCCGAGCGTGGTGTGAGTGGGGCTCGTGTGAGCGCGCCCGCGCCCCGGACGCCCGGCGGCGTGGCCCGCCTGCTCGACACCGCGGCCGGGCTGATGATCGTCGAGGCCACGCCCGACGGCATCGCCCGACTGGTTCAGGTGGATGCGGATCAGGTGGACGCCGACCGGCTCGACCACGACGAAGCCGCCCCGACCTGGTTCAACGTGAAACATCACGACGACGACGAGGGGCACGATCTCGAGCCCGGCGCAGCGGCGGAGCACCTCGCCCACCTGGCGGAACAGGTGGAGGGTTACCTGGCCGGGAGGCGCCGCGAGTTCGACGTCCCGCTGGACTGGGCCGCCGCCGGGGTCCATGACGAGTTCTCGCGCGAGGTCTACCGCGAGATCCAGCACATCCCCTACGGCGAGACCTCCAGTTACGGGCAGGTCAGCATCGACGCGGGACGGCCCCGCAACGCCCGTCGTGTCGGCCGACTGTGCACGCTGGTGCCGGTGCCGTTCGTCATCCCTGTCCATCGCGTGATCCGCGCCGACGGCGGCATGGGCAACTGTCCCGAGTACCGGCTGCGGTTGCTCGAGCACGAGCGTCGCAACGTCGCCGCCGAGCGCGCCGGGAAGGCCGGGCCGCTTCCGTTCCGGTAGCCGTCACCGCTGTTCCCGGCGTTGCGCTTCGGACAGTCGCCGCGAGCGGTGGGACAGCGGCCACCCCGTGGTTAGTGTGGCGGTCAGCGTCGGGGGCCGAGGTCCCGCTGGCGCCGAACGACTGCCGTCGACCACCACCCACGGGGGAAGCCATGACCGTCGGATCCGTCGCCACCGCCACGCGCACCGAAGGTGTGGCCGAGAAGTTCCAGCGGGTGCGGGGGCTCACCGACCTGCTCGCGTCCCGGCTCAGTCCCGAGGACCAGATCCCCCAGTCGATGACCGCCGCCAGCCCCGCCGCCTGGCACCGGGCGCACACGACGTGGTTCTTCGAGGAGTTCGTGCTGGGCAGGGTGCTGGGGTACACCTCACCCGAGCCGGTGTTCCGCTTCCTGTTCAATTCCTACTACGAGGCGGTCGGCCCGAGGCAGCCGCGGCCGGAGCGTGGACTCATCACGCGCCCGTCGGTGGCGGAGATCGGGGACTTCCGCGCGCGCGTCGACGAGGCCGTCGTCGCCGCCCTCGGATCCGGCCGGGTCGACGAGCGCGGCCTCGAGCTGCTCGAGCTCGGTTGTCATCACGAGCAGCAGCACCAGGAGTTGCTGCTCATGGACATCAAGCACCTCTTCTCCCACAACCCCACCGATCCGGTCTACGTCCACAGGTCGGCGGACCCGGCGGGTGCGGTGCCGGGGGAGACGGGGTGGCTCGCCGTTGACGAAGGGGTCGCGGAGATCGGCGCCGGGGTCCGCGGTGGGGGTGGCGCCGCCGACGACGGTTCCGGCCCTGCGGTCGGCTTCTCCTACGACAACGAACGCCCCCGCCACCGCGTGTGGATCCCCGGCTGTGAGGTCGCCACCCGCCAGGTCACCGTCGGCGAGTGGAAGCAGTTCATGGCCGACGGTGGCTACGCGCGGCCGGAGCTGTGGTTGTCCGACGGCTGGGCGACGGTGCAGGCGGAGGGCTGGGACGCGCCCGGGTACTGGCGCCGGGAGGACGACGGCCCGGCCGGCGGCATCACCGATCCCACGACCGCCCCCGATGACGAGTGGACCACCTTCACACTGAGCGGCCGACGCCCGATCGTCGACGCCGAGCCCGTCATCCACGTCTCCTTCTACGAGGCCGACGCCTACGCCCGCTGGGCCGGAGCGAGGCTGCCCACCGAGTTCGAGTGGGAGGTCGCGAGCAGCGGTTGGGAGATCCGCGACGAGCTCGACCCCGACCGGTGCCACCCGCTGCCCGCCGCGGAGCGGGCGATCGGCGGCGTGTGGGAGTGGACCTCCAGCGCGTACCTGCCCTACCCGGGGTTCGTCACGGAGGAGGGCGCGGCCGGCGAGTACAACGGCAAGTTCATGTCCGACCAGCACATCCTCCGCGGCGGCAGTGCGTTCACGCCGGCAGGACACACCCGCCGCACGTACCGGAACTTCTATCCCGCCAGGTCGAGGTGGGCGGCCGCCGGCGTGAGGCTCGCGCGGTGACCGGCGCGCGGGGGGTGGCCACGAACCGCGGCGCGGACGGGTCGCCCGGGGCGACGGGCGGGGTCACGACGGCGACGACGACGAGCACCGCCGATCCCGACACCGCCGCCCTCGAATCCGACCTGCGCGACGGCTTCTTCGGCGACCCGCCGACCGTGCCGCCCCGCTGGTTCTACGACGAGAAGGGCAGTCTCCTCTTCGACCAGATCACCCGATTGGCGGAGTACTACCCCACCCGCGCGGAGGCGGAGATCCTCCGGGCGCGGGCCGCGGACATCGTCGGCGATGCCGACACGATGGTCGAGCTCGGCGCCGGGACCTGCGAGAAGACGCGGGTCCTGCTCGACGTCTTCGCCGGCCGTGGCTCTGCCGGTGGCTCGCCCGCCGAGGCCGCGAGCCCCGCCGCCGATCCACACGCCGGCGCCGACACACACACCGCCGCCGCGGGGCCGCTGTTCGTGCCGGTCGACATCAGTACCGAGATGCTCTTCGGCTCCGCTCGCGCGCTCACGGCCGAATACCCCGGGCTGCGGGTCGTCCCGGTCGTCGGCGACCTCACCGCCCTCGAGGGGCCACTACCGGGCGAGCCCGGAGGTCGCCTCGTGTTGTTCCTCGGCGGCACGATCGGCAACTTCACCGACGCCCAACGCACGGACTTCCTCGCGATGCTGCGCGGACTCACGGACCCGGGCGACCGCGTGGCGCTCGGCTTCGACCTGGTGAAGAGTCCCGAGCGGTTGGTCGCGGCCTACGACGACGCCGACGGCGTCACCGCGGAGTTCAACCTCAACATGCTCGACGTGATCGCCCGGACCGTCGAGTGCGCCGGTCTCGACCGCGTGGACTTCCGCCACGAGGCCGTGTGGAACGCCGGCGAGAGCAGGATCGAGATGTGGTTGCGGGCGATCCGCGACGTGCGAATCCACTTCCCGACGCTGGGGCGCTCGCGAACCCTGTCCGCAGGGGAGGGCATCCGCACCGAGATCGCGCGGAAGTTCGAGCCGGACGCACTGGTGGCCGAGCTCGCGGGGCACGGGTACGTCGGCCCGACCGTGTGGACTGACGACGCCGGGGACTTCGGTCTGGTCCTCGTCGTCGTCGACTAGGTGTGATGTCCAGCGATGCACCGCGACGCCGCACGGCCGGTCGACACCGCACAGACACCGAGGAGAGGGGCTCGACGTGATCACCCCAGACCGATCAGACCTCGGTGAACGCGCCCGCCGCCTCCTCGAGGATGCCCGCGCGGTCGAGGTCGCCGTCGATTCATCGGCAGCTGAGCTGTTCCGGCTGGGCGGCGAGGTCGCTCGCGCCGCGACCCGCGGCGAGGCGGCGCGGAGCGGGGCCCACGTCGCGGCCGCGCGGGACGTCGTGAACGGACTGCTCGAGGACCTGGCGGCGATCGCGTCGCTGGTAGACCGGCTCGCCTCGGAACTCGACCGGATGGGTGGTTCCGTGGACGCGCGTGGGACGGGGGCGGTCGGCGCGGGGGCGCGCGGCACGGAGGCCAGCGCGGAGGCGCGCGGCACGGAGGCCAGCGCGGGGGCTCGCGGCACGCTTGATTCCGTTCGGCGCGTGATCGATGCGGCAGATGATCGGGGCCGTGAGTGCCGGTGGATGGGTGAGTTGGCGACGGACCGGGTGCGGGACTTCGCCGAGTTCGAGCTGCTGCACTCGCAGGCGTCCCAGCACCTCGACCGCAACCGGCTGGACGCGGCCGATGCCGTCATCCCTCGCCTCGTCGCCCTGGACCGCGCGCTGGTGAGCATGGAGGTCGGCACGATGCTCGACGAGCTGAAGTTCCGGCTCATGACCTCTCGCGAGTAACCCTCGGCTGACCTGCACGTTCGTGCTCGCAGGCGCTTCCGTGTCGTACGTGTGTTCTATGCTTTGGGTCATGGAACAGGGAGTATGGGACGCGGGGGTGCGGCGCGCCGGGCATGACGAGCCGGCTCCGCTGACCGACGTCCTCGCGTTCCTCGAGGCGTCCGTGGAGACACTGTGCGCGGTCGACTGGTCCGAGCACGACGCCGAGGCGCTCGCCAACGCGGTGGGACGGGTGGAGGTGGTGGCCCGTCGGTTGGATTCCAGCGGGTCCCGGGCCACCGCGGAGTTGGCCGCGCTGCACCGCCAGAAGGGACGCACCGCCGGAGGCGTCGCCGCGCTCCTTGCCGAAAAGTTGGGACTGGCGAAGGGCACGGTGCACGGGCGGATCGAGGCCGGCGGGCGCCAGGCCACCCCGGCCGGACGGGCGGCCGCGAGCGGGGAGATCACGGGTGAGCACGAACGGATCATCGCGAGAGCCGTCTCCGGTCTGCCCGGGACGATGGGCGGTGACGCCAAGGCCCGGTTCGCCGAGGAGCTCACGGAGTTCGCCCGCTCGGCCGCGCCCGCCGACCTGCGGACCGAGGCCGCACGCCGCGTGGCGGCCCTGAGTCCCGACCGCGGCAGGGACCGCGAGGAGCACCAGGAGCGGCAGCGTTCCGCACGGCTCGGCGCCGTCCGGTCCGACGGCACCAGCACCCTGACCATGACGCTCACGCCACGCGGTCGTGCACTGGCCGAGAGGGCGCTGTGCGACTTCGGCGGCCCCGGCGGTGCCGTGGAGTGCGAACCGGGATCCGACGAGCGCACCCCCGAGCAGCGGGCCCACGACGCCCTGGTGCACCAGTGGGCGCTCGGCTCGACCGTCGACCCCGCCCGACCCAAGGGCATCGCGACCATCGTCGTGCGGGTGACCCCCGAGCAGCTCGAGGACCCCACGGCGCTCGTGCAGACCGACGCCGGCACCCAGCTCAGCGTGCGGCAGGCCGTCTCCATGGCCGGAACGATGCCGTGGTTCGTCTCCCTCCTGCGCGACGGCCGAGAAGAGCTGCACCGGATCGACGTGGACGCCCACCCCGAGCGGCGTCTGGCCTCGGCGATCCAGAGACTGGTCCTCTACGCCGCCCACGGAGGCTGCACCTTCCCCGGGTGCACCGCCCCTGCCAGACGAAGCCAGTTCCACCACGTGCGGGAATGGTCCAGAGGTGGGCCCACGACCGTCGCCAACGGGGCACTCGGCTGTCCCGTCCACCACGGCTTCGTGGGCGACGGCCCCGGTGGGTGGAAAACTGTGGTGAACTCGTGCTCGCCCGGGTTGTGCACGTGGCTGCCGCCCGGCGTCGACAGGCTCACCGATGTGTGACGACCCGCCCCGGACCGGGGTGGGGGATCGGCCCGTCGGGTGTGTACCAGGTGTGCCGCGACGCGAGCGCTGTCACAATGCCCCCGTGCCCGATTCCCTCCCGCCCGAGTCCACAGCGTCCGATTCCCCGGCCACCGAGTCCGCTCGGACCGAACCCTCCGCGACCGAACCCGCCGCGGCCGAGTCCTCCATGCCAGAGGCGGCGGTGTCGACCGGGGCCGAGCTGTCGGAGTCCGACGTCGCCGCGCTCTCGATCCCGTCCCAGTCGGTCGGGGAACCGCTCTCCTCGTCGGCCGTCTACGTCGTGGCCCCCGAAGGGGACACGGGCAAGTCGACCGTCGCCCTGGGGTTGCTGCGCATCCTCGCCGGGACCGTCCAGCGGGTCGGGGTGTTCCGCCCCGTCACCGTCGCACCCCGCCCCACCACTCCGGGCATCGACGAGGGCGAGCCGGAGCGCGACCGCATCGTGGAGATGCTGCTCCAGCACGCGACCGTCGACCTCGACTACGAGGATTGCATCGGCGTCACCAACATGCGCGTCCATGAGGACCGGGACGCCGCGCTGAGCGAGATCGTCGACCGGTACCACGCGGTGGCCCGCCAGTGCGACGTCGTGGTCATCGTCGGCACCGACTACACCGGGGTACCCAGCCCGACCGAGTTCGACTTCAACGCGACGGTCGCCGTGAACCTCGGCGCTCCCGTCCTGCTGGTGATCCGCGGAGCCGACCGCTCGCCGACCGAGATCGGCACCAACGCCCGGCTCACCCTCGACGAGCTGCGCGCGGAGCACGCACACCCCGTGGGGGTCGTCGCGAACCGGTGCGATCCCGACGCAATGGAGCAGATCAGGGCCGAACTCAGCACGCTCGACGTGCCCGCGTGGACCCTGCCGGCGCAGTCACTGCTCACCGCCCCCACGATGGGTGAGCTGCTCGAGGCGGTCGACGGTGAGCTCTACTCCGGTGACCCGGCGCTCCTCGACCGCGAGGCGATGGCCGTGATGGTCGGCGGCATGACCGGCGACAGAATCCTGGAACGGCTGGTCGACGGGATGGTGGTCATCGTCCCGGCCGACCGCACGGACGCGCTCCTGGCGATCCTGGCCGCCCACGCCGCCGAGGGCTTCCCCTCCCTGGCCGGGATGATCTGGAACGGCGGAGTCATGCCCAACGCCGCGATGGACAAGCTGGTCCGCGGCATGCGCTCGACCCTGCCCATCGTGTGCACGAAGCACGGCACCTACGACACCGCCCGCCTGGCCGCGGAGACCCGCGGACGCGTCTACTCGGGATCGGGGCGCAAGGTCGAGACCGCGCTCAGCCTCATGGAGAAGCACGTCGACACGGAGGAGTTGCTCGCCCCGCTCCGGGTCGATTCACCGGACGTGATGACCCCGCAGATGTTCGAGCACCAACTCCTCGAGCGTGCCCGGGCCGACAAGCGGCACATCGTGCTCCCCGAGGGCGACGACGACCGCATCCTTCACGCCGCCGGCAGGCTCCTGCGGCGGGACGTGGCGGACCTGACGATCCTCGGCGATCCCGAGGCGATCCGCCGGCGCGCCGACGAACTGGGTATCGACCTGGGCGGAGCGACCCTGATGGACCCGCGCACGAGCGAGCACGCCGACCGGTTCGCCGACGAATACGCCGAGCTGCGCAAGCACAAGGGCATGACGCTGGACGTGGCCCGCGACCGCATCCTGGACATCTCGTACTTCGCCACGATGATGGTGCACACCGGACTCGCGGACGGCATGGTCTCCGGCGCCGCCCACACCACCGCACACACCATCCGCCCCGCACTCGAGATCATCCGGACCCGTCCCGACGTGAAAACCGTGTCCAGCGTGTTCCTCATGTGCCTGGCGGACCACGTACTGGCGTTCGGGGACTGCGCGGTGGTGCCCGACCCCACCGCCCAGCAGCTCGCCGACATCGCCGTGTCCTCCGCCGAGACCGCCTCCCGCTTCGGGATCGACCCGCGCGTGGCGCTGCTCTCCTACTCGACCGGCGACTCCGGCAGCGGCGCCGACGTCGACAAGGTGCGCGAGGCCACCGCCCTGGTGAGGTCCCGGATCGAGGAGGCCACCGACGACGATCCGGTGGCCGGCCTCATCGTGGACGGCCCCCTGCAGTTCGACGCCGCCGTCGACCCCACCGTCGCGACCAAGAAGATGCCGGATTCCCCGGTCGCAGGCCGCGCCACCGTCCTCGTCTTCCCCGACCTCAACACGGGCAACAACACCTACAAGGCCGTGCAGCGGACCGCGGGCGCGGTCGCGATCGGGCCGGTCCTGCAGGGGCTGCGCAAGCCCATCAACGACCTCTCCCGCGGCGCGCTGGTGGAGGACATCGTCAACACGGTCGCGATCACGGCCGTCCAGGCGCAGGGCGCCGTCAACTCCCAGGAAAGCGACTCATGACCCGTGTTCTCGTCATCAATTCCGGATCCTCCTCGCTGAAGCTGCAGATCCTCGACACCGCCGTCGAGGGCGAGCTGGCCTGGGCGCTTGTCGAGAGAATCAGCGAGAGCGTCGGCACGCTGACCGTGCGCCGCAGTGACCTGACCGGAGCGCCCGCCGAAGAACGCACGGCGGAGGCCGAGTTCCCCGACCACACCGCCGCGCTCGGCCGCGTGCTGGAGCTGGCGGAGGAGCTCCACGTGCACCCCACCGACCTCGAGGTCGAGGCGATCGGACACCGGGTGGTCCACGGCGGGCCGGCCTTCCACGAGCCGATCGAGGTCACTCCCGAGGTGGAGGCGGACATCGAGGAGCTCGAGGTCCTCGCCCCGCTGCACAATCCGGCCAACCTCCGCGGGATCCGGGTGGCCCGCGAACTGCTGCCCGGGTTGCCGCACGTCGCCGTGTTCGACACCGGCTTCTTCCACACCCTTCCCGCCGCCGCCCACACCTACGCCATCGACCGCGAGACGGCCACCAAGTGGGACCTGCGGCGATACGGGTTCCACGGCACCAGTCACGAGTTCGTCTCCCGCCGCACCGCCGACATCCTGGGCCGCCCGTACGGCGAGATCAACCAGATCGTCCTGCACCTGGGTAACGGTGCGTCGGCGTCGGCGATCGACGGTGGCCGCGCCATGGACACCTCCATGGGACTGACCCCCCTCGAGGGCCTGGTGATGGGCACCCGTCCCGGCGATCTCGACCCCGGCCTGATCATCCACCTCATCCGTGACCGCGGCATGTCGCCCGAGGACGTCTCCACCCTGCTCAATCGCAGGTCGGGCCTGGAGGGACTGTCGGGCGCGCGCGATTTCCGCGAACTCCTGGCGCGGGTCGATGACGGCGACGTGGACGCCACGCTCGCCTACGACGTGGTGATCCATCGCCTGCGCCGCTACATCGGCGGCTACTGGGCGGTGCTCGGCGACGTGGACGCGATCACCTTCACCGCCGGTGTGGGGGAGAACGTCGCCCGCCTGCGGGCCGACGCGCTCGCCACCCTGCGCGGCTGGGGCGTGGAGATCGACACCGAGGCCAACGAGAACGGCACCGGCGAGCGCATCATCTCGGCGCCCGGCAGCCGCGTGACGGTCCTCGTGGTGCCCACCGACGAGGAATTGGCGATCGCCCGGGCGTGTGACGAGGTGCTGGGTTTGGGGAAGTAACTCCGTCCACATTTCCTAAGGACCTTTTTAGATATAGAGTGCGGGGGATCCCCGGCGACCGAGCCCGGGCTTGACGAAGTCGGACGATGCCGAACGCCTCACCTCTCTCCCCGGACGCCGGGCCCGCGCGCCCTCCGCGCCCGGGCCCGGCGCAGGGTCCTCGCAGGAGTCGCGGGGTCGTCCCACTCATCCTGGCGGCGGTCGTCACCCTGGTCCTGGCCGGTGCGTCTGTGGCGCAGGCGATGACGGTGGCTCCTCTCGATGCCCACGTCGATCTCGAGTTCTCACTCGACGGGTCCACCTGGACGGACGCCCCGGATCTGGTCCTGGGGTCCTGGGGATGCGACCTGGACGGTGGGTCCGCGGTCCCCGATCCGGCCGGGGCGATCGGCGGCATCCCCGAGGTCGACCCCTGCGCGATGCTCCCGGGCGAGTTCGTCGACCGCAGCTACCACGTCCGCAACGCCACCGACTCGGGCCGAACCGGTCGGTACGAGGTGGGGGTCGGGGACTTCGTGGTGTCGGACGGCGCCGAGTTCGCGGTGCGCTCGACCATCGCCGGTGCCGCGGCCGCCGACTCGGGGACCGTGATGCTGTACGGCCCGGGCACGGGGCAGGCCGGGAGCTCGCCGGCCCGCGGCTCCACGGTGGCAGTCCTCGACCTCGGGCCGGGGGAGTCGGCGAGAGTGGTGGACGAGGTGTCCGTCCCGCTTGACGTCCCCGACACGGCGCAGCGGCAGAGCGTCAGCCCGAGGATGTGGGTGTCGTTCTCCGATGTCGCTGGTGTCGACCGCGACGGCGACGGACTGCCCGACACCACCGAGGACCAGCTCGGCACCGATCCCGCGGACCCGCTTAACCCCCTGCCCGACGGAACGGCTGGAAGGGAGTACGGGCCCGAGCCGTTCCTCCCGACACCGCCGCCGGGCACCACGCTCGACGTCGACGCCGACACACTGCCGCCGGGCATGAGGGTCGTGGGTGGTGTCCTGACCGGCACTCCCACCCGCCCCGGCACCTACGACATCGGTTTCACGGTCACCATGCCCGGCGGTGCCACCTACGCCTCGGTACGCCGCGTGGTGGTCCACCCCGCCTCCGGCGGAGGCTCCTCCGACCTGCCGGACTTCGTCTGGCCCGTCATCGTGGGGGGCGTCATCGGAGTGGTGATCGGGATCTTCGGCCCCGGGCTGGGCTCCCTCGCCGGTTCGCTCGGCGGGTCGTCCGACTCGCCCGGTTCATCCGGTTCCGGGGGATCGCGTGGCCCCGGTGGCCCCGGTGGCTCCGGTGGCTCCGCCGGGTCGGACTCGCTGGCGGGCACCACCGCCCCCACCGCCACCGCCCCCACGACCGCGGCCACCACGCCTGATGCGGACCCCGCCACGGACGAGGGCGACGACACCGGTCGGGTCGCGAACGGAGCGTTGACCCCACGCGAGGGGGCGCCGTCGGACGAGTGGATCCGCGCCAATTCGGAGGTCCGTGGGTCGCTGGCGACGACCGGCGTCAGCGGTACCGAGCTCGTGCTGTGGGCGCTCACCGCGGCGGCGGCCGGCGCGACACTCGTCCTGTTCGCGAGGCGCCGCCACGGCGCGCATCACCTCGTTGAGGGCGACCCCGCCCGGGACGGCGAAGGCTGAGTCTTTCCTGCGCTTCCCCGTTCCCCGTTCCCCGTGTGCGTCCGCGGTCTCAGAACAGGGTGCGGGGGCGGATGCTGTTCGCCTGGTCGACCAGCCGGAACCGCTGCTGCCGGGTCTCGGTGGAGCGCGCGAGGGTCCGCAGTACTGTCTCGGCGCCGGACCGGAGCCCGAACTCGGTGAACGGCACGCCCCGCATGAGCGGCGACGGGGACGGTTCGTTGCCCGGCAACTGGATCCAGGACAGTGCCGTGGTCAGGACGGTCAGACGGATCTGGAACGCCCGGTGTTCGCCGGCGGACAGGTTGGTCACGCGGCGGGCGGCCTCGCGCAGGTGCGATTCCTCGGTCTCCCCGAGCGGACGGCCCTGGCACAGCAGGAGGATCGCGGTGAGGTTGGCCAGTGCCGAGTACCGCGAGTTGGGCGGGACGCGGTCGAGTTCCTCGATGGCGGCCGCGACCTCGCCGCGCCGCTGCAACTGGCGGGCCAGCCCGAACGCCGAGCTGATCACCGAGCGGTCGACCGACCACACCGTGCGATAGAAGTGTTCGCTCGATCGGGCCCAGCGCGCCCGGTCGCTCTCCGGGCACACGTCGAGGATCAGTTCGGCCGTCGCGGCCAACGCCAATTTGGGACCGTTCTCTCCCGGCATGGCCGAGAGCACCCGCTGGAACTGGGGGTAGGCCCGGACGGGATCCCCCTTGAGCAGGGCGATCACCCCGTCGTACCAGACCAGTCGCCACTCCGCGCTCTTCCGGTGGGCGTTCTGCTCCAGTAACGCCTCCGCCGCAGCGAGGTCGTCGCTCTCGAGGTAGGCGCGGGTGAGCGACATGATGACGCCGACGCTCTCGTGGGCCTCGGACTCGGTGTCCGAGTACAGCTCGCGGAGAGTGTCGATCCGCTGCTCGACCGACGTGTACGACGTCGCGGCGAGGATGCGGCTGGCGGGATCGGAGGACTCCATCAGTGGCACCGGGAGCGCGTTGACGAGCTCGGACCCGGTGAGCGTCGTGTCGCGGGCGCGCCCGTCGACGAGGAAGTCCGTCGGCTCCACGGTGAACAGCGTCCCGAAGGTCGATCGCTGGGGGGAGAACACCGAGGAGAACGCCGGGTGCGGGACCCCGGTGCGCAGCGCCAGCACCTCGCGCAGCACGCCCATGAGCTGGTTGGCCATCCCGTTGGCGCTGCGGAACCGCGAGTCGGGCTCCTCATGGGTGGAACGCAGGAGGAACCGGTACAGCGAGTCGTACCGGCTGAACACCGGCTCTTCCATGGGGGAGGGGATCCCGTCTGCGTAGCGTCCGTCGACCACCGGCAGCCGCACGATGAGCGAGGCGAGGGTTCGGCCGACGGTGTACAGATCCGAGGCGATGGTGGGCCCGGTCCGGGGGATCTCCGGGGCCTGGAATCCGGGGGTCCCGTAGATGTGCCCGTAGTCGCCGACGCCCGACACCGCGCCCATGTCGATCAGTTTGACGTGGTCCTCGGTGAGCATGATGTTCTCGGGCTTGAGGTCGTTGTAGACCAGTCCCACCGAGTGCAGGTACGAGAGCGCCTGCAGCACCTCGAGCACGTAGGCGATGGCCTTCTCCACGGGCAGCACCCGCCCCGGCGCCGCCCGTCGGACATCCCGCAGGCTGGGCCCGCCGACGTACTCCATGACGATGTACCCGCCGTGGGTCGGCGAGGTGGCCCAGTCGTCGTGGATGAAGTTGTAGATTCGCACGATCGACGGGTGGGACAGTTCGGCGAGGATCTCCCGCTCGGCGACCGCGACCTCCTGGGCCTCGGCCTGGTCGGCGTGGAGCAGGCCCTTGAGGACCACCCACCGGTCGGACACGTTGTGGTCGACCGCGAGGTAGATCCAGCCCATCCCGCCGTGGGCGAGCGCGCCGCGGACCTCGTACTGATCGGCGACGATGTCACCGGGCCGCAGCTCGGGCCGCGGGAGCCTGCCGCCGGACGCCTCGCACTCGGCCTCGATGTCCTCGGGCTCCAACATGGCCGAGGTGGGGTCCACGGGGATGATGTACGGCAGGTCGACCAGGCCCTCCGCGGCCTGGCTCGGGCGGTCCTCCGGCTTGTCGGGGTGGCGCAGTCGGAACGGCGTCGACGTGGCGCGATCGCCGGTGGTCATCTCTCCGGTCCGGACGAACGCGCGGGGGCCGGGCACGGACTCGGTGCGTGACTCGGGATCGTGACCGTGGCCCGCGCCCGGGGCGTGCCCCCTGCCGCTGGTGCCCGCAGCCCCCGCGTCGTCCCCGGCGTGCGGATCGGTCTCGGCCAGGAACCCGGTCATCGATATCGCGCCGGTCGCCGCGGCCGCTGCGGTGCCCGCCATGCCGCCGGTACCGACGTCCGCGCCGGTACGGACGTGCGTGCCGGTGGCCTCGAGATCCCCGGTCGCCTCCATCGCGCCCGTGGCCTCGGTGACCCCGGTCGCTGCAGCTCCGCCCGTCACCGCGACCGCCCCGGTCCGGAGGGTGGCCTGGGTGCCGACGGTCGGCTCGCCGTCCTCGGGCGGGTCGTCCCACTTGCGGTAGCTCATCGCTGCTCCTCCGGCACGTACCTCGGCACCGGCATCCCGGGGCTCGGTCCCAGCCCGGACAACCACGTCGAGTACATGCGGTTCCACGTGCCGTCGGTGCGGATCCGCTCGAGCGTCGAGTTGACCTGTCGGACCAGCCCGTCGGTGTTGTTGCCCGGCGTGGACTTGGCGATTCCCACCCCGTACGGCTCGGCGTCGAGCTGCGGGCCCACGATCTCCAGGTACGGGTCCTGGGCGGTGATGCCCACGAGGATCGCGTCGTCGGTGGTGATCGCGTCCACCTGGTTCTGTTGGATGGCCACCAGGCAGTCCGCCCACGTGTTCACCGACAGGACCGTGATCCGCTCCAACTCCGACCACAACCGCGACGCCGAGGTCGTGCCCGCCGCGACACACACGCGCTTGCCCTCGAGGTGCTCGATCTCCGTGATGCCCGACCCGCGCACGGCCAGCACCCGCTGGTAGGCCTGGTAGTAGGGCACCGAGAAGGTCACCCGCTCGCGCCGCGCGCACGTGATGGACATCGACCGGATCACCACGTCCACCTGGTCGTTCTCGAGTGCCTCGAGCCGGTTGGACGACGTCAGCGAGCGGAACTCGACCTGCCGGGGGTCGCCGAAGATGTCGGTGGCGATCTCCCGGGCCAGGTCCACGTCGAAACCGGTGAGCTGCCCGCTGGCCGGGTCGCGGAAGGAGAACAGATTGGAGCCCTGGTCCAGCCCCACGATCAGCCGGCCCCGCTGCAGGATGCGGGGCACCCGCTCGGCGGGGACGGCGTCATCCGGCCGCAGACTGGGCAACGGGTCGCAGTTCTCGTCGTCCTCGTCGGGCAGGCCGCCCGGGATGGCCGTACTGATCACCGCGCCGGCGGGCAGGGGCATCACCGCGTCCACCTCCGGGATCCCCGCCCCTTCCGTCTCGGGCGACTCGGCCACGGCACTCTGTTCCGGCCCGCCGGTGTCGGGGCCGCCCTCGCCGTCGTCGACCCCACACGCCGCCCCCATCGCCAGGGTCGCCACCAGGGCGCCCCCGAGCGCCACCCGGGCCCACACGCCTGCCCGCGCCGTCACAGGTACTCCCTGACCCGGGGCGCGATCCCCACGACCACGGCGAACGCGGCAAGGGTGGACAACGCGATGATGAGGTCCGGCCCGCTGGAGGAGGTGCGGCGGGCGTTGTCGATGCGCGTGCGCAGGGTGTCGCGGGCCTCCTCGATGGCGTCCTGCATCGACTCGTCGAACTCGTCGAACGCCGCGCCCGAGTCGCCGTCGGACTGGCCGGAGGAGATGGTGATCGCGCCCTGGTAGTCGCCCTGCTGGTACAGGGAGTCGGCGCGATTCTGGGCGGCCATCCACTCGTCGAGCGCCTCGATCGCGCCCGTCACCGCGCCCTGCGAGTCGAGGCTGATGCGGCCGGTGGAGTCCTCCTCCTCGTCGTCGAGGTACACGGTCAGGGTGTCCCGCACGCCGCCCAGGATGGCCGCGCGCTCGGCCGCCGACCCCTCCGGATCGGTACGCCGCACCAGGTTCAGCGTCTCCTGCGCCCGCACCTTCTGGGCGTTGATCCGCTGGCGGGTCAGCTCGTTCATCGGCGCCGCGCCCTCGGACAGGCCCTTGGCGTTGTCGTTGGCCGCGAGGAACCCGGCGATCATGGTGAGCAGGAACGTCGCCACCATGAGCAGCGAGGCCAGCGCGAGGGGGGGATTGACCCGCCGCCCGGTGAGCCGCCACAGCCACTGCTGCAGCAGCACCAGCACCGCGATCGCCAACCCCAGCAGGAAGAACGACCCCCACGGCGGCGAGGACCACTCCCGGTCCGACTGGCCCACCGACGTGGACTGCCGGTCGTACAGGTCCGCGGCGGCGGGCAGGATCGTGTCCTGCATCAGCGCCGACGCCGACGCCAGATACGCCGACCCGACCGGATTGGCCACGCGGTTGTTGGTGCGCGCCGTCTCCACGAGGCCGGTGTAGGTGGCCAGCTGCGCATTGATCTCGGCGAGCTGGTCGATGGACTCCGTGTCGCTGCGGTCGAGGCCCTGGGAGGCGGCGATGATCGACGACGACGAGGTCGCGATCGCCTGGAGGTAGCGTTCGCGCAGTTCCGCAGGCTCGATACCGCCGGTGATGAACGCCGTGTTCGCCGCGGAGTCCGCGATCGTCAGGGAGCTGTACAGCGTCTGCGAGGCGTTGGCGACGGGCTCCACCTCGGCCAGCAGCGTCTCGTGGTAGCTCTGACGCTGGGTGATGGTCGAGGACGCCACGACCCCGCCCGCCAGGACGGTGATGATCGCCAGCAGTGCGAACACCGACATCCGGCCCGGCGTGGTGAGGGCGTCCTCCCAGAAGCGGGCGGCGCGGCGGCGGACCGGCCGGCGGGGTTGGAGGGGGGAGACCGACTCACCTCCCGAGCCGGGGGCGGACGCGGGCGTGTCAGCGGAGGGGCCGCGGGTGTGCCGTCGCGAGAGGGTTGGGGCGCGCATCAGTTCGCTCACCTCCCCGGTCTCCGCCCGTCGAGCCGACGATCCGACGGGAGTGTGTCCCAGGTTAGTGAAGTGGCGGCGCGGAGTCGGGCAGACTGGTCGACGAGGACTCAAGGTTCCGCCCGATCCGGGGGTGGACGGGTCCAGGGGAGGTGGAGGACCGGTGGCGGCGAGCGAGGGTGACGGCAACGGCTGGGTGGTGTCCGACGCCGGTGATCGTCGGTGGGGTCGGTTCGGTGCCGCCGGACTCCTGCTGCGCGCCGCCGACCCGTCCGATCCCGACGTCCCCCTGGTGTTGCTGCAACACCGCGCCGTGTGGACCGCCTCCGGCGACACGTGGGCGCTGCCGGGCGGTGCGCGGGACTCCTACGAGGACGCGCCGGTGGCGGCGTTGCGCGAGACGGAGGAGGAGGCCGAGATCCGGCCCGCCGACGTGGTGGTGCGCGCCGAGGTCGTGACCTCCCGCATGCCCGGCACCGTGTGGCACCGGCCCGGACTGGACATGCGGCACGTGGCCGAGATGATGCGGCGGATGCGGCCGGACCAGCGTCACGACGAGGCGCCCGAGGGGTCCACCCGCCCCCGCACGATCCCGCCGCTGGTCCAGGAATCGCCCGACGCGGTGGAGTGGACGTACACCACCGTGATCGCGGATGCCCCGCGCGCGCTGGAGACCGTGCCCAACAACGAGAGTCTCGAATTGCGCTGGGTCCCCGAGACCCGCGTGGCCGAGCTGCCGCTCATGCCCGCGTTCGCGCACGCGTGGGCCAACGGACTGCGCTCCGAGCCGGTCGAACTGGTGGTGGACGTGGCCAACGTGCTCGGCTCCCGCCCCGACGGTTGGTGGAAGGACCGGGCCGGTGCCACCGCCCGACTGCTCGACGAACTGGGTACCGGCATGCCCCGCACGCTCGAACTGCCGGGGGCTGGGTCACCCCGGGGATTCGGCTGGGTCGCCCGCGCGCACGCCGTGATCGAGGGCGCCGCCCGCGCGGCCGAGCACGACGGCCCGTTCGTCGTGCATCGCGCCCCCGGGTCCGGCGACGACGCGATCGCCGAGCTGGCCACCGAGCTGGATGGCGGGCCTCGCCGGGTGGTGGTGGTCACGGCCGATCGGGGACTGCGGGACAGGATGCCGGAGGGGGTCCTCGTCGTCGGGCCCCGCGCCCTACTCGGGTAGCGGCGCGCACGGATGACCACCTACCAGGTCGCGGACGAGGCACGCGGGCTGCCTCGCGAACCCACGAGCGCGTGGATCGGCTTCCTCGTCGCGGGCGCGGCGGTGCTGTGGGCCGGCGTGCTGGTCTGGGCGGTCGTGGCGCTGCCCGACCGGGTGCCGACGCAGTTCGAGTTCGGCGGCCCGCCCACCAGTTGGTCGTCGAAGGCGGGCACGCTGGCCGTCATGGTGGGCACGACCGCCGTGCTGGCGCTCCCGGCGGCCCTGGTGCCGTGGGTGCTGTTCCGGTCCCCGGCGGCGATCAGCGCGCCCAACCGGCAGTGGTGGACGGCCACCCCGGCACGGTTCCGCCGGTTCGAAAGGCTGATGCGCGAGGACCTGCTGCTGCTCGCGGCCGTCGGGCTGCTCCTCATGGCCGTGGCGCAGGCCGGGATCATCGTGGCCGCGCACTCCGCGAGCGGTGGGATGCCGCCGTGGCTGCTTCCCGCCATACTCGTGCCGCTGGCCGGAATGGTCCTCGTGATAGTCCGTATGACCGGCGCCGGCGGGCGGTACGCGGAACACCCGGACCTGGATTGAGGCGCCCGACCTCGACCGCCCTGCCGGATCCGCGCGGCGTCGCGCCGCACGGGTGCACACTGGAGCGCATGACACCGTCCCCTGAGATCCTCGTCGGCCCGATGCTGCGGTACGTCGACAGCACCGACGCCACGGTGTGGGTGGAGGTGTCGGCGCCGTGCGAGGTGACGATCCGCGCGGGCGACGAGGTGGTCACCGAGCGCTCGTGGGGCGTGCACGGTCACCACTTCGCGGTGCTGCACCTGTGCCGACTGCGGGAGGGTGAGGTGACGCCGTACGAGATCTCGCTCGACGACACGCTCGCCTGGCCCGTCGACCCGGACCGGCCGAGCGTGATCCGCACGCCCCGCGCGGACGACACGGTGCGGTTGGCGTTCGGCTCGTGTCGGCGCGGTGAGAGTCAGACCCCGGTGGCGCTCCGCGAGATCGGCGCCGACGCGCTGGTGGCGCTTTCGCACCGCATGGCGCACACGCCGCACGACGAGTGGCCGGACGCGATGCTCCTGCTCGGCGACCAGGTGTACGCCGACATCCCCAGCAGGGAGATCTCCGAGCGGTTGGCCGAGCGCCGGCGCGCGGGCGGGGGACCGCAGTCGGTGCGCGATTCCGCGGGGGCCGGCGGCGACCGCGACGTCTCGGACGAGATCTGCGACTTCGAGGAGTACTCCTGGCTGTACCACGAGTCGTGGCGCGATGCGGACGTGCGCTGGCTGCTGTCGACCGTGCCGAGCTGCATGATCCTCGACGACCACGACCTGCGCGACGACTGGAACTCCTCGCACGCGTGGCGCTGTGAGATGACGGCCCAGCCGTGGTGGCGGGACCGGGTGATCGGCGCGTTCGGCAGCTACTTCGTCTACCAGCATCTGGGCAACCTCGCGCCGGACGAGCTGGAGGCGAACGAGATGTACCAGTCGCTGCGCTCGGCGGGCTCGGATGCCGAGCGGGAGACGCTGCTCGACCACTTCGCCCAGTCCGCCGACTCCGAACGCGGCGCCGTGCAGTGGAGCTTCAAGCGCGACTTCGGTCGGGTGCGCGTGGTGATGCTCGACGTGCGCGCCTCGCGGCACCTGGATCCGCAGGACCGACGGGTCATGGACGCCGGCGAGTGGGAGTGGACCCGCGACGCGTGCCTGGACCCGGATGCGGAGGTGGACCACCTGGTGATCGGGTCGTCGTTGCCGGCGTTCATGCTGCCCGCGCTGCACAACGTCGAGGGTTGGAACGAGGCCGTGGCCCGCGGCCGCCCGGGCTCCCGGCTCACCGCCCGGGTCGGGGAGCGGATCCGGCTCGCCGTGGACCTCGAACACTGGGCGGCGTTCCGGAACAGCTTCGACGACCTGGTCGGCCTGCTCACGGAGGTGGCCGCGGGTGATCACCGGCCCGCCCCCGCCTCGATCCTCCTGCTGGGCGGCGACGTGCACTGTTCCTATCTGGAGGAGGTGGACCTCACCGCCGGGCGGGTTGCGGACTCGCCCACCCGGGTCCACCAGTTGGTGATGTCGCCCTTCAGGAACCCTCTACAGAAGACGATCCGGGCGGTGAACCGCCTGTCGGTCCGCGAGCCGGTGCCCGCGCTCACGCGTCGACTGTCCCGGGCGGTGGGGGTGCGCGAGCCCGAGGTGCGGTGGCGCGTCACCGACGGCCTCTGGTTCGACAACGGCGTGATGACCCTCGTCCTGCGCGGCCGCCGCGCCTCGGTGCAGGTCGACCACGCCACCGTCGAGTGGCCCGCGCTCGGGCTGGGCAAGGTCCTCACCCTGGTGCCCGGCCTGGCGCCGGACTCATGGGGACGACGACGACGGCGAGACGGCGATTCGCTCGAGCGTAAGCCCCGACAGGTGTTGCGCAGGACGCTGAGCAAGGAGCTGACCGGGGAGGGCCTGCCGTCGCGCGGTGCCGCTGTCCGGGCGGAGGCCGCGCTCTAGGCCAGCTGAGCGTTCCAGGCCAGCGCGGCGTTCTAGGCCAGTGCGGCGCGGAGTTCGCGGGCCGCGGCCGTGGGATCGGTCGCCCCGGTGACGGCGCGGACCACCACCACGCGGGTGGCGCCCGCGGCCAGTACCTCGGCCAGGTTCGTCGCATCGATCCCCCCGATGGCGAACCACGGCTTCCCGGCCGGCCCCACGACGGTTCCCGCGGCGTGGCGCACGAGGTCCGGGCCCGGCGCGACGCGGCCCGGCTTGGTCGGGGTGGGCCATACGGGGCCGGTGCAGAAGTAGTCCAGTTGCGGGTTCGCCGCCGCCCTGTCGACCTCGTCCGCGGCGTGGCAGGACAGTCCGATCACCACGTCGTCGCCGACGATCCGGCGCGCCCACTCCACCGGTAGGTCGTCCTGGCCGACGTGCAGCACGTCCGCCCCCGAGGCGACGGCGACGTCGGCGCGGTCGTTCACCGCGAGCAGTGCTCCGTGGGAGTCGCACACCTCGCGCATCACCGCCAGCGCCCGGAGTTCGTGACCGGCCTCGAGCGGTCCGAGATCGCGGTCGCCGGGGGAGTTCTTGTCCCGCAGTTGGACGATGTCGACCCCGCCCGCCAGTGCCGCGGTGACGTCGCGGCGCAGCGCGGGGAACTCTCCGGCCCACCCCTGCTCGCGCGCCAGGTCGTCGAGATGACGGCGCGCGTCGATGCAGAGGTAGAGGCGGGCGTCGGCGAGGCGGGCACGGAGACGGTCGGCACGGGAGGTCATGGCCACAACCGTAGGCCAGGGCCCCACTAGGCTGGTCGTCGTGATCGACGACCCCGAACGTCCCGCCGCGCGGAGCGGTGCCCGCCGCGTTGCCGTGGTCGGTGGTTCGGTGATCGGCCTGGCGTGCGCCTGGTCGATCGCCCGGTCCGGTCCCGCCACGGACGTGGTGATCCACGAGCCCGACGACTCCGGCCCCGACGGCGTTCCCGCCAAGGGGGCCGCCTGGGTGGCCGGCGGCATGCTCGCCCCCTTCAGCGAGGCGTGGCCGGGGGAGGAGGCGGTGTTCGCACTCGGGGTGGACTCGCTGCGGCGGTGGCCGGGATTCCTCGCCGCCCTCGAGCCGCACGTCCCTCCCGGCCCGCCGGTCCGCACCGCCAGCCGCACCCACATGCTGGCCGTGGACGAGGCCGACGCCCGCGACCTCGACATGGCCATGGAGTGGGCCGCCCGCCAGCCCGACCCCGCCGACTCCGCCCACTCCGGCCCGGCCCTCGGGATCACCGACGCGGACCTGCGCCGCGTCACCCGCCGTGAGCTGCGCGAGGCCGAACCGTCCCTGGCCCGCGTCGCCCGGGTCGCCTACCGCATGGACTCCGAGGGGGCCGTCGACAACCGCGTCCTGTTGGCCGCCCTGACGCGGGCGTGCCGGGCCGAGGGTGTGACGTGGGTGCGGGGTGCGGTGGCCTCGGTGGACGACGTCGACGCGGACCGCGTCGTCCTGGCCGCGGGCGCGGGGTCCGCCGCTCTGGCGGGGCTGCCGGTCCGTCCGGTCAAGGGTGAGGTGCTGCGGCTGCGCGCCCGGCCCGGCTGCGAGGACCCGCCCCGCGGGGTCGTGCGGGCGTTCGTGCGCGGGCGCCCGCTCTACCTGGTCCCGCGCGACGGCGGCCTGGTCGTCGGCGCCACCCAGTACGAGCACGGCGACGACCGGCAGGTCACCGTCGGCGGGGTGCGCGACCTGCTCGCGGACGCCGAGACGGTCTTCCCCGGCATCGGAGAGTACGAACTGGCCGAGGCCATCGCCGGGCTCCGGCCCATGTCGCCGGACAACCTTCCGTTCCTCGGCGCCGACCCCGCGGACCCGCGACTCATCCACGCCACCGGGCACGGCCGCAACGGCATCGCGCTCACCCCGGTGACCGTGGCGGCGGTCCTGGCGACGCTGCAGGGTCTGGCCGTCCCGGCGGCGGCGCGAGCGGCCGCGCCGGACCGCTTCACTCGGGGATGAGTGCCGCGGCCGGTCCGACTACGGTGGGGATACACCGCAGATGTGAAGCAGGAGGGCCCATGATCGTCACCGTGAACGGCGAGGACCGCACGCTGGCCGACGGCGCGACCGTCCGCACACTCGTCACCGTCCTGGACCTGCCCGACGAGGGCGTCGCCATCGCCGTCGACGGCGTGGTGGTGCCCAGCTCGGGTTGGGACGAGGCGCCGCTCGGGGCGGGCGCGGAGGTCGACGTCCTCACGGCGGTCCAGGGTGGCTGAGGCCGATACGGCGGTCGCCGCGATCCTGGACTCGCCCCTGGTCATCGCGGGCGAGGAGATCTCCTCGCGGCTCATCACCGGCACCGGCGGCGCCGGGAATCAGGAGGTCCTGCGCGAGGCGCTGATCGCCTCGGGGACCGCGTTGACCACCGTGTCGATCCGCAGGGTCGACCTCCGGCTGGGCTCGGACGGACTCGGGCTACTCGGGATGTTGAAGGAGCTCGAGATCCGCCCGCTGCCCAACACCGCCGGCTGCCGTGGTGCCGCCGAGGCCGTCAAGACCGCCCGGCTCGCCCGGGAGGCGCTCGGCACCAACTGGGTCAAGCTCGAGGTGATCGCCGACGAGCGCACGCTCCTGCCCGACGGGGTGGAACTCCTCGAGGCCGCCGAGGACCTCGTCGACGACGGTTTCGTCGTCCTCCCCTACACCACCGACGACCCCGTCCTGGCCCGCCGCCTGGAGGACGTGGGCTGCGCGGCGGTCATGCCCCTGGGCGCGCCGATCGGCACCGGGCTCGGCATCTGCAACCCGCACAACCTGGAGATGATCGTCGAGCGCGCCGGCGTCCCGGTGATCTGCGACGCGGGGATCGGGACCGCCTCCGACGCCGCCCTGGCGATGGAACTCGGGTGCGACGGTGTCCTGCTCGCCACCGCCGTCACCCGGGCGGAGAACCCGCCGCTCATGGCCGCCGCGATGCGCGAGGCCGTCCGGGCCGGGCACGCCGCCCGACTCGCCGGGCGCATCCCCAGGCGATTCTGGGCGCAGGCCTCCAGCCCGCCGGTCGACTGAGCCCCTCCCGGGTCAGTCCTCGGTGCGCGGCACCCGCCGGTCGACCTATCGCCTGGCCAGCCACCCCGTCCGGGCTTATGCGTTCCCTCTGCCACTCCTCCCGGGCTTACGCGGTCGGAATGGTCCATTCCCGCCGCGCAGCCCTGCGATAACCGGGCATTCCGGGCACGAACCTCCCGCGCCAGTCGGGCCGCCCCGGTCAGTCCTCGGTGCGCGGCACCCGCCGCACGCCGATCCCGCCCATGAGCGCCAGCCCGGTGACCCGCACCACCGGGGCTCCTGGCGGGGCCTGACGGACCGGGCGCGGATCGGGCTTCCAGCTCCCGGACTCCTCGCCGAAGCCACCCATCAGCCCCAGGCCCTCGATCTCCACATGCATGTCGTCGGGGACCAGGATCTCGATCCCGCCCATGACCGCGAACGCCCGGATCGTGGTCTCGTGGGACTGCAGCGAGGCGGCGCGCAGGTCGATCTCGATGCCGCCCATCATCGCGAACGCGGTGTGCACGGCGGGCAGGGTCCACGTCCCCTTGCGTTCGACCCCGCCCATGACCGCCAGCGAGGTGGCCGGCCCGCTGCCGCCGGTGACGCGGCGCTCCGGGGCCCGGCGCGGGCGGGCCTCCGGGGTCGACTCGTGGCCGCGGTGGGCGACGGGGAGGTCGTGCGTGAGCTCGATCAGGTCGGACCGGAACCTCGCGGCGTATGCCAGCGAGGTCCGCTCGTCGAACTCGGCGAGCGTGAGCCGCCCCTCCGAGAAGGACTCCTGCAGGAGCCTGGCGGTGGCGTCGCGCTCGGCGTCCGAGGCGCGTACCGAAGGCAGGTGGCGGTCCGGGTCGGGCGTGGCGTCGTCCATGGTCACGAGGGTAGTCCCGCGCGACCTGTACGCGGGCTGAGTAGGTGGACGCACCCTGTCCGCACCCCGGCAGGCAGACTGGGGCCATGATCGAGGTACGGAATCTCACCAAACGCTTCGGCGCCTCCACCGCCGTGGACGACCTCAGTTTCGACGTACGGCCCGGGGTCGTCACCGGATTCCTCGGGCCGAACGGCGCGGGCAAGTCCACGACGATGCGGATGATCGTCGGCCTGGACACCCCCACCTCCGGGGAGGCGTTGATCAACGGGACCCCGTACCGCGAACTGGAACGCCCCGCGCACAAGGTCGGGTGCCTGCTCGACGCGTCCTGGACGCACGCCAACCGCTCTGCCGGTGCGCACCTGAAGATGGTCGCCGCGGCGGGCGGGGTGGCCCCGTCCCGCGTCGACGAGGTGCTCGGCCTGGTGGGCCTGACCGACGTCGCCGGGCGCAAGGTGGGCGGGTACTCGCTCGGGATGCGCCAGCGGCTCGGCCTGGCCACCGCCATGCTCGGTGACCCGGAGGTCCTCCTGTTCGACGAGCCCGTCAACGGGCTCGATCCCGAGGGCATCCTGTGGATCCGCCGCTTCATGCACGCGCGCGCCGCCGAGGGCCGCACGGTGCTCGTGTCCTCGCACCTGCTGTCGGAGATGGCGCAGACCGCCCAGGATCTCGTCGTGATCGGGCGCGGCAAGCTGCGCGCCCAGACCTCGGTCGAGGAGTTCCTCTCCGCCGCCAAGTCCTCGGTGATCCTGCGCACCCCGCACGTCGACGAGTTCACCGCCGCCGCGCGCGACGAGGGCATCGAGGCCACGTTCGACGCCGAGCAGGGCGTCTTCCTCATCGACAACCTCGGCGCCCCGCAGGTCGGCGACCTCGCCGCGAGCCTGGGGATCACCGTCCACGAACTGCACGAGAAGCGGGCGTCGCTGGAGGAGGCCTTCATGGCCCTCACGGACCAGGATGTCGAGTACCACGGTCAGGAGTCCACCCGATGAACCAGCTGAAGTCCGAGTGGATCAAGGTCACCACCACCAAGAGCGCGTACTGGCTGTACGCGATCGGAATCGGCCTGGCCGTGGTGCTCGCGGTGGTCATCGGCCAGTTCGAGCAGTCCGCCACCGGGGAGCCGATGGCCGGGGCGCCCGGCGGCGGCAGCGACCCGCTGTTCCCGATCCTCGGGGTCAGCGCGTTCACCGTCCTGCTGGCGTGGATCGCCGCGATCGTCGGCGTGACCGGCGAGTACCGCTATCACACGATCAAGGCCACGTTCCTGACCACGCCGTCGCGCTGGCCGGCGATCGTCGCCAAGACCGTCCTGTTCATGGCGCTGTCCGTGGTCGTCACGGCCGTCGGGGTGATCCTGGCGCTGCTCGTGGCCGGGGCGCTCTCCGGCAACGAGGGCTGGACCCCGTTCTCCGGCGATGGCCTGAAGTACCTGTGGCGCTTCCCCGTCTACGCCGCGCTGGGCACGCTCGCGGTGATGGGGTTGGCGTACATCATGCGCAACGCCGCCGGCACGATCTCGCTGTTCCTGGTGTGGACACTGGCGCTCGAGGGCATGATCTCGCTGATCCCGCGGGTCGGCGAGGATCTCGCCGCGTGGATGCCGTTCTCCAACGGTGACTTCTGGACCCAGGGCGAGACCGTGCGCGGTTACATCACGTGGGGTGAGTGGCCGGCGTTCGCGTGGTTCGCCGCCGTCTGCGTGGCCCTGTGGGTCGCCGGGGCGCTGATGACACTGCGCCGGGACGCCTGAGTCCGGCCCCGATCCGACGTCGCACCGGGGCTCGCGCGTCGGGGGACTGGTGGGTGGCGGCGCGGTCGGTGACGACGACGAGGTCGACCCGTCGCTCCACCCGTGCGACCTGCCGGGTGACTCGCCGGACCGGAGCGGCTATCGACCGGTGATCGGCAGGTAGACGCGCCCGCCACGGTCGGTGAACTCGGCCGACTTCTCGGCCATCCCCGCCTCGATCGCCTCCACCGTCTCCATCCCGTGTTCGGCGGCGTAGTCGCGGATGTCCTGGGAGATGCGCATCGAGCAGAACTTCGGACCGCACATGGAGCAGAAGTGTGCGGTCTTCGCCGGCTCCGCCGGCAGCGTCGCGTCGTGATACGCCAGGGCGGTGTCGGGATCGAGGGCCAGGGCGAACTGGTCCCGCCAGCGGAACTCGAACCGCGCGGTGCTCAGGGCGTCGTCGCGGGCCTGCGCGCCCGGATGTCCCTTGGCCAGGTCCGCCGAGTGCGCGGCGATCTTGTACGTGATCACGCCGGTCTTCACGTCGTCCCGGTCGGGCAGGCCCAGGTGCTCCTTGGGGGTGACGTAACAGAGCATCGCCGTGCCGGCCTCGGCGATGCGGGCTGCACCGATCGCGGAGGTGATGTGGTCGTAGCCCGGCGCGATGTCCGTCGCGAGGGGGCCCAGCGTGTAGAAGGGTGCCTCCTCGCACCACAATTCCTCGAGCCGGACGTTCTCCACGATCATGTGCATCGGCACGTGTCCCGGTCCCTCGATCATCACCTGGACGCCGTGTCGCTTGGCCACCCGCGTGAGCTCGCCCAACGTCCGGAGCTCGGCGAACTGGGCCTCGTCGTTGGCGTCGGCGATCGATCCCGGGCGAAGGCCGTCTCCGAGGGAAAACGTCACGTCGTAGCGCGCGAGGATCTCGCACAGTTCGTCGAAGTGGGTGTAGAGGAACGACTCGCGATGGTGTGCCAGGCACCACGCCGCCATGATCGAACCGCCCCGGGACACGATTCCGGTGACCCGCTTGGCGGCCAGCGGGACGTAACGCAACAACACTCCGGCGTGGACGGTCATGTAGTCCACGCCCTGCTCACACTGTTCGATCACGGTGTCGCGATACAACTCCCAGGTCAACCTGGTCGGGTCGCCGCCCACCTTCTCGAGCGCCTGGTAGATGGGCACGGTGCCCACCGGGACGGGGGAGTTCCGCAGGATCCACTCGCGTGTCTCGTGGATGTCCCGGCCGGTGGACAGGTCCATGATGGTGTCCGCGCCCCACCGGGTCGCCCACACCATCTTCTCGACCTCCTCCGCGATCGAGCTGGTGACCGACGAGTTGCCGATGTTGGCGTTGATCTTGGTCAGGAAGCGCTTTCCGATGATCATCGGCTCGCTCTCCGGGTGACGGTGGTTGGCCGGGATGACCGCACGCCCCGCGGCGACCTCCGAACGGACCACCTCGACGTCGATCCCTTCCCTCACGGCGATGAACCGCATCTCCGGGGTGGTCAGGCCCGCGCGGGCCCAGGCCAGCTGGGTGCGGACGAGCGTGGGGTTGTCCGCCGAGGCAGGGACGGCCTCGGGGTGGGACCAGCCGCGACGGGTGGGCGGCAGGCCCGAGGCGAGGTCGTGGCAGTCCGCCGGGCCCTGGTACCCGGTGTACGGGCCCGAGGTGTCGTAGACGTCGAAGGTCGTGCCGGTGGTGAGCGCGATCCGGCGCACGGGCACGCGCTGGTCGTCCCCGGTGTCGCCGGGCACCTCGAGGTGGGCCTTGCTGCTGGAATGGATGGGGCCGCACGTCACGACCCCGATCGGGGTGGCGGTGGCGCCGTCGGTGGATAGAGCTGTGCCCATGGTGGTTCCTGATCTCCCTACGCCGGCATGATCCGGACAGGTTCTACGGTCGACGACCCGGCTGGTCGTCCTCTCAGCCCGCGCTTCGAAGCGGACTCCCGTGTGGACGAGTATGGAATTGTGCCGGCCGAGCGTAACCCGACGAGTAGCATCACGGGTGGGACACGCCCTGCCGAAGGAGTTCTGATGCCCGCTGGAACGTCGCTGAAGTTGGTCCACAACACCGATAGAGACCGCTTTGAACTGTGGGACAGCGAGACCTTCATGGGCCTCGTCGGTTACGAGAAGGACGGCGACGTCTACATCCTGCTCCACACGGTGATCGAGGAGCGGTACGGCCAGCAGGGCATCGCCCGTCTGCTGGTCAGCCTGGTACTCACCCGCATGCGTCTCGACGGGCTCAAGATCCGTCCGGTGTGCAGCTATGTCAGGCGTTTCCTCGTCCGCTTCCCGGAGTACCAACTCCTCGTCGCCCCGCAGTGACACGAGGTCCCGCTGACATGAGGTCCCGTTCGACAGGTGGAGAGGCGTCGGGGGAGCGGACGTAGTCTGATCCCAGACGACCAGCGACCCGGAGGACTGCCATGACCTACCCGCCCCAGGGAAACAGTGCCGGCGGCGACTACGCCGGTGGTGACGACGCCAACCGGGGTTCCTACGGCCAGAACCCGTACGACCGGAGTTCGCACGGTCAGGGTGCCTACGGTCAGGGAACGTACGGACAGGGAACGCACGGACACGGCTCGTACGGGCACAGCGACTACAGCGCCCAGACCCCCACGGGGTTCGGCGCGCAGACCCCGTCATTCGCGGCATCGGGTGGGTACGGCGCACCGGCGGGTGCCAGCCCGGGCCCGCCGTCGAACGTCGGCTGGGCGGTCGCATCGATCCTGTGCTTCTGGCCGCTGTCGTTCGTCGCGATGACCCGCGCTCTGGAGGTCTACCCGTTGTGGGCCGCCGGCCGCCACGCCGAGGCCGAGGCGGCCAGCGCGACCGCCAAGAAGCTCGGCGTGATCTCGCTGGCGATCGTGGCGGTGCTCGTCGTGCTGTACTTCATCTTCATCTTCGCGATGGTGGGGCTGGCCTCGAGCGGCTTCTAGGCCCCGGCGGGCCCGGGCGTCAGGCCAGACCCAGCCGCGGGGCCTCGATCGCGGGGCACGCATCCATCACCACGTCCAACCCCGCGTCCTTCGCCCGCTGCGCCGCGGCCTCGTCGATCACGCCCAGCTGCAGCCACACGGCCCTCGCCCCCTTGGCGATCGCGTCGTCGACCACGCCGCCCGCGAGCTGCGAGTTCACGAACACGTCGACCACATCGACCTCGCCGGGGACGGACGCGAGATCCGGGTACCCCTGCTGACCGTGCACCGTCTCCGCCTTCGGGTGGACAGGCACGATCTCGTGTCCGAGGTCGCGGACATAGGCGGCGATCCGGTAGGCGGTGCGCCCGGTGTTGCCGGAGAGGCCGGCGACGGCCCACCGCCCCTTCTCGGAGAGCAGGCGCTTGATGACGGCCGGGTCATTGGTATGGGTCATACCCAGTGCAAGGCCCGGCGCGGCCCGGACATTCCCCGCGCTGGTCCCTGGCTGAGCTCAGTCAGTCCCCGACGGGCCTGCGCGCGGGGCGCTTCCTTCGCGGGCTCAGTCAGTCCCCGACGGCGTCCTTGCCGCGGCGGACGATCTTCGGGTCCGGGTCGAACACCACCTGGGGGTCCTTGTCCGGGTAGTCGAACTGGTTCAGGAAGTAGCGCATCGCGTTGATGCGGGCCCGCTTCTTGTCGTTGGACTTGATGGTGATCCACGGTGCCCACTCGGTGTCCGTACGACGGAACATCTCCTCCTTGGCGACCGTGTACTCCTCCCACTTGCCCAGGGACTGCAGGTCCATGGACGAGAGTTTCCACCGTCGGACAGGGTCGAGTTGCCGGATCGCGAACCGGGTCTTCTGCTCCTCCCGGGTGACGGAGAACCAGAACTTGGTCAGCCCGATACCCGAGTCGACCAGCATCTTCTCGAAGTTGGGCGCCTGCTCCATGAACGTCTCGTACTGCGAGTGCGTACAGAACCCCATCACCCGCTCGACTCCGGCGCGGTTGTACCAGGAGCGGTCGAACAGCACGAGCTCACCGCGGCTGGGCAGGTGGGCGATGTAGCGCTGGAAGTACCACTGGTACATCTCGGTCTCGGTGGGCTTGACAAGCGCGACGACCCGGGCCTGCCGGACGTTGATGTACTCGGTGAACCGCTTGATGGTCCCGCCCTTGCCGGCGGCGTCGCGGCCCTCGAACACGATCACCTGCCGGTGTCCCGATTCCGCCTGCCAGTTCTGGAACTTCAGCAGTTCGATCTGCAGCAGGTACTTCTCGACCTCGTACTGGTTGCGGTCCATCCGCTCGTCGTACGGGTAGTTCTCCCGCCAGGTGTCGACGGCCCGACCGTCGATGTCGATGAGGTCCGGGTCCTCCCCGTGGTCGTCGCGGACCGTGAAACCCTCGGCGCGGAGCCGGTCGATGTAGTGCCGCAGCTGGAACGTGGACATGGTTCAGTCGAGGTCCACGACGACGGGCGCGTGGTCCGAGGCGCCCTTGCCCTTGCGTTCCTCGCGGTCGATGGACGCTCCCGTCACGCGTGCGGCCAGGGCGGGGGAGTGCAGCTGGAAGTCGATGCGCATGCCCTTGCGCTTGGGAAAGCTGAGCCCGGTGTAGTCCCAGTAGGTGTAGACGCCCGGTCCGGGGGTGTGCTCGCGGGTGACCTCGCGGAACCCGGCGCCGTCGAACGCGGCGAACGCCAAACGTTCGGGACCGGAGACGTGGGTCTTGCCCTCGAAGACCTCCATGTCCCACACGTCCTCGTCGAGCGGCGCGACGTTCCAGTCACCCACCAGGGCGATCTGGGCGTCGGAGTCGGCGGCCAGTTCGGCGGCGGCGTGATCGCGCAGGCGGGCCAGCCACTCCAGCTTGTAGGTGTAGTGCGGGTCGCCCAGCTCACGGCCGTTGGGGACGTAGAGGCTGTACACGCGGACGCCGTCGCAGACCGCCGAGATGGCGCGGGCCTCAGGGTCCTGCGAGACCTCGGGGTCCTTGTGGAAGCCCGGCATCCCGTCGAAGCCCAGGCGCACGTCCTCGAGCCCCACCCGGGAGGCCACGGCGACGCCGTTCCACTGGCTCAGCCCGTGATGGGCGATCTCGTAACCGGCCTCCCGGAAGGCCTCGGTGGGGAACTGCTCGTCCTTGCACTTGGTCTCCTGCATCGCCAGGACGTCGACGTCGGAGCGTTCGAGCCAGGCGAGCACGCGGTCTTGTCGGGCTCGGATCGAGTTCACATTCCAGGTGGCCAGGCGCATGGGGCCGAGTCTATTACCCGTAGGTGGTCGGTCGCCCGCGGGAAGTGACTAGTCGACGACGACGAGGTGACGCAGCGAATGGTGCGGTTCCAGCCCGAGCTTGGCCCACAGGCCACGTCCGGCGGCGTTGTCCGCGAACACGTGCAGGTGACATTCCTGCGCCCCGAGGCCGAGCCCCCAGTCGACGAGCGAGCCGGTGACGACCTCGGCCAGGCCGCGGCGGCGGTGGGCATCCGCGGTCTCCACGCACGAGACCGCGATCCGCGCTTCGCCGTCGGGACCGGTGGTGACGGCGCCCCGGGCGATCGCGGCCAGCTCCCCGTCCTCCTCGAGTCGAGCGAACACGGCGTGGCCGCCGGGGCCGGGGGAACCGGCGTCGGGCCCGGAGCCGACGAGCCCGGCGGTGGCGAGCATCGCGGGCCGGACGCGCTCGGGGGCGAGGCCGGCGGTGGCGTGGTAGAGCTCCAGCCAGTCGTCGTCGGGACGATCGACCAGCGTGACCGGCGGCCGGGTGGCCGCGGGGAATGCCTCGTCGACCACCGTGAGCAGGTCGCGGCTGGCGACCGTGCAGAGCAGGAGCTCGCGGTCGGCGTGGATCCGTGCCGGGTCCACCGGGACGCCGCCCAGGGTCATCCGGTCGGAGGTCACGAGCCGTTCCACGTCCACCAGTCGCAGCGGCAGGCCACGGGCGGCGTACCAGTCACGCACCCCGTCGAGTTCGGAACAGCTGGCCCACGGAAGGACGGGCACGGCCGAGTTCCCGCGATACGACCAGTCGTCGCCGGCCCGGCAGAACCAGCCGTCGACGATCTCGTACTCCCGGCCGGGCCACGCCAGGGCGCCGGCGTACTCGCGCGCCCGGATGTCGCGGGCCCGCACCGGCCGCGGCGGGACGACCTTGAGCACCGCGACGTCGGCGTCGGGGATCCGCACCTGCTCACCGGACTCCCGGGCCACGACCAGTTCCGGCTCGAGTTCGACCACGCGACCGATGACGTCGGTGTACAGGTGCGAGGTCTGGCCCGCCTCCAGATGGCGCCGCACCACCACGCGATCGCCCACCGCCACCCGGCGGCCGGCGTTCCACCGGGACCGTTCCGACAGGCCCCGGTCCTGCTCAGCCATGGTCGGTGACGACCTCGTCGTCGTCGTAGTCGTCCTCCTCGTCGGCGAACGGGTCCGGATCCGTGGCCGGGTCCCAGCTCAGGCCGGGCACGCCCCACCCGGCGTCGCGGATGTGCCGCTTGGCGGCCTTGCGGTTCCGGCCGATGAGACCGTCGGTGTAGAGGAAACCGTCGAGATGGCCCACCTCGTGCTGCAGGCAGCGGGCGAACAGTCCGTACCCCTCCACCGACACGGGCTCGCCGTGCTCGTCGGTGCCGGTCACGCGCGCCCACCAGGCGCGGCCGCGGGGGAAGTTGACCGCGGGGACGGACAGGCAGCCCTCGAGGTCGTCCTCCGGATCCGGCATCGTCTCGGGGATCTCGGAGGTCTCGAGCACCGGGTTGACGATGCACCCGCGGCGGTTGAGCCAGCCTCCGCGCGCCTCGACCTCCTCGCGGGTGACGCCCTCGCCGTCCTCGGTGTCCAGGTCGGGGCAGTCGTAGACGAACAGGCGCTTGCGCACGCCGATCTGGTTGGCGGCCAGGCCCACCCCGTTCGCGGCGTCCATCGTGTCGTAGAGATCCTGCACCAGCCCGGCGAGTTCCTCGGGGGACTCGGTGACGGGCTCGGTGGGGGCGTGGAGCGCGGGATCGCCGAGGATGACGATGGGACGGACGGCCATGGTGGTCGATTCTAGAGCGCCGGACATGGCGATGTGTCGGAGGCGTGTGGTTCACTACGGGGGAATCACAACGGTGTATTTCACACCGGCAGTATTTCAACCCGCACAGGGATCCGTCGGGACGGCGAGGAGGCGCGCACATGGGTCGGACAGCCGCCGCAGCACGCGAGGTGCGTGTCGAGCGCGGGCAGGATGCCGGGGATCCGCGCGCCGAGCTGCACGCCGCCGATCCCGTCCTGTCCGACCGGGACCGGGCGATGCTCGAGTTCGAGCGGCAGTGGTGGAAGTTCGCCGGCTCCAAGGAGGAGGCGATCCGGCAGCAGTTCGACATGTCCGGCACCCGCTACTTCCAGATCCTCAACGACCTCATCGACCGCCCCGAGGCCCTCTCCGCGGACCCGCTCCTCGTCAAGCGGCTCCGCCGGATGCGTTCCAGCCGACAGAAGGCACGCGCGGCGCGCAACCTGGGAATGCGGCTCGACTGACCTAGACTCGGCGGCGTGAGCTCCCAGTCCGGAAATCCGCAGTACGACAGCCCGCAACCCGGCGATGCCGAGTACGGCGACCCCGAGTACGGCAACGCGCACGGCGCCGACGATCCCCACGGTCCGGGCGACGGCCCCGGCATGGACGAGCCGACCGGCCCGCCGTACCGCGCCATCGCGATGGTCCTGCTGGCCGCGGTGGTGCTCGCGGTCGGTGTCGGGCTGGTCCAGCTCTTCGGGAGCGATGACGACTCCGCCCCCACCGCCGACGACACCACCTCCCAGGTCGAGCAGGACGGCCAGGGCGGGCAGGACGCCGACGGCGGCACCGGAGCCGACGGTGCCGACGGCGCGACCGCCCCGGGCGACGGCGGCGCCGGTCAGGACGGGCGCGTCGGGGACGGCGACGGGACAACCGGTGGGGGCGCCGACGGGCGGGACCCGCAGGCCGCCGACCCCGCGGTGCCCGGGCAGGGCCAGCCCGCCGGTCAGGTGCTCGGTGGGGCGGGACCGGACGTGACCTCCGTGCCCGTGCAGATCTTCAACAACAGCACCGTCACCGGCCTGGCCGGACGCACCGGCGAGGCGTTGCGCGAGAACGGCTACGCCGTGGGCGACGTGGCCAACATGCCGTCCAACCGCGGCGTCGTGGCCGAGTCGACCGCCTTCTACGGAACCGGCCCCGGTGAGCAGCAGGCCGCCCAGGCGATCGCCGCCCAGCTGGGCATCACCGCCAAGCCCCGGCCGGCAGATCTGGCGGGCGAGGCACCAGGGGTGATCGTGATCGTCACCCAGGACCTCGATCGCTGACCCCTGAGGATATGATGAGCCCAGGCATCCCGCCCGCGGGATGCACGCTCAGTAGCGACTTGCAGCTTCCCGAGATCGAAGGAGCCCACATGGCCCCGCGTCAGACCGCCCGCCGCCTCCTGGTCGCGGCTCCCGCACTCGCCCTCGCGTTCGCCGTGGCCGCGTGCAGCCCGCCCAACGAGCAGCCGGCCGAGGCCGACGCGCCGTACACGCTGCCCAGCTACTCCGAGGACGCCAAGCCGACGACCTCGATCCCCGAGACGCAGGAGACCACCGCGGTCGACAGTGCCGAGGACTTCCAGGGCGGTACCACCCCGACCGGAATCCCCGGCGAGGGCGGCGACGAGGGTGGCGGTCAGGCCACCACAGACGACGGCCTCGTCGTGGTCCCGGGCGCCGAGCAGCCGGCCGGCGGTGCCCCGGCGCAGCCCGCTCCCTGACCCATCGGGCCGGCACCACCCCGAAACGACGAGAAGAGCGTCCCGCACACATCCCCCGAGAGGGGCCTGTGCGGGACGCTCTTCTCGTCGAGCGGCCGGTGACGGGCCAGTCGGCGCCGGGTCAGTTGGCGACGGGTCAGTTGGCGCCGTTGCCCTCGAAGCCGGTTCCGATGAATTTCTCCAGCACGGGGGCCTCGTGGGTGATGGTGCCGTCCTCGACGCTCTCGCGGTAGGCGAGGTTGCCCACGCGGTTCGCGATCACCGGCGCGGTGCACACGGCGACGATGGCGGCCAGTACGAGCATGCCCAGGTCGATGTCCGGGAAGATCCGGATCCCGGCACCGGACAGGATCAGCACGAGGCCGAGGACCTGCGGCTTGGCGGCCGGGTGCATGCGGCTGAGGGTGTCACGGAAGCGGACGAGACCGATCGCGCTGGCCAGCGTCAGCAGCGCGCCGGCGAGCACGAACAGTGCGGAGATGATCTCCCGCAGGTCATCGGTCATGAGAGGGCCTCCTCGGGGGATCCGACGCTGTCATTGACGCGGAAGCGGGCCACGGACACCGAGCCGAGGAACGCGACCAGCGCGAGTGCGACGAGCGCGGCCGCCGGCGTGGTGTCCTTGGTCCAGGCGATGTAGACGCCGATGCCGCCCTGGGCCACGGCGACGAGCGTGTCGAGCGAGATGAGCCGATCGAGGGTGTTGGGCCCGCCCACGAGTCGGATCATGGTGGCGAACAGCGCGGCGGTCAGCGCGATGATCGCCAGACTCCACAGGATGAGCGAGAAGGTGTTCACCGGGGTGCCTCCTGGTCCTGGTCGGTGGCGGCTGCCGTGCCGGTCCCGGCGTCGTCGGCCGCGCCGGCGGTGGTCGGGGCGCTGTCGGCGGGCGCGGAGTAGTGCTCGGGACTCGGCTTCCAGTCCTCGTCGCGTTCGAACGCACGCTGGTACAGCTTCTCGATGTGCCCGGTCTGGTGACGGAACTGCTCCACCGCCTTGTCGGTACCGGCGTCGAGGACGTGGATGTACACGTACCGGGCCACGGGGTCGACGCGGACGACGATGCCGCCCGGCATGAGGTTCAGGGTGTTGACGGCCAGGGCCAGCGTGAAGTCGGACTTTAACCGCATCGGGGCGCGCAGCACCGCGGACCGCGGCGGCGCCGTGGGGCGGACCGACAACCATGCGACGGTGAACGACGACCGGACCAGGTAGTAGGCCACCACGATCACCAGCCACACCGTGGACACCGGTCGGAGTAGTCCCTCGACGGGGACGCGGGGGAGCGGGAGCACCGCCGTGACCAGAATCGACACGAGCAGGCCGGCGGCGATGGTGCCGATGTCGATGCTGCCCCACAGCAGGACCCAGGCGAAGCTCAACCACAGGATCATGAACAGGCGGGCGCCGAGCACCCGGGGCTCCAGCGTCATCTTCCGGGCCATGTCAGCGCACCCCCGTCACGGAGTCGACGTAGCGTTCGGGCGTCGCATCGGTGGGCACGGTCTCGAGGTACTCGACGCGTTCCATCAGACTCTCGGCCGCGCCGTCGGTGACCGCGAGCAGCGGGCCGGCGAAGACGGTCATCAGCAGGGACACCACGATGAGGGCCCAGGTCGGCGCGAGCATGCTCCACGGCATGCGGCCGACCTCGTCACGCTCGTCGAACTCGACGTACTCGTCGGACGGCAGCAGTGCGAGCGGCTTGGCCAGTGCGATCGCGCCCTCGGGGGCGTCGGCCCTGGGCCGCCAGAACGCCTTGGACCACACGCGGACCACGACGTACAGGGTGAGCAGGCTGGTGACCATGGCGCCCGCGACGAGCACCCACATGAGTCCGCCACCGACCTCGGCACCCGCCTGGACGACGGCGAGTTTGCCGACGAAGCCCGAGAAGGGCGGGATCCCGCCCAGGTTGAGCGCCGGGATGAGGAACGTGACGGCGAGAACCGGGCTGACGACGCCGAGCGAACCCAGACGGCGCAGGGAGGACGATCCCGCCTGGCGCTCGATCAGGCCCACGACAAGGAAGAGCGTGGTCTGCACGACGATGTGGTGGCCGACGTAGTAGATCGCGGCGCTGAGCCCGGACTCGGTGGACAGTGCGACGCCGAAGATCATGTAGCCGATGTGACTGACCAGAGTGAACGACAGTATTCGCTTGATGTCCGACTGGGCGATCGCACCGAGGATGCCGACGACCATCGTGAGCAGGCCGGCCACCAGCAGGACCCCGTCCATGCTGCCGCCGGGGAACACCAGGGTGTGGAACCGGATGATCGCGTACACGCCGACCTTGGTGAGCAGGCCCGCGAACACCGCGGTGACCGGGGCGGGCGCGGTCGGGTACGAGTCGGGCAGCCAGGTGGAGAGCGGGAACACGGCGGCCTTGATGCCGAACGCCACGAGGAACACGGCGAAGATGGTGTTCCGCAGTCCTTCGGGGACCTCCGCCATCCGGGCGGCGAGCTGGGCGAGGTTGAGCGTTCCGGCGGCGGAGTAGGTCAGTGCGATGCCCAGCAGGAAGACCATGGAGGACACCATCGACACGACGGTGTAGGACACTCCCGCGCGGACACGTTCTTGGCTGGCGCCCAGCGTGAGCAGGACGTAGGACGCGGCCAGCAGCATCTCGAACCCGACGAACAGGTTGAACAGGTCGCCTGCGATGAACGCCGCGTTGAGGCCGGCGGCCAGCGCGAGGTAGGTGGGCAGGAAGACCGAGATCGGCTGGTCACCGTCGCCGTCGCGGACGCCCTGGCCGACGGCGTAGATGATGACCGTCAGCAGGATCACGGCGGACACGCACAGCATGAGCGCGCTGAGTCGGTCCGCGACCAGGGTGATGCCGACCGGGGCGTCCCAGCCTCCCACCTGGACGGTGTGCATCCCGTGCTGCTCGGTCAGCACCAGCAGGACGCCCGAGATGACCAGGACCGCGGTCAAGGTGACGATCGTGATGAGGTTCTGGATCCGCGGGCGGCGGGAGACCACCAGACACAGGGCGGCCGCCAGCAGCGGGGCGAGGACGACTGACGGGATGAGGTAGCCGAAGAGGTCGGGGGAGATCACAGGTCCTCCTCCTTTCCGGCGTCCTTGTAGCGCTTCTCGCGCAGGTCGATTCTCCGGGCCTCGGTCTCGGCCCGGGCCTGCGCCTCCGCGCGGGCTTCTGCGGCGGCTTCGGCTTCGGCCTCCTCGAGGTCCTCGTCGTCGTAGTCGACGTGGTCACCGAGCTCGGTGGGCAGACCGGTCGTGTGGTCGTCGGAGGCGTCGCGGTCGGGCGCGGACCAGGCGTCGGTGGGGGAGCGCTGGGCGATCTTGGTGTCCTCGGCGTCGTCCGCGACCTCGTCCACGGTGGTGAACTGGTACGAGCGGTAGGCCAACGCCAGGATGAAGGCGCCGACCCCGGCGGTGATGACGATGGCGGTGAGGATCATCGCCTGGGACAGCGGATCAGAGTCGATGGAGTTGTCTCCCCAGGTCCGGTCGCGGATGGGTGGGTTCCCCGGGGCACCGCCGGCAGCCAGGATCAGGAGGTTGACGCCGTTGGACAGGATCATGATGCCCAGGAGGATCTTGATGATCGCCCGCTCGAGCAGCAGGTAGACGCCGGCGGCGCTGAGGATGCCGGCGAGGAGCAGCAGGGCGAAGTCGGCGGTCATGGCATTCCCTGGGGGGTGGAGCCCTGGTTCTCGGCGGCCTCGAGGCGTGCGGCGCGGCGGGCGGCCAGATCGGACCGCGGGGCGGCGCCGTCGACACCGGGGACGCGACGCAGGGCGGCGGTGGACGGCGAGTCGGTGGCGTCGACGTAGACGGCCCGGAGCTCCTCGAGGTCCTCGGCGTCCAGGTCGAGTCGCGCACCGAGGCTGCGGAGGATGTCGAGGACGAGTCCGACGACGATGAGGTACACGCCCGCGTCGAAGAACAGTGCCGTGACGAACTTTACGTCCCCGAACACCGGGAGCGTCCCCTCGAAGGTGGCGCTGGACAGGGGCGGTGCGCCGAAGAACATGGAGGCGGTGGCGGTGCCGGCGGCCAGCAGGAGCCCGAACCCGAGGATCCGACCCGCGTCGATCGGCACGGCCTCGCCGAGTTCGTATCGGCCACCGGCGACGTAACGCAGCACCAGTGCCAGGCCCGCCACCAGACCGCCGGCGAAGCCGCCACCGGGGTTGTTGTGCCCGGCGAAGAAGAAGAACAGGCTCAGGATCATCATGGTCGGGAAGATGAGCCTGGTGGTGACCTCGAGGACGAGGGAGCGGGCCCGCGGATCGCGGACGGTCGCGCCGACCAACCAGCGGCCGGGGGAGGCGCCGGGCGCCTCGATGACGATCCGGGCGGCTTCGATGCCGCGCCGGCCGGAGCGGGTCTTGTCGGCGTCGGCGAGGCGCGGGCCCGAACCGTAGCGCCGATTGCGGAAGACGAGGCTGGCCACACCGGTGGCGGCCACGAGCAGCACGGTGATCTCGCCGAGGGTGTCCCAGGCGCGGATGTCGACGAGGGTGACGTTGACGGCGTTGGCACCGTTGCCGATGTCGTAGGCGATGTCCGGGAAGACCCTGGACACCGCCGGATGCTGGCGGGCGTTGATGGCGTACGCGCCGACGATCACCACGAGCAGTCCCACCCCGATGCCGAGCCAGGCGCGCATCCGGCGGAAGCCGTCGGACAGCGGGACCTCGGCGGGCATGGTGCGCAGGACCAGGACGAACGCGACCATCAGCAGCGTCTCGACCAGCACCTGGGTGAGCGCCAGGTCGGGGGCGCCGTGGAAGGCGAAGATGATGGCGACGCCGTAGCCGGTGACGGACGTGCTGATCACCGCGGCGAGGCGGTTGCGCAGGACGGTGGCGGCGATCGCGGCGACGGTCATGGGGATCATGACGAACAGCACGACCGGGTTGCTCGCCAGCTCCATACGCAGGCCCTCGCGGGTGCCGACCATCAGTGACGCGAACGGGAACAGCACCAGGGTGACCAGGATGATGCCGAGCGTCAGGGGGAGCGAGCCGCGCTGGATGCTCGCGGTGAGGCGGAGCGACAGCAGGTCGAAGAAGCGGAGGACCGCGTCGTAGATGCGGTCGGCGTTACCCAGGGCGGGCGACTCGAACTGCATACGCTCGACGGTCCGCTGGGCGACGTAGAGCATCGTTCCCAGCACGTAGACGACCGCGGTGAGCGCCAGCGGGATGCCGAAGCCGTGCCACAGTCCCAGGTGGTAGTCCTCCTCGCCGCGCCACGGGCTGCCTGCCGGGAACGCGACGTCGACGAACCGGACGAGGAGGTTCTCGACGGGGGCCGACCACAGGCCGAGCACCAGGCCGGCGACGGCGAGGGCCGCGGGCACCGAGAGGAACCACGGGCTGACGGGCTTCGAACGGGCGACCGCGGGGCTGATCCCGTCCTGGAAGGACGGCTTGGCCCGGAAGGCTCCCATGACCAGTCGGGCCGTGTAGGAGAACGTGAGCACCGAGCCCAGCACCAGGCCGGCGGTGACGACGATCGACGGCATCCCGTGGAGGCGACCCTCGACCAGCACCGTGGCGAACGCGGACTCCTTGCCGATGAACCCGAGGAAGGGAGGGAGTCCGGCCATCGAGGCGGCGGCGAGGGTGAAGAACACCGCCAGTGCGGGCCGGGTGCGGCCGAGCCCCGACAGTTCGCGGATCTCGCGGGTGCCGGTGGTCTTGTCGATGACGCCGACAGCCATGAACAGGGACGATTTGAACAGCGAGTGTGCCAGCAGCATGGTGAGCCCGGCGAGCATGGTGTCCCGTGACCCGATGCCCACCAGGACCAGCAGGAAGCCCAGCTGGGAGACCGTGCCGAAGGCCAGGACCAGCTTGAGGTCCGTCTCGCGCAGTGCGCGCCAGCCGGCCATGAGGAGGGAGCCCAGACCCAGTGCGATGAGCGGGAGTTGCCACGTGGACGAGCCGGACAGTCCGGGGCTGAAGGCCGCGACGAGGAAGACCCCGGCTTTGACCATCGCGGCGGAGTGGAGGTAGGCGCTCACCGGGGTGGGGGCGGTCATGGCCCCGGGGAGCCAGAAGTGCAGGGGCGCGATGGCGGACTTGCTCGTCGCGCCGATGATGACGAGCGCGAGTGCCCAGTGGATGACGGCTCCGGACGGCGGGGCCGCGACGATGTCGCTGAGCAGGTACGACCCGGCCTCCTGCGCGAGGATGATCATGCCGACGAGCATCGCCAGGCCGCCGAGGGTGGTGACGAGTAGTGCCTGGGTGGCGGCGCGGCGGGACGAGGCGCGCTCCGCGTAGTGGCCGACCAACAGGAAGCTCAGTACGGAGGTGATCTCCCAGAAGATGTAGAGCAGGATCATGTTGTCGGCCACGACCAGGCCGAACATGACGCCCGCGAAGGCGACGAGCTCTGCCGCGAACAGGTGGAGACGTGGTTCGGAGTCGTCGAAGTACCAGGTGCAGTAGAACAGGACCAGCGCGCCCACGCCGAGCGCGATGAGGGACATCAGCGCGGACAGCGCGTCCATCCGCAGGTCCAGCGTGAGATGGATCCCCGGGGCCCACTGGAGGGACTCCGTAGGCACCCGGTCGAGGTTGGCCGCGACCCACACCGCACCGGCGGCGGGGACCACGGCCAGGAGGGGAAAGGCGCGACGGCCGAGCCTCAACACCAGCGGGATCGCGATCAGGGCGGCCACGGCGTGGGCCGCGAGGATCACGATCACCGGCGGCTCCTCTCCTTGCGTCGAACGGACGACGACATGCGGACGCACCCGCCGCGAGACGGCGGGAAGCCGGTGGTCGACCGGGGCGTGGTTTCGGGTATCACTTTACAGAACAGTGTTTCCGGACCACCTTCAGCGCAGGTGAAGGCGGGTAGCGGCGCTGAGGAGTGCGGCGATGGAGGCCTCGGAGGAGGTCTGGCCGAACCCGAGGGCCCACGTCTCGCGCCGCCCGCAGCCGGCCCGCAGGATGGTGCACCACGACTCGGTGTCCCCGAACGAGTGGTCCCCGTACCGGTGGCCCTCGTACTGGTGGAACCGCTCGATCTCCGTGCGTGCGCCGACCCGCCCCAGCATGTCGGACATCGCGGTGAGGTCACCACAGGATTCGGTGGTCAGGCGGTGGGCTGTGAACTCCCCGGGTGCGTCCCCCGGCGCGCGGGTGGCCAGGATCGCCTCGTACGCGGTGATGCCCCGGCCCAGCGGGCGGCGGGAGAGGTCCGCGAGATGGAAGTGGTCGGACGACGGGGCGTAGGTGTCGACCAGCGTGCGCCAGTCCAGCCCCGCGGCCTCGGCGGCGAACCCGCGCGGCAGTCGACGGCCGAATCGCTCGGCGAAGGGACACGTGGGTGTGGCGGAGGTGGCACGGTGGCCGAGAGGGGGATTCGCGGTGGGATACATGGTGTTCTCGCTTCTCGTACGTCGGTGCGGTGACCGACGAGAAGGAGTAACCACGCAACGGGGGTGCCGGTCTGTCAGGCCCCGTTACGTCCGGTTACTACGAGAATCTTCCGCATGGCTACACACTGTAGGTGGCCGCTGTGGACCACGGCAAGCCCATGACCCTCAGCTCTCGCGCCGTTCGGCGTACTGTCGCAGGTCCTCCACCTGTACCGGGTCGAGGGAGGGCTTGACCGCGCGGCGGGCCCGCGCCACGTCGTCGGCGGTGACCTCGGCCGCGTCGATGTCGCGTCGCATCGCGGTCAGTGCGGACTCCCGCAGAAGCGCCGCGCAGTCCGCGGCCGAGTAACCGTCCAGGTCGGCGGCGAGCTGTGCCAGGTCGACGTCCTCGGCCAGCGGGACGTCGCGGCCCGCGGCGCGGAGGATGTCGGCGCGGGCCGCGGCGTCCGGCGGGGGGACGAACACCAGCCGCTCGAGCCGCCCCGGACGCAACAGGGCGGGGTCGATGAGCTCGGGCCGGTTGGTCGCGCCGAGGATCACGACGTCGCCCAGGGGCTCCGCGCCGTCGAGTTCGGTGAGCAGGGCTGCGACCACGCGGTCGCCGACGCCCGAGTCGCCGGACTGGCCCCGGCGCGGGGCCAGGGCGTCGATCTCGTCGAGGAACACCAGCGACGGCGCCGAGTCACGTGCCTTGCGGAACAGGTCGCGCACGGCCTTCTCCGACGACCCGACCCACTTGTCCATCAGCTCGGCACCCTTGACCATGTGGACGGTCAGACGGCCGCTCGAGGCGAGGGCCCGGACGACGAACGTCTTGCCGCAGCCCGGCGGGCCGTACAGCAGGACACCCCGCGGCGGCTGCACTCCCAGCCGTTCGAAGGAGTCCCGGTGCTGCAGCGGCCAGAGCACGGTCTCTGTGAGCGCCTGACGCACCTCCTCCATGTCCCCGACGTCGTCGAGGGTGATGGACCCCAGGCTCAGTTCCTCCGTGCCGGACCTCGACAGCGGCCGGATCACACTGATCGCGCCCAGGAGGTCGTCCTGTTCGAGGCGTGCGGACGAGAGGGCGGTGGCGTCGTCCCCCGACGCCCGCCCGGCCGCGCGCAGGGCTGCTTCCCGGGTGAGCGCCCGGAGGTCGCCGGCGACGTATCCGGGCGTGCGGTCGGCGACGGCCGCGAGGTCCACCGTGGCGGTGGGGACGTCGCGGAGCATGACCTCCAGCAGCGCCGCGCGGTCGGCCGCGTCCGGCAGGGGCAGGTCCAGGACGCGGTCACAGACGTCGGGCTCGCGCAGCCGCGCGTCGGCGGCCTCGGGGTGCACGCACGTCGCCACCAGCACCGATCCGGGCGTGGCGACCACCGAGCGGAGCCGGTCGAGGACCAGGGTGGACACGGGCTCGGCCTCGGCGGGGAGCAGCGCGTCGATGTCGGTGACCAGCAGGATCCCGCCGCCGTCCCGGGTTCGCTCGGCGGCTGCACGGACCGCCTCCAGTCGCGAGGCGGGGTCGAGGGCGCCGACCGACGGCCCGTCGAGCACCTCGAGTCGACGGTCCCCCGCGACGGAGCGGACCAAAGTCGCCTTGCCGACCCCGGGAGGGCCGGCGACCAGGACCCCGAGGTGCGGCGACGCGCCCAGCGTCCGCAGCAGCTCCGATCGGTCCAGCGCGAGCGAGAGCCACTGCTCCAACACCTCGGCCCGGTCGGCGACGCCCACGAGGTCCTCCCGCGCGACGGCCGTGATGGCCGAACCGCCGGCCGCACCGGTGGGTTCGGCCATCCCCGGTCCGCGGGATCCCACGGCGGCGGGAGCGGACGGGCCGGCCGTGTTCGTCGTCGATCCCGCTCCGGTCACCACCGCGGTGGTGGGCTGGATGGAGACGATCCCGTCCGGCACGGTCGCGGTGACGGTGAGCAGTTCGGTGCTCCATGCCGCGCCCATGGTGTTGCGCAGGGTGCGGGTGGTGTCGGAGGTGGGGAAGTCGGGGCCGAGGTCGCGCGGCATGAGCGTGACCGAGTCGCCGACGCGCACCACCTTGCCCAGCAGCGCCGAGCGCAGCACCCGCTCGGCGACGCCGCGGCCGGCCGGCGGGAGGCCCTGGACCTCGATGGACTGCGCGCCCGTCACCTGTGCGGCCCGCACGGTCACCCGGGCGTCCTCACCCAGCCCGCAGTTGGCGGCCACCACCTCGTCGACCACCAGAACCCCGCTCGGAGCGCCCCTGGGTGCCGCGGCGACCACGGCGCCGGTGGTGCGGGCGCCGATGATCTCGATGGCGTCCCACTCCCGCATCCCGAGCGCGAGGATCACCTCCGGGTGCGCGCGGACGATCCCCCGTCGGGAGTCGGCAGCGGACGCGGACAGTCGCAGGGTCAGGTCGAGATCCGGGCGGGGGTTCACGGAGGTGAGCGTATCGCGGCCGTCACCGGGCCCCCTGCGCCCCGGCGCGGCTACAGCGCGCCGCGGATGGCGTTCCAGGCGACGGGGATCTGGCGCGAGTAGTAGGACCAGTTGTGCAGCCCGGTGGGCAGGTGGTCGATCTTTGCCGGGATGCGCAGTTCGCGCAGGCGACGGTCCGCCGCGCGCGTGCACTGCCCGGTGGCCTGCTCGAGCGCCATGCCGGCGACGAAGTTGGCGGCGTCGTCGTTGTAGTCCTCCCAGTCGCCCGGGTTGGCCACGCCCGTGCCGGACGAGAGGTAGATCGCCTTTCCGCGCAACTGCTCCGCGTTGATCAGCGCGTCATGGGCCGCCCATTGCGCGTTGCCCGGCTCGCCCCACATGTTGGTCAGCGTCGCGCCGCGGCTCTCCACGGTGTAGCGGGTGAGGATCTGGCCGAGCGCGTCGGTGGAGTAGCAGCCCGAGACGCCGAACACGGCCCGGTAGAGATCGGGGTGGCGCGTCGCGATGGTCACGGCCGCTCCGGCGCCCATCGAGATGCCGCCGATCGCGCGGCTGCGACTGGTGCTGACCTGGGGCTCGATCAGGGCGGGCAGGTCGCGGGTGATGAAGGCCTCCCACTTGCTGATGCCCAGCACCGGGTCGGGCTCGTTCCAGTCCGCCCACATCGACCCCTGGCCGCCGGTCGGGATGACGAGGTTGACGTTCTCGTCGCGGAACTGCTCGGCCGCGCCCCACTGCATGAAGCCGCTCGGGAGTTCGGAGCCGACGCCGTCGAGGAGGTACAGGAACGGCGCGTTGCGGTTGCCGTCGGGCGCGCGGTGGACCTCGACCGTGATCCCGCGCTTCATGTCGGCCGAGTCGATGAGCCACCGTTCGTAGCGACCGTCGACGTCCTTGCGCACGACACGGGTCTCGGTGATGTTCGGGTTGGGTTGCGGTGCCGGCGGCGGTGGGCCGGCGAACATGTTGGGGGAAAAACCGAGTCGGTTGGCGATGCCCATCATCGAGGACCCGGACGAGCCCGGCAGGTTGCCGAGGTAGAGGAGCTGGCTGAGGCTCTCCGGCGAGACCGCGCCGAGAGCGCCGTTGGCGATCTGCTCCGGGCTGATCGATCCCGGTAGCGCCTGCGCCTGCGCCGGTGCGGGGAGCAGCCCCACCGTCAGTGCGGCGGCGGCAGCGGTCGCGAGGAGGGCGCGGCCTGCGCGGTGGGCGAGTGCGGGCACGGACATGGCAGCTCCTTCTCACTGGCGGCGCGGATCGACTGCCGCCACTGGAGCCATTATCGGCTCTTCCCGTCACACTGTTACCGGTCGGTCTCAGCGGTAGCGCTGCAGGAACGCCGCCTCCGCCAGTGCGATGCGCTCGATCTCCCGCGGATCGACGCTCTCGTCGGGGGAGTGGATCGCGGCCGCGGGGTCCTCGACGCCGAACAATGCGATGCTCGCGTCGGGATGCGCCCGCTGCAGCGCTGTGCACAGCGGGATCGATCCGCCGGAGCCCACCACGGCGACCTCATCCGCGCCGTAGGCCTGCGCCAGGCACTGCGAGAGCAGGTCGTGCACCGGGTCCGAGCCGCCGGCCGGGACCGAGCGGAACGGGTGGCCGACGGTCTCCTTCTCGACGGTCACCCGGGCGTTCCACGGGCGCCTCCGCTCGATGTGCTCGACCAGCAACTGCTGCGCGTCCTCCGGTTCCATCCCCGGCGGCACCCGCAGGTTGACCAGGGCGCGGGCCCGCGGCTGGACCGCGGCGATCGCGCCCTCGACCGGAGGGCAGTCGATGCCCAGCACGGTCACCGCGGGGCGGGACCACACCAGGTCCGCGAGCGGTGCCGCCGTCGAGACCCCGACCCCCTCGAGGACCCCGGCGTCGCCGCGGAAGGTCTCCTCGGGATAGGCCTGCCCGTCCCACTCGCCGGAGAAGTCCAGGCCGTCGACGGTCGTGGCGCCGGAGTGGGGGTCGCGCATCGAGGACAGGATCGAGATGAGGGCGGCCAGCGCATCCGGCGCCGCGCCCCCGAACTGTCCGGAGTGGACCCCGGCCTCCATGGTGTCGACGACGACGACGACGTTCGCGATCCCCCGGAGGCTGGTCGTGAGCGTGGGGGTGCCGACCGAGACGTTCCCGGAATCGGCGATGAGGATCGCGTCCGCCGCCACCAGGTCGGGCCGATCGGCCACGAGATCGTCCAACCCCCCTCCGCCGGTCTCCTCGGAGCCCTCCACGACGAGTCGGATCCCCAGGCCGTCCAGCGGGTCCGGCCCGGGGGCGCCGCCCTCGTCGTCGTCACCCATCGCGGCGAGGGCGCGCAGAGCGGCGAGGTGGACGACGAGGTTGCCCTTGCAGTCCGCGGCCCCCCGGCCGTACCACCGGCCGTCGCGGTCGGTCAGCTCCCAGGGGGAGGACGTCCACTCGCCGGGGTCCCCCGACGGCTGGACGTCGTAATGGCTGTACAGCAGCACCGTCGGTCGGCCGGGCGCGGCCGGGCGGTGGGCGAACACCGCGCGCGACCCGTCGGATGTCTCGATCACCTCGACGGACTCGGGTCCGAGGCCGGGGATCGGTAGGTCCGCGAGCAGCGCGCGGACCAGCTCACAGGCCTGTGCGCAGGCCTCCGGCTCGGCACCGTGCACCGACGGCAGGGTCACGAGGTCGGCCAGGTCGGAGCGGGCCCGGTCGAGCTGGGCGGCGACCGCGGCGGCGAGCGGGGCGAGGTCGGGGTGGGCATCGGCGAACGCGGGGGAGACGGCCATGCACCCAGAGTAGTTCGCGCGTCCGACACGAATCGCAACATGAACGGAAAGTGAACGGAGCATGAAGTATGGTGGGGACATGAGTAGCTTTGTGATCGTCGTCACCCCGACCGAGGGGGAGTTTCGTGAGCTCGCGAGCCTCGACGAGCTGCCGGCGCACGTGCGGGCGGACCTCGAGGCCCTGCGGGACGAGGTGTCCGAGCGGTTCCCGGAGGCCGAGGCGATCGGCGAGACCGGTGCTCTGTGCTCGCGACCGGAGATCGAGGGCGTCGGCGTCGTCATCCGGCCCGAGGTCATCACGCGCCCACTCGTGGTCAACGCCGTCATGCGCTTCGCCGCGCCGCGCCAGCTCCGCGTCACGTCGCCCGAGCTGGGACTGGTGGCCGACCCGCGGGAGCGCATCGACATCGACGTCCACCGTCGACCCGCGATGACGGGTGCGGGGATCGCGGACCACGCGGTCCGCGGACGGCCGCGCGGGACCCTGCCGTGGGTCACCCGTGAACTCCTGTCCCAGCTCATCGGCAAGTTGATGATCGACGGCGACCGGCTGGAGCTCGGGGTCGACGACGAGCGTTGGTTCCGCTATGAACGCTCCGGTCGGACCCTGCTGATCGAGGCATCGGACGGACCGGACGTCCCCCGATACCGGCTGGCCGTCCCGGTGGATGCTGCCGATACCGCCGCAGATGCCGGGTGGGCGTGGGCGCGGTGCGACCAGAACTGGGCGGGGTGTCTCGCGGGAGACGCCCCGGCCTCGGACGGAGACGCGAGTCCCGCGGCGGACGGCACGGGCGACAGGGGCAGGGCGACCGCGGCCTGACGCCGACGGCCGAGCCGACGTCACACGGAGTTCTCGTAGCGCAACGACGCCACCACGGCGTCGACCGTCTCGGTCGGCTGGACGCCGGGTTCTCCCTCGTCGGACATCAGGACGAACACGATGGAGGCGGGTGCGCCGTCCGGCCCCCGTGTGGACACCGCGACGGTGTCGAAGCGGATGGTCGGAGGCGTGCAGGCGTTGCGTGGCGGCCGAACCTCTCCCCGCAGTGACACGTACCAGGCGGGCACCCCCGAGACTCCGATGCTGCGGGCCTCGGGGACGGGGACGTCGGCACCGGCCTCGGTGAACCGCCGGTCGATCGAGTCCGCCATGGCGCGGGACGCGGACTCGGCCTGCTCACGCGCCTCACCGGGCAGGACCGTCGCGCTGATGCCGGCCAGCGTCCGGAAGCTCAGGCCCCCGAGTCGGCAGTAGCCCCGGTCGGCGATCGCGTTGGCGGTGGTGACGTACCCCGAGCCCCAGTCGGACCCGGGATCACCGCCCTCGGTGTCGCCGCCGAGGGGATCCCCGACCTCCCACCCGGGCGGAACCGAGTACACGAGCCCGGTGGGACTGCGCACGTCCTGCCAGTCGGCGGGTGGGGGACCGGCGGCCAGGGTGGGCCCGGGCTGCTCACGGGTGGGCTCGTCGGCGTCGTCGACGCCCCCCGGCCACAGGGCGCACCCGGAGAGCGACGCGACGAGGGAACCGGCGACGAGGGCCGTGGCGGCCCGGGTCATCCCGGGTCAGCCCCGCTCGGCGAGGGCCTTGATGCGCTGCAGGGAGGCGGACACGCCCCGGTCCATCTCGCTGGTGAACGACCGCTGGCCACCGAAGAGCTTGTCGGTGAGGAACCGGGAGATGAAGGTGAGCCCGTCCGGGACCTCGCGGCGCTCGGTGAGGAGGGTGCCGCCGGACGGGGTGGGCTCGAGTTCGAACACCCATACCGTGGTGTTCTCCGTGATGCGGTTCGCGAAACGTCGACCGGGCTCGAACTCCACCACACGACTGGTCGTGGGCCAGAGGAGCGGCCCCCGCTTGTTGAGGTTCAGTGCCCATGTCCCCTTGGTGGTGCGGCCGCCGAGGGCGAGGATCTTCCAGGCCTGGCTGCTCCACTGGGTGGCGTTGCGGACCTCGGAGATGACCTCCCAGACCCGGGCCGGTGGGGCGTCGATCTCGATGGAACTCTCGATGGCGCCTTCGGTGGCGGCTTCGGTGGGCATTGACGGGCCTTTCCGACGGATGGCTGGGACGGCGTCTCGATGGTAGGGCAGGGCAGGGGCGGATGAGGGGCGTTCGCCGAGCGCGAACTTCCGATCCGGGCCTTTGCACTCGTCGGGGGCGAGTGCTAGAAAAGCGATTGGCACTCGGCTACCCTGAGTGCCAGCAAGATCTGAGAACTGAGGTCGCAAGGTGAGGCGCGGATCCGACACGGTCCGCACCGTCCGTCGCGGGCACCGACGCTGACCACGTGCGTGTCACCCCATACCCGGAGGATGATTCACCCCATGGCAAAGATGATCGCGTTCGACGAAGAGGCCCGGCGCGGCCTGGAGAGCGGTCTCAACCAGCTCGCCGACGCCGTCAAGGTCACCCTCGGCCCCAAGGGCCGCAACGTCGTGCTGGAGAAGAAGTGGGGCGCCCCCACGATCACCAACGACGGCGTCTCCATCGCCAAGGAGATCGAGCTCGAGGAGCCGTACGAGAAGATCGGCGCCGAGCTGGTCAAGGAGGTCGCCAAGAAGACCGACGACGTCGCCGGCGACGGAACCACCACCGCCACCGTTCTCGCCCAGGCGCTCGTCCGCGAGGGCCTGCGCAACGTCGCCGCGGGTGCCAACCCGATGGGCATCAAGCGCGGCATCGAGAAGGCCGTCGAGGCCGTCACCAAGCACCTGATCGACTCCGCCACGGAGATCGAGACCAAGGAGCAGATCGCTGCGACCGCGGGCATCTCCGCCGGCGACCCGGCCATCGGCGAGCTCATCGCCCAGGCCATGGACAAGGTCGGCAAGGAGGGTGTGATCACGGTCGAGGAGTCCCAGACGTTCGGTCTGGACCTCGAGCTCACCGAGGGCATGCGCTTCGACAAGGGCTACATCTCGCAGTACTTCATGACGGATCCGGAGCGCCAGGAGGCGGTCATGGAGGATCCGTACGTCCTGCTGGTCTCGGGCAAGGTCTCCACCGTCAAGGACCTGCTCCCGCTGCTGGAGAAGGTCATCGGCGAGAACAAGTCGCTGCTGATCATCGCCGAGGACGTCGAGGGCGAGGCCCTGTCGACCCTGGTCGTCAACAAGATCCGCGGCACCTTCAAGTCCGTCGCCGTCAAGGCCCCGGGCTTCGGTGACCGCCGCAAGGCCATGCTGCAGGACATCGCCATCCTCACCGGTGGCCAGGTCATCTCCGAGGAGGTCGGCCTCTCCCTCGAGACCGCCGACATCTCCATGCTCGGTAAGGCCCGCAAGGTCGTCGTGACCAAGGACGAGACCACCATCGTCGAGGGCGCCGGGGACCAGGGTCAGATCGAGGGCCGGGTCAACCAGATCCGCGCCGAGATCGAGAACTCCGACTCCGACTACGACCGCGAGAAGCTCCAGGAGCGCCTCGCCAAGCTCGCCGGCGGCGTCGCCGTCATCAAGGCCGGCGCTGCCACCGAGGTGGAGCTCAAGGAGCGCAAGCACCGCATCGAGGACGCCGTGCGCAACGCCAAGGCGGCCGTCGAGGAGGGCATCGTCGCCGGCGGCGGCGTCGCCCTGGTGAAGTCCGAGGTCGCCATCGAGGGCCTGTCCCTCGAGGGTGAGGAGGCCACCGGCGCGAACATCGTCAAGTTCGCGCTCAGCGCCCCGCTCAAGCAGATCGCCTTCAACGCCGGGCTCGAGCCGGGCGTCGTGGCCGAGAAGGTCCGGAACCTGCCGGGTGCCCAGGGCCTGAACGCCGCCACGGGCGAGTACCAGGACCTCCTCGAGGCCGGTATCAACGACCCGGTCAAGGTGACCCGTTCGGCGCTGCAGAACGCCGCGTCGATCGCCGCGCTGTTCCTCACCACCGAGGCCGTCGTGGCCGACAAGCCCGAGCCCGCCGCGCCCGCCATGCCGGGTGGCGACGAGATGGGCGGCATGGGCTTCTGATGTAGCCCACCCCAGCACGCGGCCGTGGCCCGCACCGGAGATCCGGTGCGGGCCACGGCTTTTGTCGGGCTCTCCCGGGGCGTCGGGTCACGTAACACGATCGTCACGTGGGCCTCCCCGCGTAAAACGTCTGTGACCTGCGGTTAATGAACGGTTTCGTCTCTGGTGGCTGCTGAACGGCCGCCCTAATGTCTGTGTCAGGCGCCTCGGAGGGCGCCGGAACACACTGAGAACGGAGACCCCCATGCCCAACTTCGGTCAACTGTCCGACCTCTTCGGCGGAATCACCGACATCCTCGGCGCCGTCGTCTTCTTCACCGGGTCCCTGGGTGGCGAGGGTGGGGTCAACGACTTCATCGGCGCGATCACGAGCATCAGCGCCGAATAGCGGTCACTACCCACCCGTAACTCACCACCACCACCTACCTAGGAGCAGACGATGACATTCCCCGAATTCGGATCCCTTGCCGGCGTCAGTGGCGCACTGGGCTTCCTCAACGACTTCCTCGGCGCGTTCGGAGACGTGTTCTCCGGACTCGCGTACTTCACCGGAGGTGACTTCCAGGAAGCGCTGGCGGGAGGGTTCCTCCAGTGAGATAGGCCCTGTCGGGGGAGGCGACTGCCCCGACGGCCCGCACCGGATCCCCCGGTGCGGGCCATAGTCCATTTCGGGGGCTCAGCGGACGCAGTATGTGACCCGCGGTAACAATTGTGTTGCGGACCTTGTGGCGAGATGGAGCGCTTCTTACTCTTGCCGGTAGGCGCTCTACTGGGCGCATGAAGCAACTGGGAACGGAGACCTCATGCCCAACTTCGGTCAGCTGTCCGACCTCTTCGGGGCGATCACCGACATCCTCGGCGCCGTCGTCGTGTTCACGGGATCTGCGGGCGGCGGTGAAACGGGAGTCAACGCCTTCGTCGAGGCCATCTCCAGCATCAGCGCTGAGTAGCGGTCGACAACCATCCACCCCGAACATTCGCAGACCCAAGGAGTAGACGATGATTTTTCCCGAGTTCGGATCCCTGACCGGCGTCAGCAACGCGCTGGACATCCTCAACGGCTTCCTCGGCGCGTTCGAAGACCTGTTCTCCGGCCTTGCGTACTTCACCGGAGGTGACTTCCAGGAAGCGCTGACGGGCGGCTTCATGTAGTGCCATGACCCCCGCCGGGGACGCGACTGCCCCGGCGGAGAGGAACGGCCCGCGCGATTCTCCCTCGCGCGGGCCGTTTCGTGTCTACGGTGCCTGGGGATCGGCCATCGCCGGGGGCGGGGTCTACTGCGGAGCGGGTGCCCCTGAGCGCGCTCCCGGGTGTACGGCGGGTGTCGACGGTGAACGGTTGACCAGCGCCGACGGGCCTCCGGGTGAGCGCCAGACGAACTTCGTTCGAATGCCTTCAATTAATGAGACTTCTTAAGGGTTCGTAGTTTATGGTGACTCAGGGCACACGCCCGGCACCGAGCTCACTGCCGGTGTGCGAGGGGTGAGCTGAGACGCACGTCATAATTGACATGGGTGCGACTTAGGCTAACCTTACCCAGGGCCCCGTGAGCCGGGGCGACACCACACTAAAGGGAGAAACACATGCCTGACTTCAAGGCGATCAGCGACGCGCTCGGCGCGGTCAAGAACCTCATCGATGGCGCCGTTGCCGTCTTCGGTTCGGTGAACGGCACCGGCACGCTCGACGCGTTCGAGACCGCCTTCGCCAGCCTCGGCGGCGGCGCCGACGCAGCCTGAAGCACGCCAGCTTCGCCGCGGTCCTGATCGCAGCGTCCGCCCCGGTTGTGGCGAAAAGCAACCACCTCCAGCTCCACCACCGCAGCCCGGTTCCTCATCCGGGCCCATTTTTCAGGAGAACAGCATGGGTATCGACCTCGGTTCGCTCGCTCCGGTCGCCGGCAAGGGCGGCCTCCTCGACCTCGGCGGCACGTTCGTCGGCGCCATCAACAACATCGTCAAGGGCATCGGCTACTTCGCCGGTGGCGATCTCCAGACCGCCATCGCGAACGGCTTCATGAAGGTCTGAGTCGCGAACTGGCTCGATGAGGGCTCCGGGCTGCGGCCCGGGGCCCTTTGTCATGGCCGCGGCGCGGTCCCCGTTCTCGGCGGTCGAGCCGTCGGGCTTATGAATTTTCTCATATCGGTAACGGGAACCGAAGTGCCGTCGATATTGTTGACGTGAGCCGCAGCGGCCGGCTCCGCGGTTCCCACCGGCTCGCCCGGATGTGGAATCCTCGGGGCAGTCCCCTGCGGATGCAATTCGCAAGTATGGGACACACCGGTGGTACAGGTGTGTTCAATGGGACTTGTGTGACTACTGGGAATCGGGTTAGCGTTCTCCGTGAGAGCGTGCCCGGGTCCGTCTGTGAACAACGAGAATGTAAGGCGTCGAAATATGCGTTCAGTGAAGCGGTTCGGCACGAAGGTCGCGGCAGCGGCCCTCGCTGCGGCCATGGTCCCCGTCGTCGCCACGGGCACGGCCCAGGCCCAGGGCGGGAGCATCCAGTACACCAAGGCCACGGCCCAGAACAAGGTCGTCGAGACCAGGCTGCCGGACGGCCGCATGATCGTCTCGGTGTGGTCGGACAAGATGGCGATCGAGGTCCCCAACATCGTCCAGCCCCCGCGGGACGGTAACGCCGGAGCGCCGGTGCTGTACCTGATCAACGGCGCCGGTGGCGGCGAGGACTCGGCCACCTGGCAGGCGCAGTCCGACGTCAAGAAGTTCATGTCGGACAAGGACGCCTGGACCGTCACCCCGATCGGCGGCGCCTTCTCGTACTACACCGACTGGCAGAAGCACGACCCCAACGTGCAGACCCGTTACGCTCGCGAGACCACTCGCCCGATGGCGTTCGAGACCTACCTCGCCGAGGAGCTCCCGAACCTCTTCGAGAACAGGTACGGCGGCAACTACCAGGGCCGTAAGCGTGGACTCGCCGCGATCTCCATGACCGCCACCTCGGTCCTGACGATCGCCCAGAAGCACCCGGGCAAGTTCCAGGCCATCGGCTCCTACTCCGGCTGTGCCGAGACGTCCACGCCGATCGGGTACCAGTTCATCAACATCGTCACCGGCATGCGTGGCGGCGCGAACCTCGACAACATGTGGGGTCCCTTCCCCGGTGCGGGCTGGACCGACAACGACCCGGTGTGGGGCGCGTGGCGCTTCAAGGACCAGATCGCGAAGAACCAGCTGCCCGCCATGTTCATCTCCACCGGCAACGGACTGCCCGGGCCGCACGAGTCGCTCGAGAACTGGCGTCTGCGCAACAGCATCCCGGCGCTGGCCAACCAGGCGATCGTCGGAGGCATCATCGAGGCGGCCACCCAGTACTGCACGGCCAACCTCGCCCGCCGCTTCGGCGAGCTCGGAATCCCGGCCCACTTCGACTTCGCGCCCAACGGCACGCACTCGTGGGGTTACTGGGAGGACGACCTCAAGCAGTCGTGGCCGATGATGGCCCAGGCGATGGGCGCGCGCTACGGCGCGATCTGATCGACTGACGCAGGCGCCCGCACGGCAGGTCCGCGCACCCGGCGCCCCGGACGTCCACGAACCCCGTCCCACCGACGAAAGGTGGGGCGGGGTTCGTCGTCTCCGGGGTTGCCGTGCCGATCGGAGTGCAGTCCGGCATCCTGTACACATGACCAAGATCGAGTACCCGCAGCGGGTCGAGTTGCAGCACTCGGACGGCAGCACCAGCCCGCTGCTGATCGTGGAAGCCGATCAGCAGGATGGGAGACGGCCGGCGATCCTGCTGCTGCCGGGCATCGCCGTCGGCGCCCGCTACTACCTCCCCGTCGCCCGCGCGCTGGCGGCCGAGGGCGTGGATGTCGCAATCACCGAGCTGCGCGGCCAGGGGGAGAGCACCTACCGCATCGGACGGCGCAGCGGACCCGCCGGATATCACGAGAGTGCCGGGGAGGACGTGCCGCTCGCGCTGGACGCGATGGAGCAGCGTCTGGGCTGCCGGTCCGTCGTACTGCTCGGCCACAGCATGGGGGCGCAGATCGGCGTCTACCACCTGGCCCGGCACGACCCGCGGGTGATCGGCCTGATCGCGGTCGCAGCCCAGTCCCCGTTCCACCGGGGGTTCCCCGGGTCGCTGGGGACGAAGCTGCGTGCCGCCTCGATCATCCTGCCGACGCTGGGCCGGCTGTCCGGGCACGTGCCGGGCCAGTTCTTCGGCGCCGAGGGCAGGATCCCGGCGAGCCGCGTCCGCGACTGGTCGCGGCTCGCCGGAAGCGGCGACATGCAGCCGGCCCGCGCCGACATCGACTACCGCGCGGGTCTGGCCCGCGTCACCGTCCCCGCGCTGGCCGTGGTCATCGCCGACGACCAGCTCGCTCCCGCCGGCGCCGCACGGAACCTCCTGGCCATGCTCCCGTCGGCGCCCACCACGCTGGAGCTGGAGCCGGAGGCGCTGGGCCACAACGCGTGGGCGCGCCGTCCCGCGGAGGTGGTCGCCCGGGTGCTGGCGTGGATCGACAGGGAACTGGGCGCCGTCACCCCAGGTCGGGACGACGACGAGGAAGCCGACGCCTGAAGAACTCGTACGTGAGGACCGCCTTCCGCGCCTCCTGCGAGTTGTCCGCGGCGCCGGCGTGCCCGCCCTCGATGTTCTCGTAGTACCGGACGTCGTGTCCCGCGGCCTCGAGCGCGGCCGTCATCTTGCGGGCGTGGCCCGGGTGGACGCGGTCGTCCCGGGTCGAGGTGGTCATGAGCACCGGAGGGTAGCGGACCTCGGAGGCGGGCCGGATCTGCTGGTACGGCGAGTACGCCCCCAGGAAGTCGTCCCAGTCGGCGGAGTCCGGGTCCCCGTACTCGGCCATCCACGACGCGCCGGCGAGCAGCAGGTGGTAGCGCTTCATGTCCAGCAGGGGCACGGCGATCGCGAGGGCCCCGAAGAGCTCCGGGTAGCGGGTGAGCATGACCCCCATGAGCAGGCCGCCGTTGGACCCGCCGGTCGCTCCGAGCTGGTCGCGGGTCGTCACGCCCGTCTCGACGAGGGCGCGGGCCACGGACGCGAAGTCCTCGAACGCCCGGGGTCGGTTCTCCCGCACCGCTGCCCGGTGCCACGACGGACCGTACTCGCCGCCCCCGCGGATCCCGGCCACGACGTACACCCCGCCCTCCTCGAGCCAGAGCGCGCCGCGCAGGGCGGCGTAGGCGGGCCGCATGGACACCTCGAACCCGCCGTAGCCGTAGAGGATCGTCGGCCTCGGTCCGTCGGGGCCCGGCCCGCGCATGACGGTGTACGGCACCTCGGTGCCGTCGTCGCTCACCGCGGTGTGGCGGGTCACCTCGATCCCGGAGGTGTCGAAGCGGTGCGGGGTCGAGCCGAGGGTGGTGGTGCTGCCGTCCGCGCGGAGCAGGACCAGCGACGGGGGGACGACCGGCCCGGAGACCGCGAGCACCGCGTCATCCGGGTGGGGCCGCCCGCTCCCGGAACCCGGGGCCGCGAGATCGCCCGCCGCGGAGGCCGGGTCGTCGATCCCGGACAGTCGGTCGCAGGACAGGACGTCGACCGAGACGTGGTCCGGCAGGCCGTCCACGGGCAACGGGGTCCACTCGCCCTCGGCGTCGTGCGGGATCGCGTACGCGTCGATCCGCGACTCGGTGTCGTCGAGAACGGTGAGCAGGATCCGGCCCCTGCCCCACGTGATGTCCTCGACGGTCGTCGACGGGGTGGGGGAGAACAACACGACCGGCTCGGGCAGCCGTTCCGGGTCGGCGTCGACGGCGGCCCACCGCACGACGAGCACCGACCCGCCGGGATGGGAGTCGCCGGCGATCTCGAGGTCGGTGCGGGGGCGGAGCAGCAGCCAGTCGCCGCACGAGGTGACGTCGCAGTCCTCGGGCACGGGGACCGCACGGGGTGGGGTGGAGCGGGGATCGGCGCCCGGGGTCCAGAAGACCTCCTGTGAGGTGTGGAAGTCCGGGGCCCGGCTCGCGAGGAACCTGCCGGTGACCGGATCGTGCGAGGCCCCCACCGCGACGTCGTCGGTGCGGCCCTCGAAGATCGCGGGCGCCTGGACGGGATCGGTCCCGCGCCGCCACAGTCGGACCACGCGCGCATAACCCGAATCGGTGGCGTCGGAGCCGGCCGGGTCCAGTGGCGCGGTGAGCAGCACGGTGTCGCGGTCCACCCAGGACACCGAGCACTTCGCCTCGGGCAGGTGGAACCCGCCCTCGGACGCGGGGACGAACCGGCGCTCGGTGAGGTCGTACTCGCGGACCTCCACGGCGTCCGCGCCACCGCGGGACAGCCGCAGGAGCGCCCGGTCGTCGGCGGGGCGTCGTACGACGGTGCCGGAGTACACCCAGCTGACGCCCTCCTCGTCGGCGAGGGCCCCCACGTCGACGAGCGTCTCCCACGCCGGGTGGTCGACCCCCGGCGCGCCGTCGGTCAGTACGGTCCACGGCACCCGGCGCCACAGCCCGCGGGGGTGGTCCCCGTCCTTCCACAACGTGTACGCGTAGCGGCCGCGCAGGACGGGCCACGCGATCCGGTCGGTGGCGTCGAGGATCTCCAGTGCCCGGGAGTGCGCGGCCTCGGCGTGCTCGCCGCCCGCGAGGTCGGCGACCGTCTGTTCGCTGCGCTCGCGCACCCACCCGAGAGCGTCGGGGGAGTCGACGGCCTCGAGGTGGAGATGGGGGTCGGGGATCACGGTGTCGGTCATGCCTCGATGATGCACGTGACCAAGCGAACAGACCGAAACGCACGGTAGATGTTCACAGGCTCTTGTTACGCGTTCGTGAGGTCAGTAGCATCTGCGGTAGCCACGGGTCGACTGACCCGGCCATTCTCGACAGCGTCGGGGATGCACACGATAAACGGAGATACACATATGGGTTCCATCACCGACCTCATCAGCAGCGGCTCCGGCGAGTCCGGCTCCTCGACCGGCACCATCACCGATCAGATCGCGGAGACCGTCGGCGACCTGGTCGCCACCGCCCTCAAGTCGGTCCTGGGCAACCTGTCCTGATCTTCGCTGACGCGAGCGCCCGCGCCGCCTTCTCCACACGGAGGGGGCGGCGTCGGTCATTTCGGGTGCAGTTCCGGCCCGCTCCACCGTTCTGGTGTCGTAGGGGGCGCTACCCTGAGTGTCGTGGCTGACACTCATTACGATCTCATCGTCCTCGGCGCGGGCCCCGGTGGCTACGTCGCCGCCATCCGCGCCTCGCAGCTCGGCCTCAAGGTGGCCGTCGTCGAGGAGAAGTACTGGGGCGGCGTATGCCTCAACGTGGGGTGCATCCCCTCCAAGGCCCTTCTGCGCAACGCGGAGTTGGCCAACACGGTCCTGCGCGACGCGAAGACCTTCGGCATCTCCGGAGACGTCTCCTTCGACTACGGCGCCGCCTTCGACCGCAGCCGCAAGGTCTCGGACAGCATCGTCAAGGGCGTCCACTTCCTGATGAAGAAGAATAAGATCACGGAGATCGACGGCTACGGCAAGTTCGTCGACGCCAAGACGATCGAGGTCGATGGCACGGAGTACACGTTCGATAACTGCATCATCGCCACCGGGTCGGTGGTCAAGACCCTGCCCGGCATCGAGCTGAGCGAGAACGTGGTGAGCTACGAGGAGCAGATCCTCTCCCGCGACCTGCCGAAGTCGATCGTGATCGTGGGGGCCGGCGCGATCGGTATGGAGTTCGCCTACGTCATGGCCAACTACGACGTCGACGTGACGATCATCGAGTTCATGGACCGCCTCCTGCCGAACGAGGACGAGGAGGTCTCCAAGGAGATCGCCAAGCACTACAAGAAGCTCGGTGTGAAGGTCCTGACCGGTCACAAGACGACCAAGGTCACCGACAACGGCGACTCCGTCGAGGTCGAGGTGGAGAAGAAGGGCGACGAGGGCAATTCCCAGACCCTGACCGTGGACAAGGTGCTCATGGCCGTCGGGTTCGCCCCGCGCGTCGAGGGCTTCGGACTGGAGAACACCGGCGTCGAGCTCACCGACCGCGGCGCGATCGACATCGACGACAACATGCGGACCAACGTCGACGGCATCTACGCGCTCGGCGACGTCACGGCCAAGCTGCAGCTGGCGCACGTCGCCGAGGCCCAGGGCGTGGTGGCGGCCGAGACGATGGCCGGCGCCGAGACCCAGACGCTGGGCGACTACCGCATGATGCCGCGCGCCACGTTCTGCCAGCCGCAGGTCGCCTCGTTCGGGCTGACCGAGGCCCAGGCGAAGGACGAGGGCTACGACGTCAAGGTCGGCAAGTTCCCGTTCTCCGCCAACGGCAAGGCCCACGGACTCGGCCATGCGACCGGATTTGTCAAGGTCGTCGCCGACGGCACCCACGGCGAGCTGCTGGGCGCCCACCTCATCGGCCCCGACGTCTCCGAGCTGCTGCCCGAGCTGACCCTGGCGCAGATGTGGGATCTCACCGCCGAGGACATCGCCCGGAACGTGCACACCCACCCGACGCTGTCCGAGGCCATGAAGGAGGCCGTCGAGGGCGTCGGCGGCCACATGATCAACCTCTGACCGCCTCCGGCGGGCCCGGCACCGGGCCCGCCGGCGCAACGAGAAGAGCGTTCCGCACCGACCCCTCTCGGGGATCGTGTGCGGAACGCTCTTGTCGTCGGGTTGTGCGCGCTACTCGGCGTTGACGAGCTTCTCCATCTGCGCGGTGTAGATCGCGTCGAGGGCACCGGCCGCGGTCGGCAGGACGGGGTCCGCCGCCGGGTCGTCGCCGCGGGCCGCGTACTCGACACTCACGGTGGTGTCGCGGGCGAAGCCGTGGATGGCGATGGCCCGGCTCAGCGACCGGGTGCCGTCCGGCTTGGTGGTGATGAAGTCGCTGGTGACCCGGAAGCCCTCGGCGCCGTTGATCGCCGGGGCGTCCGCGACGGTCATGGTCAGTTCGACGTTCGGGTTGGCCGCGCTGCGCGAGGTGGTGCACGCCTCGTACAGCGACCGGTCCATGAACTCGTCGAGCTTCTCGCCCACCATGCCGATCCCGAAGCGGTGCTCGGTCTCGTCCTCTTCCGACTGCTTGTAGCGGACGGCCGCCGTCACACCGTCGGTGGTGGCGTGGTTGGAGACGGTCTCCAGACGCGAGACCTTGTCGCACGCCGGGTTCTCCATGAGCTGGCGCCCCTGGTCGGCGACGAGCTTGTCGACCGCCCCCTGCAGGAGCCCGCGGTCGATCACCTGGACGACGCCTCCACCGGGCGCCTCGCCCTCCGCCAACACGAGTTCCTCGACGGGCGCCTGCGGGGCGGACTGCTCCACGGTCGCCGACGTCGGGGTATCGCCCGAGGGCTCGGCGCCCCCTGAGTTCTCGTCATCCGACGAGCAGGCCGTGAGAGCGGCCGCGGTGGCCAGCGCGAGACCGGCGATCGCGACGCGGCGGGGGGTGCGGGTGCGCAGGCGCATCTCTCTCCTTTGTCTTTCGGTTACCCCACATAGTGCCACCGGGCCCCGAGGTTCTGTGCATCCTGCCCGCGCGCGCCGCGGCCCGGTGTCCGCGCGTTGCGCGGACCGGGGCCCGAAGTCGGGGGCGTCACCGTGGTGGGAGGAAGCGGTGGAAACCGCCCGGTGGGTCTAACCTTGGTCAGTCACCTGACGTGCCCGATCGGCACCCCGGACGAACACCCCGACCCGGAAACCAACCCGGAAATAGGACAACGCTATGAACCATGACGGTGTGGACGCCGTGCTCTTCGACCTGGACGGGGTCATCACCCCCACGGCGGAGAAGCACATGCAGGCGTGGAACCGGATGTTCACCGAGTACTTCGACGCCCGCGGGATCGACCCGTACTCGGACGAGGACTACTTCCGCTACATAGACGGCAAACCGCGGGTGGAGGGCATCGCGTCGATGCTCGCCGCGCGGGGACTCACCCTCCCCGAGGGCGACGACGACGACGGCCCGGACGCCGACACCGTGCACGGGCTGGGTCTGCGCAAGAACGTCATTTTCCGTGAGCTGCTCGACCAGGGCATCGAGGCCTACCCCGGGTCGGTGGCCTACCTCGACGCCCTCGACGCCGCCGGCATCGCTTCCTGCGTGGTCTCCAGCTCCAAGAACGCCGAGGCCGTGCTCACCGCGGCCGGACTGCGGGACCGGTTCGAGGTGATCGTCGACGGTCTCGTCGCGGCCGCCGATTTGATCCCCGGCAAGCCCCGCCCCGACACGTACCTGCGGGGAGCCGAGCTGCTCGGTGTGCCCGCGGACCGCTGCGTGGTGATCGAGGACGCCGTCTCCGGTGTGCAGGCCGGCGCCGCCGGCGGGTTCGCCCGGGTGGTCGGCGTGGACCGCGGGGCCGGGCGTGAGACCCTGCTCGCCGAGGGCGCCGACCTCGTCGTCGTCGACCTGGCCGAGCTCATCCCCGGACTGACGGAGACGAACCGGTGACCCGAATCCCCATCTCGCGAGGCCCGGTGCACGACACCGTCGGCCAGTCCGTGCCCGGCAACATCCGCACAACCTACGGCGTCAATCTCCGCAGCCACCTCGAGGTCCCGGAGATCAACCGCTCCACCCACCCCGCCGACCCGTGGCGCTGGGTCGAGACCCGCCCCAAGGCGTCGCCGCTCGGCGTGTCGGAGACCCAGTTCACGGTGGCCAACGGCTACCTGGGCATGCGCGGCAACCCGGAGGAGGGTCGCGACTCGGTCCAGCACGGCACCTTCGTCAACGGCTTCCACGAGACGTGGCACATCCAGCACGCCGAGGACGCCTACGGGCTCGCGCGTGAGGGCCAGACGATGATCCAGGCCCCGGACACCAAGACGATCCGCATCTACGTCGACGACGAGCCGCTCCGCCTGTCCGTGGCCGACCTCGAGCACTACGAGCGCAGCATCGACTTCCGGGACGGCGTCCTGCGCCGCGAGGTGGTGTGGCGTACGCCCGCCGGCAAGAAGGTCGTCATCCGCTCCAGCCGGATGGTGTCGATGGTGGAGAAGCACCTCGCGGTGATGACCTACGAGATCGAACTCCCCGACGAGCCCGGGCCCGTCGTGATCTCCTCGCAGGTCCTCAACAGGCAGGACGGCGAGAACGAGTACAGTTCCTCGGAGGGTGCCCCGGCACAGGGTTTCGACCCCCGCCGCGCGGAGGGGCTCGAGCACCGCGTACTCGACCCGCAGGTCACCGAGGAGCAGGGCGGCTACCACGTGCACGGCTACCGGTGCACCAACTCGGGGATGACGATCGCCGTCGCGGTCGACCACCTGCTCGAGACCGAGGACGACGTGGCCATGAGCCACGAGATCGACGACGACTCCTCCAAGGTCGTCTACCACGCGCACGTCACGCCGGGGCGCGTGCTCAAACTGACCAAGCTGGCCGCGTACCACACCTCCGAGGTCGTCCCCGCCAGCGAGTTGGCCGAGCGCTGCTCGCGCACCCTGGGCCGGGCCCGAGTACGCGGGGTCGAGGACCTGCACCGGACCCAGCGGGACTGGTACGACCACTTCTGGGACCGCGCCGACGTCGAGGTGGAGGGGCCGACAGAGACGCAGCAGGCCATCCGGTTCAACCTCTTCCAGCTGGCCCAGGCATCGGCTCGGGCCGAGTACAACGGGATCGCCGCCAAGGGCGTCACCGGCAGTGGCTACTCCGGCCACTACTTCTGGGACACCGAGACCTACGTCCTGCCGTTCCTCACGTACACGATGCCGCGGTTCGCCCGGAACGCCCTGCGCTTCCGCTATAACATGCTGGACAAGGCACGCGACCGGGCCAAGTACCTGTCGGTCAAGGGCGCCCTCTATCCGTGGCGGACCATCAACGGCGAGGAGGCGTCGGCGTACTACGAGGCCGGTACCGCGCAGTACCACATCAACGCCGACATCGCGCACGCCCTGGTCAAGTACCTGTGGGCCACCGACGACCAGGAGTTCATGATCCGCGAGGGCGTGGACATGCTGGTCGAGACCGCACGGATGTGGGTCTCGCTCGGGTTCTTCGACGGCGACGGCATGTTCCACATCCACGGCGTAACCGGGCCCGACGAGTACACCACCGTCGTGGACAACAACCTGTTCACCAACGCGATGGCCCGGTTCAACCTGGTCGCCGCGTCGATCGCCTGCAAGCGCATCGCCGACCTCGGCGACGGCCGGTGGGAGGGCATCTGCCGACGGTTGAACCTCCGTGACGACGAGATCGCCGAGTGGAGGCGCGCCGCCAAGAACATGGTGATCGCGTTCGACGAGGAACTGGGCGTGCACCCGCAGGACCAGGATTTCCTCGCCAAGGAGGTCTGGGACCAGGATCTCGAGGACCCGCGCCGGCCGCTGCTGCTGCACTTCCACCCGCTGGTGATCTACCGGCACCAGGTGCTCAAGCAGGCCGACGTGGTGCTGGCGATGTTCCTGCGCGGCGACGAGTTCTCCGAGGCGGAGAAGCGGGCGAACTTCGAGTACTACGACCCGCTCACCACCGGTGACTCCACGCTGTCCGCGGTGGTGCAGTCGATCATCGCCGCCGAGATCGGGTACTGCGACGAGGCGTTCGAGCACTTCCAGAAGGCGCTCGTGGTGGACCTGGCCGACGTGCACGGCAATGCCGCGGACGGCATCCACGTGGCCTCCACCGGCGGGGTCTGGTCCGCGCTCGTGAGCGGGTTCGGCGGGATGCGGGACTACCGGGGCGACATCTCGTTCGACCCGCGGGTGCCCGCGGAGTGGTCGGGACTGACCTTCCGGCTCACGGTCCGGGGTACGCACGTCCGGGTCCGGTGCACGCATGCCGAGATCACGATCGAGAACCTCAACGGCGCCGACTTCGAGTGCACCGTGCAGGGGCGTCCGCTGACGGTGCCGGCGGGGCAGACGGTGGTCGAGGAGCTCGACGAGCGGGCCCGCGTCTGTCTGTCGCCACCCGTGCGCGTCTGACCTGCGCCGCCGCGCCCCGGGCTCGACTCGGGCCGGCGGAGCCGGTCAGGCAGGGCGGTCCGGCTGGACCCGGAGTGCGTGCAGCGACGTGGCCAATCCGTCGTACTGCGCCACCAGCTGCACCAGCCCCACCAACTCGGAGTCGCCGAGGTGCGAGGAGAGCTCCGCCCAGGTGTCGTCCGAGATGTCCTTGGTCTGCACCAGCTCGTCGACCGCGGTCAACAGCGCTCGCAGCCGGTTCGGCCACCCGGCGGTGGCGGGGTCGGCGGTGGTGCGGGTGATCTCGTCGTCGTCGAGTCCTACTCCCGCCCCGATCCGCTCGTGGTGGGCCCGCTCGTACGCGCTGCCCCGCAAGTGCGCGACGCGCAGGATGACCAGTTCGGTGGTGCGGCGGTCGAGGACGCCGAAGGGCATCATCATCCCTGAGTAGGCGAGCCACGCGGGGAACAGGCGGCGGGCGTGGCCGAGGGTGGCGAACAGGTGCACGTCGCGGGTGCCGGTGACACGTGCGCCGAGCCGGTTGACGGCCCAGCCGAACGGGCCGAGTTCGCGGAGGCCGCCGGGCCGGATGCGGGGGACAGCCGCGGCGGTTCCGTCGCGGCTGTCGCTGCTCTCGTGGGGCTGGCTCATGGCCGTCAGGGTAGGCCAGCCGCCCCGCCGGGGGAGGCCGGTTCACCGAGGAGGTACGGCGAGAGCGAGGACCGGTGGGCGTCGACCCGCAGTGCGTGGTTGAGCGGCGGGAAGGCCCGTTGCGGGCACGCCGGGCGGTCGCACATGCGGCAACCGGAGCCGATCTTGGTGGCCGCGTCGACGTCGTCGAGGTCCAGGCCCTGCGCGTACACGGTCCGGTGGGCGTGGCGGGCTTCGCAACCCAGACCGATCGCGAAGGTCTTGCGCGGTTGGCCGAAGCGCATGGGCCGGGTGGTGACGGTGCGCGAGACCCACAGGTGGAGACGGTCGTCGGGCATCTGCGCGACCTGCCGCATGATCTTGCCGGGGAAGGAGAACGACTCGTAGATGTTCCACAGCGGGCACGTGCCGCCGGAGGTCGTGAAGTGGAACCCGGTGGCGGACTGACGCTTGGACATGTTGCCGGCGCGGTCGACGCGCACGAACGAGAACGGCACCCCGGACGCGCCCGGCCGCTGCAGGGTCGACAGTCGGTGGCAGACCGTCTCGTAGCCGGTGGCGTGGAAGGCCATGAGCCGCTCGACGTCGTAGCGGAAGTCCTCGGCGGTGTCGAGGAACCGCTGGTAGGGCATGAGGACGGCGGCGGCGAAGTAACTGGCCAGTCCGCGCAGGGCGAGCGCGACGGCGGCGGGGGAGCTGAACGAGCCCTCCTCGACGAGGCTGTCGAGCAGATCGCGGTGCTCGAGGAAGGCCAGCTCGGAGGCCACGCGGAACGCCTGCTGCCCGGGCGTGAGGTGCGCGGACAGGTCGAGGCGCCGGTCCTCGGTGGAGTAGCGGTGCCACAGTCCGTCGGGCAGGTCGACGCGTCGGGCGATGCGGACCCCGTGGGCCTCGGCCAGGCGGTGCTCGAGTTCGGCGCGCACATCGCCGCGGTTGAGCCGGATGCGGGTGGTGAGGTCCTCGGCGGCGGTGTCGAGGGAGTCGATGTAGTTCTGCCGCTGGTAGAAGTAGTCGCGCACCTCCTCGTGCGGCATGGACAGCACCGAGCGGTCCACCGAGTTGTCCGGGACGTTGCGGGTCTCGGTGAGGGCGGCGAGCAGGTCCGCCGAGTTGCGGTAGCGCTGGTGCAGCAGCATGAAGGCGCGGGCGAGGGCGGGGTGCGCGCGGACGAGCTCGACGACCTCGGCGGCGGGGACCTCGGCGGAGAGCTGCGTGTCGGTGAGCGCCTCGGTGACCGCTGCGATGAGCCGGGTGTCCGAGTCGGAGGCGAAGAACGCGGAGTCGACGCCGTAGACCTCGGAGATCTTCACCAGGACCCGGGAGGTGACGGGGCGGGTGTCCTTCTCGAGTTGGTTGAGGTACGACGACGACAAGCCGAGCGTCTGCGCGAAGGCGGCCTGGGTCAGGCCGTTCTCCTCACGCAGTCGACGTAGTCGCGCGCCCATATGTGAGGCCGTCATCGGCTTTCCCCCCTGAGGTCCGTGTCGTGCCCCACAATCTTCGCAAACTTTGCAAAGAAGGCAAAGAAACTCGCCACATTCGCACTTGTCGCAGGTAGACGCGCTGTCCGCCATGTGGCATTGTGTCTGGCGTAAGGGGCCGTAACTCGCAAGAGTGCGAATCCGGACCCGACCCCGAGACAGAAAAGAGTCGCGATGTCGAACATCGGCAAGGCACGTACCGCTGAAGAGATCCAGCAGGACTGGGACACCAACCCCCGCTGGAAGGGCATCACCCGCAACTACACGGCCGAGCAGGTCGCGGAGCTGCAGGGCACCGTCGTCGAGGAGCACACCCTCGCCCGTCGTGGCGCGGAGATCCTCTGGGACAAGGTCAACAACAAGGACTTCGTCAACTCCCTCGGCGCCCTCACGGGTAACCAGGCCGTCCAGCAGATCCGTGCCGGCCTCGAGGCCGTGTACCTCTCCGGCTGGCAGGTCGCCGGCGACGCCAACCTCTCGGGCCACACCTACCCGGACCAGTCGCTGTACCCGGCCAACTCGGTCCCGACCGTCGTCCGTCGCATCAACAACGCCCTGCTGCGTGCCGACGAGATCGCCCGCATCGAGGGTGACACCTCGGTCGAGAACTGGCTCGCCCCGATCGTCGCCGACGCCGAGGCCGGCTTCGGTGGCGCCCTGAACGCCTACGAGCTGCAGAAGGCCATGATCGCGGCCGGTGCCGCCGGTGTGCACTGGGAGGACCAGCTCGCGTCGGAGAAGAAGTGCGGCCACCTCGGTGGCAAGGTGCTGATCCCGACCAACCAGCACATCCGCACCCTGACCTCGGCCCGCCTCGCCTCGGACGTCGCGAACGTGCCGTCCGTCATCATCGCGCGCACCGACGCCGAGGCCGCCACGCTCATCACCTCCGATGTCGACGAGCGTGACCGCCCGTTCATCACCGGTGAGCGCACCGCCGAGGGCTTCTACAATGTCAAGAACGGCATCGAGCCCTGCATCGAGCGCGCGAAGGCCTACGCCCCGTTCGCCGACATGATCTGGATGGAGACCGGCACCCCGGATCTCGAGTACGCCAAGCAGTTCGCCGAGGCCGTCAAGGCCGAGTACCCGGACCAGCTCCTGGCCTACAACTGCTCGCCCTCCTTCAACTGGAAGGCGAACCTGGACGACGACACCATCGCCAAGTTCCAGAAGGAGCTCGGCGCGATGGGCTTCAAGTTCCAGTTCATCACCCTGGCCGGCTTCCACTCGCTCAACTACGGCATGTTCGATCTGGCCCACGGTTACGCCCGCAACCAGATGACCGCGTTCGTCGACCTGCAGCAGCGCGAGTTCAAGGCCGCCGAGGAGCGTGGCTTCACCGCCGTCAAGCACCAGCGTGAGGTCGGCGCCGGCTACTTCGACCGCATCGCCACCACGGTCGACCCCAACACGTCCACCGCGGCGCTGAAGGGCTCCACCGAGGAGGGTCAGTTCCACTGACCGCTGGTTGACCCCACCGGGTCGACCCGGTAAGGAACGCAGACTCCACCGGGGGCCGCGGCCGTCTCGACGAGGCGGCCCGGCCCCCGGTGGCGTATCCACCCCAGACCTCCCTCCTCCCGAAGGGCCCAGGACAGATGAGCAGCTCCCGCGACGGCACCGACCCGGAGCGGATCACCCGCGTCGGCGTGGTGGGCGCCGGGCAGATGGGCGCCGGCATCGCCGAGGTGTGCGCCCGCGCCCATGTCGACGTCCTCGTCTGGGAACCCACGCGGGACCTGACCGCGAGCGGCCGCGCCCGCATCCTCGACTCCCTCGACCGGGGAGTGTCCTCCGGCAAGATCACCGCCCGCGAGCGTGAGCAGGCCGCGCTCCGGCTGCGTTTCACCACCGACCTCGGGGACTTCGTCGACCGCCAGCTGGTGATCGAGGCGATCGTCGAGGACGAGGGCGCCAAGACCGCCGTGTTCCGGCAGCTCGACGCGGTCGTCACCGACCCCGACGCGGTACTGGCCTCCAACACCTCGTCGATCCCCATCATGAAGCTCGGGACCTGCACCGCCAGTCCCCGACGCGTGATCGGCATGCACTTTTTCAACCCGGTCCCCGTGCTCCCGCTGGTGGAGGTGGTGAGCACCCTCGAGACCGGCGTCGCCGTCCGGGAACGCGCCGAGGCGTTCGCCGAACAGGTCCTCGGCAAGCAGGTCGTCCACTCCGCCGACCGCGCGGGCGCCGTGGTCAACGCCCTGCTCGTGCCGTACCTGCTCTCCGCCATGCGGATGGCCGAGTCCGGCCACGCCACCGCCGAGGACATCGACCGGGCCATGGTCCTGGGCTGCGCCCACCCCATGGGCCCGCTCGCCCTGGCCGACCACGTGGGGCTCGACACGATCAAGGCGATCGCCGACTCGATGTACGCCGAGTTCGCCGAGCCGCTGTACTCGCCGCCCCCGCTGTTGTTGCGGATGGTCGAGGCGGGCAGGCTCGGCAAGAAGAGCGGCCACGGCTTCTACCGCTATGACGCGCCGCGGGCGATGGCACGCGCCGCGCGCTGAGATCGTGTCGTCGTCGTCGTCGTCGCCGCCGTCGTCCCCGCAGCCGACGCCGTCGTCGCCACCGCACCTCGAACCCACCCGCGCCTCGTCCGTCCTGGGATACCCGCGCATCGGGCCGCGCAGGGAGCTCAAACGCGCGCTCGAGCGGTACTGGCACGGGGACGGCACGCGCGCCGAACTTCTCGCCACCGGCCGCCGGCTCCGCGACGCCACGTGGCACGACCTGCGCGCCCGGGGCGTCACGCAGATCCCCGGGAACACCTTCTCCTTCTACGACCACATCCTGGACGACGCCCTGCTCATGGGCGCCGTCCCCGCACGGTTCCGCGAGCTCGTCGACGGCCTCACCCCCGTCGACACCGTGTTCGCGCTCGCCCGTGGCCGCGCCGACGTGCCACCGCTCGAGCTGGTCTCGTTGCAGGGCACCACGTACCTCTACCGGCAGCCCGAGTTCGATGAGGCCTCCGAGCTGGGGCTGCGGCCGGACGAGCTGCTCGCGGAGGTGACGCGGGCGCGGGAACAGGGCGTCGAGATCCGGCCCGTGATCACCGGCCCGCTGTCGCTGCTCCTACTGAGCAAGGCCGCACCCTCGGCCGCACCCTCGGCAGCACCCGGGTTCGAACCGATCGACCTGCTCGACCGCCTGCTGGCCGAGTACGAGGCGCTGCTCGACGTGCTGGCCGGCGCCGGCGTGACGTGCGTGCAGTTCAACGAGCCGTGCATGACGATGGAACGCACCGCCGACGAGATCACCGCGCTGCGCCGTGCCTACGACAGACTGTCGGCCGTGGCGACGCGGCCTCGGATCCTCGTCACCGGGGAGTACGGCGACCTGGGGGAGGCGCTGCCGGCGCTGGCCGCGACCGGCATCGAGGCGATCGGACTGGACCTGGTGTACGGGCGGCGCTCGGCCGCCGAGCTCGCGGACGTACCGGGGCTGCGCGGCAAGCGCCTCTACGCCGGCGTCGTGGACGGCCAGAACGTGTGGCGCACCGACAAGTTCGCGACCCTGGACTACCTGCGCGAACTCAAGGCGGTCTTCCCGGACGTGGTGGTGTCGACCTCGTGCACGCTGCTGCACGTGCCGTACGACGTGGTGGCCGAGACCGGCCTGCCCGCCGAGCTCGCGGACTCGCTGGCGTTCGCCGAGCAGAAGGTCGCCGAGGTGGTCTCGCTCGCGCACGCGCTGGTCGACGGCCCCACGCCGCGCTGGCGCCGGTTGCCGGTGCTGCCCAGCGCGCGCCGCGAGGACGTGCGGGCGAGGACCGCCCGGGTCGACGACGACGACAGGGTCCGCGTCCCCTACCCCGAGCGGGCTGCTCGGCAGGCCGACCGGCTCGGACTTCCCACACTGCCCACGGCGACCCTCGGATCGTTCCCGCAGACCGTGCAGATCCGGCGGGCCCGCAGGGACCTGGCGGACGGGCGGATCGACTACGACCGGTACTGCGACTACCTGCGCGCGGAGATCGCCTCGGTGATCCGGCTGCAGGAGGACATCGGCCTGGATGTGCTGGTGCACGGCGAGGTCGAGCGCAATGACATGGTGCAGTACTTCGCCGAACTGCTCGACGGGTTCGCCGCCACCCGCAGCGGCTGGGTCCAGTCCTACGGCTCGCGCTGCGTGCGTCCGCCGATCCTGTACGGCGACGTGGCGCGGCCCGCGCCGATGACCGTGGAGTGGACCGGGTACGCGCAGTCGTTGACCGACCGCCCGGTCAAGGGGATGGTCACCGGCCCGGTGACGATGCTCGCCCGGTCCTTCTGCCGCACGGACCTGGCGCTGCCCGAGGTCGCCACCCAGCTGGCGCTGGTGGTGCGCGACGAGGTGGCGGACCTGGAGGCGGCGGGGACGGCGATCATCCAGATCGACGAACCCGCCATCCGGGAGCTGCTGCCGCGCCGCGGCGCGGACCGGCGCGCGTACCTCGACTGGGCGGTGGGGACCTTCCGGCTGGCCTCGGCAGGGGCCCGACCGGACACCCAGATCCACACCCACCTCAACTACTCGTCGCTGCAGGTGATGAAGGAGGCGATCGAGGAGCTCGACGCCGACGTCACGGCGATCGTCGCCACCCGGTCGATCGAGTGGGTGCTCGACGCCCTGACCGACCACACGCTGACCCGGCAGGTCGCGCCCGGGGTGTACGAGTCGAGGTCGGGATTCGTGCCGGACATCGACCTGCTGCACGAACGCCTGCTCAGAGGGGTGGACGCGGTGGGGGTGGACCGGCTGTGGGCGGTGCCGGACGGCGGGCTCAAGAGCCGCTACACCTGGCAGTTGGAACCGAGCCTGCGCAATCTGGTCGCGGCCGCGCGACGGATCCGACGGGCGGTTGCCCCGGATCCACGGGGTTCTAATAAGATCGGACACGAGCAAGTCCCGGGTCACGGACCCGGGATCGGTAGTTGAGAGAAGAGGACGACATCATGGCCGGTCAGACCCTCGAGCACACTGGTGCCGCCATCGTCGAGGAGTACTACCCGGAGTACGCCGCGGAGGTCGCCCCCACCTACCCGCTGTACTCCACCTCGATCTACCTGGGCTCGGTCATCCTCCTGCTGAGCATGAGCATGCTGGGACTGCCCATCACCGCCATCGGCTACTACACGCAGAACGCCGGCGTCTCCCTCGGGCTGGTCGTCGCCGCCGTCGTCGCGACCGCCGTCGTGTTCCTGGTCGGCCTGTTCATCTGCATGTACGGGTTCCGTAAGCACGGCCGCGAGGACGCGCACTGACACTCGATCCGGTCGTCGGCGCCGGCGCACCCGCCCTCAAGGCGGGGGACCCGTCGACCGACGCCGAGCGGAGGTCCGCCCTCCGTCGTATGAAGCTGGTCGCGACGGGGTTCCTCGTCGTGGCCGGTCTGATCTACCTGGTCGCCGAGTACGCGCTGCACAACGGCGCCGACCCGTGGGTGGGGTACGTCCGCGCCGCCGCCGAGGCCGGGATGGTCGGTGGGCTGGCCGACTGGTTCGCCGTCACCGCACTGTTCAAGCACCCCCTCGGCATCCCCATCCCGCACACCGCGCTCATCCGTAAGAAGAAGGACCAGCTGGGCACCTCTCTCGGCGGGTTCGTGGGGGAGAACTTCCTCGACCCGGAGATGGTGAGCGAGAAGGTCCGCAGCGCCCGCATCCCCGAACGCGCGGGGGAGTGGCTGTCGGAGGACTCCCACCGCGCGATGGCCTCGGACCAGGCCGCCAAGGCCATCCGTTCCGTCCTGGCGGTGCTGCGGGACGACGACGCCGTCGCGATCATCGAACGCACGATCGTGGCCCGCATCGCCGAGCCCGAATGGGGACCGCCGGCGGGCCGGATCCTCGCCGAACTGCTCGACGAGGGACGCCACCTCCCCCTGATGGACATGATGGCCGACCGTGCGTACGGCTGGGTCGAGGCCAACCCGGAGACCATCGACCGTTGGGTCCGGGAGAAGGCCCCGACCTGGGCGCCCCAGTTCGTCAACGAACTGCTCTCCGAGCGCGCCTACCGCGAACTGCGCGAGTGGACCTGGCAGATCAAGGTCGACAAGCAGCACCCGGTGCGGGTCGCGCTGATCGGGTTCGTCGAGGACTTCGCCCGCGACCTCCAGCACGACCCCTCGACCATGGCGAAGCTCGAGACGTTCAAACACGAGGTCATGGGCCGCGACGAGGTGCGTCGCGCCGCCGGGTCGGCGTGGGCGGCCGCCAAGCGGATGATCATCGAGGCCACCGAGGACTCGTCGTCCACGCTGCGGGTGAAGATCGACGACCTCCTGGGTCGCCTGGCCGAGATGCTCGTCGGGGACGAGAAGATGCGGGCCCGGCTCGACGACTACATGACCCGCACCGCCCGCTACGTCGCCGAGAACTACGCGGGCGAGGTCACCTCGATCATCTCGGAGACCGTCGAACGGTGGGACGCCGACGAGGCCTCCGACAAGATCGAACTGCTCGCCGGCAAGGACCTGCAGTTCATCCGTATCAACGGCACGGTCGTGGGGGCCCTGGCCGGGCTCGCGATTCACACCGCCACCGAGCTCCTCTTCTGATCCTCGGCTGATCCCGGTCCGCCGCGCCGGTCACGGGGTGGTGTGACCCATCACACCGCATCACCGTACACATAGTGCTTGCTGTGGCTAGCACTCGTTGCTAGCGTTGGGTGCAGGCGATGAGAGACGAACGCCGGAGGGAGGTGACTCCATGGCCGCACAGAGTGGACACCCACACGACGAGGCCGCGGGGCACACCGGAGCGCCGGTCGAGGAACCGACCGCCGCGACCCTCGCGCGCAGGAACAAGCCGACGGGTGAGGTCCCGCGTCACAGCGACCTCGCCGTGCCCGGCGTGGACGACAAGCGTTCGTCCGAGTCGCAGGACATCGGGTCGTTCATCCGCGCCCAGCGGGAGGCCGCCGAGGTGTCCATCCGGCAGCTCGCGGAGCGTGCCGGTGTCTCCAACCCGTATCTGAGTCAGATCGAGCGCGGACTGCGCAAGCCGTCCGCCGAGGTCCTGGGTCAGATCGCCCGAGGTCTGAGGTTGTCGGCGGAGGTGCTCTACGCACGCGCCGGGATCCTCGAGCTCAAGCAGGGGAGCCCGGTGAGGGATGCGATCCTCACCGCCCCGGACCTCACCGAGCGACAGAGGGAGGTGCTCGTGGAGATCTACGAGTCGTTCCGAGCGAACAACGCGACGGCAGCTGACCAGGTCGTCGACGTTCCCTGAGGGAATGTCGGACGGCGGCCCGCAGGGCCACGTGACACCGCGTCAAGAGAACACCCGCACAGACCACCGAGGAGTCGAGATGACCAGCAAGAAGCCCACCTCCAAGAAGAAGACCACCGCTGAGGCCGTCGAGCAGAAGGCCAAGGGCGAGGCGGTGAAGGAGCAGGCCATGGAGGGCCCGCTCGGCCAGGCGATCGCCGCCGTGCGCACCCCGGTCTACGCCTACGTCGGGGTCAACGACCTCGCGATCCAGGCGGTGTCCGGGATGGTCGCCGACCTGCGCCGCCGCGCCGAGGACGCCGTCACCGACGCGCAGTCCAAGGTCACCGAGCGCGTGACCGAGGCGCAGAACCGCATCACCGAGCGTGTCGCCGAGGCGCAGAACCGCGTGAACGAGGTCCAGAACCGCGTGACCGAGGTTCCCGAGCGCGTCCAGGCCCTGCCGGCCGAGGTCGAGGAGCTCGTGGCCCGCTTCCGTCCGGAGGAGCTGCGCAAGGTCGCCGACGCGTACGTCCAGGTCGCGGCCGGGATCTACGGTGGGCTCGCCGCCCGCGGTGAGGACGTCGTAAGCCGCCTCCGCGAGGAGAACCCGCAGCTCGAGGCCGGTCTCGCCCGCGTCAACGAGCAGGTCGCCCGTGCCGCGGGTGCAATGGAGGAGCAGGTCGAGCTGGGCGAGGAGGCCCTCGGTACCGTCGCCCGTCAGACCCGCACCATCGGGGTGAAGGCCGCGGGCCGCGTCTCCAAGAGCGCCCGCCAGGCGGCCGAGACCGCAGGTGACGCCGCCGACTCGGCAGCCGAGCGCGTCGACGAGGTGGCCGAGCGGGTCGACAAGACCGCGGACAAGGCCGCCGACCGCGTCGACGCCGCCGCGTCCAAGGCGTCCGCCGAGGTCGCGCGTGGCACCGCCGAGGTCGAGGCCCGCACGGCCCCGGCCACGAAGGCGCCCGCCAAGAAGGCCGCCGCCAAGAAGGCCCCGGCCACCAAGGCGCCCGCCAAGAAGGCGGCCGCGAAGTCGACGACCACCAAGGCCACGGCCACGCCGTCGGCGGCGGGTACGACGACCGCCGCCAAGCCGACCGCGACCAAGACGGCCGCGACCAAGACGGCTGCGACCAAGACGGCGGCCGATAAGCCGGCTGCCACCAAGGCCACGGCGAGCAAGCCGGCCGCCGGCAAACCCGCCGCCGGCAAGGCGGCCGGAGGCGACTCGGACGCGCCGTCGCCCATGGAGCTCGCCGACAACGACCCCGCGCTGACCACCGCGGACACCCCGTTGCCCCCCGCCGGCACCGACCGCATCTGATACCGCGGCACCGGACGCCCCGGCCCTCCCCCTCGGGAATGGCCGGGGCGTCCTGCTGTCGGCCGACCAGGGGTCTGACCACGCACCCCACCGAATCTGGACACCGTGCACATGCCCACACTGCTGCGTCGGGGGTGCCGACTACACTGGGTCCCGTGATTGACACTCTTCCCGGGACGTGGGGCATGGTTCAGCTGGGCATCCAGGGCGCGCTCGTCGTGTGGGCGCTGGCCGGTCTCCTCCTGGCCGTTCTCCCGCCCGCGTCGGCGTACTCGATCGAGGGCAAATGGCCCAAGCCCGCCTGGATCGGGATCTGCGCGGTGGCCGCCCTCATGTTCGCGATCCGCCCGTTCAGCTTCCTCGGCATCATCGCCATGGTGGCGGTGGGTGTCTTCTTCGCCGACGTCCGGCCCGCAGTCGGCGGACGGCGCAGGTGAAGACGCCGGAGGCCGGGGAGCTCCAGCGGATCGAGGAGCTGGCCGAGGACTCCGGCACCACGGTGCGCAACATCCGCGTCTACCAGGAGCGGGGACTGTTGCCGGCCCCCATCCGCCGCGGCCGCACCGCGTTCTACGGGCCCGCGCACAAGCATCGGCTGACCCAGATCCTGCGGCTGCTCGACCGTGGGTACACCTTCGCCACCATCGAGGAGCTGTTCATCGCGGAGCGCCACGGTTTCACGCTCACCGAGCTGCTGAACGTGGAGACCGTCCTGCCGGAGCGGCGATCCGCCACCCGCCGCAGACTCCCCCGGGGCGGAGTGGAAGCCGTCGCGGGCTTCGAGTTCGCCGAGGACCTCCTCGACCAGGGTTCGGCGATCGGCCTGGTCAGCGAGCCGAGCGCCGCCGACCACTTCTTCGCGGATCGGTACATGTACGAGCTCTTCCGCGAGCTCATCGTCCTCGGCGTCGGAGAAGAGGCGGTCGACAGGATCGGCCGACTGTTCCTCGAGGGGCAGAGCACGGCTGCCGAAGCGCTCGACGTGCTGGTGCAGAGCCTGCGCGACTCCGGGAAGGACCAGTCCGTCATCGTCAAGCGGGTCACCGGCATCATGCCCCGGGCTGGCGCGGCCGCACGTCTGATCTTCCTCTCGGCGGCCGAGACCCTGCTCACCGAGCGGCACGGCTTCCCCAAGAACTGACCTAGGTGAACACGACGGTTCGTCCGCCGTGGACCAACACCCGGTCCTCGAGGTGCCAGCGCAGCCCCCGCGCCAGCACGAGCTTCTCCGCATCGCGCCCCTGCCGGACCATGTCCCGCACCGTCGCGGTGTGATCCACCCGGATGACGTCCTGCTCGATGATCGGTCCCTCGTCGAGGTCGGCCGTCACGTAGTGGCAGGTCGCCCCGATCAGCTTCACCCCGCGGATGTGCGCCTGGTGGTAGGGGCGGGCACCCACGAAGCTGGGCAGGAAGCTGTGGTGGATGTTGAGGGCGCGCCCGGCCCACTGCGTACACAACTCGTCCGGAAGGACCTGCATGAAGCGGGCCAGCACGATCGCGTGCGGGTCGATGTCGTCGACGAGGGAGGCCACCTCCGCGAACGCCGGGCCCCGCTCGGCGGGGTCGGCGGGGAACGGCACGTGATGGAACGGCGCACCGTGCGACTCGGCCATCCCCCGCAGGTTCTCGTGGTTGCCGATGACCGCGCGGACCCGCGCCGGGTAGTCGCCGCTCTCCACCCGACCCAGCAGGTCATGGAGGCAGTGACCCTCCTTGGAGACCAGGATGACCACGTCCTTGGGCTCCGAGGAGTCCGAGATGTGCCAATCGGTCTCGGGGCCGAGCTCGGCCGCCACCCGCTCGAAACGCCGCCGCAGCTCCTCGATCTCCATGCCGATCGATCCGGCGTCGACGGACTGGCGGGTGAAGAACCAGTTCGAGTCCTCGTCCGCGTGGTAGGCCGCTTCCACGATCGTCCCGCCCAGCTCGGCGAGGAAGGTGGCGATCCGGGCGACGATACCGATGCGGTCCGGGCAACCCAGGGTGAGGACGAAGCGTCGTGACATGAGTGCCCATTGTGCCAGCAGGGCGGGCGGGCGGCCCGGCTAGGCTGGCCCGCATGGACGCAGCCCCGACCAACCAGCTGACCCGCGCCCGGGTCGCCGCCATGATCGACCACACCCTGCTCTCGCCGGACGCGTCCCGGGAGGACGTCCGGGCCTGTGTAGAGGAGGCCGCCGAGCTGGGCGTCAAGGCCGTCTGCGTGAGCCCCGCCATGCTCCCGGTGCGGACCGGAGAGCAGATCGTGGCCACGGTCGCGGGCTTCCCGTCCGGCAAGCACCACTCGCTGGTCAAGGCCATGGAGGGCCGGCTCGCCGTGGACCAGGGGGCCCGCGAGGTGGACATGGTGATCGACGTGGGCGCCGCCATCGCCGGGCTCGTCGACGAGGTGATGGCCGACGTGTTGGCCATGCGGGATGCCGTCCCGCCGCCGGTGGTCATCAAGGTCATCCTCGAGACCGCGGCCATCCACAAGGCACTGGGCGAAGAGGCGGGCGACGAGCGGATCGAGGCGCTGTGCCACGCCGTCGCCCGGGCCGGGGTCGACTTCGTCAAGACCTCCACGGGCTTCCACCCCGCCGGGGGCGCCAGCGTGCGCGCGGTCGAGGCCATGCACCGGGCGGTCGGCGGCCAGCTGGGCATCAAGGCGTCCGGCGGCATCCGCGACGCCGACACGGCCCGCGCGATGATCGCCGCCGGCGCGACCCGCCTGGGTCTGAGCGGCAGCCGGGCGGTGCTGGAGGGTTTCCCGGAGTAGCTGCGCCGCCTGGTCTGCCCACGCCGGCCGCACCGAGCACTTTGCCAGCGCATCCGTCGGCGGATGCGCTGGCGCTCTGGCTTGCGATGGCGGAATGTACGCCTTCGACGGTGTTGCGCTGCGGGTACGGACCATTCAGGGCTCGCAAGCCACCGACGCAGCGCATCCGGGGCCGGCTGTGCTGGCTGAGCGCCCGCCGACCGCCGACCGCACCCGCGACCGCGCCCGCGACCGCGCCCGCCGACCGCGCCCGCCGACCGCACCCGCGCCCGCCGACCGCACCCGCGATCGCACCTGCCGCCCGCACCCGCACCCGCCGCCGGGGCGTCAGCTCGTGGTGAGCACCATCTTGCCGGTGGTCCGGCCGGTCTCCCCGCGGCGGTGCGCCTCCGCGGCCTGCTCCAGCGGATAGACATCGGCGATCGTCGCCCGCAGCGAACCCTGCTCGACCAGCTCGGTGATCGAGACCAGGTCGTGGCGGGAGGCGTCGACGAGCATCCGGACCGCGCGTACGCCGAGCTCTTCGGCCTCGCGGTAGAAGTCGTCCGAGCCCACGGGCAGGATCGACACGACGATCCCGCCGGGGCGCAACGTCCGCAGCGACTCCAGGGAGGTTTTGCCGCCGATCGTGTCGAGCACGGCGTCGACGTCCGACACGGCCTCCGCGATGTCGACGTCGTGGTAGTCGATCGCCTCGTCGACCCCGAGCCCGCGCAGGAAGTCGTGCTTGCCGGCGCTGGCGGTGCCGATCACGTACGCGCCGCGCGCCTTCGCGATCTGCACGGCCACGTGTCCGACCCCACCGGCGGCGGCGTGGATGAGCACCCGCTGGCCCGGCTGGATCCGTGAGTTCTCGACGAGCGCCTGCCACGCGGTGAGCGACACCAGTGGAAGTGCGGCGGCCTGTACGTGGTCGAGTGAGGCGGGCTTGGGGGCGAACCAGGCCGCGGGGGCGGTGACGTACTCGGCGTGGGCACCGTGGCCGAACGGGTACGAGAGCATGCCGAACACCTCGTCGCCGGGGGCGAACCGCGCGACGCCGATGCCCACCTCCTCCACCACGCCGGACAGGTCCCACCCGAGCACGAACGGGGGCGTGCCGAGGAAGCCGCCGGTTGCTCGGTGCTTCCAGTCGGTGGGGTTGACGCTGGCGGCCTCGACGCGCACGAGGACCTCGTTGGTGCGTGGCGTGGGGCGGGGGAGGTCGACGACGGCGAGGACGTCCGGCTCCCCGAGGGTGTCCTGTCGCACGGCGCGCATGGTGGTGTCGTTGCTCATGGGCCCAGGGTAGGCGGATCCCGGTGACGCCCGTCGGGCCCGGACCGGCGGGGCGAGCTCAGAGCCGGTGCAGTTCGACGTCGCGAAGGAGGCCGCCGTCGACGGTCGCGGTCATGTACGTGCAGTGCGGTTGGCGTCGTCGGTCGGTGGGGGAGCCCGGGTTGAGCAGCCGCAACTCGCCCCGGCCGGATGCGCTCGGTGTGGTGGTGTCCCACGGGATGTGCGAGTGGCCGAACACCAGGACGTCGGTGTCCGGGTGGGCCTTGGCCATGCGTGTGTCCCGGCCCGCGGACGCGCCGGCCTCGTGGGTGACCGCCAGCCGGACGCCCTCGATCGTCACGCGGGCCACCTCGGGCAGCCGCTCGCGGAGTTCGGGGCCGTCGTTGTTGCCCCAGCAGGCGATGAGCCGGTCCGAGCGTGCCTCCAGCGTGTCGAGCAGCCCGGGGTCCATCCAGTCGCCCGCGTGGATCACCACGTCGGCGGCGGCGACCTCGTCCCACACCCGGGCGGGCAGGTCGCGGGCCCGCGTCGGGACGTGGGTGTCGGCGATGATGAGCAGGCGGGTGCCGCCCGCGGTCACCGGGTCGCCTCGAGCAGGACGTCCTCCCCGGCGATGTCGACGGTCATGCCGCCCGGCACCACCCGGACGCCGGTCAGCCGCACTCCCTCGGGCAGTTCGGCCAGCGCGGAGTCCATCATCGAGATGGTCCCGCCGAGCAGTTCGGCGGGCAGTTGGAACCCGAAGATCGAGGCCTGCTCGGGCTGCATCTGGAGGTCGCCGTCGATGAGCCGCGGGGTCACGACCGCCTCGGCCAGTCCACTGATCGAGACGCGGAGCGTGCCGGCGCCGGGGTCGGCGACGATGTCCTGGACCTGGATCAGCCCGCCGAGCATGCCGCCGCCGGCGGGGTTCTCCTGCTGCGCGGCGGTGGACATGGCCTGCTCGGAGACGAACGCGGACCCGGTGAGCGAGTCCACGCGGGTGAGGTCGCCCTCGGATCGCACGCCGTCGGCCCGGATGTCGATCTGCGGGGCCGGTCCGGTGGCCCCCTCGGCCGCGGAGCCGTCGGTGGTGATGCGGACGGAGCCGAGATTGCCGTCGAGGTAGGACAGGAGCACCGGGCGCGCGCCGAGTTCGACCTGCGCGGGGGAGCCGAGGCTGGCGGTGACCTCCTCGGCCATGCGGTTCTTGATGGCGCCCCGCATCCCGAACTCGAGGCCGACCAGCCCGGCGATGAGTCCCACCACGGCGAGCACCGCGACGAGCGCGATCATGGGCCCGCGTCGGCGCCGGGCGGCGCCGTCGGCGGCGGGCGCCGGGTCCGGGGTCCACGCGTCGCCGCGCGCGGTGGGGAACTGCTGGGTCTCGGCGTGCTGGACGCCGGGTCGGTCGTAGGCGGGGAGTCGCTGCGTGTCGTGCGGCTGCTGCATTCGTCCGATTGTCACCGATCCGGGCCGGGCGTGCAGTGCCCACGTCCCCGCCGCAGGTCAGCGAGCGGCGGTCCAGCGGCGCAGATGCTGGTACTCGGCCTCGAACAGTCGGTCCAGGTGCCCCACGACGAGCTTCTCGAGCTTGCCGCCGAGCAGCGGCACCGACACCTTGACCTGACCGGAGACGGATTCGTGGGCCGCCCCGTCCCGGTGGACGGCCTCGGCGCCGCCGCTGATCATCCCGAGCCCGCCGGCGGCCTCGGCGCGGGCGGTTCCGGTGAACCGCTCGCCGTCGAAGTCGCCGAAGGTGCTGGTCCGGACGATCACCAGCTGCCCGGGCAGGACCTTGCGGGCCAGGTCGGGGATGTCGGAGTCGGGGATGTGCTGGGTGACGGTGACGGTGACCGTGTCGCCGGTGGCGGAGAAGTCGTCGAGGGTGTCCTCGGGACTGCCGACGGCGGCGATGCGGTCGCGCCAGAAGGCCTCGTCGCCGTAGGAGGTGAACACGTTCTCGACGTGCGTGTCGATACGTGCGGTGTGGGAGAAGCGGGTCGCCATGGGGTCAGACCCTACAAGCCGCCGGTTACCCTCGGTCGTGTGAACCCGTCGCCGCCCGACCCCGCCGCGCAGCCCGACCCCGCCGGCGCCGCGCCGCACCCCGCCGACCCGGTCGTCGCCGAGCTGTCGGACATCCACGGGATCGACCCGGTGCCCGGTGCCCGCCTCGCGGACCTGACCACCCTGCGCATCGGCGGCCGCCCCCGCGCGCTGCTGGAGTGCGCGACCGCGGACGCGGTCGTCTCGGCGGTGCGGGCCCTGGACGCCGCGGACGTGCCGGTGCTGGTGCTGGGCGGCGGTTCGAACCTCGTGGTGGCGGGAGACGACCTGGACCTCGTGGTGGTGGCCCTGCGCAACCGGGAGATCGACTACCTCACCGGCAGCGGTGACGACCAGCTCGTCGTCCGCGCGGGCGCGGGCCTGACGTGGGACGATCTGGTCGCCGACACGGTCGGGCGCGGGTACGGCGGCCTCGAGTGCCTGTCCGGCATCCCCGGATCCGTGGGCGCGACGCCCGTGCAGAACGTCGGCGCCTACGGGGTGGAGGTCGCCCAGATCCTGCACCGCGTGCGCTGGTTCGACCGCGCCACCGGCGTCGACGAATGGGTCACCCCCGACGCCCTCGGCCTCGAATACCGGACGTCGGTGCTCAAGAACACCGACCGCGCCGTGGTCCTCGAGGTGGAGTTCCGCCTCGACCCCGACGGTCGCAGTGAACCGATCCGCTACGCCGAACTCGCCGGCCGCCTCGGCGTCGCCCCGGGTGACCGGACCGACCCTGCCGTGGTGCGGCGCACGGTGCTGGACCTGCGCCGCGGCAAGGGGATGGTGCTCGACGACGACGACTCCGACACCTGGTCCGCGGGATCGTTCTTCACCAACCCGGTGGTGCCCGAGGACGAACTCCCCACGGTGCGCTCCCGGGTGGCCGACCGGCTCGGCTCCGCGCAGGCCGAGCAGATGCCCGCCTTCTCCGCGCCCGGGGGCGTCAAACTCTCGGCGGGATGGCTCATCGAGCGGGCCGGTTTCTCGAAGGGGCATCCCTCGTCGTCGTCACCCGCTCGTCTTTCCACCAAACACACGCTGGCGCTGACCAACAGGGGGCCGGCCACGTCGGATGACGTGATCGCGCTGGCGCGTGAGGTCCGCGACGGCGTGCGGGAGGCGTTCGGCGTGGAACTGCACCCCGAGCCGGTGTGGGTGGGCTGCCACATCTGACCCGGGCCGCCCGGCGCCCGTTTCATTGCCACGATCCGCCCCTCGGAATACGACTCGCGCTGCGGGCCCCGGGGGTGCATCGACATCGCGGGCGCGGATCGTAGGGCGTCGGGCCCCGGAACCCACCTCCGGCGGCTGACCCTGATTCCCCGTTGCGGCGCCCACCCTGGCACGCTGGAGCCCGACCTTTGTGGTCTGTCCCGCCCCGTGCGCCCTCCCCGGCGCCGCTCGTCGTTGGAGAAGCCCGTGGACCTGTTCGCGTATCCGGTGTCACTCGTCATGAAGTTCTGGCACTGGGCGTTGAGCTTCGTCGTGGACCCGGACTCCGGCATCGCGTGGGTCGGCTCAGTGTTACTGCTGGTGGTGACCGTGCGGCTGCTGCTCATGCGGTCGATGTGGCGGCAGCAGTACTCGATGCGCAAGATGGCGCAGCTCGCTCCCAAGATGAAGGAGCTCCAGCTCAAGTACAAGGACCGCAAGTCCCCGGAGGACCGCCAGGCGCAGGCCAAGGAGATGCAGGAGCTGTACTCCGGGGCCGGGGTGAACCCCGCGGCCGGGTGTCTGCCGCTGTTCGTGCAGATCCCCGTGTTCCTCGGCCTGTACTACGTGCTGCTCAACTTCTCGCCCCGTGGCGTGTCCATCGAAGAGGCCTCGACCATGACCAACGGGGCGTTCCAGCCCGAGCAGGTCGCCTCGTTCCTCAACGCCGAGATCTTCGGGGTGCCGCTGGCGTCCTACATCCGGATGCCGCAGGAGGTCATGGACTCGCTGCACCCGGGGCTCGTCCGCGAGGACATCCTCATGCTGGCCGTGCCGCTGTTCGTGCTGGCCGGCATCGCCACGTTCATCAACATGTGGAACTCCTTCCGCCGGCAGAAGGCGGCCAAGGCGGCCGAGCAGGCGGCGGTCGCGCAGGTCGAGGCCGAGGATCGGGCCGGTGGGCCGTTCGTCGACGGCGAGGTGCTCGAGATCGACGGCGAGAAGCCCGTCACCGCCGCCGACGCCGACGCCCGGTCCGGGGACGAGGCCGAGCGTCGCGACGGCGCGGCGGGCACCCCGGGCGCTCCGGCCACCGCGGGTGCTGCCGGCGCGGCCGGTCCGGGCACTGGTGCGGCAGCCAAGCCGCAGGACTTCCAGTCGATGGCCGAATCCATGACCGAGTCGATGAACCAGTCGATGAAGATCATGATGTACCTGTTCCCGGTCTTCCCGATCGTGGGCGCGTACTTCTTCAACTTCCCCATCGCGATCGGCCTGTACTGGCTGACCAACAACGTCTGGACCGCGGTGCAGTCGCACTTCTTCATGGAGCGGCTGGAGAAGGAGCTGCCCATGACGAGCCGCGAGGGCCTGCCACCCAGCGCGTTCATGTAGGCCCCGCCGGGAACGGTCGCGGGAAGGGTCGGCCGCCGAGCGGGCGGCAGGGGCCCCATCCGGGTCTACGCTGGAGCCGTGGAGACCGCCGCTCCCGAGGTGACGTTTCGTCCCCTCACCCGCGACGACCTGCCGACGCTCGCGCGCTGGCTGGCCGAGCCGCTCGTCGCGCGGTGGTGGTCCGAGAACTCGCCGGACCGGGTCGAGCAGGACTTCGGCCCGTTCCTCGACGACGGGCAGACGGAGTGCCTGGTCGTCATCGTCGACGGCGAGGACGCCGGGATGCTCATGAGATACCCGATCGCGGCAGAACCCTCGGGCGTGGACGAGCTCACCGGGGCCGGGATCGAGGTGCCCACCGACGCGTGGAGCATGGACTACCTGATCGCCGACCCCGCGGCGCGCGGCAGGGGAGCGGGCGCGGCCATGGTGGCGCGGGCGGTGGCCGGGATCTGGGACGGCCACCCCGAGGCGACCTGCGTGATCGTGCCCGTGAACATCGAGAACCCCCGATCCTGGGGCGCGCTGGTCCGGGCGGGGTTCCGGCGGCTGCCGGACGCGGAGCTGACCCCCGACGTCCCCGGCGACACACCCCTCCACGCGATCTGCCGGATCGACCGACCCTTGCCGCCAGCGGGTCCACCGCGTAGCGTCACCGGATGAGTCGGCAGGCGCACGGCGCGACCGCGGGGAGACCCGGGGCCGCGAGGGGCGCGGAGCCGAGAAGAACCAGACGAGGAGATCGAAGGACAGTGCTGAACCTCAGGTGAGTCCCGGCCCCACGCCACCTCTCCTGGAGCACGCATGTCTTCCCTCGTCCTGTCGGATGTCGCGTTCGCGTTTCCCGACGACACCCCACTCTTCGACGGGCTCGACCTCGCCGTCGGCCCGGGTCTGACCTCACTCGTCGGCCGCAACGGCGCCGGCAAGAGCACCCTGCTGCGCCTCGTCGCGGGCGAGCTCCGGTCGGCGCGCGGTTCGATCAGCGTCGACGGCGAGCCCGCGGGTCCACCCACCGTCGCGTATCTTCCGCAGCTGCTCGCCGACGCCCCCGCCGAGCGGACTCTCGCCGATGAACTCGGCGTGGGTCGGCAGCTGGCGGCGCTGGCCCGGATCGAGGCGGGTGAGGGCGACGACGACGACTTCGCCCGCATCGGCGACGACTGGTCGGTGGAAGAGCGCACGATCGCGCTGCTCGACGACCTGGGCCTGCCGACCGAACCGGGCCGGCCCGTGGTCGCGCTGTCCGGCGGGGAACGCACCCTGGCGGCGGTGGCGGGTCGGCTTCTCCGGCGGCCGCGGGTCCTGCTGCTGGACGAGCCCACCAACAACCTCGACGCCCGGGCGCGGGAGCGACTGTTCGCGGCGGTCGGTGAGTTCGTTGCGGGCGGGGACCGCGTGGTGATGGTGGTGAGCCACGATCTGGACTTGCTGGACAGCGCCGAGACGACGGTCGAGCTGCGGGCCGGCGGGTGCCGGGTCTTCGGCGGGCCGTACCCGCACTATCGGGACGTGATCGAGGCAGAGCAGGCCGCCGCGCGGCAGTCGCTGACCGGCGCACGGAACGACCTTCGTGCCGAGAAGCGGGACAAGGTCGAGGCGCAGGTGGTGCTGGCGCGGCGCCAACGGTACGGCCGCAAGATGGAGGCGAACAGGCGCGAACCCAAGATCGTCATGGGGATGCGCAAGCGGCAGGCGCAGGAGTCGGCGGCGCGGTACCGGGCCACTCACGAGAGGGGCGTCGAGCAGGCGCGGGAGCGGATGCGCGCGGCGGACGCGGCCATCCGGCGCGAGGAGCTGCTGCGGGTCGAGCTCCCCGACCCGGGACTGCCCGCCGGCCGCGTCGTCCTGGATGTCGCCGACCCCGTCGCCGGGCGGGTGCACCTCGCCGGACCCGCGCGCGTGCGGGTGGCCGGGCCCAACGGCAGCGGCAAGACGACGCTCCTGCGACGCCTCGTGGGCATCGGGAGCGGCAGCGGCAGTGGCGGCGTTAGTGGCGGCGACGGTAGCGGCGACGGGGTCGACGACGAGGGAGTCCATGTCCCGTTTGCCCTGCTGCCGCAGGATCTTCGTGTCGAGCATCCGGGGTGGTCTGTCATCGACGCGATCCGGGCGGTCCGCCCCGACGCACCGGCGGAGGAGGCCCACGCCCACGCGGCGCGGCTGCTGTTCACCGGTGACGCCGGGTTCCGCCGACTCGGCGATCTGTCCGGTGGCGAGCGACTCCGTGCGGCGCTGGCGGCGCGGCTGTTCGCCCGACCGATCCCGCAGTTGCTGATCCTGGACGAGCCGACCAACAACCTCGACCTCGACGGCGTCCGGGTGCTCGCCGACGCACTCGCGCAGTGGCGGGGGGCGCTACTGCTCGTCACCCACGACGACGGCTTCTGCGACCGGGTGGGGGTGGACGACGTGATCACCTTCGGCTGACCCCGCTCCGGCGGGGTGGACGCAGACGCTCACCACCATTCCCAGAGAGGACCCACCATGCGCAAGCTCATCTACTACGTGGCCGTCAGTATCGACGGCTTCATCGCCGACCCGGACGGAGGGTTCGACGTCTTCCCCGTCGAAGCCGCGAACATGCCCTGGCTCATCGAGCACTACCCCGAGACGATACCCGGGCACTTCCGCGGCTCCCTCGGCGTGACGACGACGCCACACCGGGCATTCGACACCGTGATCATGGGCCGCACCACCCATCAGGTGGCCGTGGACGAGGGACTGGCCAGCGGTTACCCGCACCTGCGCCAGTACGTGGTGACCCACCGGCCGGACGAGCTGCCCGCCGAGGAGGGGCTGACCGCGTCCGACGAGGACCCCGTGACCCTGGTCCGCAGGCTCAAGTCGGAGGACTCGGCGCTCGACGTCTGGCTGTGTGGCGGCGGCTCGCTGGCCGGTCAACTGGTCGACGAGATCGACGAGTTCCGGCTCAAGGTCAACCCGGTTGTCCTGGGCGCGGGCATCCCGCTGGTGGCGCGGGCGACGGGCGGGCCGGGCGCGGCGGGCGGGGCGCTCCCGCTGGCGCTGACCCGGGGCCGGCGTCATGACTTCGACAGCGGGGTGAGCTACGTGGAGTACGCCCGCGCCTGACCGCCATCGCGAGTCCCCGGACTGTCATCGAAAAGAGCGTTTCGCGCGCCGTCGCTCGGCGGATGTGAGCGGAACGCTCTTTTCGATGGCGCTACGGCGCTACGGCGCTACGGCGCTCGGGGGGCGTAGATCAGACCGCGCCGCCGGCGACCGAGGGCGGGGTTCCGGTGTTGGTGGAGGAGTCGGTCTCGCGGGCCAGGTACTCCTCGATGCGGAACCAGTCGTCGGCGGCGCGCTCGGCGATGGTCACCAGCGTGTTCATGTTGGCGACCTCCTCGACCTGCTCGCGGAGGAACCACAGCATGAACTGCTCGCCCAGCGGGTCGGACTCGGCGCGGGCGGCCTGGAACATCGCCTCGATCTGCCGGGTCACCTGCTTCTCCTGCTCCAGCGCCGAACGCAGGGCGTCGGCGGGCCCGCTGAAGTCGGGCTGCGGCGCGGGGACGGCCGGGATGGTCACGGGGATGTCGCGGTCGAGCATGTACTGGACCATCATCATCGCGTGGTTCCGCTCACCCAGGCTGTGCGAGTAGAAGCGCGACGCGAGCTGCGGCAGGTCCTGCGCGTCCGCCCACACGGCGATCGCGATGTACTGCTGACTGGCGGCGAACTCGTGACCGACCTGAGCCGAGAGGAGTTCGACGAATGAGTTCTTGTTCCTGGCCATGGGGGCCCCTTTCAGTAGGGGGCCAGCCTATGGCCGCCGGCGGCGTTCTGCCAGGTCAGTAAGCCTAACCTGGGTCCTCGTTGGGCAGCCTCACCTGTGCGCCCGTCAGTTCCGGTGGGCGCGCGTCGCGGAGTGCTGGTCCCGCGGCTTCACCACGATCTGGTCCAGGTTGACGTGCGAGGGCCTGCTCGCCACGAACCCGACGATCTCCGCCACGTCCTCGGCCACCATCGGGGTCAGCCCACGGTAGACGGCGGCCGCCTTGTCGTCGTCGCCGTCGAACCTCACGCGGGAGAACTCGGTCTCGACCATGCCGGGCGCGATCTCGGTGAACCGCACCGGCTGGCCCAGGTGCTCCCCGCGCAGCGTGCGGTGCAGGACCGCCTGCGCGTGCTTGGCCGAGGTGTAGCCGGAGCCGTTGTCGTACGACTCGAGGGCGGCGATCGAGGTGATGGTGATGACCAGTCCGTCGCCCGTGTCGACCAACACCGGCATGAGGCCGCGGACCATGCGCAGCGTGCCGAGGACGTTGGTCTCCCACATCCAGCGCCACTGGTCCTCGTCGGCATCCATCACGCTGGTCGTGCCCTTGGCGCCGCCGGCGTTGTTGACCAGCACGTTCAGCCGGGGGATGGCCGCGCAGAACGCCGCGCACGAGTCGGCGTCCGTCACGTCCAACGGGAGGGCGGTGCCACCGATCTCCGCCGCGAGCGACTCCAGACGGTCGACCCGACGCGCCCCGACGATCACGTGGAACCCGAGTCCGGCCAGCTCGCGCGCGGACGCCTCACCGATTCCCGACGACGCCCCCGTCACCACCGCGACGCGGGTCTCGGCGGGCAGGGCGGCGAGCCGCTCACGGGCGGCGGAGTGATCGGTGCTCATGTCCTAGAGGGTAGGCGGCGGGTCCGACGGGGTCGACGAGATGTGCGCGCCGCGCGCGAAAAGGTTGCGGCGGGTCGGCGACCTCGGGGGCGACGGGGTGGCGACGACGACGAGGTCAGCGACCCCGGCCGGTGACCATCTCGACGAGTCCGCGCACCGCGCCCCTGGCCATGTCGGCCTTGGAGAAGTAGTCCTGCCAGCCGCAGATCCGGCCATCGCGGACCTCGAGGCGGCCGCACACCCAGAAGCCGACGCGGAACCGCCCGACCCCGAGGTAGTCGGTGCGTTCGGTGAGCACCACGACGGGGGCCGCCGGGTCGGTCGGGTCCGCGGGCGCCGACACCGCGAGGTGGTGGATCTCCACTCCGAAGCGGATGCTGCGGTTCATCGAGGAGATCGCGCCGACGACCGCGCGCTTGCCCCGGATGGTCGGCAGGCCGATGTTGGCCCACCAGACGTCCTCGGCGAGCAGGTCGCCGGCGGCGGTGGTGGACCCGGTCATCAGGGCGTCGAAGAACGTGCGGACCACGACATCGGGGTCGGTCCGGGTGGTGGTGGCTGCCATTGCGCAACGGTAACCGGCGCGGGCGCGGTGTGGGGGTCGGATCGTGACGATCGGCGTCACTGCGGGTGCGCGCTCTCTATGGACCATTCCGCACGCGTACGCGGGTGGATTCCGTGCAGACAGGCCGCATAACCCGGAGCGTGGCTGGCACCATGAGGCGCATGACCTCCGCGCCCACCTCTGAGTCCTCAGCCCACGAGCCCGCAGCCTCGACGCCCGCGCCCACCCTCGCCTCGGCCGTCTCGTCGGACGGCACCGCGATCGCCTACCGCGTGCTCGGTGACCCCGCAGCCCGGCCGCTCGTGCTCATCCACGGTTGGGCGCAGTCGAGCGCGAGCTGGGGGCAGGACGTGCTGAACGGCCTGGCCCGGCGTTTCCGCGTGGTGGCGATCGACCTGCGCGGCCACGGGCACTCCGACGTCCCGGCCGGCGGCTACGACTCGGCACCGCAGTGGGCCGACGACGTCGAGGCCGTCCTCGACTCCGCCGGGATCACCGACGGCTCGGACGCGATCCTGCTGGGGTGGTCGTACGGCGGCGTGGTGGTCTCGGACTACCTGGCCGCCCGCGGCGAGGGCCGGGTCGGCGGGATCGTGCTGTGCGGCACGGTCACCTCGCTCTCCCGCTCGGCGGGCGGCGCGATCGGCCCGGCCATGAAGGAGGTCACCTCGGGCGGGGCGTTCGACGAGAAGCCCTCCGTCGCGCTGGCGGCGTTCACCAGCTTCGGCAACGCCATGATGCGCTCGGGATCGGGCCCGGACGGGCAGCGGATCCTGGGACTGTCGCTGTCCACGCCCCCGGCGGTCCGGCAGGCGCTGCTCACCCGCAAGGTGGACAACGACGACACCCTGCGCGGCCTGTCGATCCCCGCCCTGGTCATCCACGGCGCCCACGACGGCGTGGTGCTGCCGTCGGCCGGGCAGGCGAACGCCGAGATGATCCCCGGCGGCCGCTACGTCGAGTTCGCCGAGTCCGCACACGCGCCGTTCCTCGAGGAGACGCCGCGCTTCCTCGCCGAGCTCGACGAGTTCGCCGCCTCCCTGTAGCCATTCGCGACGGGCGGGCCCGGCGCGCTGGAGCCCACCTCGTCGTCGTCACATCAGGGCGGCGGGGCACGGCCGACGTGCACCCCGGCGCGGGCAGGGGCACAATCGGACGGGTGACCGTAACCGACCTCGACCCCGGCGCCGCGCATCCCCTGCCCCGGCGCGTCGCGGTCCTGTCCTTCCACACCTCGCCGCTGGCCCAGCCGGGCACGGGCGACGCGGGCGGACTCAACGTGTACGTCCTGCAGACAGCGCGCCGGTTGGCCCGCCTCGGCGTGGAGGTCGAGATCTTCACCCGCGCCACCCACTCGTCGCAGCCGCCGGTCGAGCAGGCCGGCGACGGCGTCCTGGTCCGCAACATCGTGGCCGGTCCGTTCGAGGGACTGCGCAAGGAGGACCTGCCCACGCAGCTGTGCCCGTTCGTCGCCGGCGTGATGCGCGCGGAGGCCGGGCACGCGCCGGGGTACTACGACCTCATCCACTCCCACTACTGGCTCTCCGGCCAGGCCGGGCTGGTCGCGTCCGAGCACTGGGGCGTGCCGCTGGTCCACACCGCGCACACGCTGGCGGCGGTGAAGAACGCGGTCCTCGCCGAGGGGGACACCCCCGAGCCCGAGTCCCGGCGTATCGGTGAACAGCAGATCGTGGACGCCGCGGACCGGCTCGTCGTCAACACCACCGGCGAGCTGCGCGAACTCGTCGAGTACTACGACGCCGACCCCGCCGACGTCGACGTCGTCTCGCCCGGCGCCGACCTGGAGCAGTACACCCCCGGCACCCGGCGCGGCACCGAGCAGGCCCGCCGCGCGCTGGGGCTGGGGCAGCACTCCGAGGTGATCGCCTTCGTCGGCCGGATCCAGCCGCTCAAGGCCCCCGACGTGATCGTGCGGGCGCTCGCCGAGATGGTGCGCGCCCAGCCCCGCCGTGACGTGCGTCTGATGGTCGTCGGCGGACCCAGCGGGTCGGGGCTCTCCAGGCCGCGCTCGTTGATGGACCTGGCCGAGGAGCTGGGAGTGGCCGATCGCGTGTGTTTCCTGGCTCCCCGGCCGCCGTCGGAGCTGGTGGACGTCTACCGGGCCGCGGACATCGTGGCGGTGCCGTCGTACTCGGAGTCGTTCGGGCTCGTGGCCCTCGAGGCGCAGGCGTGTGGGACCCCCGTCGTCGCGGCCGCGGTGGGCGGGCTCCCCACGGCCGTCGCCGACGGCCGGACCGGGATCACCGTGGACGGGCACGATCCGAGTGTCTGGGCGCGCGTGTTGTCCGGATTGTTGGACGACGACGAGCTGCGCCTGTCGATGTCGCGGGCCGCCCCGGTGCACGCCTCCGGGTTCTCCTGGGACGCCACGGCCGAGGGGCTCGTGTCCTCGTACGCGGGCACGATGGCCGCGTACCGGGCCCGGCGTGCCGACGCCACCGCGTCCTGATCTCCCGTCCGCCCGAGTCCCAGCCGACCACCCCGAAGGAGTCACGATGATCGACCCCACCGAGAGCAAGCGCATGGACGACGACGGGCCGGCCGCGAGCCGGGAGGACGTCGACGCCCCGACCGTCGAACGGATCCGGAACTTCCTGGTGGAGCGGGAGATCGAGTCGACGCTGGCCGACGGCCGCACGTTCGTCGTGATCCTGCCGGGGGAGAAGCGCCTCAAGACCGCCTGCCACCTGACGGTGAACCGGGAGAGCGTGCGCATCGAGGCGTTCGTGTGCCGCCAGCCCGACGAGGACTTCGAGAAGGTCTACAAGTACATGCTGCGGCGCAACCGTCGGCTGTACCAGGTGGCGTACACGCTGGACAACAACGGCGACATCTACCTCGTCGGCCGGATGCCGCTGGTCGCGGTGACGGAAGAGGAACTCGACCGCGTGCTGGGCCAGGTGCTCGAGGCCGCGGACCACGACTTCAACATCCTCATCGAGCTGGGCTTCCACACCTCGATCCGCCGCGAGTGGGAGTGGCGCGTGTCCCGGGGCGAGCCGCTGCGCAACCTCGACGCGTTCCGCCACCTCACCCAGGACCTGCCCCAGCCGGAGTAGCCCCGGACTCCCGGATAGCGTGCCGGTCAGGCGTTGATCTGCTGGGCGACCTTCTTGCGCAGGACCTTGCCCATGGGGTTGGTGGGCAGTTCGTCCAGTTCGACGAAATCGCGCGGGACCTTGTACCCGGCCAGCGAGCCCTTGCAGTGCGCGCGCAGGGCGTCGGGGTCGAGTGAGGCGCCGGGCTCCAGCACGATCGCGGCGATGACCTTCTCGCCGCCGTCGGAACTCGGGCGGCCCACCACGGCACAGTCCGCGACGCCCGGGGCCGTGCGCAGCACCGCCTCGACCTCGGACGGGTAGACGTTGAACCCGCCGGTGACGATCATCTCCTTGATCCGGTCCACCACGTGCAGGAAGCCGTCGTCGTCCTGGACCACGACGTCACCGGTGCGGATCCAGCCGTCGTGGAAGGTCTCGGCGGTCGCCTTCTCGTTGCGCCAGTAGCCCGGGAACACCTGCGGCCCCTTGACCAACAGTTCACCGGGCTCGCCGGCCGGTGCGTCGACCGATGGGTCGTCCTTGTCCGCGACACGGATGTCGGTGTCCGGGAACGGGACGCCGATGGAGCCGGCCCGCCTCGCCGTCGACATCGGGTTGCCGACGGTGATGGGGGAGGTCTCGGTCATCCCGTAGCCCTCGACCAGGAGGCCACCGGTGGCGGCCTCCCACCGCTCGATGAGCTCGGCGGGCAGGCTCATGGCGCCGGACAGTGAGTGCTTGATGCCGTGCAGGGGGATCTTCCGCTTCTCCGCCTCCTCGAGGATCTTGGTGTAGATCGGCGGGACGGCCGGGATGAAGGTGGGCAGGTCCTTCTTCATGATCGGCATGATGAGGTCCATGTCCGGGGTCGGCACCAGCTGCAGCCGCGCGCCGACGGCGATCCCGATCACCACGCACAGCGTCACCCCGTAGGCGTGGAACATCGGCAGCGAGGCCAGGAACCGCTCGCGGCCGAACTCGAGCCCGGGCACCCACGCCTGGCCCATCTTGGCGTTGGCCACGAGATTGGCGTGGGACAGGACGGCCCCCTTGGGGGTTCCGGTGGTGCCGGAGGTGTAGAGGATCAGGGCGGGATCCTCGGCGGCCGGCCGCGGATACGAGAAGTCCAGCTCGGCGCCGGTCTCGAAGTCGGCCCAGTCCAGGGTGCCGGGCGCGGGCCGGGAGAGCTTGTTCCGGGAGGCCCGCAGAGACGGGAGGGGAAGTCGCCTGAGCGCCAGGCGCTTGACGGCGGGGAGCTCGTCGAGCAGGTCGACGGCGATGACGTGCTCGATCGCGGTACCGGGCCGTTCGGCGAGATCCCGCACCACCGGCGCGACGACGTTCCAGGTCACGACCACCTTGGCGCCGTGATCGGCGAAGGGGGCCTCGAGCTCGTCGGCGGTGTAGAGCGGGTTGTGCTCCACGACCACCGCGCCGATCCGCAGCGCCGCGTAGAACACCGTGATGCCCTGGGGGCAGTTGGGCAGCAGCACGGCGACACGGTCACCGCGCGCGACCCCCAGGCGGCGCAGACCCTCCGCCGCGCGGCGCACGCGACTGCCTAGCTCCGAATAGGTCGTCAGGCGGCCGAAGAACTCGGTGGCGGGACGGGACGAGTACGTGCTGACGGCGTCGTCGAACTGGTCGATCAGCGTGGTGCTGCCGTAGTCGAGGTCATGCGTGGTTCCCGGCGTGTAGTGGACGGTCCACGGCCGGTCGCTCGATTCGGGGGTGTCTCCGGCGTGTGTGGTCATGTCTGCACCGTAGTCCTCCGAGCGCGGGTCATAATGGCCGTATGGCTTACGGAACACTCGTCCTCCTGCGTCACGGGCAGTCCACGTGGAACGCATCCAACCAGTTCACGGGCTGGGTCGACGTCGACCTGACCGATCTCGGACGGGAGGAGGCGGTCCGCGGCGGCAAGCTCCTCGCCGAGGCGGGGATCCTGCCGGACATCCTGTACACCTCGCTGCTGCGGCGCGCGATCACCACTGCGAACATCGCGCTGGACGCGTGTGACCGCCACTGGGTCCCGGTGATCCGGCACTGGAAGCTCAACGAGCGTCACTACGGCAAGCTGCAGGGTCTGAACAAGGCGGAGATCAAGGACCAGTACGGCGACGAGCAGTTCATGCTGTGGCGCCGCAGCTACGACACCCCGCCGCCGGCGATCGACCCGGCGGGCGAGTACTCGCAGACCTCCGACATCCGGTACTCCGACCTGCCCGAGGTGCCGCTGACCGAGTGCCTCAAGGACGTCGTGGACCGGTTCATCCCGTACTACGCCGCCGAGATCGCCCCGAAGCTGGCGGAGGGCAAGACCGTGATGGTGGCCGCCCACGGCAACTCGCTGCGTGCGCTCGTCAAGCATCTCGACGGGATCTCGGACTCCGACATCGCGGGCCTGAACATCCCCACCGGGATCCCGCTGGTCTACCACTTCGACGAGACCGGACTGGTCGCCAACCCGGGCGGTACCTACCTCGACCCGGAGGCCGCCGCCGCCGGCGCCGCGGCCGTGGCCAACCAGGGCGGCAAGTAGTAGGTGAAGGCCCGGTGAACGGGTCGCGAACCCCCGGCATCCCGCGAACTTCTCGCAGGTGGCCGGGGGTTTGTCGATTCGGGCGACGGAACGTCACACCGTAGGATCGGGGTCGTGCAGGTCAGTCTGGGGATCTTCCTCGCGATCGTCGCCGGGATCATCGGCTTCATCGTGGGAGGCTTCGTCGTCCCACTGATCCACCGGCGCGGCGAGCGACGCCGTGCCGAGCAGGCCGGGCCCAGTAGGCTGGACGTGCTGCGGGGCGTCTATCAGCAGGCGCCGTACGCACTCGCGGTCGTGGACCGCCACCAGGATGTGGTCCTCTACAACCGTCGCGCCGCCGAGCTGGGGATCGTGGACGACCGCCTGCTGGTGGATCCGGTTTGGCGCGCCGCCGAGTCGACGTTCACGGACGGGCACCCCACCCGATTCGACCTGCCGGCCAAGATGGCCCCCGGTCGCCGCCGCATCCCGTCGGTGAGTGGACGCGGGGAGATCCTCGAGGGCAACGGCGAGCAGTTCGTCGTGGTGTTCGCCGACGACGACTCCGAACACCGTCGCATGGAAGCCGCCCGCCGCGACTTCGTCGCCAACGTCTCCCACGAGCTCAAGACCCCGGTCGGGGCGATGGCTGTGCTCGCCGAGGCGCTGCTGGAGTCCAAGGATGACCCGGACTCTGTCGAGTACTTCGGCGGCCGCGTGGTGAGCGAGGCCCAGCGGCTCGGCAAGATGGTCTCCGAGCTCATCGAGCTCTCGCGACTGCAGGGCGCCGAGCGGATCCGCGACCCGGAGCCGGTGGACGTGGACGACGTGGTGGCCGAGGCGCTGCGCCGGTCCGCCTCGGCGGCCGAGGCGGCGGGGATCGAGCTCATCACCGATGCGCCGTCCGGGCTCGAGGTCAGGGGCGACTGGACCCTGCTGGTCACGGCGGTGTCCAACCTCATCTCCAACGCCATCAACTACTCGCCCGAGCACACCCCGGTGTCGATCACCCGGGGCATCAACGGCGACACCGTGACGCTGCGTGTCACCGACCGCGGCATCGGCATCGCCCCGGAGCACCAGGCCCGGGTCTTCGAGCGGTTCTTCCGCGTCGACAAGGCCCGCTCCCGCGCGACCGGCGGGACCGGACTGGGCCTGGCGATCGTCAAGCACGTCGCGCAGAACCACAACGGCGCGGTCAGTCTGTGGAGCCGGCCCGGTACCGGGTCGACCTTCACACTCGAACTTCCGGCTCATGTGGAGCCGGGCGGCGACGGGGGACCACCCGACGCCAAGCAGGCCACACAAGGAGAGGACCAGGTGCCGTGACCAGGGTGCTGATCGTGGAGGACGAGGACTCGTTGGCGGATCCGCTGGCGTTCCTCCTCCGCAAGGAAGGCTTCGAGGTCACCGTCGCGGGGGACGGCCCGACCGCGTTGCAGAACTTCGAGTCCGACGGCGCGGACATCGTGCTGCTCGACCTCATGCTCCCCGGGATGTCCGGCACGGATGTGTGCAAGCGACTGCGGATGACCTCGACCGTCCCGGTGATCATGGTGACCGCCCGGGACAGTGAGATCGACAAAGTCGTCGGCCTGGAACTGGGGGCCGATGACTACGTCACCAAGCCGTACTCGGCCCGCGAGCTCATCGCCCGCATCCGTGCCGTGCTGCGGCGCGGCGCCGAGGCCGAGTCCGAACCGGTCGACGAGATCGGCGTCCTGGAGTCCGGGCCCGTGCGGATGGACATCGAGCGCCACACGGTGCTCGTCCGGGGGTCGGCGGTCACGCTGCCGCTCAAGGAGTTCGACCTACTGGAGTACCTGCTGCGCAACTCCGGCCGGGTCCTCACCCGCGGGCAACTCATCGACCGCGTGTGGGGGTCGGACTACGTCGGCGACACCAAGACCCTCGACGTGCACGTCAAGCGCCTGCGCTCGAAGATCGAGTCCGATCCCGGCAAGCCGGTGCACCTGGTGACCGTCCGCGGGCTGGGCTACAAGTTCGAGGGCTGACCGGCCCGCTCTGTCGCCGGGTGCACGGCCACGATCCCGAGCTGCCGCCGGCGCCGGCACGCCGCGGCGAGCACCTCGTAGCACTGGGCGCCCAGGAGTTCGACCAACTCGTCACGCAGGGAGATATAGACGGGGTCCACGCCGACGTGCGCTTCGGGGGACCCGGTGCAGTACCAGTCCAGGTCCAGCCCGCCCGGGCCCCAGCCGCGACGGTCGTACTCCCCGACGCGGGTGTGGAGGATCTCCACCTCGTCGGGGCGGGTCTCCCATTCGCGGGTCACGTGGATCGGCAGCTGCCAACAGACGTCCGGCTTGGACTCGGGCAGGCTCCGCCCCGTCCGCCCGGCGAGGTGGTGCAGGGCGCAGCCCGACCCGGTCGGCCACCCGACGTCGTTGAAGAACACGCACCGTCCGCCGAGGCGGCGCGTCCTGAGGGCGGGCTCCATCTCGCCGTCGTCGCCGGTCAGTTCGTCTTCCTCGAGCCACGCTTCCAGCGCGCTCCCGTCGGCCGACGCGGCGGCCCGGGCGGCGTCCCGGTGCTGCCATTCCTCCGGCCGCAGCAGCGCGACGTTGGCCTCGAGCCGCTGTCGGTCGGCGTCGTCGGAGAGGAACGCGCCGTGGGTGCAGCAACCGGAGTCGGGCTGGTCGCGCTCGATGCCGTGGCAGGCCGGCGTACCGAAGACACACGTCCACGACGACAGCAGCCACGTCATGTCGGCGGAGATCAGATGTTCGTCATTCGCGGGGTCGGGGAACGTGTACCACTCGCGCGGGAAGTCGAGGGGGACCTCGGGCAGCGGGGCGCCCGGGGTCGAGGGGCGTTCGGTGGCGGTCACAACCAGCGACCGTAGACCGTTTAGGGTGGGCGTGTGAGATTAGGTGTCCTGGACGTGGGAAGTAACACGGTCCATTTCGTGGTGGTCGATGCCCACCGTGGTGGCCATCCCACGCCCATGAACGATTCCAAGACCCGGTTGCGCCTGATCGAGTACCTGGACGAGGACAACAACATCTCCAAGACCGGCATCGCCCGGCTCGTCGACGCCGTCAACGAGGCCGCCGAGCTGGCCGAGGCCACCAAGTGCCGCGAGGTCATGGCGTTGGCCACCTCCGCCGTGCGGGACGCCGCCAACTCGGACGACGTGTTGGCCAAGGTGGAGAAAGAGACCGGGATCGAGTTGCGGGTCCTCTCCGGCGAGGACGAGGCGCGTATGACGTTCCTCGCCACGCGCCGCTGGTACGGCTGGAGCGCGGGGCGGATCGTCAACCTCGACATCGGTGGTGGGTCGCTCGAGATGACCTCCGGGGAGGACGAGCTGCCCGAGCAGGCACACAGCCTGCAGCTGGGCGCCGGCCGCCTCACCCACGACTGGTTCAAGACCGACCCGCCGGAACGCAAGCGGATCAACCAGCTGCGCGACTACATCGACGCCGAGCTCGACGGGCCCGCCAGGGAACTGCGCGCGGCCGGCGAACCCGACCTGGCGTGCGCCACCTCCAAGACGTTCCGCATGCTGGCGCGGCTCACGGGTGCGGCGCCGTCGTCGGAGGGCCCGCGCGCCGAGCGGGTCCTCACGGCTGCCGGTCTGCGGCAGGTGATCGCGTTTATCTCCCGCATGACGGCCGCGGACAGGGCAGAGTTGGAGGGCATCAGCTCCGACCGCTCGCATCAGGTGGTGGCGGGGGCGCTGGTGGCGGAGGCGTCCATGCGTGCGTTGGGTCTGGAAAGTGTGAAAATCTGTCCGTGGGCTCTGCGAGAGGGGCTCATCCTGCAGCGTCTCGACCGGGACGTGGGCGGCGACGGGAAGGGGAGCTGACGATGGCCGAGGATTCAGACGGTCAGCAGATCACCGTGGCGGAGCTGCTCAAGCGCATGGGCGCAGAGCAGCAGGCCGCTCCGACCGGGCGTCGTCGTCGCCGGGCCGATGAGGACGGCGGGCTCAGCGTCTCCGAGCTCACCGGTGAGATCCCCAGGATCACCGACGACACCGTGCTCAGTGGTCGCGCGGCGCGGCGTCGGGCCCGGGAGGCCGAGGAAGCAGCCGCCGCCGGTGCCGACGCAGGTCAGGGCGCGGAGGCGGGCGCTGACGGCGGTGCCGTGACGGGCGCCGGGGACGGTGCCGTGACGGCGGCCCAGAAGACCCCGGGGACGACGACGACGAGCGCGGCCACACCTCAGGGCCAGCAGGCTCCGAAGCCCTCGGGCAGGCGGCGGGCCCCCGAGACCGGGGCACCGACGTCCGCCTCCGCCGGGTCGGCCGAGAAGTCGACCACGCCGTCGGCCGCCACGCCGACCCCGACCCCATCGGCGTCGGAGCAGGCGACCACGCGGATGCCGGCCGCCTCGACGCAGCACGCCGCGCCGTCGTCGACTCCGTCCCCGTCGGCTCCGTCGGCTCCGGCCCAGCCGCGGGCCGACATCGCCGATGACACCGGCCAGCCCGAGAAGAAGGGTGGCCTCCGCGGGCTGTTCGGCCGCAGGCGCAAGGAGCCGGAGCAGTCGGGGTCCACCGCGCCTGCCACCCGCCCGACGCCCACCGATCGACCTGATCGCGGCGGCGTGGGGCCGGCCGGCGCCGTTGCTGCAGGTGTCGCGGGCGCCGGCGCGGCGGGTGTCGCCGGTGCCGCAGCCGCCGACAAGACCGCCGCCGACAGTGCCGACAAGCCCACCCCGGCCTCGTCCGCGGCCCCTGCGGTCAAGCCCGCCCCGGCCTCGTCCGCGGCCCCTGCGGTCAAGCCCGCCCCGGCCTCGTCCGCGGCCCCTGGGGTCAAGCCCTCGGCTGACAAGAGCGCGGCGGCTGACAAGGGCGCTGCGGCTGACAAGAGCGCGGCAGCACCGACGAGCGCCCCGACCGACAAGTTCCCCGCGGGAGCCGACAAGGCCCCTGCGGGAGCCGACGCGCCTGCATGGGGCGTGCCGTCGGGTAGCGGCTCGACCGCCCACCGTGCCCCCGAGGTTCCCGCCGATCAGGACGGCGAGTCCGGCACCGCCACGCGCGGGGGTGCCCTCGGCGCGGCGACCGCAGCCGCTGCCGGAGGTGCAGGAGTCGCGGGGATGGCCGCGGCCGTCACCGGGGCGGGCACCGGCACCGAGCGGCCGAAGTCCGACGAGACGACGACAGAGCGGTCGGCGGGTCAGCAGCCGTCCGGCGCCGCCGACCGTGCAGGCACCGATCGCGCAGACACCGACCGTGCGGGCACCGATCGCGCGGACACCGCCTCAGCGCCGGCGGCCGCGCCGCGTCAGGCCCCGGGCGAACCGGATTCCTCGCGATACCGCGACTTCGAGTACACCCCCGGAGGCGCGGAGCCCGAGCGGTCACCGGCATCGCAGTGGCTGATCCTCATCGCGCAGGTGCTCGCCTCGGCGGTCGCGGGCGCGGCCCTGTTCATCGGCTTCCAATTGCTCTGGCGCGACTTGCCGTGGGTGGCCTTCGCGCTGGCGATCGTGGTGATCATCGGCCTGGTCGCCATGGTCCGGGTCCTGCGCAGGACCAACGACTCGGTCAGTATCGCCCTCGCGGTGATCGTCGGTCTCGGCGTGACGTGCGGTCCGCTCCTGCTCAGGCTGGTCACCTGACCGGACCCCGGCCGCGAACCTCACTCCGCCCGCACCTGCACCAGGTGCGGGCGGAGTCGTCTCTGCGGCGGCGCCCGGTATGAGCGTCCAGCCGACGGCCCGGGCCGCCAGTCCGCGCCGTCAGCCCGCGGCTGCCCCCCGCCGCCCGCCCCGTCAGCCCGCGGCTGCCCGCCGCCGCCCGCGCCGGAATCCCGGGGGAGCCCCCGACTGACCTGTCGGAATGCGACTGACCTGAGGGGCCCCGCAGGTCAGTCGCATTCCGACAGGTGAAGTTCGGTGCCGGAGCGGGAGGGCAGCCCCACGGCCGGCCGACGGCGGCGCGCGTGCGGCACTGATCGCGTGTGGCACTGTTGACGGCATGACGAGAATCGCAGTGGTCGGTGGCGGACGCATCGGCGAGGCCCTCATCGCGGGGCTCCGCGAGTCCGGGACCGAGGCCTCGGACATCGTGGTGATCGAGGCCGTGCAGGCCCGCGCCGACGAGTTGGCCAAGAAGTACAACATCCTGTCCACCAGCCTCGACATCGGCTGCGAGGGCGCCGACGTGATCGTGGTGGCCGTCAAGCCCCAGGACGTGCCGGCGGTGGTCGATCGCATCGGCGAGGCCATCTCGGACAGCGTCCACGAGTCGATCGTGGTCTCGCTCGCGGCGGGCGTGCCCACCACTGTGCTGGAGAACAAGCTCAGCGCCGGCTCGCCGGTCGTGCGGGTCATGCCCAACACGGCGATGCTCGTGGGGCACGGCGTCTCCGCGGTCTGCAAGGGCCGCTATGCGCGCGACGAGCACCTCGCGCAGGTGGTCACGATGATGGAGAGCGTGGGACTCGTCGTCGTCGTCGCCGAGTCCCAGATGGACGCCGTGACCGCGGTGTCCGGGTCCGGCCCCGCCTACTTCTTCCTCCTGGCCGAGGCCATGGTCGACGCAGGCGTGGAGCGCGGGCTGCCCCGCGACGTGGCGCTCACGCTGGCGACCGGCACGGCGCTCGGCGCGGGCGCGATGCTCACCGCCGGCGGCGAGGGGCCCGCCGAGCTGCGCTACAACGTCAGCTCCCCGGGCGGCACCACCGCGGCGGCCATCCGCAGGCTCGAGGCCGGGGGACTGCGCTCGGCCGTGGCGGAGGCGGTCGAGGCGGCGGCGACGCGGTCGCGGGCGCTGGCCCAGGCCTCGGTCTCCGACGACGACGACGAGGACGACTGACCGACCCGCGCCCCGCCCGTCGCCGCCGTGGCCGAACGGGCCGCGTGTGCGCCTACCGAACCGACCCGCCGGGTGAGATGTGAGCCACCCGGCGGGTCGCTTATTTAGCACAACCCCAGCTCAGGATGGGTGAAGGCGGGATCGGGCGGCGTGTCGTCGATGTAATTCGCCCACTCCCGTCGCATTGATCACACCATTCACGCTAGGCTCATACCCAGCACGTGCGTGTCCGTACCGCAGGAGGGGAAGCCTGCGGCACGACGCGTGCCACGAAGGGTTGTGACGATGGCGACTACCGACAAGACCGAAGGCGGCTCGCAGGCGGCGGGGGGCTCGCAGTTCCTCACCGTTGCCGAGGTCGCCGCGCTGATGCGCGTGTCCAAGATGACGGTCTACAGACTCGTCCACTCGGGCGAGCTGCCCGCCGTGCGGGTGGGTCGGTCGTTCCGGGTCCACTCCAAGGCCGTGCACGAGTACCTCGATACGTCGTACTTCTCCGCAGGCTGACGCGGTGAGCCGCCCCGGCGGGGCGGTGTCCGGCCCGTTTTCGTGGCAGCGGGGCGCGGGAGGTAGTCTGGACGGGTTCCGTCCCGGCTGCCCGAGCCCGCTCGTGATGCCGGAGCGCAAGTCAAGGCCCTTCGCGGGCTGTAAGGCCCCAGACCAGTAGTCGACAGGTAGGTGACCCCGATATGGGTTCTGTGATCAAGAAGCGCCGCAAGCGTATGTCCAAGAAGAAGCACCGCAAGATGCTCCGCCGGACCCGCGTGCAGCGTCGCAAGCTCGGTAAGTGAGTTCTGCGGCGCACCGATAGCGCCCGGACTCACGCCTGTAGCGGATGCCCGTCACCAGCAGTGGTGGCGGGCATCGGTGTATTTGCGGGCGGGCTGGTGCGCGGACGCGGGATCCGACGGCGCCCGCGGTGAGGACTGCGCACATGGCCGAGGGGGTCCGCGGTTAGACTCGGGCGGGTGGACACCGAACTGCCAGACCGTCGCCCGGCCCGTGCCGTCGCGGTCGTGGGCGGTAGCCGGTATCTCGGCGCGCACCTGGTGGGCATGCTGCTGCGCGACGAGAGCGTCGAGCGCGTCCTGGCCATCGACTCGGTGAAGCCGTCACCGCAGCACCGCCGACGTATGCGTGACGCCGAGTTCGTGCGGCTCGACCCGCAGTCCCCGCGCCTGCAGGGGATCCTGCGCGAGGCCGGTATCGACACGGTCGTGCACGCCGGGCTGCACCACACCGACTTCGCCCCCGGCGGCCGCGCGGCCGTCAAGGAGGCCAACATCATGGGCTCCATGCACGTGATCGCCGCGTGCGGGCGGGCGGCGACGGTGAAGCGTTTCGTGCTCATCTCCTCGACCTCGGTGTACGGTTCCTCCGGCGTCGACCCGGCGATGTTCACCGAGGACATGGCCGCCCGGCGCCTGCCCAGCGGCGGCATCCCGCTCGACCACTCGTCCGTGGAGGGCTACGTGCGGGGGATGTCCCGCAAGCGCCCGGACATCGACGTGACGATCCTGCGCATCCCGGCGATCCTCGGTCTGCCCGAGCCCACGGTGGTGGGCGAACTGCTGCTGCCGTCGGTGGCGCCGGTCCTGGCCGGCTACGACCCGCGCATCCAGTTGCTGCACCCGCAGGACGCCCTGGACGCGCTGCTGCACGCCACGAGGGGCGCGACCCCCGGCACCTACAACATCGCCGGCGACGGCATCCTCACCCTGACGCAGGCCATCCGCCGCGCCGGCCACATCCCGCTGCCGGTGATGCCGCAGGCGTTCAAGCTGGCAGCCCGGTTGCTCTCGAGCCAGGGTTTGCGCGACATCGGGCCGGCGCAGCTGCGCTTCATGCGGTACGGCCGCACCCTGGACACCACCCGGATGCGCACCGAGTTCGGGTTCACTCCCAGGTACACGACCGAGGAGGCGCTGCACGCCTACATCGTGGACTCCGGCGCCGAGCCGCTGATCACCAGGGCCGCGCTGGAGCGCAAGACCGCCAAGATCGCCAGGAGGCTTCCGGGGCCGGTGGCCAGCCGCCTGCGCGCGGGCGTGGACACCACCCTCGGCGAGCTCGAGTCGATCGGCGCCCTGCCCGACCCGGGCGCGCCGGACCCGAGCGCCCCGGACACCCCTGCGCCGGAGACCAGCGCGCTCGAGCCAACCGTGGAGGAGGCGCCGTGAAGGGCCCGGAATTCGACCTGTCCCAGCCCCTCGGCGGCCCGCGCTGGGGTGAGGGCCGGCGCGACGCCCGCGGGGACCGCGCGGTCGGCGAGGGATTCGTCGGCGAGACCACCAGCAGCGATGCCGCGGCCACCGAGATCGGGCGGATCGTCGACCGGTTCCTCACCTCGATGCGTGGCTCGATCGGGCAGGCGGTCGAGGCCCTGCCGATCGACGCCGAGGTCCTGTCTCCCGTCCGTGATCTGGCCCGCAGCGTCGACACGATGCTCGCGACCGGGGACGTCAGCGCTCTGACCAGCATGGCCGAGGCGGTCAACGCCGCCGGCGAGCTGCTGGCCACCCGCGTCACCGGCGGGTACGAGGTCGACGAGTTCGGGTTCGACGAGCACTTCCACACCAATATCTGGCTGCCCCTCTGGCGGCCGCTGTTCGAGCACTGGTTCCGGGTCGAGGTGATCGGCGCCGAGAACATCCCCGCCGAGGGCGCCGGGTTGATCGTGTCCAACCACGCCGGCGTCCTGCCACTCGACGGGATGATGACCACCGTCGCGGTCCACGACCATGCCGGACGCGCACTACGCCTGCTCGCCGCCGACCTGGCCATGTCGTTGCCGGTATCCGCTCCGCTTGCCCGCCGGGCCGGTGCGACCCTGGCCTGCGCCGCCGACGCCGAGCGGCTGCTGGAGAGCGGTCACGTCGTGGCCGTGTGGCCGGAGGGCTTCAAGGGGCTCGGAAAGCCGTTCGCCGACCGCTACCGTCTGCAGCGCTTCGGCCGCGGCGGGTTCGTGGCCACCGCGCTGGCCGCCGGTGCGCCGATCATCCCGTGCTCGGTCGTCGGTTCCGAGGAGATCTACCCCAAGATCGGTGAGGTCCCGGCGCTCGCGCGGCTGCTGGGCCTGCCCTACATGCCCGTCACACCCGGGTTCCCGCTGCTCGGCGCGCTCGGTGGCATCCCGCTGCCCACCAAGTGGACGATGGAGTTCGGCGAGCCGATCGAGACCTCACATCTGGGTCCCGACGCGGCCGAGGACCCGATGGTGGTCTTCGAGATCACCGACCAGGTGCGCGAGACCATCCAGAACACGCTGTTCCGCAACCTCGCCCGCCGCGGCAGCGTCTTCTTCGGCTGAGCCGCCGCCCGGCCGGGTGAGCCGGCGGCGGGGGAGCCGGCGTCAGAAGATGCGGCGCGCCCGGTCCAGTGCGCGACTTCCGTAGGTCGAGCGCGCGGCCACTCGCGCACCGGCGAGGCCGCCGACCGCGAGAACACCGGGCATCGCCCTCTTCGCCGCCTTGCGCACCGTGCGGAAGTCCTTGACGTCCCAGCCGTTCTCCGAGGCGTACTTGCGCAGCTTCGAATCCGGGTTGATGGCGACCGGGTTGCCGACCAGCGTGAGCATCGGCATGTCGTTGAAGCTGTCCGAGTAGGCGTAGCACCTGCTCAGATCGAAGCCCTCGGCCTCGGCGAGGCGCGAGATCGCGTGCGCCTTACCGGGCCCGTGCAGGATGTCTCCCACGAGTCGGCCCGTGTAGACGCCGTACTCCTCCTCCGCGACCGTACCGAGCGCACCGGACAGGCCCAGCCGGGTGGCGATCACCCGCGCCAGCATCACCGGCGTCGCCGTGACCAGCCAGACCTGCTGCCCGGCGTCCAGGTGCATCTGCACCAGCGAGCGTGTGCCCGGCCAGACCCGGTCGAGCATCGAGGTGTCCACGACCTCCTCGCTGAGCTCGGTCAGCTCGGCGACGGTGCGGCCCGCGACGAAGCTCAGGGCCTTGTCGCGGCCGGCGGCGACGTCGTCGGCGTTCTCCTCCCCGGAGATCCGGAACTTGGCCTGCGACCACGCCAACCCGGCGACGTCTCGCGCGGTGAAGAAGCGGTGCTTGGCCAGCCCGCGGGCCAGCAGGATGATCGACGCGCCCTGGATGAGGGTGTTGTCCACGTCGAAGAACGCCGCGACCTGCGGGTCCGGCTCGAACGGCTCCGTGAGGGTCGCGTCGGTGGCGTCCCGATCGGCGAGGGCGGTGCCGGAGCCTGCACTCCGGTCGTAGTCGGCCAGTGGGGGACCGGGCTCGGCGCCGGGTTCGAGCTTGACGGCGTGCCGGGCGGAGGCCTCACCGGCGCGCCGCTGGATCCGCGCGTCGCGGCGTCGCCACACCAGCCGGCCCAGAGCCGAGACGAGATCGGCCCGGCCGAGAAGTCGCGGGCCGGACCGTAAGCGGTTCGACCCCGCGGATTCGGCGGAGCCGGCGACACCCTCAACGCCGGGGGTGTGCGCGTTGTCGTCGTCGCTGTTGTCGTCGGCGCCGCTGGCGTCGGCGGCGTCGTCGTCGTTCACCGGGCGGGAGTCATTCACCGGGCGGGACCTCCTGAAGGGCGCTGGGACCCCATCCTAGGGCAGCCCCGAAGGGGTGGTGCACTATCGAGTCATGGTGCACACGGTGACCCTGTTGACCCGCGAGGGCTGCGGCAGCTGCGTCCGCGTCCACGGCCAGTTGATCCCGCTGTGCGAGCGCGCCGCCGCCCGGCTCGAGCTGACCGACGTGGACCACGCCGCGGACC